>NZ_JBFODH010000029.1:0-577414 GCF_040908225.1 Aeromonas sp. R5-3 | reverse complement strand
CTGATCGCCCAGAACAACCTCAAGACCGCCGAGGCGGATCTCGCCAGCCGCCGCGCCCAGCTCAAGATCAAGCAGGCCCAGCTCAAGCAGAACGAGCTGAGCTGGCGTCGCCAGCAGCAGATGTTCAGGCAGGAGGCGAGCTCGCGCGCCGATCTGGAAAGCGCCGAAGCCCAGCTGGCCGTGACCAGAGCCGAGCTGCAGGGGGCATTGGCTGAAGTCGACAATGCCCAGATCAAGGTGGAGCGAGCCAAGACGGAGCTCGGCTACAACCGCATTCAGGCGCCCATGGATGGCACCGTCGTCAGCATAGTGACCCGCCAGGGGCAGACCCTGGCCGCCAGCCAGACGGTGCCGACCCTGCTCAAGCTCGCCAACCTGGAGACCATGACGGTCAAGGCGCAGATCTCCGAAGCGGACGTCACCCGGGTCAAGGCTGGCATGCCGGTCTATTTCACCCTGATGGGGGATCCGGACACCCGCTATCACGGCACCCTGCGCACCGTCGAGCTGGCCCCCACCAACATCAATGAGCAGGCCACCAGCACCACGGCCACCAACAACGCCGCCGTCTACTACTACGCCCTGTTCGACGTGCCCAACCCGGATCACACCCTGCGGGTCGCCATGACCACCCAGGTCACCATAGTGCTCGGCGAGCGCAAGCAGGTGCTGACCATTCCGCAGACCGCCCTTGGCAAGAAGCTCGGGGAGAACGAGTACGAGGTCACCCTGCTCAAGGAGGATGACCAGAAGGAGACTCGCCGCATCAAAACCGGCATGAAGGATGACATCAAGGTGGAGGTGGTCAGCGGCCTGAGCGAACAGGAGAAGGTCACCCTGAACCAGGGTTCGCCGGTCAGTGGCAATGACGTGGAGATCATGCTGTGAGCGAGCCTCTGATCCAGCTCAAGGGGATCGAGCGGCGCTACCAGAGCGGAGAGCAGGAAGTGACCGTGCTCCATCCCCTCGATCTCACCATCGAGGCGGGAGAGATGATCGCCATCGTCGGCGCCTCCGGCTCCGGCAAGTCGACCCTGATGAACCTGCTCGGCTGCCTCGATCGGCCGAGCAGCGGCCAGTACCTGTTCCGCGGCCAGGACACCGCCACCCTGGACGCCCTCTCCCTCGCCAGGCTGCGCTGTCACCACTTCGGCTTCATCTTTCAGCGCTACCACCTGTTGCCGCACCTCAATGCCGCCGCCAACGTGGAGATCCCGGCCGTCTACGCCGGCACGCCACGGGCCGAGCGCCAGGCCCGCTCCCAGGCACTGCTGGCGCGACTGGGGCTCAGCGAGCGCAGCCATCACACCCCGAGCCAGCTCTCCGGCGGCCAGCAGCAGCGGGTCAGTATCGCCCGTGCGCTGGCCAACGGCGGCGAGGTGATCCTGGCGGACGAACCCACCGGGGCCCTCGACAGCCAGAGCGGCAAGGAGGTGATGGCCATCCTCAGGGAGCTGCACGCCCAGGGCCACACCATCATCCTGGTGACCCACGACATGGAGGTGGCCAGCCACGCCGACCGGATCATCACTCTCAAGGATGGCCGGGTGCAGGAGGACAGCGGCCGCAAACCGGCCGCCGCCCCCGTGACCCCGACCACCGCCCCCGCCGGCAAGGAAGGGGCAGGCCACGACTGGGATCGCTACCGGGAAGCGGCACGCATGGCGCTGCACGCCATGCTGGCCCACCGCATGCGCACCTTCCTCACCATGCTTGGCATCATCATCGGCATCGCCGCCGTGGTGAGCGTGGTGGCGCTCGGCCAGGGGGCCCGTGCCAAGGTGATCGACCAGATCAACGCCATGGGCACCAATACCATCGACATCTTCCCCGGCAAGGATTGGGGGGACGAGAAGGCCGCCAGCATCCAGACCCTCAACAAGCGGGATCTCGACGCCCTGCTCGGCCAACCCTACCTGGAAGGGGCCAGCCCCCAGATCGCCGCCTCCGGCCAGCTGCGCTATCGCAACAAGACCAACAGCGGCAGCATAGTCGGGGTCGGCAGCGACTTCTTCCGGGTCAAGGGGATGAAGCTCACCAACGGCCGGCTGTTTGACGAGCGCGACATCCAGAACCGGACCGCGGTGGCGGTGGTGGACGGCAAGACCATAGAGAGCCTGCTCGGCAAACAGGATCCCGTCGGCCAGGTGGTGCTGGTCGGCACCCTACCGGTGCGCATCGTCGGCGTGGTGGAAGAGGAGACCGGGTTTGGCCGCAGCGGCCAGTCGGTGAACGTCTGGCTGCCCTACAGCGCCGTGATGAGCCGCCTCATCTCCCAGAACCACTTCAGCCAGCTCACCATCCGGGTCAAGGACGGGGTGCAACCGGCGCTGGCCGAACAGGCCGCCATCGAGCTGCTGACCCAGCGCCACGGGGTGAAGGACTTCTTCACCTTCAGCAGCGACAGCATCATCAAGTCGGTGGAGAAGACCACCGCCACCATGACCCTACTGGTCTCCGCCATCGCGGTGATCTCCCTCATCGTCGGCGGCGTCGGGGTGATGAACATCATGCTGGTGTCGGTGGTGGAGCGCACCCGCGAGATCGGCATCCGCATCGCGGTCGGTGCCCGCCAGTCGGACATACTGCAGCAGTTTCTGATCGAAGCGGTGATGGTGAGCCTGCTGGGGGGCATGCTCGGGGTGGGGGTCTCCCTCTTCATCGGCCTGCTCTTCTCCCTGTTCGTGGAGAGCATCCAGATGCACTTCTCGCTCTTTTCCATCCTGATGGCGTTTGGCTGTTCCTCGCTCATCGGGATCCTGTTTGGCTATCTGCCCGCCCGCAATGCCGCCCGGCTCGATCCGGTCGAGGCGCTGGCGAGGGAATGACGATGTACCACTTATCCAAACTGGGGCTCTGCCTCACCCTGGCGCTCGGCCTCGGCGCCTGCAGCCAGCAGAGCAGCTATCAGCGGCAGGAGCTGGCATTGGCCGACCACTGGCAGCAGCCGGAGGACGGTCTCACCCGCCAGCTGGCCGGCCCCTGGTGGCAAGGCTTCCACGATCCCGAGCTCAATCGGCTGATCGAGGCCGTGCTGGCTGCCAACCCGGACATGCAGGTCGCCGGCCTGCGCCTGCGCAGCGCTCTGCTCAGTGCCGATCTGGCCGACACCAACCTGACCCCCTCGGTCGATGCCAGCCTCGGCGGCAATGGCACCAAGAATCTGAAGAGCGGCAAGAGTGAAGGCAGCATGGGCCCCTCCCTGACCCTCGGCTACGAGGTGGATCTGTGGGGCAGGCTGGCCTCGGTGCGGGATCAGGCGAGCTGGGAGGCCGAGGCGTCCGCCCAGGATCTGGCCGCCACCCGCCTGATGCTGATCGGCAAGGCGCTCGAGCAATATTGGCAGCTGGCCTACCTCGGCTCGGCCATTTCCCTGGGCCAGCAGCAGCTCGCCAACTATGAGCGCGCCGAGCAGCTGACCCAGGCCAAGTACCGGGCCGGCGCCGTGACCCGGCTCGATCTGGTGCAGGCCAGCCAGCAGAAGGCCGGCAAGCAGGCGGAGCTCAGCTCGCTCCTGATGCAGCAGGAGCAGGCCCGCAACGCCCTGCGCCTGTTGCTCGGTCGCAGCAACGGTCCGCTGGCATTCGAGCCCAAGGCGCTGCCGACGGCCGCCATCCCCACCCTGGCGGTCGGCATTCCGGCCGATGTGCTGGCGCGGCGCCCCGACGTGCGCGCCGCCGAGCTGCGCCTGCGCAAGACCCTGGCGAAGGGGGACGAGATCCGCACCGGTCTCTACCCCACATTGAAGCTGACCGGCGGCGCTAGTAGTAGCTCGGATACCCTGACCCAGGTGCTGCAAAACCCGGTGGGCACACTGGGCGCCTCGTTGGCGCTGCCCTTCCTCGAGTACAACAAGACCCGGCTCGCCATCGCCAGTTCCAAGCTCGATTACCAGATCGCCGAAGCGGAGTTTCGCAAGCAGCTTTATGGCGCGCTGGTGGAGGTGGAGGATGGTCTGGCCGCCCGCCACCACGGCGAGCAACGCCTGAGCTACCTGGCCGAGCAGCTGGACTTTGCCAAAGAGGCGGAGCGGCTGGCGAGAGCCCGCTACCAGGCCGGCGCCACCGGGGTACAACCCTGGCTGGATGAACAGAACCGGCTGTGGGACGCCGAGCTCGCCCTGCTCGGCCAGCAGAAGGAGCAGCTCAACACCATGGCCAGGATCTACAAGGCGCTGGGGGGCAGCGATCGCCCCTGAACCCAGCCCCCTCGCCCCATGGCGAGGGGGCTATTTTCTGCACGCCACTGAACTTCCCTTCGTTTTCCCCTCTCTGACTCTGTCACACAAACCAATTGATAATAATTTTCATTTAATGAAGAATGGGCGCCATTATCAGTCAGGAGTATGCCCATGTCCCAGTCCGCCCCGGTCAACCGCCCCCGCCTGCTCACGGTCAAGCACATTCAGGATGTGAGCCCGCACCTGCGCCGGATCTGCCTGACCAGCCCGGAGCTCGCTGACTACCCCTTCACCTGTGGCGGCGCCCATATCAAGATCATGCTGCCCCAGCCGGGCCAGGCCCATGCCGTGCTGCCCACCCCCACCCCGCAGGGGCCGCGCTGGGAAGACCCGAGCCAGCGTCCCATCATGCGCACCTTCACCATTCGCGCGTTTCGCCGCGAGGCGCTGGAGCTGGATATCGACTTCGCCCTGCACGATGATGGCGGCCCCGCCAGCCGTTTCGCCAGCCAGGCCAAGCCCGGCGATCTGCTGGCCATCTCGGGCCCCGGTGGCCCGGATCCCATGCTGCAACCGGCCAGTTACTACTACATGGTGGGGGATCTCACCGCCCTGCCCGCCATCAGCGCCATGATTGAGGTGATGCCTGCCGATGCCCGCGGCCACATCGCCCTGCTGGTGCCCTATCAGGAAGATGTGCAGGATCTGTCGCTGCCCGCCGGGGTAAGCCTGCGCTGGTTTGTCGGCACCCCTGAGCAGACGGCGCCGCTGGTGGAGTACTTCACCGCCCTGCCGCTGGAGGAGCAACAGAGCTACTTCTGGTTTGGCGGGGAAGAGGGCTTGGTGGTCCCCATGCGCCGTCACGTACGGCGCACGCTCGAGGTGGATCGCACCCGGGTGTACGCCGTGCCCTACTGGCGCCACGGCAAGGATGAAGAGGCCTATCACCATGCCCGTCACGACGTGATGGACAGCTGAATCAGCTGATTTTGTCCTGAAATATCAAGCCCATGGCCTGCCGGTCATGGGCTTGATTGCCATTGGAGCGGCCTTGCCCACCGGCGCTCTCCCCCCATTCTGGTGTGCCACTCGGTTGTGCTTGCATTTGCGGCCGACAACAAGATAATGATAATCACTCTCAACAATAACAGGTGATGACGCCCCATTGCAGCTCCCGTCCGGGTTCCGGTGTGGAGTGCACGTCACTCATTCCTATGCACAGCAAGGTAATCCAGATGGCAGTTTTAAACTCGGTAATGCGCGCCTTCGCGGTGGAGGCACTCCCCACTCCTGCCGACCTGTTGGCACTTCATCCCTGTCCCGCCGAGCTGGCGACCCGGATCGACCAGCACCGCCAGCAGGCTCGCCGGATCCTGGCAGGAGAGGACGATCGCCTGCTGGTGGTGATTGGCCCCTGCTCCATCCACGATCCCCTCGCCGCCCTCGACTACGCCAGACGGCTGGCCTCGCTGGCCCACGCCTATCAGGATCGGCTGCAGATAGTGATGCGCACCTATTTCGAGAAGCCCCGCACCACGGTGGGCTGGAAGGGGCTGGTGTTCGATCCCCATCTGGATGGCAGCAACGACATCAACCACGGCATGCGGCTCGCGCGCCAGCTGCTGCTCGACATCAACCAGCTGGGGCTGGCCACCGCCACCGAGTTTCTCGATACCACCAGCTTCCTCTACCTGGCCGATCTCATCAGCTGGGGGGCGATCGGTGCCCGCACCACAGAGTCGCAAGTTCACCGGCAGCTGGCCTCGGCCCTGCCCTGCCCCGTCGGCTTCAAGAACGGGACGGACGGCAACATCCGGGTGGCCATCGATGCCATTCAGGCGAGCGAAGCCTCCCATCTGTTTACCGCCCCCGGCAGCCAGGGCGGCATGGTGGTGATCAAGAGTGAAGGCAACCCGGCCGGCCACATCATTTTGCGCGGCGGCACCCGCCCCAATTACCACCAGAGCGACGTGGAAGAGGCAGCCGAACGGCTGGCACGGCAGGGGCTCTCCCCCCGGCTGATGGTGGATTGCAGCCATGGCAACAGCCAGAAGCTGCACAAGAACCAGATCCGGGTGGCGGGAGAGCTCTGCCGTCAGCTGGCAGAAGGCAGCGACGCCATCGCCGCCGTCATGGTCGAGAGTTTCCTGCAGGGGGGCAGCCAGAAACCGGCCCCTCTGAGCGAACTGGTCTACGGCCAGTCGGTCACCGATGCCTGCCTGTGCTGGGACGATACCCAGACCCTGCTTGCCATGCTGGCGGATGCCGTCGAGCGGCGCCGCCAATATCCGGGACAGCCCCGGCCGGACCCTGTTCGCTGGCCGGCCCAGCTGGCAAGTTGAATCCATCGGGTGAATAAGGCTCCCGTAACGGGAGCCTTATTATTTCCCCACTTTCCTTTTCCAATCTCCCCGCCATACCACCGATTAAATGCCCAGGGCATCTCTTTCCCATAAAAAGTGCGCAGGTATCCGGCGCCTGCCGCAATAAAACAACCGGGGTAATACGCTGTGGTTCGTCCAACCAGGTCGCAAACAGTGAGCAGACCGATTAATGCCATGAACAACAACCAAAGGGGGGAGGCAAAGCGCCAGAAACAGGTGATCTCTTAATGCTGATGGTATCGTCCTGGAATGACCTACCTAATACTTGACGGGCTATATGAGTCCAGCAACAGGAGGGGAAGAAGGCAGCCAGTCACACCATAAAAACGATGTCGGTGATGAAAAAACCAGCCAACTGGAAATTAATCGTTCAATCAGGCGGCAACAAATAGGGGTGACATCATGCGACAAAAACCAGTCGGATAAAACAGCATGGGGAATTGACAGGGGCGGCTTTCAATGAGCACAAATAATAATGCCGCCTCATGGGCGGCATCATTCATGATCGACCGAAGGGATCAGATCAGGAAATCATTCAGATCCTTGCCCAGCGCAACTTGCTCGGCAATGGCCTTGGGCATACGGCCCTGACCGGTCCAGGTCTTCTCCTGGCCATCTTCCTGGTACTTGTACTTGGCAGGACGCGGAGCACGCTTGCTCTTGGTTGCGCCGGCAGCGGCAGCCGGGGCGGCAGCGCTGTTCAGCAGTTCACGGGGATCGATACCGGCCTGCTGCAGCATTTCGGTGAACTCGTTCAGCTTGCGCTGACGCTCTTCCTGCTCGGCACGCTCCTGTTCAACAGAATCGGCACGCTCGTTATATACCAGATCGAACTTCTCTTTTGCTTCTTGCAGCTGTTCAAACGGCAATTCACGGATGGCCGCACGCAGGCTGCGAATGTTCAGCAGAACTTTCAGAAACTCGTTCATTACTTCCTCACAGAATTATTTTTGTTTGTCACAGGGATAACACAGCTTGAGAATAGCACGGCAGTTTGAGAACAACATAATGTTTTTATAAGAGCTGTCACTTTCTTAACAAAAAAGTTCTGGCTGAATATAGCGGCCACTTTATTCAGCCATTACTCATTGGCCCGCCTGCAAGATCGTTTACCATGCAATTCCCCCATGTAACGCATGGCAAATAGATCCGGCACAGCTTGTCATATTTTCCGGCAGGTGATGCCAGCTATTTTTACAATTAGCCACGGCTGTTAATTTTTCCGCCACTCACACGAGACTCTAGGTAGACAATTGACACTATATATTGCCGGCGATGGCTGCCGGCAACCTCTCCAGTGCGAATAGGCAAACGGGGCATGACAAAACGGCTTATTCCAGGATCAGTCGCCGCCAGGGGCCGGTGATCTCGCAGTGGCCGGTTTCCGCCGTGTTCTGCCAACCCAGCCGGTGATAAAACGCCAGCGCCGCCGTGTTGTTGGTGGCCACCTTGAGGGATGCAGGCTTGTTGAAGGGGGCCAGCCCCTGATTCAGCAGGGCCCGTCCCATGCCCTGGCCATGCCAGTCGGCCGAAACATAGAGGTGGTGCACAAAGCTCTCATCGCCCCAGATGGAGATGAAGCCGCAGGGTGTCCCCCCCTGCTCGGCCACCCAGATCTGCTCGCCCCGGGTCTGCTCGTCAAAATCTTCCAGCCGGAACTGGGCGGGATCGACCCAGTGAAAGGTCTGACGCCGCCCTTTCAAAAACAGCTGCGCCAACTGGGGAATATCCGTCTCTCGCATGGCTCTGATCATCAAACTGTCCCTGTCATATGAGTACCACCCCACTCTCCATGGAACACGGGGGCCCTGTCAAATCACCGGCACAGAATAACGCCGCCGCAATGGCAGGGGTGTGACACACCTCTGTCCATTTCATGAGCCATGGGACTATACTGCCTGAGTCCCGTGTATGGATGTTTTGAGGCTCGCTGATTTATGGATAACAAGCAGATAGAAGGCAATATCTTTGTTCCGGCCCATATCGACGACGTCTGGCGTGCCTGGACAACCGAAAGCGGCCTGCGCAGTTTTCTGGCGCCGGAATGCCTGATGGTGCCGGAACCGAATGGTCCCTTCGAAATCTATTTCAGACCCGATGCCCCGCTGGGCGAGCGTGGCAGCGAAGGTTGCCGGGTGATGGCCGTCATGCCCCACGACCTGCTCAGTTTCAGCTGGAATTTTCCCCCCTCCCTGCCCCATATCCGCCAACAGAAGACCCAGGTCTGCCTGCGCTTCGTGCCGGAAGGTCAGGGCACCCGACTCTACTTCCTGCAGACCGGCTGGGCTAACGACCCGGACTGGGATCAGGGCTACGCCTATTTTCGGGATGAGTGGCTGGAGACCAGCCTGCCCCGCCTGCAATACCGCTTCACCCATGGCCCCATCGACTGGAACAACCCGCCGGACAAGCAGCAGTTGAAATCCCTGGCCCAATAAGCGCCCATAGAAAGCAAAACACCGCCAGCTGGCGGTGTTTCTTTTTCCTTGATAGTAAGCCCGGCACGGGCCGACTCATACCCCCAGCCGATCGCGCAGGGTGTACCAGGCGGCGCCGGCGGCGGTGAAGGGGATCCGGAACAGGCGGCCACCCGGGAAGGGGTAGTGCGGCAGCTTGGCGAACGCATCGAAGCGCTCCGCCTGACCGCTCAACACCTCGGAGAGCAGCTTGCCCGCCAGATGGGTACAGGTGACGCCATGGCCGCTGTAGCCCTGCATGTAATAGATGTTGTGGCCGATGCGGCCAAACTGCGGCAGGCGCGACAGGGTGAGCAGGAAGTTGCCGGTCCAGGTGTATTCCACCTTGACGTCTGCCAGCTGGGGGAAGGTCTTGAGCATCTTGGGGATGATCAGCCGCTCGATGTCTGCCGGATCCCGCGCCCCATAGACCACGCCACCGCCGTAGATCAGCCGGTGATCGCCAGAGGTGCGGTAGTAGTCGAGCAGGTAGTTGCAATCTTCCAGGCAGTAGTTTTGCGGCAGCAGCGAGCGGGCCCGCTCCTCCCCCAACACCTCGGTGGCGATCACCTGAGTGCCGCACGGCATGCTCTTGCCGGCAAGCTCGGGCACCAGGTTGCCGAGGTAGGCGTTGCCGGCCACCACCACGTAGCGCGCCTTGACCGCCCCCTTGGCGGTCTTGACCAGGGCAGGCTGACCCGGCGTGATGCTGGTGACGGCAGACTGTTCGAAGATCTTGCCCCCCTGCAAGCGGATCGCCTCCGCCTCCCCCAGCGCCAGGTTGAGGGGGTGAATGTGGCCGCCGCTCTTGTCGAGCAGGGCGCCGACGTAGCGATCGCTCGCTACCACCTCGCGCACACCGTCGGCATCGAGCAGCTCCAGCTTGTCGTTGCCCCACTTCTCCCAGCGCGCCTGCTGCGCCTTGAGCTCGTGCAACTGCTTCTCGGTCTCGGCGGCGAACACCCCACCCTCCTGCAGGTCACACTGGATGTTGTAGCGCTTGATCCGCTCGCGGATGATCTGGCCCCCCTCAAACAGCATGGAACCGAGCAGCCTGGCCTGTTCCGGCGGGCAATTCGCTTCTATGGTGTCGATGTCGCGGCTGTAGGAGTTGACGATCTGGCCGCCGTTGCGCCCGCTGGCGCCAAAACCCACCCGGGCCGCCTCCAGTACCACCACCGAATAGCCCTTTTCCACCAGATGCAATGCGCTGGAGAGGCCGGTATAACCTGCCCCGATGACGCAGACGTCGCACTCCAGCTGTTCGGTCAGCGTCGGATAGGGCGCGTGTTGGTTGGCACTGGCTGCGTAGTAACTGTTTACATGTTCGGTCATGATCCCTGTTTCCTTACAAGTTCTTTTCCCAAACGAGACGATGTCTCGACACTAGAAGTTGGCCGGGGTGTGGGCGCTGACGATGCGGCAGACCTGCCCCGACGGATTGCTGAAACTGTGGGGCTCGCCCGTGTCGATCACGTAGCTGTCCCCGGCACTGAGCTGATAGGTCTGGCCCGCCACCGTCAGGATCACCGACCCCTCCAGCACGGTACCCACCTCCTCCCCCAGATGGGTGACCTGGCCGCCGGTGTCGGTGCCGGGGGCATAGGTCTCCAGCATGAAGCCGAGCTGGCGGCGGTTATTGCCGTTGTGCACCAGCTTCATGGAGACCCCCTGGCTGCCCAGCTCGATCAGCTGCTCGGCCCTGATCACCACGCTCGGCGTACTCGCCACCTCCTCTTCGGCGAAGAAGCGCGACAGCGGCAACTCGTAGACGCTGAGCAGCTTTTGCAAAGAGGCCACCGACGGGCTCACCTTGTCCTGCTCTATCATGCAGATGGCGCCATGGGTCAGCCCGCTCAGCTCGGCCACCCGCCGCTGGGAGAGCCCCAGTCGGCGGCGAGTGGCGGCCAACCGCTCCCCCATGCTCTGCGCCTGAGTATTCTGCGCCAGCGGGTTGTCGGTCATGGACTGCCAGCGCGTCTCGCCCTGTGGTTGCTGCATTCGGCCACCTCCCTGTGTGCCTGGTAGGAGCCATTGGCGGCCCCGGTTAAAATAGCGAGTCAATCCGACCAACCTGTTTGTTATCCTGCACAGCGCACTCCGTTCATTATTTTGCACACCCTGCACCACGGAAACCGGTAAAATCGCTCCAACAGCTCCATTTCTAGCACGCGAGACACAGTTTACTCAAATATATTTAACACTTGAAAAACATTTCGGCTCAATTTATGGTCTTCCTGTGCTTATTATTCTATACGGTGGCGGCACAGGATGAGCCGGCCCCCTGACCCACAATCGAGGCTTGCTATCTATGTCAGCATCACAACCCGCACTCTCCCTGATCAAATCCCTTGCCTATATAGATGGTCGCTGGTGCGAAGCCGGCGGCGGACGCCGGTTCGAGGTGCACAACCCGGCCACCGGCCAGGTCATCACCCAGGTACCCGACATGGACGAGGGCGACACCCGCCGCGCCATCGCCGCCGCCCACGCGGCCCAGCCGGGCTGGGCGGCGCTCACCGCCAAGGAGCGCAGCAACCGTCTCTACGCCTGGTTTGAGCTCATCATGGCCAACCAGGAGGAGCTGGCCCGCATCATGACCTGCGAGCAGGGCAAGCCGCTGGCCGAGGCCAAGGGGGAGGTGGCCTACGGTGCCAGCTTCATCCAGTGGTTCGCGGAAGAGGGCAAACGCGCCTATGGCCGCACCATTCCGGGTTTCTCCAGCGACCGCCGGCTGGCCACCATCAAGCAGCCGGTGGGGGTGGTCGCCGCCATCACTCCCTGGAACTTCCCCATCGCCATGATCACCCGCAAGGCGGGCCCGGCGCTGGCCGCCGGTTGCACCATCGTCATCAAGCCGGCCGCCGAGACCCCGCTCTGCGCCCTGGCGCTGGCGGCACTGGCTGAGCAGGCAGGGATCCCGGCCGGGGTCATCAACATCGTCACCAGCCATCAGGCCGCGGCGGTGGGCAACGAGCTGTGCAACAACAAGACGGTGCGCAAGCTCTCCTTCACCGGCTCTACCCGCATCGGCAAGCTGTTGATGCGCCAGTGCGCCGATACCATGAAGAAGCTGTCGCTGGAGCTCGGCGGCAACGCCCCCTTCATCGTGTTTGACGACGCCGATCTCGACGCCGCCATCGCCGGGGCGCTCGCCTCCAAATACCGCAACGCCGGCCAGACCTGCGTCTGCGCCAACCGTATCCTGGTGCAGGCTGGCATCTACGACGCCTTCGCCGAGAAGCTCACCGCCGCGGTCAAGGCCTTCAAGGTGGGCGACGGCATGAGCGAAGGCACCCAGATAGGCCCGCTCATCAACCCGGCCGCCGCCAGCAAGGTGGCCGAGCTGGTCAAACAGGCCACCGCCGCCGGCGCCGAGCTGCTGCTGGGGGGCGAAGCCCACCCCGCCGGCCCGCTCTTCTACCAGCCCACCATTCTGGGCAAGGTGGATAAAACCAACCCCATCCTGCAGGAGGAGATCTTCGGCCCGGTCGCCCCACTGGTGCGCTTCGAGACCGAGGCCGAGGCCATCGCCCTGGCCAACGACACCCCCTATGGTCTGGCTGCCTATTTCTATGGCCGCGACATCGCCCGTGTCTGGCGGGTGGCCGAGCAGCTCGAATACGGCATGGTCGGCATCAACGAGGGGATCATCTCGACCGAGCTGGCCCCCTTTGGCGGCATCAAGGAGTCGGGCCTGGGTCGTGAAGGGGCGGCCGAGGGGCTGGAGGAGTACCTCGAGACCAAATACCTCTGCTTCGGCGGCATCCGCTAGGCAGTCACATCTTGCGCCGGCGGCCGGGCCTGCAACAGGGGCCCGCCACCCGCCGGCGCAGCCATATCAATTCACAAGGACGAAGTGAGTGCTCCCAAGGGGCCTCGCCACATTAAGACAGGGGCCCCCGGCCCCTCAGGGAGGAAAGATGAGTCAGTCAGCATCAAACAAGGCGTGGCAAGCGCGCCGCGAAGCCGCCGTGGTCAACGGCGTCGGTACCCTGCTGCCGGTGTTTATCGAGCGGGCGCAAAACGCCGAGCTGTGGGATGTGGAGGGCAACCGCTACATCGATTTTGCCTCCGGCATCGCCGTGCTCAACACCGGCCACAACCACCCGAAAGTGGTGGCCGCGGTGCGCGTGCAGCTGGAGAAGTTCAGCCACACCTGCTTCCAGGTCACCCCCTACCCCGGCTATATCGAGCTGGCGGAGAAGTTGAATGCCCTGGTGCCCGGCCCCACCCCGAAACGCACCCTGTTTCTCTCCACCGGCGCCGAGGCGGTAGAGAACGCCATCAAGATCGCCCGCGCCCACACCGGCCGCAGCGGCACCATCGCCTTCAAGGGGGGCTTTCACGGCCGCACCATGATGGGGATGGCGCTCACCGGCAAGGTGGTGCCCTACAAGACCGGTTTCGGCCCCTTCCCGGGGGAGGTCTATCACCTGCCCTTCCCGAGCGACTATCTGGGAGTGAGCGAGGCCGATGCGCTGGCTGCGCTGGATCTCTGCTTCAGCTCGGATATCGAACCGACCCGGGTGGCCGCCATCATCATCGAGCCGGTGCAGGGTGAAGGGGGCTTCTACCCCGCCTCCGCCAGCTTCATGCAGCGCCTGCGCCAGCTGTGCGATCAGCACGGCATCCTGCTCATCTGCGACGAGATCCAGAGCGGTTTCTGTCGCACCGGCAAGACCTTCGCCACCGAATACAGCGGCATCGAGCCGGATATCATGACGCTCGCCAAGAGCCTGGCCGGCGGCTTCCCGCTCTCCGCCGTGGTGGGCAAGGCGGAGGTGATGAACGCCGCCAAGCCGGGTGGCCTGGGCGGCACCTACGCCGGTTCCCCCATCGCCTGCGCCGCCGCCCTGGCGGTGCTGGAGGTGATCGAAGAGGAGCGTCTCAACCAGCAGGCCCAGGCCCAGGGCGAGCAGATCAAGGCGCGCCTGCAGCAGCTGGCCGAGCGTTTTGACTGCATCGGCGACATCCGCGGCCCCGGCGCCATGGTGGCCATGGAGCTGGTCAAGCAGCGCGACGCAAACCAGCCAGATGCCGACCTCACCAAGCGGCTGGTGGCCGAGGCGGGCAAGCGCGGGCTGGTGCTGCTGGCCTGCGGCGTGCGGGCCAACGTCATCCGCTTCCTGGCGCCGCTGACGGCCTCGCCGGCCATCATCGAGGAGGGGCTGACCCTGCTTGAACAGGCCCTGCAGGCGGCTCACGCCTGATCTGAAACAGAGCATTCGCCCATTAGTGCAAAAAAATGCGTTTTTGCCCCCTTGATATGCTTGTCAAGGGGGCAACACGAATGCACAATGCGCCGCCGCGTAAAAGGACCGACCACTTGCTGAGTCAGGTTCTTTTTTTGCGGCAAACAAATCCACAACGAGGCCGGAACCGACCGGAAAAGATAGCGAGATGGGTTGCCATCTCACGACACCCGCTTCTCTAGTGAGGAACACCATGGGGTATTTCACTGCTTTCCTGCCGGCCCGCGCCGGTCTGCGCCGCCTTGCTGGCGCCCCCTATGCCCAGGTTGATGCCGTCAGCCTGATCCCTTCGGCCCGGATTGAGGGGAAAGCACAATGAATGCCCAACCCGTCGGCCTGAAAAAAAGCCTGAAGCTGTGGCACGTCGTCATCATGGGTCTGGCCTACCTGACCCCCATGGCGGTGTTTGACACCTTCGGCATCGTCACCGAAATCACCGAAGGCCATGTGCCGACCGCCTACCTGTTTGCCCTCATCGGCATGCTGTTCACCGCCATGAGTTACGGCCACCTGGTACGCAAGTTTCCCTCGGCAGGCTCCGCCTACACCTATGCCCAGAAGGTGTTCCACCCTTACGTGGGCTTCATGGTGGGCTGGGTCTCCCTGCTCGACTACATGTTCATGCCGATGATCAACATGCTGCTGGCCAAGATCTACATGGAGGCCCTGTTCCCGAGCGTGGAACCCTGGACCTACATCCTGGGGCTGGCCGCCGTCATGACCTTCCTGAACCTGCGCGGCATCAAGCTGGTGGCCAACTTCAACAGCCTGATCGTCATCATGCAGTTCAGCATCATCGCCGTCTTCATCGGCCTCATCGCCTGGGGTGTCTACCATGGCGAGGGGCTCGGCACGGTGGCGAGCAGCCGTCCCTTCTTCTCCGATCAGATGGCGGTGGCCCCCCTGCTCACCGGCGCCTCCATCCTCTGTCTGTCGTTCCTCGGCTTTGACGCCATCACCACCCTGTCGGAAGAGACGCCGAACGCGGATCGGGTGATCCCCCGCGCCATCGTGCTGACGGCGCTGATCGGCGGTGTGCTGTTCATCTCCGTCTCCTACTTCCTGCAGCTGTTCTTCCCGGACATCTCCCGCTTCCAGCAACCGGATGCGGTGCTGCCGGAGATCGCCCTCTATGTGGGCGGCAAGCTGTTCCAGGCGGTGGTGCTGGTCTGCACCACGGTAGCGGTGCTGGCCTCGGGGCTCGCCTCCCACGCCGGCGTGTCGCGCCTGCTCTACGTGATGGGACGGGATCGCGCCCTGCCGAGCCGCTTCTTCGCCTATATCCACCCGACCTGGCAGACCCCGGCCCTGAACGTGCTGCTGGTGGGGATCCTGGCCCTCTCGGCGGTGTCGTTCGATCTGGAGATGGCGCTGGCACTGATCAACTTCGGCGCCCTGGTGGCCTTCACCTTCGTCAATCTGGCGGTGATTGCCCACTTCTACGTCAAGCTCGGTCACAACAAGACGCTGCGGGATCACCTGATCTTCCTGCTGCTGCCCCTGTGTGGCGCCGCCTGCATCGGCGTGCTCTGGCTCAATCTGGAGCCGGCCTCCTTCGAGCTGGGGCTGATCTGGGCCGCCCTCGGCGCCCTCTATCTGCTGCTGCGCCTGACGGTATTCCGGGTCCAGCTGCGCCGGCCCGAAACCGACGCCTCCTGAGCCCCCTTCTCATGACTACTGCGCCCGCCTTTCGCGGGCGTTTTTTTACCCCTGTTCACCCGCCGTGACAGTGCCCCTCGCGCCAGAGCGGCTCCGCTCGCGCCCCTGTCAGCACAGGCTGCCAGCCGGGGGCGCAACCCCGACCTGACCCAGGTCAACAAAATCCCCTGACGGGGGCATTTTTGCTTGTGTCCTCCCCCCCCTGAGGGCACAATACGCCGCCCCTGAGAGCCGATGTTTTTTGCAACATCGGTTCTTCGTTTTTAAGGGGTAAACCACATTCACCAAGAGGCCGGACTTTGTACCGGAATTGATACCGAGATTGCCAGGCAATCTCCCGACGTTGTGAGGAAATACATGGGGCATTTCATTGCTTTCCTGCCGGTCCCCGCCGGCGTGCGCCACTTGTCTGTGCCACAGACCGGCGCCCCCTGTGTCCAGCGACGCGCTGCGTCCCTGATCCCGTCCCCCTTCGCCGACCTGGCGATCACAGAGGAGAAAGCGTGATGGCCGGTGCCAAGCTGCTCAAGACGCTCACCCTCTTCCAGGTAGTGGTGATGGGTCTGGCTTACCTCACACCCATGGCGGTATTCGATACCTTCGCCATCGTCGGTGACATTACCGAAGGCCGCGTCGCCACCGCCTATCTGCTCGCGCTCGGCGGCATTCTGCTGACCGCCATCAGCTACGGCCACCTGGTGCGCAAGTTCCCCTCCGCGGGCTCTGCCTATACCTACGCCCAGAAGGTGTTCAACCCCTACATCGGCTTCATGGTCGGCTGGTCTTCCCTGCTCGACTACATGTTCATGCCGATGATCAACATCCTGCTGGCCAAGATCTACCTGACCGCCATGTTCCCCGGCGTCGAGCCCTGGATCTTCATCTTCGGTCTGGTGACCGTGATGACCTTCCTCAACCTGCGCGGCATCAACCTGGTGGCCAACTTCAACGGCGTCATCGTCTTCATCCAGCTGGCCATCATCACCGTCTTCCTCGGTCTGATGGGCTGGGGCATCTATCAGGGTGAAGGGGCGGCGACCCTGCTGAGCAGCCGTCCGTTCCACTTCGAGTCAGCCGGCATGGTGCCGCTGTTCACCGGCGCGACCATCCTCTGCTTCTCGTTCCTGGGCTTCGACGGCTTGAGCTCGCTCTCCGAAGAGACCCCGAACGCCGGCAAGGTGATCCCGCGCGCCATCGTGCTGACCGCGCTCATCGGCGGCATCATCTTCGTCACCGTCTCCTACTTCCTGCAGCTCTACTTCCCGGATCTGGCCCGTTTCAAGGAGCCGGACGCCGTACTGCCGGAGATCGCCCTCTACGTCGGCGGCACCCTGTTCCAGAGCGTGGTGCTGGTGTGCACCACGGTAGCCGTGCTGGCCTCCGGCATGGCCGCCCACGCCGGCGTGTCCCGCATCCTCTACGTGATGGGGCGCGATCGCATGATCCCGGAGCGGGTATTCGGCTACATCCACCCGAAATACCGCACCCCGGCCATCAACGTGCTGATGGTGGGTGCCCTGGCCCTCTCCGCGGTGTCGTTCGATCTGGACATGGCGCTGGCGCTGGTGAACTTCGGTGCCCTGGTGGCCTTCACCTTCGTCAACCTGTCGGTCATCGGTCAGTTCTGGGTGCGCGAGAAGCGCAACAAGAGCCTCAAGGAGCACCTGCTGTTCCTGCTGCTGCCGCTGCTGGGCGCCGCCACCATAGGCGCGCTCTGGATCAACCTGGAGCAGAGCTCGCTGGAGCTGGGCCTGATCTGGGCCGGCCTCGGCGTCACCTACCTGTTCCTGCGCCTCGCGGTGTTCCGCATCCCCTTCCGTCAGTACGAAGAGGCGGCCGACTCGCAGTAAGCGGCCAGCGCCAACCAAGCAGAAGGGGAGCCATGGCTCCCCTTCTTGCTGTGCACGCCGCGCTCGCGGCCCCACCTAGAGCGGGCAGGCTGATCAGCCCTGATTGATCACCGCGGTGGCAGCCGCCTTGAGCGGATCCTTGGCCACCGCCTTCACATCCTGCTGGGTCTGCTTGAGCTGCTGGCCGGCCTGATTGACCTTCTGCTGGGTCCCCTGCAGCTGGCTCTTGCCCTCCTTGAGGCCGGCGGTTTTCTGGTCCAGCACGTCCGTGGTGTGCTTCTTCACCTCGGCCCCGGCCTTCTCTTTCTGCTGGCGCACCAGCTTGTCGGTATCACAGCGCCCCTTGACCCCCAGAGTCGCATTGAGCGCCTCGTTCTTCATTGCCTTGTCGAGGTTGCACTCGGCTTTCAACACGCTCGCCTGGGCACCGACAGACAGCAGACCCAGGGACAGACACAACACCCATGCACGCATAACAACACCACGCTGGTTGAGATAAGAAAGACCGCAGCATAACGCCCTGTCCCCCGGCTGCAAGCCGCCAGACACATTCGCAGCCAAACGGGGCGAGATCCCGGCCCAATCCGACACCTTCTGTCCCATCTCCCCCACCCGGCCATGTCATCAAATCATCACAAAAGTGTCACTTTGTCATATTTCTGTCATGGAGCCCTGCTGTAATGCGCCCGTCCATTTTCAAGCAGACTGTCCCAAGAGGCTTCATGCACAGCACCCCATCTTTTGCACAACAGCAGACCCGTCGTACTGGCCCACTGTTCAACTGGCTCGCTGTGATCACCCTGATCTACCTGATCCTGGTTGCCGTCGGCGCCGTCTCCCACGGCTTCAAAGGCTTCTCCGGCGGCGCCGAGGGCGCGGCCCAGATCTTCGCCTTCGCCAACAACCCCTTCGTCGCCCTGCTGCTCGGCATCCTGGCCACCGCCCTGGTGCAATCCTCCAGCACGGTCACCTCGGTGATCGTCGGTCTGGTGGCCGGCGGCCTGCCCATCGGCATGGCCATCCCCATGGTGATGGGCGCCAACCTCGGCACCACCATCACCAACACCATCGTCTCCCTCGGCCATATCCGGGATCGGGGCGAGTTTCGCCGCGCCTTTGCCGCCGCCACCGTGCACGACTTCTTCAACCTGCTGGCGGTGTTCATCTTCCTGCCGCTGGAGCTGATGTTCGGTCTGCTGCAAAAGAGTGCCGAGGCGCTGGCCACCCTGCTGGTCGGCTCCGCCGACATGTCGATGAAGGGGATGGATTTCATGAAGCCCCTCATCTCCCCGGCCCTCAACTTCATCGACGACCTGGTGGCCTTCCTGCCGGGCAAAGGGCCGGCCATCGCCACCATCGTCATCGGCATCCTGCTGATCCTCGGCTGCGTCACCTGGCTCGGCAAGGTACTGCAACGGGTGCTGGTCGGCCGTGCCAAAGAGGTGCTGCACAAGGCGCTGGGCCGCGGCCCGCTGACCGGCATCGCCTCCGGCACCCTGGTTACCGTGATGGTGCAGTCCTCTTCCACCACCACCAGCCTGATGATCCCGCTGGCCGGCGGCGGCGTGTTCAGCACCCGTCAGCTCTACCCCTTCACCCTGGGCGCCAATATCGGCACCACCATCACAGCCCTGCTGGCCGCCACCGCCATCAGCGGTGCCGGGGCCAAGCTGGCGCTGACCATCGCCCTGGTGCACGTGCTGTTCAACCTGTTCGCCGTGGTGCTCATCTACGGGGTGCCCTTCCTGCGCGAGCTGCCGGTCAAGGCGGCCGAGGGGCTGGCCCGGGTCGGCAGCGAGAACAAGCTACTGGCACTCGGCTACGTGGCGGGCCTCTTCTTCGCCCTGCCCGCCCTGATGATGGTGGCCGCCAAGTAACGACCACCCTGACGACGAGGGGGAGGCGCCAGTCGCCTCCCCCTGCTCATTTGCCCGTCCGGTCACATCCTGCCCCGCCCCGGCTCGCCCTGACGCCCCGGCTGGGATAAGATGCCGCACTCACTGCCCTCCCGGCATTTCACGACATAGGGATACCCGATGAAACTCGTTCTGATCGCGCTGCTGGTTGCCGGCGTCGCCTACTACTTCTACTCGAGCAGCAACAACAGGAAGCTGGCGGAAGAGAATGTGCGCAAGGGGGCCGAGTTCCTCGCCGCCAACAAGGAAAAACCCCTGGTGACCACCACCGCCTCCGGCCTGCAGTACGAAGTGCTGACCCCGGGCAGCGGCACCGTTCACCCCACCGCCACCAGCAAGGTGAAGGTGCACTACGAGGGCAAGCTGCTGGACGGCACCGTCTTCGACAGCTCGGTCGCCCGCGGCGAGCCCATCGAGTTCGGCCTCAACCAGGTGATCAAGGGCTGGACCGAAGGGGTACAGCTGATGGTGGAAGGGGAGAAGACCCGCTTCTACATCCCCGCCAACCTGGCCTACGGCGATCGCGCCGCCGGCAAGATCCCGCCGGGATCTGTATTGATCTTCGACGTGGAGCTGCTGGGTATTCAGTAAATTGCTGATGTCTGCCCTGTCGTCCGCAAGATCCCACCCAGCGCCCGTGTTGATCTTCGATGTGGAGTTGCTGGGTATTCAGTAAATTGTTGAGGGCAGGCCTGTCGCCTGTCTGCTCCCCCAGGGCCGGCCACTGCGCCGGCCTTGTTATTGGTGATCCCCCCTCCTTCCCACCCAACACTATCAACCAATAGTGAACAGTGCTTATTCATTGATCTGGATTGTTAACTCATATCTCGGGGCAGATAATGACCATATCGTCAGCGGCATGTCGCCCTGACCCACCGTTTTCGGTGCCCTGGCACCGGCACAACGCATATGGAGTCTGTCATGTCTATCGCCCCCGTCTGGTTCATCTCCCATGGCGCCCCGGATCTGGTTCTGCGCGACCAGCCGGCGACCCATTTCCTCAAAAATCTGCGCCTTGGCGATCTGAAGGGGCTGGTGGTCATCTCGGCCCACTGGTTTACCCGCAGCGAGCTGCAGATCAACGTCGAGCCCAATCCGGCCCTGATGTACGACTTCTACGGCTTCCCCGAGCCGCTCTACCACATCCGCTGGCCGGCCAGCAGCCCGCTCTGGCTGCAGGAGGCGGTGAGTGACCAGCTGCTGCTGGCGGGCCTGCCCGCCGAGCCGGTGCGCCGCGAGCTGGATCACGGGGTCTGGTCGCCGCTATCGCTGATGGATCCCGCCAGCAGCGTCCCGCTGGTGCAGCTCTCCATCCCGGCCAGCTTCACCCCGCGCCAGCTGTGGCAACTGGGGGAGGCGCTGCAGCAACTGCGCGCCCAGGGGATCGGCATCCTGGCCTCCGGCGCCATCACCCACAACCTGCGGGCACTGGGGCCGGAAAACTCGCCGGTACCGGGCTGGGCCCGCAGTTTCGTCGACTGGCTGGAGCTGACCATGGCCGAGGGCGACAGAGCGGCGCTGGAAGATTACCGCGCCCGCGCGCCGGGGGCGGTGGAATCCCACCCCCACGACGATCACCTGCGCCCGCTGTTCGTGGCGCTTGGCGCCGCCGGTCAGGACAAGCCCGTCAAGCTGCACGACAGCTGGGATGGCGGCAGCCTCTACATGGGCTCCTACCGCTTTGCATAGACGCGGCGGCCGTTCAGGCCAAGGTGACGAGCAGGAGAATCGGATACAAACCCCTGCGATTAATGCTAAGTTATGTTGCAACTCATTTGATACCACTTTGAACCAACACAGAGCGCCGTCATTTGCGCTCTGTGTTTTGATTGCGGGATATCTGGGTTTACTTTCAATGCATTAACGCTACTCTGGCCAAAACGGCAGAATCGTCACATCGGGTGTGTTCTACGTCATCAGCGAGGCAAGGAGGCTTCAGCTTGCGCAATCACCACCCCTTTTTAGGGTTGAACCGCAGTGCAGGCCTGGTATTGCTCATCGGCCTGCTGCTCTCCCTGCTCGGCACTCTCTTCCTCCATTACAGCAATGACAAGCAGGTGCAAGCCAGCATCACGGCGGCCACGGAGCACGTCGCAGATACCGTCAAGGCGCGACTCGATCTGTATCAGTACGGTCTCAGAGGGGTACGCGGCGCCATCCTGACCGCCGGCGAACATGCCTTCAACAACGAGGACTTCGTTCGTTACAGCCTGACCAGGGATGTGGACAGTGAATTCCCCGGTGCCCGGGGTTTTGGCTTCATCAGGCGAGTGAAGGATGCCGAGCTGGACGACTTCATCCAGCGCGCCCGACGAGATGGGCGGCCAGGTTTCACCCTTCAGCTGCTCTCGCCCTATCGGGGTGAACATTTCATCATCCAGTTTATCGAGCCGCTATCACGCAACAAGGCGGCCATCGGGCTGGACATCGCCTCGGAGCCCTCGCGCCGTGAGGCGGCCCTCGCCGCTATCCGCAGCGGCGAGGTACGGCTGACGCCCCCCATCACCCTGGTACAGGCCACGGGCAAGCCAAGGCAATCCTTTCTGATGCTGATGCCCATCTACCGCACCGTGACCACTCCAGCGACTCCCGAGGAGCGAGAGGCCGCCGGGTTTGGCTGGAGCTATACCCCCTTGCTGATGGAAGAGTTGCTGGACGCCCTGCATCTGGAGAGCCCGGCCTTTCACATCAGACTGATCGATGTGACCGACCCCCGGCATATCCAGCCCTTCTATACCAGTGCCATCGACCACGAGTCGCGCAATCCGCACCACATCACCATGTCCAGAGCCGCCGAGCGGGAAATTCATGGTCGCCGCTGGCAGATCAGGCTCGACGCCCACCCCCTGTTCGTGGCGCAGCTCAACCAGACCTCCCCCTATGTGGTGCTGTTCACCGGCGGCCTCTTCACTCTGCTGCTCACCCTGCTTGCGCGCATGCGGGCCCAGGGGCAACAGCAACGTCTGCAACTCATTGAGGAACAGGCCAGGCTGGCCGCCATCGTGGCCGGTGCCAGTGACGGCATCATCGCCAAGACCCTGAGCGGCGTCATCGTAAGCTGGAACAAGGGGGCCGAAGATCTGTTCGGTTACCCGGCCGGCGAGGCGCTGACCCGTACCGACAGCGCGCTGTTTCAGACGGATCATGACAGCGCCAGCGAGAAGGCGCTGCTCGCCGACCTCAGGCAGGGCGTCCGGATCCCGAGCTTCTCCGCCCGGCGTCGGCACAGGGACGGCCATCTGCTGGATCTCTCCATCTCCATCGCCCCCATCTATGACCATAGGGGCAAGCTGGTCGGCACCTCAGAGACCATCCGGGACATCACGGCCCAGAAACAGGCAGAGGCCAAGATCCTGGAGCTCAACGCCAATCTGGAACATCAGGTGGCAGAGCGCACGGCTGAGCTGAGCAAGATCAACGTGTTATTGAGCAACGTCCTGCGCTCAGCCTCGGCAATCTCCATCATAGCGGCCGATTTGGAGGGCACCATCACCCTGTTCAACGAGGGGGCCGAGCAGCTGCTGGGATACAGTGCCGCCGACGTGGTCGGCAAGGAGACCCCCGGTATCTTCCACACCCGCGACGAGATGCAGGCCCGCAGTGTCGAGCTCAGCGCCCAATATGGCGAGCAGATCAGCGGTTTCCAGGTGTTCGTCTACAAGCCGGAACGGGAAGGGGCGGAGAGCCGGGAGTGGACCTATGTGCGCAAGGATGGCAGCCGCTTCCCCGTCACCCTGGTGATCACCGCCATCCGTGATGAACAGGGGCGCAGTCAGGGCTACCTTGGTATCGGCCTGGACATCACCGACAGCAAGGCGGCCGAGAAGAAGCTGGCCGAGAGTCTCGAGATCACCCGCGCCATCCTGGACACCGCCGTCAACCCCATCATGACCATGGATCCTGACGGTCGCATTCACTCGCTCAACCCGGCCGGTCAGACCGCCTTCGGCTATCAGGCCGGCGAGATCCAGGGCCGACAGGTGCAGACCCTGTTGCAAAGCAGCGATGAGCATGAACTGGGTGAATTCCCCCTCGGCACCCTCAGCGACAGCCAGCTGGCCGCCCTGATGGAGAGGGAGTTTATCGGGCGGCGGCGCGATGGCAGCGAGTTCCCGCTGCAGATGTCGATCGGCCGGATGCAGGCGGCGGGCTCCAGCATGTTCGTCTGCATCATGACCGACATGACCCAGCAGTTGGCACAGCGCAACGAGATCCTGTCGACCCGCGATCAGTTGCAGATGGCGGCCGACGTGGCCGAGCTGGGGATCTGGTCATGGGAGCTCAGCAGCAACGCCCTGAGCTGGAACAACCGCATGTTCGAGCTCTACGATCTGCCGCTGACGCTCAGGGACGAGGGGCTCAACTACCAGCACTGGGCAAACCGGGTGCACCCGGACGATCTGGCGGCCACCACCGCCAGCCTGAACCGCGCCGTGGCCGGCACCGGCATCTACGACCCCGTCTTTCGGGTGATGCAGGACAACGGCGATCACCGGGTGATCCAGGCCGGGGCCAAGGTGGAGCGGGACAGCAGCGGTCAGGCGCTGCGCGTCATCGGCTTCAACCGTGACATCACCGCCCAGACCGAGCTGGAGTCCCGTCTGCTCTATGCCAAGGAGCAGGCAGATGCCGCCAGCCAGACCAAGTCCTCCTTCCTCGCCAACATGAGCCACGAGATCCGCACGCCCCTCAACGCCGTGCTCGGCATGTTGCAGCTGATCCAGTACACCGAGCTCACCGCCCGCCAGCTCGACTATGTGGTCAAGGCACACTCTGCGGCCAACTCCCTGCTGGGCTTGCTCAACGATATTCTCGACTACTCGAAGATCGAGGCCAGCAAGCTGCAGCTCGATCTGCACCCCTTCGACATCGAGCTGCTGATGCGGGACCTGGCCATCGTACTGGACGGCAACCAGCGCCAGAAAGAGATCGAGGTCATGTTCGATATCGACCCCCATCTGCCCAATCTCCTGATCGGTGACAGCATGCGCCTGCAGCAGGTGCTCACCAACCTGGCGGGCAATGCCCTCAAGTTCACCATCAAGGGGCAAGTGGTGATCACTATGGCGCTGCTGGCCCGCCATGAGCAGACGGTCACCATCCGCGTGGCCGTCACCGACAGCGGCATCGGCATCAGCGCCCACCAGCTGGAGCGCATCTTCGAGAGCTTCACCCAGGCCGAGGCCTCCACCACCCGTCGCTTCGGCGGCTCCGGGCTGGGGCTGGTGATCTGCAAACGCCTGCTCAAGCTGATGGGGGCAGAGCTGCGAGTCGAGAGTGAACCTGGCCGTGGCAGCCGCTTCTGGTTCGACATCACCCTGGCACAGGCCGCCCCCCAGTCTCTCAAGGAGGCCTGCCCGGACATGGCACCGCCACCCTACATTCTGGTGGTCGATGACAGCGAGCTGGCGGCAGAGCTGCTGCAACGCACCCTGCTGCAGCTCGGCTGGCAGGCCGAGCTGGTCCACTCGGGGGCAGAAGCCGTCCGCCGGGTCGGCGAGGCCCGTGCCCAGGGCCGTCCCTTCGACATAGTGCTGATGGACTGGAGCATGCCGGGCATGGATGGACTGAACGCCGCCGCCCAGATCCGGCAACAGGCCGGGCAAGACCCAGCCCCCGGAGTCATCATGGTCACCGCCTACGGCCACGAGGTGTTCACCGAGTCGCACCAGTCGGGCGCCACCCCCTTCGTCAGCCTGCTGACCAAACCCGTGACTCCCAAGCAGCTGGCAGAGGCCATCTATCAGGCCCTCCATGGCCAGGATGTCGTGCCCGCGCTCCCTGCCCAGCACACCCGCCGCCTGAGTGGTCTCACCCTGCTGGTGGTGGAGGACAATCTGCTCAACCGCCAGGTTGCCTGCGAGTTGCTGAGCTGCGAAGGGGCCAGGGTGCTGCTGGCCGAATGCGGGCGGGACGGGGTGGCCATGGTATTGCAGCAAGCCCCCTCGTTTGATGCCGTGCTGATCGACATGCAGATGCCGGATATTGACGGGCTGGAGGCCACCCGCCAGATCCGGGCCCACCCGCAGTTTGCCAACCTGCCCATCATCGCCATGACCGCCAATGCCTCGGAAGCGGATCGCCAGCTCTGCCTGGCTGCCGGCATGAATGAGCATGTGGGCAAGCCCATTGCCCTCGAACAGCTGGTCTCCACCCTGCTGGCCCAGCTTGGCAAGGCTGGCCAGCCAGCCCTTGCCCAGCCCCCGTCCCCCGCAGCCAGCGAAGCCCTGCTGGAAGCGGAATCCGTCATACGCCAGCGTTTTGACAACGATATCGAACTGCTGCAACGGATCCTGAGCCTGTTCGGCCCCGACATGGCAGAACAGCTGGAGGCCTTGCACCAGGCCATCGCCGCTGGCCAGGTCACGGAGGCCTGTCGCATATTGCACGCGATCAAGGGCAGCGCCAGCACCATGGGGGCCTGCCAACTGGCCACCCTGGCCAAGGCGCAGGAGCAGGCCCTGCTCCACGCCGACCAGCAGCAGGCCGCTGCGCTGCTGGCTGACGCCGGCTGGCTGCAGCGGTTGCAGGAGACGGTGCGGCTCAGCCTGGAGAGCCTCGAAAAAACCTTCGCCCCGCCCCCCGACACCACCACGCAGCCGGCCGATGATGCCTTGTCCCTCGCCGAATGGCGGGAGGCCATGCAGCACATCCTGGCGCTGCTGGAAGATGGCAATCTGGCGGCGGTCGAGCTGACCGAGGCCCTGGCGCCCAAGACGCCGCCGCAGCTGCACACCGCCTTTCGCCAGTTTGCCGGCCTGATCGACAACCTGGAGTTCGGTGCCGCCCTCAAGCTGGGACACGCCCTATGCGACAACCAATGATGGAGCCCAAGATGGTCCCCTGGAACCTGCCCACCAACCGTCGCCCCAAACTGCTGATCGTCGATGATCAGGCGATCAACATCAGGCTGCTGCACCAGCTCTTTCGCGAAGAGTGCGAGATCTTCATGGCGACCAGCGGGGAGCAGGCACTTGCCCTCTGCCGCAGCCTGCTGCCCGACCTTGTCTTGCTGGACGTCATCATGGACGGCATGAGCGGCCACGAGGTCTGCCAGCAACTCAAGGCGGATCCCGACACCCAGGACATTCCCGTCATTTTCGTCACGGCCCAGCAGGAGGAGACGGACGAAGAGTACGGTCTGGCCCTCGGCGCGGTGGATTTCATCAGCAAGCCCATCAGCCCCAACATCGTCAGGGCCAGGGTGAAGACCCACATCACCCTCAAGCTGCAGGGGGACTTGCTGCGCAACCTGGCCATGCTCGACGGCCTCACCGGCATACCGAACCGGCGCCAGTTCGATGATGAGCTGATGCGGCAGTGGCGCCAGGGTTGCCGGGACAACACCCCCCTCTCCCTCATCATGCTCGATGTCGATTATTTCAAGCGCTACAACGACCGCTATGGCCATCAGGCCGGCGATCACTGCCTGCAGGCCATCGCCGCCGTGCTGGCCGAGCGGCTGGGCAGGCCGCACGATCTGGTGGCCCGCTACGGCGGTGAGGAGTTTGCCTGCGTGCTGCCCAACACCCCCCTGGCCAGCGCCGTCCATCTCGCCGACAGCATGTGCAGCGCCGTGCGCGAGCTGGCCATCGAGCACCTCGCCTCAGAGGTGGCCAGGGTGGTGACCATCTCCCTTGGCGTGGTCTGTACCATCCCCAGCCAGACCGGCACGCCGCAACAGCTGCTGGAGGCGGCCGACCGCCAGCTCTATCGGGCCAAAGAGGCAGGACGGGCCAGAGTCGCCGCCGATGGCGAGGGGGTGTGAGTCCTCTGCCGTGCCTGCCCCTGTCCAAATCAGGAGTCAGGGCGGGCAGTTGGCAGGCCGCTGGCGAGTCCCGTCCCGCCAGCGGCCTTGCCGTTTGCACTGACAAACTGCTGATTAAAGGTTCATTGTGCGCCGCTCTTCGGTAGAATCGCCGCTTTCGATCACCATCCAACCGGCGGGAGGGGCACAATCTGGCAATGAACCTGATCCGACCCCTGCTGCTGCTCTGCCTGCTGCTGCCCCTCTGCGCCCAGGCGCTCACCCTGCACAGTCGCCCCTACCTGCAAAGCCCCCCGGCGCCCGCCAGCACGGCTGACCAGCCCTGGCTCGCCGAAATGACGGCGCTGCGAGTCGGGGTGCTGCGCCACGACTATCGCCCGTTCGCCATGATCGGGCCCGATGATCACTTCGAGGGGATCGCCGCCGACTACCTCGACATCCTGGCCAGGGCGCTGCAAAAACCGGTGAAACTGCGGGCATTCAACGACTCGCGCAGCGCGCTGGCGGCGCTGCGGGCCGGGGATCTCGACCTCGTCAACCTCGGCAACCTCAACCTCGGCGCGGCCGAACAGGCGGGCATCGCCCTCAGCCGGCGCTATTTCAGCAGTGCCCCCGTCTTCTCGGCCCTCGCCGCCGAACAGGGGCCGCTGCTGCTGCCGGGCCAGCGGGTCGCCACCGTGCGAGGCTACGTGAACGAGGCCGCCTTCAAGCGCTACTACCCGGATCTGGTACTGGTCAACTACCCCTCCAACGTGGCGGCCTTCGATGCGGTCTTCTTCGGCCACGAGCCGCTGCTGCTAAGCGACCCCCACTCCCTGCACTACCTCAACAGCGAGCGCTTCGACAAGATCCGCCAGCGCAGCCAGGCGCAGCCCGCCATTGCGGCGGACGGCTTTCGCTTCGCGGTGTCGGCCGCTCACCCCGGCTTGCTGGCCCTGCTCGACCAGACCCTGGAGGGGGTGAGCGACGTCACCCGCAGCCTCATCTTCAACCAGTGGAACGGCCCCATCCGCGACATCATCGAGCGCCCCGGCGATCTCTACAGCCGCGAGGAGCGCGCCTGGCTCGCCAGCGCCGGTCCGGTGAAGGTGTGGCTGATGGACGACCTCTACCCCTACGGGGTGCGCGACTACGACAACCAGCTCACCGGCATGTCGGTGGAGATGCTGGAGAAGATCAGCAAACGCTCCGGTCTGCGCTTCGAGTTCGTCAGTTACGGCTCGGAACAGGCGCGCAAGGAGGCCCTGCTCAGGGGGGAGCTGGATCTCATCGGCGCCATCTCCCGCCCGGTGGCCGAGGGCTACCGGCTGCGCCCCTCCCTGCCCTACGCCACCGACGACATCTATGTGCTGGTGGCCCGCAAAGGGGATTCCTTAAACGGCGATCTGGCACAGCTCGCCGGCAAACAGGTGGGCAGCACCATCTACAACCCCATCGCCAGAGGACTTGGCGACAGCCAGGTGAGCTTTCTGGAGAGCGCCGACGAGGCGATGGAGGCGGTCAACGAGGGGCGCCTCGATGCCGCCATCGTGCCGCTCTATTTTGCCCAGCATGCGGTGGAAGGGGGGCGACTCCAGCAGATCCGCATCGCCGGCCCCGCCGACGACCAGCCCATCCGGATGGGCTTTGCAGGCCTCTCCGCCAACCGGATGCTGATGGACATCATCGACAAGACCATCCTCTCCATCGCCCCCAACGAGCTGGCGATGATGAGTTACCAGTGGCGCAACCGCAAACTGCCGGCCCCCACCTTCATGGAGCGCAACGCCCCCTATTTCTACCTGCTGCTGGCGGGGCTGTGCGCCGTCGCCCTGCTGCTGTTTTACCGCAACCGCATGCTCAACCGGCTGGCCCGCTCGGAGCAGGCCTCCCGCCGCCAGCTGGAGGAGCACGTGCGCTTCATCGAGGCGCTCGGCGAGAGCCTGCCCCACCCCATAGTGGTGCGCGACAAGGGGGGCAAGGTGATCCTCTGCAACAGCAAGTACCTGGCCACCCTCAACGCCCCCATCGAGCGGGTGCTCGGCACCTCGTTTGCCGAGGGGCTCAAGGGGCTGCTCGGCGCCGAGGCCATCGCCGCCCTGGAACAGGATTTTCAGCAGGTGCTGCGAAGCGGCAGCCCCATACTGTCGGATCGCATCTTCAGCCAGCGCGGTCCGCGCCAGTTCGTCTACCACTGGATGGTGCCCTACTTTGACTACCGCGGCGCCATCAGCGGGGTGATCAACGGCTGGATCGACATCACCGAACGCAAGACCATGGAGGAGGCGCTGCGCCGCGCCAAGGAGCAGGCCGACCGCGCCAGCCGGGCCAAGAGCGACTTTCTGGCCACCATGAGCCACGAGATCCGCACCCCCATGAACGCCATTCTCGGCATGCTGGAGCTGGCGAGCCAGGATCCCGCCCTCGCCCGCCACACCGGCGAGCAGCTGCGCATCGCCTCCGAATCCGCCAACGGCCTGCTCGATCTCATCGGCGACGTGCTGGACATCTCCAGCATCGAGTCGGGTCAGCTGACGCTCGCCCCCGAGCCATGCGAGCTGGCGCCGCTGCTCCACTCGGTGGCCCGCGCCTGCAAGTGGATGGCCCAGCAGAAGGGGCTTGGCTACCGGGTCGAGCTGCCCCCCCTGCCGCGGGTGCTCATCGACCCGCTGCGCCTGCGCCAAATCGTCTTCAACCTGCTCGGCAACGCCATCAAGTTCACCGAGCGGGGAGAGGTGAGCCTGCAGGCCAGCCTCACGGGGAGCGCGGAGCAGCCGCTGCTGCACCTCATCATCCGCGACAGCGGGGTGGGCATAGCCCCCGACAAGCTGCCCGGACTGTTCAGCCCCTTCTACCGCGCCCACGACCCCTACCAGTTCGCCGGCACCGGCCTTGGCCTCAATATCGCCCGCATGCTGTGCCAGCTGATGGGGGGCAAGATAGCGGTCAGCAGCGAGCTTGGCAGCGGCACCGAGCTCAGGATCCGGCTGCCCCTCACCCCGCTGGCCGCCCCCCACGAGCTTCTCGACGCCGCGTCGCCGCCGGCCGGGCCACTGCTTGTGCCCTCCCCCCGGCCGGTTGCGGCAACCCGGCTGCGGGTGCTGGTGGTGGACGACAACCACGCCAACCAGGTGCTGCTGCGCCAGCAGCTCAAGCACCTGGGCCACGAGGTGTGCGTGCGCGGCAACGGCGCCGAGGCGCTGCAGGCCAGCCAGAGCCAGCCCTTCGACCTCATCATCACCGACTGCCAGATGCCGCTGATGGATGGTTTCGAGCTGACCCGCCGCCTGCGCGCCCGCGGCCACACCCAGCCTATCTGGGGCTTTACCGCCCACGCCACAGCGCGCGAGCGGGAACTCTGCCTGGCCGCCGGTATGGACGACTGCCTTTACAAGCCCATCGGCCTGGCCCGGCTGCACACTGCCCTCGCCAGCCTGGAGCAGAGCGGCGCCTGCGCTCAGCCCCAGCTCTGATGATCCGGGCCAGTTGGCCAGGTTCTGCGCCCCGTCACCCGCCCAGCGATAACGCCCCTACGCCCCAAAAAGCGCGGGGGGCCTGCTGGCCCCCCGCAAACACACCGGACAAGAAAACCCCTTACTTGGCGGCGCTATCCTTCACGCACTTCTGGACAAAGCTGTTCTTGGCCGCGCCAGCCAGCTTCTTGTCGACCGCCGCCTTCTCGCACTTGGCCGCCGGATCCATCGCCGCCCCCGTCTTCACGCACTTCTGGATAAAGCTGTTCTTGGCCGCACCGGCCAGCTTCTTGTCGGCCGCGGCTTTCTCGCACTCGCCGCTCGCGGCGCCAGCGGCATCTTTCACGCACTTGCCGACAAAGCTGGTCTTGGCGGCGCCCGCCAGTTTTTTGGCCGCGGCCTGCGCCTCGCACTGCAACTGGGCAGCGTCGTTGGCAAAGACCGGATTGGCCAGCAGCACGCTGCCGCAGAGCAGGCCGAACAAGATGGCAATACGCTTCATATGACGTTCCTTATTGTGATGTGTTGGCATGGTGACCCGTTTGCATGATGATCTGATTGCAAGTAACTGTTATGACAACAGCTGATTGTTGCCACAGATCCCCCGCCTTGCCAGCCAGGGCCACGGAGCACAGGGCACAGGGCACCATAGCCGCACTATAGCGCCGATTGGCAAAGCGGGACTCTCCCCGGCCAGCACTTCTTCAATAGCAAGCCATCACCCTCTGCTCCGCCACGCCCGCAGCCCCTAATAAAATCAAGGGCCATGGGAATCCAGTGCCCGGTCAGTGCGATTTGTTGAGCCAGCGCAAAAAAACAAACCATTACTGACTATTACGTCACTTTTTGACTGGTCTGCGTATGAGGCTTGAGGCTATGCTGGTCATTCGGCGCCTAAAGTACCATCCGGGCCCCGCCCGCTGGTCAATCGAGCATATTGGAAGCTGCAATCCATGGGCGGTAGCATGAACTTTCTCATAGGTCTACATATGAGTATCTCTAATATTGAAATTCACTGTCGTTAAGCTGAGAGTCAATTTTTAATAAAAAACTTTAATTGCACTCTATATTACTGGAGTTATTGTCTAACAACCCTAAGCACATGCTAATTTTGCTGAGAAAAGCTCGATTCCTTTGATGTGTTGAATGCGACTGTAAGAGGAGCTGGTATCATATATAGTACTATTTTTAACAGTTATTTAACCCACCTAATTAATACTTAAAATTAATATTCTTATAGAAATTGGCTTTTTAAGATTTAAACTATGAGGTAAACATGGCATTTAAAAAAAGAAGTATCAGACCAGTCGCAGCTACAAGCCCAGATCAATTATTCAGAGAGCTTCCACGAAGAAAATTCCCAGATGTTCTCCCACATCAACAGTCAATAATGCAACGATATGCGGAAGAAGCCGTAAATAGGTCTGATGTTGCATTGCAATTACCCACTGGCAGTGGAAAAACCTTAGTCGGACTATTAATCTCAGAATGGCGCCGCAGAAAATTTAATGAAAAAATAGTTTATCTTTGCCCAACAAAGCAACTAGTCAACCAAGCTGTAGAACAAGCTGAACATAAGTATGGATTAACAGTCTTGGGGTTTACTGGGTCAAAAAATAACTATGACCCAAGTGCAATCGCAAAGTACAAACAAGGTATGGCGATTGCGGTAACAACTTACAGTAGTGTATTTAATGTCAATCCATTTTTTGATGATCCAGATATAATAATAATTGATGATGCTCATGCTGCAGAAAATTATATATCCAAGCTTTGGTCTTTAGATATTGAGCGCGCAAACCCTGAACATAAGATTATTCATGAAGCCCTATGCTCATTAGTAAAACCATATCTGGATGGAACAAATTACTCTAGATTAGTAGGCCGATGGGATAGTCCATCAGATCAAGGCTGGGTTGATAAGCTATCAACTCCATTATTTAATAAAATCAAAAACAGCTTAATTGAAATATTAGATGAACACACATCTGAAAATTTGCTAAAATTCTCTTGGTCGATGCTTCGCTCTAATCTGCAAGCATGCCATTTATATATGTCATCAAAAGGTTTTTTACTAAGACCGTTATTGCCGCCCACATGGGTTCACTCTGCATTCACACATGCAAAGCAAAGAGTTTACATGTCTGCGACCCTAGGAGAGGGAGGAGACCTAGAACGACTAGTGGGTAGAAAAGATATTTATAGATTGGCCACCCCAGATGGCTGGGATACTCAAGGTGTAGGGCGCCGATTTTTTATCTTCCCATCACTGTCTTTGAATGACGATGCTTGCTCCGAGTTAAATATCGAACTCTTTAAAAAGGCAGAAAGAAGCCTTGTCCTTGTACCAAGTGATGCTCAGGCTAAAAAGATAAAGGAAAAAATAGACAAACAGAATAACTTAGTCGTTTTCGAAGCCAGTGATATAGAAGAGTCTAAATCTAAATTTGTTTCGTCTAAAGGTGCAGTTGCATTAGTAGCTAATAGATATGATGGCATTGATTTTCCAGGAGATGAATGTCGATTATTGGTAATTGAAGGTTTACCAAAAACTGTAAATATTCAAGAGCAATTTCTCATGTCTAGAATGGGAGCTAATATACTTTTTAATGAAAGAATACAAACAAGGGTTATTCAGGCAATTGGCCGATGTACACGCTCATTAGAAGATTACTCTTCTGTTATCGTTAATGGAAATGAACTTGTCGATTTTCTTGCAAGCCGCAGCAGACGAAATTACCTACATCCAGAATTACAGGCTGAATTAGAATTTGGTGTAGATCAGTCTATTGATAGTGACTTTTCCAGTTTATTAGAGAATTTTGATATTTTCATTGAGAATGGGGAGGCTTGGGAAGATGTTAACAGTGAAATTGTTGAGATAAGATCTAGCAAAACCAAACTTAATTTTCCCGGCATAGATATCTTATCAAAATGCGTATCTTTTGAAATTGACTATGTTCAATCACTATGGAAGGGCGACTATGAAGAAGCCATTAATAGCGCAGAAAAAACACTTGGCATTCTAACAACTGCAGAACTACGTGGATATAGAGCCCTATGGGATTACCTTGCTGGAGCAGCAGCATACTTAGCTGATAAAAATGGTCATGTAGAGTTCTCATTAAAAGCTCAAGATCATTTTAATAGAGCCAAAAAAGCAGCTGTAGATATACCATGGTTAGTTGGGTTGTCTAGGTTTTCTATTAAAGAAGACATAAACACCGAGCAAGATAAGCAAAATCATTTATTGATGAAGCAAGTAGAAGGAATTGAGTCTATTTTATCAACACTTGGATGTATGCATGATAGAAAACTTGTTAAAAGAGAGAAAAAAATACGTGAAGGTCTTAATTCAAAAAATGAATTTGAAGAGGCACATAGACTTTTAGGTGAACACTTAGGATTTGATTCAAGAAAAGTAGAATCTGATGCATCACCAGACCCATGGTGGCAAATTGATAATCTTTGCTTTGTGTTTGAAGATCATGCAAATGCAGAAAATGACATTCTTAGCGCATTGAAAGCCAGGCAAGTCTCCACACATCCAAACTGGATGAGAGAAAATGTTGAATCATGTAAATCAAGCTTGGTCGAGATTATCCCTATTTTGTTATCTCCTGTTTCAAAAGTCTCAAAAGGGGGCGCCCCACATCTTAATAATGTCATGTTCTGGCATCTTAATGACTTTAAAGACTGGGCTAGCAATGCCTTGGATGTTATTCGTGAACTAAGAACTACATTCCAAGAGCCAGGTGATTTAATGTGGAGGGCTGAAGCGGCAAGTAGATTGACTCTTGCAAAAATTGACATTAACAGCATTAAAAACAAGCTTTGCCAACAAAAATGCAAAGACATTTTATCTATAGATGATCAAATATCAAATTAGTTATTCATCAAATATTTAGGACGCCCACCTTTCTGAGCCAGCCATTTTTAGGCTGGCTCACGATTTCCCCCCCCTATTCCTCCAACCAATACTCCCTTTCAATTCCCACCCCGGCGACAAAGTCGGGATCGTGGGAGACCAGCAGCAGGGTGCCCGGATAATCGGCCAGCACCTGAATAAGCAGCTGGCGCGAGGGGTGATCCAGATGGTTATCCGGCTCGTCCAACAGCAGCAGATCGGGCAGTTGCGCCAGCACCATCAGCAGACCCAGTTTTAGCCGCTCGCCACCGCTCAGCCCATGGCAGGGAGCCAGGGCGCGATCGCCGCGCAGTGCGATACCCGCCAGTCGGGTTCTTGCGTCGCTCTCGGAAAGCGTCGGCGCCGCTGCCAGCAGGTTGGCCAGCGGACTGAGGTCGCGCGCGATCAGGCTGAGCCCCTGATCGAGACAGGCCATCCGGCCATTGATGCGAAAGCTGCCCGCTTCGGGCGCCAACTCACTGCGCAGCATCTGCAGCAGGCTCGACTTGCCGCTGCCGTTGCGACCGGCCAACAGACAGCGAGCCCCCCGCTGTAGCACCAGATCTACCTGCTGATCATGCCAGCGCCTATGGCGCGCCGCCGTGATCACCAGCGGCTGGGCTGCCCCCTTGCGATCGCCCTCCGCCGGCCACTGCATGACAAGCGGCTGCACCGCCGCCAGCGCGGCCTCCGCTTCCGTGCGCGCCTCCAGCTGGGCACTGTGGCCTCGCTCATGGCGTTCCAGCACCTTGCCAAGGGATTTGCCCGCCTGTTCCGCTTTGAAATCGAGCAGGATTTTGGCCTGGGAGCCGCGCTCGCGCCGCCCCTGGCTGGCCCGCCTGGCCGCCTGTTCGCGCACCTTTTGCAGGCTGCGCGCCGCCGCCTTTTCACGGCGCTCCGCCTGCGCCAGCCGGGCGCTGCGGGCAGCCTGCAGCTCGGCCTGCTGCGCCAAAAACGCCTCAAACGAGAGGCTGGCACTCTGCAGCCCCTGCTCGCCCAGCTCCAGGAACTGACTCCCCTGATTGAGCAGGCGCCGGTCGTGACTTACCAGCAGATAGCCACCACTGTGGCTGGCCAATCGCTGGCTCAGCCACGCGATGCCACTGGCATCCAGGTGGTTGTCCGGCTCATCGAGCAGCAGAAAGTGAGCAGGCCTCGCAAACAGCGCCAGCAGGCGCAAGCGGGTGAGCTGGCCGCCGCTCAGGGTGCTGACCGGGGCATGGGCATCGAGTCTGAGGCCCGCCTCTGCCAGCAGGTCGGCAAGATCGCGGCGCAGGTGCCAGCGATCAGCCAGCAGCTCGAAATCGTCCAGGGCGCAGCTCCCCTGCTCGATGCGCTCAAGGGCCCGCAGCGGCTCGCCCCAGCCGATCACGTCGGCCACGCTGGCTCCGTCGGCATAATCCTGCGCGGGCGCAAACTGGGACAGCCAGTTGATGGGGGTCAACCACTCAATCTTGCCAAAAGCCGCGCGGCGCTGGCCCGCCAGCAGTTCGAGCAGCAGGCTCTTGCCGATGCCGTTGCGGCCGATCAGGGTGCAGCCCGCAGCGGGCAAAGTGAAGGTAAGGGGCACAGTGCAGGCGCCGAAGGGCAGCTGCAAGGCATTGATATGACATGCGATATGGGTCATCTGAACTCCTGTGGGCCAATGCGGGAGCCGCAGGCCAAGAGCCAAGCCAAATGACAGGGACACGTGTCCACGAATGGGAAAACAGACAAAGAATCAGCATCAACCTGTCACGGTGAGACGCACCCGATCTCCCTGGCGGGAGAGGAATCAAAAGCGGGGTGCGGACAGGTTAAATGCGCATCGGAGGAAGTACTCATATATCAAAGGAGCCAAGAGGCTAACCCGGCGAGTGCGGGCAGGTCAACCGCCATGACCGGGTTCACGCAGCTATGCCGCTGAATTTTCACCCACAAAAAGCCTCGTATGAAAACCAGTCGAGAGAGGCAATTCAATACCCATATGGAGCACAACTGACGGATGACATGATCTAGAATGTGCGCTCTTTTTTTATTCGGGATTCGATTATATGAAACGCGTTTTCTTCGCCGCTCTGACCATGCTGGCCGCACCTGCCATGGCCGAACAGACCATTGCCCACCACTTCGCCACACTGGAATATCAGCAGATCATCGCTGGCTGCCAGATGTATCGCCTCAATACCCCGCAAGGCGCAACACTGCTGTTCGGACACAACTTCAATGACACCGGCGTCAATGCGGAAGGAGGCGTCTCTGCCGGTACCATGGATCTCTACTCCTACATGTATTCGGACCCGAAATATCGCAGCTACTCCCTGCGGGGCACCAATAATCTCTATCAGCCCTCCACCAGCGACTCTTATACCTTTATGACCCTTTCCGTCGGGGCCGGCAGATCACCCGACAACTTCATGTTGTCCCAGCGCAAGAACATCGAACGGGCGACCGCTTACTCCAGCGGCGATACCCAGCTCTCGATGCATTTCTACGACGGACAGGATCAGCCGAAATATGGCAAGGCGATGCCGAAATATCTCTCGCTGTGCGGCAGCAATATTGCCTCCTTCGACTCATTGACCAGCCTTAGACTGCGCATCGCCAGCTCCACCATCAAGGTGCAGTACCCAAGATTCAGCCAGCCTGCCGGGATCAAGGCCAGCAATGATCTGGTCAGCGAAGTCCAGCTCGCCTGGAGCAATGCCGACAACAGCGCCATCACGACCCGTCAGCTTAAATACACCCGCATCTCCCGCGCCGAGAAACTCGACAAGCCGCAAGATCAGAAGTTTGTCGAACTGGCCAAACTCGGTATCAACGACGACCGCTATATCGACATCAATGGCGACCAGAATCCTCTGATCCCGGGCAAGGAGTATGTCTATCAGGTGCAGTACTGCGACGATTACGACTTCTGCGAAGCGAGCCCTCAAGTGATTGGCAAAGCCAATTAAGCAGCCCGCTATCGAAGCAATAAAAATCCCCCGCACTCGGGGGATTTTTGTTTCCTGTTTATCCTGTTTGGCGAGTCACTATCTGCGCCGGTGCTCGCTATCAGCGGTTCTTGAGCGCCTCTACCCTGGCGATCAGGATGGCCATAAAGCCGGAGATGATGATCAACCCGACGCTGACAGGCAGCACAGAGACGGCGTAAGGAACAACAATTGCGCCACCGACCAGAGAATCCGAGAAGATGCTCAATGGCAGCGGCAACAAGATTAACAGCGCGATATAAACCAGCACCCTGGCGATCACCAGAGGGGTTTTAAGGGATTGCGTTACGACTCTTCGGTACGGCCACATGATGGTTTGCTCCCTGATCCGTTATTATCCGGCCATCGGCCGCGCCCCTAGAAAGGCGTATCGGCCTTGTTCGTCCATGATGGCTTCATGCAGCACCCTGATTAACAGCCACCGAGCGGCTGGTCAAGGGACTCCCCATCGGCGGCTTTTTCCCACGATTTTTATTCTTCTGCGCGCCGCCACTATGGCGGAGAAAACCTGCAACAAACCGGCGCCGCACCACAGCAACCTCTAACAACTGTTTCTATATCAGCAGCTTGTTGATTGCCTGCCATTCGGGGGCTTGTAGCAGCCCCCGCTCTGGGATAGCCCCTGGGAGCGTTCAGGCAGAAGGCGCGGGATCCACCGCTGCCAGCAGCGCTGTGCCGTAGGAGTTGTCTATGGTGCAGCGCCACTGCCCATCGGCTTCTTTGCGAAACACATAGGTGGCGCGTCGGGTTTCCTCAGTCAGGCTCCCCTGGCCATCGGGGTAATTGAGCCGGGTCTCCATGATCACCAGCGCATTGTCGGCCCCCTCGATCACCTCCATGACGCCCTGTTCCACCTTGAGCTGCCCCTGAAAGTAATCCGAGATGGCCGCGAAGGCGCGGCGGATGGCGGGAATGCCGCGCACCACCATGCCGGGCTTGACCACCAGGGCGGCGTCCTCGGCGTAGAAGGCCATCAGGGCGTCGAAATCGCGCCGGGAGATGGCGGCGTCGCAGGTCTCGATAAGAGTTCGAAGGGGATGCTGACTCATCTTCACTCCTTATAGGGGGCGGCTTGCCCGCCCTGTCACGAATAGAAAGCAACGGATAGAAAACAACGGATAGAAAAATCCCCCGAGGTCGGGGGATTCGCAATCAACTTAACCGAGCAGGAAGGCCCTTAGCGGGGCAAACTCCGCCGGCAGATTGTGGGACAAGAGCGGCAGCACGGCGTGCTTGGCGAGCGGGCCGGGCAGCGGCACGTCCAGTCCCAGGATCTCGTCCACCGACTCCTTGAACTTGGCCGGATGGGCGGTGCAGAGGAACACCCCCACTTCGTCCTCGGCCAGCTGTTCGCCCAGCAGATCCCAGGCAATGGCGCCGTGGGGCTCGCACAGGTAATCCAGCTGGTGCAGGCGTTTGAGCGCATCACGGGTCTGGGCATCGTCACGCATGCCTGACCCCAGGGTCTCCAGCGCCCAGCCTTTGCGACGGCACAGCTCTTCTACTCGCGGCCAGTTGTTGGGGCGGCTCACGTCCATGGCATTCGACAGGGTTGCCACTGTCTGGTGCGGTTCCCATTGGCCGGATTTCAGGTAGCGCGGTACGGTATCGTTGGCGTTGGTGGCAGCGATAAAGCGCTTCACCGGCAGCCCCAGCGCCTTGGCGATTAAGCCTGCGGTGAGGTTGCCAAAGTTGCCGGACGGCACGCTGATGACCGCCTTGGCACGATCGGCTTTCGGCAGCTGGGCCACCGCCTCGAAGTAGTAGCAAACCTGGGCCAGCAAGCGGCTGATGTTGATGGAGTTGGCGGAGTTCAGACCAATGGCCTTTTTCAGCGCCTCGTCATCGAAGGATTGCTTCACCAGCGCCTGGCAGGCATCGAAGTCGCCGTCGATGGCGATGGTGCGGATGTTGCCACCCAAGGTACAGAACAGCGCCTCCTGCAGCGGGCTTATCTTGCCTTTCGGGTAGAGGATCACCACCTCGATCCCCTCCAGCCCGTAAAAGGCGTGGGCCACGGCGGCGCCGGTGTCGCCGGAGGTGGCGGTCAAGATGGTGATCTTGTCGTTGGTTCTAAACGCCGCAAGGCACTGGGCCATAAAGCGGCCGCCGAAATCCTTGAATGCCAGGGTTGGGCCGTGGAACAGTTCGAGGGCATAGGTGCCGTCTTTGAGTTTCACCAGCGGCGCCGGGAAGGTGAAGGCGGCCTTGACCAGCTCGTGTACCTGAGGTGCGGCCACCTCGTCCCCCAGCAGGTGGCTGAGGATGCGGGCGGAGCGCTCCACCAGCGGCAACTCCAGCAGGGCATCCACATCGGCCAACGGCTCAAGCTGCTCGGGGAAGAACAGACCCTGTTCGCGGCCCAGACCCTGACGCACCGCCTGGGCGAAGCTCACCTGTTCACTCTTGTCCTTGATATTGTAAAGATTCATAGTTCGCTTCCTGTTACCCGTGCCCCGGCCATGTCAAGTTTGCAAACCCGGGCAAATCCATCTTCGTTTTGCACGAAATGTGCGTCCATCCACTCTTTCATCCGCTCGGCCTGGGCCAGATCCTTCATCACCACGAAGACGCTGGGGCCGGAGCCCGAGATGCCGGTGGCCAGCGCCCCGTTCTGGGCGGCCTGGGCTCGCACCTCGTTGAAACCTTCAATGAGCGCCGCCCGGTAAGGCTCGGCAATCACGTCTTTGAGTACACTCGCCGCCAGCCCCTCCTGCCCGGTGTAGCTGGCGTGCACGAAAGCGGCCAGCCGGCGGCCATAGGTGAGGCAATCCTGGCGGCGATACTGGGCCGGCAAAATGGCGCGGGCGGCGGCAGTGGAGACCACTGTGCCCGGGTAGCAGACCACCCAGTACCACTCGTCAAACACCGGGATGCCCTGGCTGATGACGCCGTGCTCTTCCAGCACCAGCTGCATGCCGCCCAGATAGCAGGGGGCGACGTTGTCGTAATGGACGGAGCCGGAGATCTTCCCTTCCATCTCCCCCATCAGCAGCAGCAGGTCGTGTTCATTGAGGGGGGCGCCGTGAAAGGCGTTGAGGCCTTCGAGTGCCGCCACCACGCTGCAGGCGCTGGAACCCAGACCCGAGCCCACCGGCAGGTTCTTCTCCAGCACCATTTCGAGCGGCTTGAGACCAAGGCCCCGTTTCTCCAGCGCCTCGCCATAGGCGAGCCAGCAGTCATGGAGGATGTTCTTTTTCGGGTCAGCCGGCAACTTGTGGGCGTAGCGGCCCACGGAGGAGAGGGCAAACGGCACATTGGCCGCTTTGACCTGGACGCGATCCCCGAGCAGAGAGCCATCCACGGGGGCGAGCGCCGCCCCCAGTACATCGAATCCCACGCTCAGGTTGGCGCTGGAGGCGGGGGCATAGGCCACCACGCTGCTGCTCTGGTACATGTCTGAACTCATGCTTACAACTCCTGCTTCCAGTTCTGGGTGCGCAGCACGTCGGCAAAGACGCCCGCGGCGGTCACTTCGGTACCGGCGCCATAGCCGCGCAGCACCAGCGGGATCGGCTGGTAGTAGGTAGAGAAGAAGGCGAGCGCGTTCTCCCCGTCTTTGACCTTGAACAGCGGCTCGTCGGCACCGACCGCCTTGATGGCGACCTTGCACTTGCCACCCTCGATGGAACCCACGTAGCGCAGCACCTTGCCTTCACGCTGGGCCGCCGCGAACTGATCGCGGAACCAGCCGTCAGCCTCCGGCAGGCGGGCCATAAAGGCTTCCACGTCGCCGCTCACATCAAAGCCCGGCGGCAGCGCCTGCTCCACTTCCACATCGGAGAGCTCCAGCGCCATACCAGCCTCGCGGGCCAGAATGAGCAGCTTGCGGGCCACGTCCATGCCGTTGAGGTCGTCGCGCGGATCCGGCTCGGTAAAGCCGTTGCCACGGGCAATCTTGGTGGCATCGGAGAAGGCCATCCCCTCGTCCAGCTTGCCGAAGATAAAGGAGAGCGAACCGGAGAGCACGCCGTCGAAGGCGCGCAGCTTGTCGCCAGCCTTGATCAGGTTCTGCAGGTTCTCGATGACCGGCAGGCCGGCGCCCACGTTGGTTTCGTACAGGAACTTGCGACGGGTCTGGCGGGCGGTGCGACGCAGCGCCTTGTAGTAATCGAGCGAGCCGGTGTTGGCCTTCTTGTTCGGGGTCACCACGTGGAAACCGGCGGCGAGGAAGTCGGCGTACTGGACGGCGATGGCCTCGCTGGAGGTGCAATCGACGATCACCGGGTTGATGAGGTGACTCTCTTCCACCAGCTTCTTCACCGCCTCCAGGCTGAAGCTGTCGCGGGCTTCCACCAGCTGTTCACGCCAGTTGGCGAGGTTCAGGCCATCCTTGTTGACCGCCATCTGGCGGCTGTTGGCGATGCCCACTACCCGCAGGCCAGTGCCCTGCTCGGCCAATACCGGCTGCTGGCGGGCAATCTGATCCACCAGGGCTGCGCCGACACCGCCGACGCCGACCACGAAGAGATCGATGAACTGTTGGCTGCCGAAGAAGTTCTGGTGGCAGGCCTTGATGGCTTCGGCCACCTTGCGATCCCGCACCACCGCAGAGATGGAGCGCTCGCTCGAGCCCTGGGCGATGGCGACGATGTTGATGGAAGCTTGCGCCAGCGAGGTGAAGAAGCGGGCCGCCATCCCCTTGCTGGTGCGCATGCCGTCACCGATGAGGGAGATGATCGCCAGATCCTGCATGATCTCCAGCGGATCCAGCAGCTGGTTCTTGAATTCCAGCTCGAACTCGCGCTCCAGCACCTTGCGGGTCTTGTCGCAGTCATAGCTGTGGATACAGAAGCTGACGCTGTACTCGGAGGATGACTGGGTGATGAGGACGATGCTGACCCCGGCGCGGGAGACGGCGGAGAAGATGCGGCCGGCCATGCCCACCATCCCCTTCATGCCGGGGCCGGAGACGTTGAACATGCACATGCCGGAGAGATCCGAGATGGCCTTCACCTTGAGGTCGTCATCCCCCTGCTCGACGCCGATAAGGGTGCCCGGCCCCTGCGGGTTGAAGCTGTTCTTGATGAGGCAGGGAATGTGGAACTGGGCCACCGGCGCGATGGTCTTCGGGTGCAGTACCTTGGCACCGAAGTAGGAGAGCTCCATCGCCTCCTTGTAGGAGAGGGTCTTCAGCAGATAGGCGTCCGGCACCAGGCGCGGGTCGCAGTTGTAGCAGCCCTCGACGTCGGTCCAGATCTCGCAGCACTCGGCATCGACGCAGGCGGCCAGCACGGCTGCGCTGTAATCCGACCCATTACGACCGAGCAGCACGGTTTCGCCCTTGTCGCTGCCACCGGTGAAGCCCGGCATCAGGTAAAGGCAGTCGCTACGCAACCCCTTGGCGGCGAAGCGCAAGCGGGAGGCTTCGATGTCGACGTGAGCCTCCAGATAGCCGCCGTCGGTCACCAGCAGCTCTTCCGGCACAATGAGGTCCAGCTCGAGGCCTCGTACCCGCAGCAGCTCGTGCATGAAGGCGATGGAGAGGTTCTCGCCCCGGCTCAGGATGCGGGCCTGCACGTTGTCCGGGCAGAGCCCCAGCAGGCGGATGCCCTGCATCAGCCGCTCCACCTGATCCAGTTCGCTGGTGAGACGGGCCTGCAGCGCCTTGTCATCCAGCGCCGGATAGGCTGCCTTCAAGCCGGCCAGCAGGCGGGAGAAGATACCGTTGATTTCAAACAGGGTGCTGCTGGCATCCATGCCGCGGCTGGTCTGCTCCACCAGGGCCACCAGGTGGTTGGTCACCTTGGCCGGTGCCGACAGCACCAGGGCAACCTGGGATTGGCCGTGGGTATTCACCGCGATATCGGCGACCCGTAAAAAACGCTCTGCATCGGCCAGTGACGACCCGCCAAACTTCAACACTCTCATCGCTTTCTCTCCCTGTGATCCTTGCAAATTTGCCCGAAAATGGTTCTGAAAATCATCCAACAAAAAGGCCCGTACTGGGTGGGTACGGGCCTTTTCTGATTTCTGTGCTTGTTCGTCAGCGCATCAACCGGCCCCAGTGCCACCTGTGGTGGTACCGGTAATAATGGTGGTGGTGATGACGCTGGTGAATAACTGCATGACGAACACTCTTGAACGAAGCTGGCTTTTAGCAATACCGCGCCGGGCGCAGGGCTGTCAACCTAAACCTCTTTGCCAAGTTTGCGGGCAAGGTCTTTGCAGAGCAGGTGGAGCATATTCAAATCCCGCTGCGGTAGCATGGGCACTCGGTCCATCACCCACTGATGCAGTTTTTCATCCTGCGAAACACCTAGATCACCAAGAATTTCTGCTGTTTTGCTTTTCAGTACCCGAACCTGTCCGGCGTTATCAATATTTTCTGCTAGCGCCTCGGGCTCATCAAGCAACTGGCTCAGCTCGTAGGCATACAGCATGATCGCCTGGCCCAGGTTCAGGGACGGGTAGCTCACCTTGAGCGGCAGGTAACTGATGAGATCGACCTGGGCCAGCTGCTCGTTGGAGAGGCCCGACTCCTCGCAACCAAACACGATGGCGACCTTGTCCAAGGAAGGCTTGGCCTTGATCTGGTCACGAATCTCCGCCGGAGTGAGGTAGTGCTGATAACGGCCGCGCTGGCGGGCAGTGGTGGCCACCACCAGATCCATGTCGGCCAGCGCCTCTTCCAGGGTGTCGAACGCCTCGGCCTGGGCCAGGATCTCCTGTGCACCGTGGGCCACCCAGCTCGCCTCCTCCTCTTCGTGCACCCGGCTTGCCACCAGTCGCATGGCATCAAAGCCCATGGTTTTCATGGCGCGGGCGGCGGCGCCCACGTTGGCAGGGCGGGCGGGGGCCACCAGCACAAAATAGAGTTTCATCGGGTCTTCTCCTGGGCAGGGCCGAACGTGCAAACCACAGCGGAACGTCGGCAAAACAGGGGCGCAATCTACCGTTTTCACCCGAAAATTGCCACTTGAACAGACGTTTGAATATTGCCATAGTGGCCAGGAATGTGGACAAATTGCAGCCAATCCCAGGCGCCATCGGCCCGACAGATCACAAGGAAGAGAGAGATGCAGCAGCCATTGGAACAGGCCGTCGCCGAGACGATTCTGCAACGCTTCGAGTCGTTTTACAGCCGGTTTCTCGAAATCACCCAGGGCAGCAAGAGCCGTTTTGAAAACAGCGACTGGCTCGGAGTGCAGCTGGCGGGGCGCGAGCGCATCCGCCTCTATGACCACCACGTGGGGGCGACGGCCGGCTCCATCCGCCAGATGATGGGAGAACACCACGCCACCCAGGAGCTGCTCAAGCGGGTCAAGGGGGCCTTCAGCGACCTGCTGCCCAAGTGCGAGAACTTCGAGGTGGCGGAGTCCTTCTTCAACTCCGTCTACCGCCGCATCTTTCGCCATCGCAACATCCGCGACGAGAACCTCTACATCCACCCTTTCGTCAGCCGCGGTGACAAACCCGATCTGAGCGCATTGCTGCGCATCTATCGCACCGATCTCGCCCACCTGCCGCAGACCCTGAGCCAACTGCTGGGAGATTACAGCTTCACCCTGCCCTATGAGGACAAACAGCGGGATATTGTCGATATCCATCGCCATCTTGCCGAGAACGGTCCGCATATTCTGCACGATGAGCCTTTCGCCATCGAACTATTGAGAGAGGTCTTCTACCGCAACAAGGGGGCCTATCTGGTGGGGCTGATCCGGGCAAGGGAGCAGGTCTTTCCCTTCATCCTGCCCCTGCTCAGCACCGGCCAGAGCATCTATGTGGATACCGTCATCTTCGAGCCGGATCTCGCCTCCATCGTGTTTGGCTTCGCCCGCGCCTACTTCATGGTCTATGCCCCGGTGCCGGCGCTGTTCGTCGCCTTCTTGCGCCAGATCATGCCCCACAAGCCGGACTACGAGATCTACAACGCCATCGGCTGCCAGAAGCACGGCAAGACCGAGATCTACCGCCACTATCAGCACCATCTGGCCCAGAGCCGCGAGCAGTTCGTCATCGCGCCGGGCATCAAGGGAATGGTGATGAGCGTGTTCACCCTCCCCTCCTACGACGTGGTGTTCAAAGTGATAAAGGACGAGTTCACGCCCCCCAAGGACGTGAGCCACGAGCAGGTGAAGGCGAAGTACCGGCTGGTAAAGCAGCACGACCGGGTGGGGCGGATGGCCGATACCCAGGAGTTCACCAACTTCGAGTTTCCCCTCGATCGCATCTCGCCGGAGCTGCTGGCCGAACTCAAGGCGGTGGCCCCCTCGGCGCTCACCATCACCGCCGACAAGCTGGTGATCAAGCACCTCTACACAGAGCGCAAGATGATCCCGCTCAACCTCTATCTGGACAAGGCAGACGAGCAGCAGACCCGGCTCGCGCTGGAGGAGTACGGCAACGCCATCAAGCAGCTGGCGGCGGCCAACATCTTCCCGGGGGACATGCTGTTCAAGAACTTCGGCGTCACCCGCCACGGCCGGGTGGTGTTCTACGACTATGACGAGATCTGCTACATGACGGAGTGCAACTTCCGCCAGATCCCGCCACCGCGCTACCCCGAAGACGAATGGAGCGCCGAGCCCTGGTATTCGGTGGCCCCCAACGACATTTTCCCCGAGGAGTTCGCCACCTTCCTGCTGCAAAAGCCGCAGGTGCGCGAGATCATGCTGGCGCTGCACAAGGAGATGTTCGACGCCAACTACTGGAAGATGCTGCAGAGCAACATCAAGGAGGGGGTGTTCGAGGATGTCTATCCCTACCGGCGCAAGAAGCGTTTCAAGTTCCAGCGCGGCGGCTAATCGATCCACGCCCCGTTGCAAAAGGGAGTGCAAATAGCAAAAGGGACGCCGTGGCGTCCCTTTCTGCATCCGGCTGCGTGCGCTACGACAGCCTCTGACAAAAACGTCAGTTACTTGGCGGCAGGCATGGCGTCAAAGGTGAGCAGTGCCGCCTTGTTGGCGTCGCTCAGCACCAGCTGCTGGCCACTGATCTGGAAGCTCGCCACTTTCTCCAGCGTCTGCAGGTAGAGCATCTCCTTGCCGGCCAGCTCGCCCATGCACATCATGCGGGTCGAGCCCATGGGGCCCAGCGCCAGTACGCCGTCACCCTGCTGGGTGATGCTGCCGAAATAGCGGTTGCAGCCGCCTTTGCCCGCCACCTTGTCACCGGCGACTTGCAGGGTAAAGGTGTCGCCGCTCGCCCCTTGCAGTTGCCAGGTGGAGGCTTGCAGTTGCGTCAGTTTGGAACCAGTGGCCATGGCGCAGCCCCCCAGGGCCAGCGCGGCCAGCAGAGTCAGTTTCTTGTTCATGGATTCACCTCTCGATATCAGCGAAATAGGGGAAGAAACAGGATGATGGGGGCCTGTGTATCATGAGACCAGAGCAAATCAAAACTGTTTTATTGTGATCGGGGTTCCCTTTACTAACAGCTGGCATGTGCCATGCTTGTATTCCTGTTCCGGACCCAGGGAGGGGAAAAGAATGGTCAAATCATCCGTCATCGCACTCGTCTCATGCCTCAGCCTCACCGCCCAGGCCGCCGACTGGGATTTCCTCAAGAACGATACCGACAGCCAGCTCTACGTCAAAAGCTACTCAGGCGTCCTGCTCGGCAGTCAGACTCATCACAACGACAGTTTCGATCTCTGGCTTATCAATACCGGCTATCAATATCCGCTGCACGATGGCGTCAGCCTCTACATGGAAGCAGGCCCGGCCATCGGCCCCAGCAGCGAGCAATCCGGTTACAACCTGAGCTCGGGGGTGCGCTACCAGCTCTCCCCCATGCTCAACATCGGCAGCCAGCTCAAACAGCTGGAGCTGAACAAGCCCAGCACCCTGCTGGAGCTCAACACCAGCCTGCTGCTGACCCCGCAACTGGCCATCACCGCCAACTACGGCGTCAGCGCCTTTCGCACCGAACAATCCCTCAGCGTCGGGGTCGGCTTCAACTTCTAGCGAGATCAGATAAGCCGGGTGGCGCTCACCAGCACGCCGTTGAGATCGGCGTAGACATAGTCACCCGGATGTATGGTCACCCCGGCAAACGACACCACCGCATCCAGCTCACCCAGCCCCCGTTTCTCGGTCTTGACCGGGCAGGGCGCCAGCGCCTTGACCCCCAGCGCCAGCGTCGCCAGCGTGCCCACGTCGCGCACGGCGCCGTAGATCACGATTCCTTCCCAGCCCTGCTCCGCCGCCTTGATCGCCAGCTGATCGCCGAGCAGGGCGCGGCGCAGGGAACCGCCGCCATCGATCACCATCACCCGCCCCTGCCCGGGCCGGTTGACCAGCTCCCGCACCAGGCTGTTGTCCTCGTAACAGGATAGAGTGACCGCCTGGCCGTGAAACAGCGCCTTGCCACCAAAATTTTGAAACAGCGGCTCCGCCACCTGCAGAGCATCGCCATACTCGTCACAGAGATCGGGCAGTAGATCCAGCATCATAAGTCTCCTTCCATGGACATGAATTCGCTCATTCTTTCATCAAGAAGAGCCCCTGACAATCCAGTGGGATTCAATTCTGCCCAGATGGTGTGGCTCCCCCGCCAGCAACACCGGCAGCAGCCAGATCTCCCCCTGTTCCACCCAGTAGATGGCATTCTGACCAAAACGGGCTGCCAGTTGGATGGCCTCGCTGCGCGGGCAGGCCAGCAGCAGCGACGACTCCTGCCATGTTTCATCCAGCGAACTGCCCCGGCAAGGTCCCATCACCTGCCAACTAGGAACCGCCGCAATGGCCCGCCACAGGGCCCGCTGACGGCGGGTATTGCGACGCATTCCCAGCTGGCGACTGGCCGGATTCCAGGCCGTCACTATGGCGTAGGCAGGCCATTTCGGCGCCGAAAAGGGTGCAATAAAGCAGATTTTTCTGTAGTTTTCCCACAAATTCATGTCAACCACATGTTACATTCCATTACATTTTATAGGGGCGAAAATGGGGGCAACCCCAAGTATCATGCTGTGAACTCAGGGTTTGACCTATATCAAACCAGAGTTAAAAAGTTGCTATCTGACGGCAAAGAGTGTTGTTATGCGCCTGTTAACTGATAAAATGCAGCCACTTTTGTAATGGACTACCTTTCCAGGCTTCTCTCGCTCAGACTTATTGAGAGCCTATGTGTGGCACAGGGATGTTTGCCAACGCTGATGCCAAATTCGCGATAATCCGACCTGATATTCATACCCAGGATGACGTAATTAATTTTCAGGACCGGTCGGGTAACGCCAAAGAGTGTTAAAATTTAGATAATTAACTGATAAGAATCTGGGAATACTCATGCAAACACCACACATTCTGATCGTCGAAGACGAACTGGTCACTCGCAATACCCTGAAAAGCATCTTCGAGGCAGAGGGCTATATCGTGCTCGAAGCCAACAATGGCGACGAAATGCATCAGGCCCTGACTGCCCACACCATCAACCTGGTGATCATGGACATCAACCTGCCGGGCAAGAATGGCCTGCTGCTGGCTCGTGAGCTGCGTGAAGACGACAACATCGCCCTGATGTTCCTGACCGGTCGCGACAACGAAGTGGACAAGATCCTGGGTCTGGAAATCGGCGCCGACGATTACATCACCAAGCCGTTCAACCCCCGCGAGCTGACCATCCGTGCCCGCAACCTGCTGAGCCGCACCATGAACGTGGCCGCCGGTGGCGAAGAGAAGAAACTGGTGGAGCGTTACCTGTTCAACGGCTGGGCACTGGACATCAACAGCCGCGCCCTTGTCAGCCCGGCTGGCGACATGTTCAAGCTGCCGCGCTCCGAGTTCCGCGCCATGCTGCACTTCTGCGAAAACCCGGGCCAGATCCAGACCCGTGCCGAGCTGCTCAAGAAGATGACCGGCCGTGAGCTCAAGCCCCACGACCGTACCGTGGATGTCACCATCCGCCGCATCCGCAAGCACTTCGAGAGCGTCAACGACACCCCCGAGATCATCGCCACCATCCACGGCGAAGGCTATCGCTTCTGCGGCGAGCTGGAGCAGGAATAATCCTCCCTCCCGAGTTGAAAAGGCGCCGATGGCGCCTTTTCCATTTCTGCGCCTTTCAGGGTGGCCGATCTGGCACTATCGCCGGCATCAAAAAACAGACAACAAAAAGCCCACTCGCAGGAGTGGGCTTTTTGCATCAAGGCTGGAGCGGGCAGCGGGAATCGAACCCGCATCATCAGCTTGGAAGGCTGAGGTAATAGCCATTATACGATGCCCGCCTGGCATCAAAACTTTCTTGGTGTGATGGGGAAACCCCACGACAGACAGCCGTTTCGGCTGATGTGACAACGGCTTTGGCCATTATCAGGAATTTGGAGCGGGTGATGGGAATCGAACCCACGTATGCAGCTTGGGAAGCTACCGTTCTACCATTGAACTACACCCGCGTCAGGGCCTCTACTATATGCATTTTGCCGCCGAGCGCAATCACCCCGATACGGTTTTTTACCATAAATCAATCTGTTCGACCAACTAATGAGCAGCGCGCCGCTTTTTCCATCAATCGTTTTCACCGGCCGGAATTTACAAGGTTGCCAAGCCTGGGGGGCGAGGATAGTCTTGCGCCACTCGACGCGAGGATGGTGGTAATGGATAAAAAAACGCAAAAACGACTCTATGGCTGGTTGCGCAATCAATCGAGCCACGGCCGGCGCTGGATCGGCCTCTCCATCGGCTTTGGCCTGGGGCAGGGCATCCTGATGGTGGCGCAGGCCTGGCTGCTGGCCACCCTGCTGCACGGCTTCATCATCGAAGACGCCACCCCGGCGGGATCCATTCCCCTCTTCATTACCCTGCTGCTGGTCACCCTTGGCAAGGCGGTGCTGGCCTATGGCCGCGAGGTGGCCAGCTTCAAGGCCGGCAGCGCGGTGCGCCAGGCCATCCGCGAGCTGGTGCTCACCCGCCTCGGCCGGTTGGGACCGGCCTACATCCAGCGTCGACCGGCCGGCAGCTGGGCCAGCCTGCAGCTGGAACAGATTGAAAACATGCAGGACTTCTTCTCCCGCTACCTGCCGCAAATGGCGATTGCCGTGTTCATTCCGGTGGTGATCCTGGTGGCCGTGTTCCCGGTCAACTGGGCCGCTGGCCTCATTCTGCTGGGCACGGCGCCCCTCATCCCGCTGTTCATGATCCTGGTGGGGGTCGGCGCCGCCGATGCCAACCGCCGCAACTTCCAGGCGCTGGCCCGTCTCTCCGGCCACTTCCTCGATCGCCTCAAGGGCCTGCGCACCCTGCAGCTCTTCATGCGCACCCAGGCGGAAGGGGATGCCATTCGCGATGCCTCGGAAGATTTTCGCGAACGCACCATGGAGGTGCTGCGCCTTGCCTTCCTCAGCACCGCCGTACTGGAGTTCTTCGCCGCCCTCTCGGTGGCACTGGTGGCCGTCTACTTCGGGTTCTCCTATATCGATCACCTGAACTTCGGCCACTATGGCACCAAAGTGACCCTCTTTACCGGCCTGTTCGTGCTGTTTCTCGCTCCCGAGTTCTACGCCCCGCTGCGCGAGCTCGGTGCCCACTACCACGCCAAGGCGCAGGCCATCGGCGCCGCCGAACAGCTGCTGGAGTTCCTCGAGGCCGAGGTGAGTGAACCCGCCTCAGGCAATGCGTCGTTCCATGCCGACTCCCCCATCAGGGTGGAAGCCCGCGCCCTGGAGGTGCTGAGCGCCGAGGGCAAGGTGCTGGTCGGCCCCATCAACTTCACCCTGGAAGCGGGTTCACGCACCGCCCTCATCGGCATCAGCGGCGCCGGCAAGAGCTCGCTGGTCAACGCCCTGCTCGGCTTTGCCCCCTATCGCGGCGAGCTCAAGGTCAACGGCCAGGAGCTGGCCAGCCTAGACATGAGCCAGTGGCGCAGGCAGCTGGGCTGGCTCTCCCAGAACCCCCAGCTGTTCCACGCCTCGCTGCGTGACAACCTGCTGCTGGCCAAGCCCGCCGCCAGTGACGACGAACTGGAAGAGGCCCTGAAACGGGCCCAGGCATGGGAGTTCGCCATGGAGAAGGGGCTCGACTATGCGGTGGGGGATCAGGCCGGCGGCCTCTCGGTCGGGCAGGCCCAGCGCCTGGCGCTGGCCCGTACCCTGCTCAAGTCCACCCAGCTGATGGTGCTGGACGAGCCGACCGCCAGCCTGGATCGCCACTCCGAGCGAGCCATCATGACCACGCTGGAGCAGGTCATCGCCAACCAGACCCTGCTGATGATCACCCACCGCCTCGATCAGCTCACCAAGATGGACCAGATCCTGGTGCTGGAGCGTGGCAAGCTGGTGGAGCAAGGCAACTTCCAGCAACTCAGCACCGCGCAGGGGCCGTTCGCCCACCTGCTCTCCCAACGTAACGAGGGTTCTCTCGATGACTGATCTCTTGCCGTTTCTGCGCCTCTATCGCCAGCACTGGCTCAGCCTCTCCATCGGTCTGCTGCTGGCACTGGTCACCCTGGCGGCCGGGATGGGACTGCTGTCGCTCTCCGGCTGGTTTCTCTCAGCCGCCGCCGTGGCGGGGCTGACGACGGCCACCCGCGATCACTTCAACTACATGACGCCGGCCGGCGGGGTGCGCTTCTTCTCCATCATCCGCACCGCCGGCCGCTGGGGTGAGCGAGTGGTGAGCCACGACGCCACCTTCCGGGTACTGACCCGGCTGCGGGTCTGGTTCTGGCAAAAGCTCTCGCCGCTCTCCACCGGTGCCCTGGCAGGCTTTCGCCAGGCGGACCTGCTCAACCGGCTGGTGGCCGACATCGACGCCATGGACCACGTATACCTGCGGCTGGTCACTCCCATAGGCGCGGCCCTGCTCAGCACTGCCGGTCTGGTGCTCTTTCTCTCCTTCTTTGACAGCGAGCTGGCCCTCACCCTGGGTGCCATCCTGCTGTTTGGCATGATTGCCCTGCCGCTGGTGTTCTACTTCCTCGGCCGCAAGCCCGGACAGGCGCTGATAGCGGAAAAATCGAGCCTGCGTACCCGTCTGGTGGACTATCTGGACGGTCAGGCCGAGCTGCAGATGTTTGCCGCCGCCCCCCGGGCGCGCGACGAGCTGCAGCAGGCCGAACAGGCGCTGATCCAGGCCCAGGCCCGCATGGCCCGGGTGAGCGGGCTGGCCAACGGCTCGGTGCAACTGCTGAGCGGCTGGACCCTCACCCTGATGCTGTGGCTGGCCGGCCACGGGGTAGCGGGCGCTGCGCCGGATCCCATCACGGCGCTGATGGTATTCGCCACCCTGGCCAGCTTCGAGGCGCTGATGCCGCTGGCCGGTGCCTTCCAGCACCTCTCCACCAGCCTCACCTCGGCCCGCCGCCTCAACGAGATCCTGCAAGAGGCCAAGGCCCCCGAGTGGGGCCACGAAGAGCGCCACGCGCCACAGGGGGCGCTGCAGATAAGCGACCTTTATTTCAGCTACCCAGGCAACCCGCAGCCGGTGCTGCGCGGCTGCACCCTGCAGCTGCAGGCCGGCGAGAAGCTGGCGCTGCTGGGCCAGACCGGCTGTGGCAAGTCCACTCTGATGGGACTGCTGACCCGCGAATGGCACCCGCAGGCTGGCAAGATCCTGCTCGATGGCAAGCCGCTCACCGACTACAGCGAAGGGGCGCTGCGCGCCTCCCTCTCGGTGGTGAGCCAGCGGGTGCACCTGTTTGCCGATACCCTGCGCGGCAACCTCAAGCTGGCCGCCCCCCATGCCAGTGACGAGCAGCTGGTGCAGGTGCTGACCCAGGTCGGCCTCGCCAATCTGCTGGAAGATGACAACGGCCACAGCGACAGCGGGCTCGATGCCTGGCTGGGGGATGGCGGCCGGCCGCTCTCCGGTGGCGAACGCCGGCGCATCGGCATCGCCCGCGCCCTGCTGCACGACGCGCCGCTCTGGCTGCTGGATGAGCCGACCGAGGGGCTCGACAGCCAGACCGAGCGGGAGATCATGGATCTGCTGTTCAAGCTGGGGGCAGATCGCACCCTGCTGCTCATCTCCCACCGTTTGCTGGGGCTGGAGCAGATGGACCGGATCGCCCTGATGGAAGAGGGGCAGATCCGCCTCTGCGCCCCCCATCAGGCGCTGCTGGCCGACGACTACTACCGCAGCCTGCATCAGCGGCTGACGCCGACCTGATCAGCAACGAGAGAGGGGCGCCCAGTGCGCCCCTCTCTCGTGACAGCAGGCCAGTCATCTTTGCCGGCAGCGTGAAGCCGCACAGGCAACACGTGGCCGGATCCTTGTCACACCCCGTCCATACGGCTAAAAATGGGGCTGGTCGACACCGTCGACTGGCCCCTATAATGGCCCCTTCGCTATTCCACAAGATGCCGACATGGAGCGCCTGCGCCTTGCTACTGTCCTCATCACCGACACAAGATACGAGACGATGAAACGCCTGATCCTGATGATGCCCCTGATTGCCTCCGGCTGCGCCGACTTTGCCTTCAACAGCAATCTGGACAAAGAGAACTTCGACGAGTACTTCAAGCCGGGCAGCGTTCAGATCTATGAACAGGGCCAGCTGGCCGATCTCAACTACCTCTACCTCGGCACCGTCGAAGGAGAGTCCTGCCAGAGCGATGCCAAGCAGCCGATCCCCAACGCCGGTGAGGCCCGCACCCTGGCCCGCCGCCGCGTGGCCGACATGGGCGGCAACGGCGTCACCTTCGACAAGTGCGCCGAATTCAGCGACACCCCGGGTTGCCTGAAACAGGTGATCTGCTACGGTCAGGCGCTGAAAGTCGCCACCGAGAAATAAGCGTCAACTGCAAGGAGCCTGCATGGCACTGGCCATCGTTCGCCTCGGCACACCCCGCCTGCCCGACGAGGGGCTGCGGATCGGCACAGTGCGCCGCCCGCCCCGCGGCGTGCCCAAAACCGAGTTTGCCAGCCAGGATTGGTACGACGTCTGGTTCCCCAATCTCGCCCCCAGCAACGACACCATGAAGCTGGGCCAGGCTGCCGAGACACCCGCCCAGTGGAGTGCCTTCTGCAAACAGTACAAGGCAGAGCTGGCCACTCCCGCCGCCAGGCACGATCTGGCGCTGCTGGCAGCCCTCTCCCACACCACCAACCTGTCGGTGGGCTGTTACTGCGAGCAGGAGTCCCGCTGTCATCGCGCCATCTTGCGCGAGCAACTGACCGCCGCCGGCGCCGCCATGCGCGCCGAATAACGCCGCTCACATCAGACAGAAAAGGGCATCTCTCGATGCCCTTTTGCTTTGCTGCCGCACTTGTTGGCCTCTAGCGGACCAGCTGACGCAGCCGCGTCTCCTGCTCGGCGGTGATGCCGGCGGCCACCACAGCGTCCGGCGCGCCGGCCAGCCACTCGGCCACATCCGCCACCGTCTCCTCCAGCGGCCGAAAATTGAGGCCCTGCACGATGGCCGCCTCGGCGCTGATGCGGCCATAGCCGGCATACTCGGGCTGTGCATTGGGCAACAGGGTCGGGTAGCTCTGCCAGGGCTCCACCCCGGCGGCCAGCAGCGCGGGCCAGGGCGCCCATTCGGGCAGGATCGCAGTGGCGGGGGCCAGCCTGGCGGCCAGGCGATCCACCCAGTCGCTCAGCGCGATGCCCGGTTTGACCAGGTTGAAGATGCCGCTCAATTGCTGCTCGGCGGCCCGCAGCACGAACTCGGCACAGTCGCGCACGTCCAGATATTGCAACCGATCTTCCCCCTGCCCCGGAAGCAGCCAGGGGCCGCCTCGCTGCACCCGCGTGATCCACCAGGCCAGCCGACCGGTGGGATCATGGGGGCCGCACAAGACGCCCGGGCGCAAGATGCAGAGCCGCTCGCCCCAACGGGCACGATAGGTCGCCTCGCACAACACCTTGAGGGGACCGTAATCTTCCGCCAGCTCCCCCTCGGCACTCTCGTGCAGCGGCGCCGACTCGTCCTGCCCGGGTTGGGCGAAGTCGCGATAGACGCTGATGGTGGAGATGAAGATCAGCCGCTCGCAGCGCCCGAGCAGGGCGGCCGAGAGGCTCGCCGCCTGTTCAGGACGATAGCAGCAGGTATCGATGGCCAGATCCCAGCCATCCTGATGGTGATGCAGCGGGGTCAGGTCCTGATCCCGGTCCCCCTGCAGCTGGCTGAGCTCGCGCCAGTCCGGATGCTGGCGCCGGCCGCGATTGAACAAGGTCACCTCGTGGCCCCAGTCCAGCGCCAGTGAGGCGAGATGGCGACCCAGAAATCCGGTGCCGCCGATGATCAGCAGTTTCATCCCTGTCTCCCCTGTGCGGCGCGGCCCATCCTCGATGGCCACGCCGGTTGTGCCGGCCCGCCCTGCCGGCGGACGGACCTTTCACTCTTCCTGCGCCCACCCTACGCAAGTTGGCGGCGCGATACAGCCTTCGGGCGGCCGGGATGGGAGCGGGATCACGGCAAACGGAGAGCCACCGGCTGGCGGGCAAGCCTGCGTTTTAAGGGCTGCTGTGCTACATTGCCGGGGTTTTCAGTCAGGATCCGCCATGAAGTTCGAAATCGACACCCTGGGTATCATCCGCTCTCCCTACAAGGAGAAGTTCGCCATCCCGCGCCAGCCCGGTCTGGTCAAATCGGCCCGCGCCCGCCTCGAGCTGCTGCCTCCCTACGATCAGCCGGACGTGCTGCGCGGCATCGAGCAGTTCTCCCACCTCTGGCTCAGCTTCGTGTTTCACCAGACCATGGAGCAGGGCTGGCACCCGACGGTGCGCCCGCCACGCCTGGGCGGCAACGAGCGGGTCGGGGTGTTCGCCACCCGCTCCACCTTTCGCCCCAACCCGCTCGGCCTCTCGGTGGTCGAGCTGCACGGGGTCGGCCGTGCGCGCGGCAAACTCTGGCTCGAGCTGGGGGCGGTGGACCTGCTCGATGGCACCCCCATCGTCGACATCAAGCCCTATGTTCCCTATGCCGACAGCCTGCCGGATGCCCGCGGCGGTTTTGCCCCCGATGCCCCCACCCCGCCGCTGGCGGTGAGTTTCAGCCCGGAGGCGGAGCTGCAGCTGCAACCCTGGCTCAAGGCCCACCCCGAGCTGCGCCTGCTGGTGAGCGAAGTGCTGGCCCAGGATCCCCGCCCCGCCTACAAGAAGGGCAAGCCGGATGACAAGGAGTACGGCGTCAGGCTGTTTGACTGCAACGTGCGCTTTCGCATCAGCGAGCCCAGTTGCCTGGTGCTCGCCATCGAGCCGGCCCAGTGAGCCAGCCATAAAAAAACCACCCGTTCGGGTGGTTTTTTGTCAGTCGTGATCCTTGTGCCTGAGGGCAATCTGGCGAAATTCCTCCTCGCAGGCGAGGAAGGCGTCGACGATGGCCGGATCGAAATGGCGGCCACGCCCCTCCACTATGATGGTTCTGGCCTGCTCATGGCTGAAGGCGGGCTTGTAGACCCGTTTTGAGATGAGGGCGTCGTAGACATCCGCCAGCGCCATCAGCCGCCCCGACAAGGGGATCGCCTCCCCCGCCAGCCCAGCCGGATAGCCGCTGCCATCCCACTTCTCGTGGTGAGTGAGGGAGATCTCCCGCGCCAGCCGCAGGAAGGAGTTGGAACCGAGCTGGGCTTCGGCGCTCGCCAGCGCATCGGCGCCAATCTGGGGGTGGCGCTTCATGATGGCGAACTCCTCGTCCGTCAGCTTGCCCGGCTTGAGCAGGATGGCATCGGGAATGCCCACCTTGCCCACGTCGTGCAGCGGCGCCGACTTGAACAGCAGATCGATGGTGGCATCGTCCAGCGGATAGCGCTCCCAGTCGCTGCGGCTCAACTGCTCCGCCAGCACCTTGACGTAGAACTGGGTGCGGATGATGTGGGCGCCGGTCTCGTTGTCGCGGGTCTCCGCCAGCGAGGCGAGCCCCAGGATGGCCACGTCCCGGGTCAGGTTGAGCTCGTCCTGGCGCGCCTTCAGCTCGCCGATCATCTGGTTGGTGCCGGCGGCAATCAGGCCGAACTCATCGTCCCGGATCACCGGCACCCGCGCCTCCAGATCGCCGCACTGCACCTGCGCCATGGCGCGAGTCTGATGCATCAGGGAGAGGGTCAGGTTGCGGCCATAGCCGCGAATGATGAGCCAGAGATAACCGAAGGTCACCACCATCACGAAGGCGATCTCCAGCAAGATGTAGTGTTGGGCATCGAGCCGCGGCAGGCTCTTGTCCACCGTGACCAGCCACTCCAGATCCTTGTTGAACAGCAGGAAGAACACAGCGCCAAGCAGGGTCAGGGTGGTGAAGGCGAACAGGGAGAACTTGCGGGAAACCGGCATGGCCAGCGGCTGGTTCAGCACCAGGCAGGCCTGATGTTCCCGCAGCTTGGCCCGCTGCCAGTCCCGCTGCAGCGACAGATCCGCCGCCACCAGAAAGCCCAGGGTGCTCATCCCCAACAGGATCTTGAGGTGGCTCTCCAGCGGAAAATCATACCGGATGCCGTTGTAGCCAGAGAGCAGCAAGGCCCCCAGCAGGTAGAAGCCCACCTCCAGCCCGAAGCCTCCCAGCCCCTGACCGGACAGCGTCACCTTGCGCAGCAGCTGATCGCGCAGGACAAACATGATGGTGAAGGTCACCAGCGCGGGCCCCAGCAGCTGGGGCAGCGTCAGGCTCTCCAGAAATGGGCAGACCTGCAGCCCGTAAAGACAAAAGAGTGACAGCGTCACCCCGTAGTGAAGGGCGCAGCGCCCCGTGATCCTCTGCATGATTCCACCCAAACCTTATCGTCATGACGGCGGGGAGATGACCCCGCCCCTCACAGGCGCCGCAACAGCAGGCTCCCGATCGAATAGCCGGCGCCAAACGAGCAGAGCACGCCGCGGGCCCCCGCGGGAAGGTCGCGATTGTACAGATGGAACGCAATAATGGAACCCGCCGAACTGGTGTTGCCGTAGCTGTCGAGGATCACCGGCGCCTCCTGCTGGCTGGCATCGTGGCCGAGCAGCTTGCGGGCGATGAACTGGTTCATGGTCAGATTGGCCTGGTGGAGCCAGAGGCGGCTCAGGGAATCTGCCGCCCAGCCCTGCTCATCGAGCTGGCCGGCGATCTGGTCGCACACCAGCGGCAGCACCTCCTTGAACACCTTGCGCCCCTGCTGGCGGAACAGCTTGTCATCGCCGTAACGGGTGCGCGGGCTGAGCCGGTTTAAAAAGCCAAAGTTGTTGCGGATGTTGTTGGAGTATTGGGTCACCAGCTTGCTGGCCACCAGTTGCCAGGGGTTGGCCACCTGGCAATCGGCCTCCCGCTCCAGCAGCACGGCGGTACAGGCGTCACCGAAGATGAAGTGGCTGTCTCTGTCTCGAAAGTTGAGGTGGCCCGAGCAGATCTCCGGGTTGACTACCAGCGCCAGTCGGGCGGTACCAGCCGCCAGCATGTCCGCCGCCGTCTTGATGCCGAAGGTGGCGGAGGAGCAGGCCACGTTCATGTCAAAGGCCATGCCGCCCGCCCCCAGATAGTGCTGCAGTTCGATGGAGAGGGCTGGATAGGGGCGCGGCATGTTGGAGGCAGCCACTATAACCAGATCGATCTCCCCCGGCTCGCGACCGGCGGCGATCAGCGCCTGCTCGGCGGCGGCCACCGCCATCTCCACCATGATGGAGGGCTTGTCATCGGGTCGCTCCGCCATCAATGGTTGCATGATGTCGGGATCCAGCACCCCCTCCTTGCTCACCAGATAACGGCTCTTGATGCCGGAGGCCTTCTCGATGAACTCGCTGCTCGAATGCTGTTTGGCGGGGAGCTGGCCGGCGTCGATGGCGGAGGCGTTCTCCTCGTTGTAGAGATCCACGTACTGGTTGAAGGCGGCCACCAGCGCTTCGTTGCTGACGGCAAAGGGAGGGGTATAGAGGCCTGAGCCACTGATCACGATAGAGGTCATCTTTGCTCCTCGCCGGGTTCACTCCCGGCTTGTTGGTCTGTTCGGGTAGAGAGGGTCACAGCTGGTCAATGGCCGCAGCCAGACCCGCCAGAGTCAGCGGGTGCATGCGCCCGCCGATCAATTCGTTCATCAACTTGATGGAGGGGTGCCAGAGCCACTCCCGCCGCGGGGTGGGATTGATCCACACCAGCTTGGGAAAATGCTGCTGCAGGCGGGCCAGCCACACCTGACCGGCCTCCTCGTTCCAATATTCGACGCTGCCGCCGGGCCAGGTGATCTCGTAGGGGCCCATGGTGGCATCCCCCACCAGGATCACCTTGTAGTCGCTGCCGTAGGTGCGCAGCAGGCGCAGGGTGTCGAAGCGCTCCTCGTGCCTGCGGGCGTTGTCTCGCCAGACAAAGTCGTAGAGACAGTTGTGAAAATAGAAGTACTCCAGGTGTTTGAACTCGTGGCGCAGAGCAGAAAAGAGCCGCTGCACCTCGGCCACGTGGGCATCCATGGAGCCTCCCACGTCGAAGAAGACCAGCAGCTTGACCCCGTTGTGGCGCTCGGGTCTGAGCTTCACATCGAGCCAGCCCTGCCTGGCCGTGCTCCGGATGGTGTCGTCGAGATCCAGCTCATCGGGGTTGCCCTGACGCACCCAGCGCCTGAGTTTGCGCAACGCCAGCTGGATGGCCCGTTGCCCCAGCGGCGAATCCTCGCTGAAGTTGCGATAATGGCGCGCCTCCCACACCTTGACCGCCTTGCCATGCTGGCCCTCTCCCCCCATGCGGATCCCTTCCGGGTGAAAACCGCCGTGGCCGAACGGGCTGCTGCCACCGGTGCCGACCCACTTGTTGCCGCCGGCGTGGCGCTCCTTCTGCTCGTTCAAGCGCTGGTTGAGGGTCGCCAGCAGCTGATCCAGCCCGCCGAGGGATTGGAGCAACGCCTTCTCCTCGGCGTTCAGCAGCCGCTCGAACTCCTTGCGCAGCCACTCATCGGGCAGGCTCTCCGGCAACAGGGGGATGGCGGCCAACCCCTCGTAATACTCGGCGAAGGCGCGATCGAAACGATCGTAGTGAGCCTCGTCTTTTACCAGCAGGCAGCGGGAGAGCTGGTAGAACTCGTCCATGTCGAGACTGGCCAGCCGGGCTGCCAGCGCCCCGTGCAAGTCCAGAAGTTCGCGCAGACTGCAGGGGAGCTGGTGGCGGCGCAGGTGGGTAAAAAAGTCGATCAGCATCTAGCTACCACGGCGGGCCAGAAAGGCGAGCTTCTCAAAGAGATGCAGGTCCTGCTCTGTCTTGAGCAGGGCGCCGTAGAGGGCGGGCACCAGCTTGCCTGGCTCGCGGGCGCGCATCGCCTCGGGGGCGATGTCGTCAGCCAACAGCAGCCGGATCCAGTCCAAGAGTTCCGAGGTGGAGGGTTTCTTGCGCAGCCCCTCTACTTCCCGCAGTTCGAAAAAGAGATCCATCGCCTCACCGAGCAGGCTCTCCTTGAGGTCGGGGTAGTGAAGTTTGACGATGGCCTGCATCTCGGCCTTGTCGGGGAAGCGGATGTAGTGGAAGAAGCAGCGGCGCAGGAAGGCATCCGGCAGCTCTTTTTCATTGTTGGAAGTGATGATGACCACTGGGCGCTGGCGGGCCTTGATGCGCTCGCCGGTCTCGTAGACGTCGAACTCCATCCGATCCAGCTCCTGCAGCAGATCGTTGGGAAACTCGATGTCCGCCTTGTCGATTTCATCGATAAGCAGCACAGGACGCTGGTCGGCAGTGAAAGCCTGCCACAGCTTGCCGCGGCGGATGTAGTGGCCTATCTCCCCTACCCTGGGGTCGCCGAGCTGGGAGTCCCGCAGCCTGGCCACCGCATCGTATTCATAGAGCCCCTGCTGGGCCTTGGTGGTGGATTTGATGTGCCAGGCGATAAGCTCGGTGCCCAGATGGCTGGCCACGGCCTCTGCCAACTCGGTCTTGCCCGTGCCGGGTTCCCCCTTGATGAGCAGCGGCTTCTCCAGCACGATGGCGGCATTGACCGCCATCTTGAGCGCCTCTGAGGCGAGATAGCGATCGCTTCCTGCAAATCCCATAACGTCCATTCCTTTGACGACGAGAGACCTTTTCGCGAGGGAGGTCTCAATAAGAAAGAATAAGCTCTATATCTTGTAATAACATATTGTTATAACAAATCGTCACTTCTCATTCAGAAACCACAGGGTAATCTTGTTTCATCGCCGTAACAAACAGGGATAGCACCATGAGCAAAATTTTTGAGGACAACAGCCAGACCATAGGTCACACCCCTCTGGTTCGTCTCAACCGTGTTACCAAGGGCCGCGTGCTGGCCAAGATTGAGAGCCGAAACCCGAGCTTCAGCGTCAAGTGCCGTATCGGCGCCAACCTGATCTGGGATGCCGAGAAGCGCGGCGTGCTGACCCAGGGCAAGGAGATCATCGAACCCACCAGCGGCAACACGGGTATTGCTCTGGCCTTCGTGGCCGCCGCCCGTGGCTATCCCATCACATTGACCATGCCGGCCACCATGAGCCTGGAGCGCCGCAAGCTGCTCAAGGCACTCGGTGCCAACCTGGTGCTGACCGAAGGGCCGCTCGGCATGAAGGGCGCCATTGCCAAGGCCAACGAGATCCTCGAGTCCGAGCCCGGCAAATACGTGCTGCTACAACAGTTTGAAAACCCGGCCAACCCGGAAATCCACGAGAAAACCACTGGTCCCGAGATCTGGGATGCCACCGATGGTGACGTGGATGTGTTCGTGGCCGGCGTCGGTACCGGCGGCACCATTACCGGTGTCTCCCGCTACCTGAAACAGACCAAGGGCAAGGCGGTGGTCTCTGTCGCCGTCGAGCCGAGCGAATCGCCGGTGATCAGCCAGCGTCTGGCCGGTCTTGAAATCAAACCGGGCCCCCACAAGATCCAGGGCATAGGTGCCGGCTTCATCCCGGGCAACCTGGACCTCACCCTGCTGGATCGTGTCGAGCAGGTAAGCAGCGATGACGCCATCGAGATGGCTCGCCGCCTGATGGAAGAGGAAGGCATTCTGGCCGGCATCAGCTCAGGTGCCGCCGTGGTAGCCGCAGCTCGCCTCGCCGAGCTGCCGGAGTTTGAAGGCAAGACCATAGTGGTCATCCTGCCGAGCGCTGCCGAGCGCTACCTCTCCAGCGCCCTGTTTGCCGGGGTGTTCAGCGAACAAGAGCTGCAGCAATAAGTGATCGGATTATTTCAAAACAACGGCGCTCCCAGGAGCGCCGTTTCTTTATGGGCTAGACTGAGCACTTGGCAGCGCCAGTCGACCCCTTATTTTTCGGGGTAAAATAACAAGCAAAGCAGTGACGAAAAAAGCAGACATTCTGTGATAAATCTCATATCCTGTGCCGCGTCACGAGGTGTTTGCCGACTAGGTATCACAAAGTAACAAAGTGTTATTTTTCGTTATAAAATAATTTCAAGCCAGCATTGACGCGGCTTGTAGCGCGATAACGGAAAAGAGTTGAGGCAGACACCGAATACTGCACAGAAAATTGACCTGGATTAAACCATTGCAGGTCTGATTTCGTTACTTTACAACATATCCATACTGACACGGTGCGAGAAGGAAGCGTCAAAAGCATCCCTCACACCAAAAAATATCAATAATATGGGGTGAAACCATGTACGAGAAGTCTGTTGTTATTACTGCTGAAAACGGCCTGCACACCCGTCCGGCAGCTCAGTTCGTGAAAGAAGCCAAAGAATTCCAAAGCGAGATCACTGTGGTCTCCGGTGGCAAATCCGCCAGCGCCAAGAGCCTGTTCAAGCTGCAGACCCTGGGCCTGACCAAAGGCACCAACGTGACCATCCAGGCCGACGGCCCGGACGCTCAGAAAGCCGTTGAGAAGCTGGTTGCCCTGATGGACGAGCTGGAGTAATCCAGCTTTATTCCTCCCCCACAGTCGTTTTAATAGGAAGGATTATGATATCTGGCATTCTTGCGTCCCCCGGTATCGCATTCGGCAAGGCGCTTCTTCTGAAAGAAGATGAAATCGTTATCAATCAGGGCAAAATCGCTGCCGAACAGATTGATGCCGAAATCAACCGCTTCCTCGAAGCCCGCACCAAGTCAGCCGCACAGCTGGAAGCCATCAAAGAGATGGCCGGTCGCACCTTCGGTGAAGAAAAAGAGGCCATCTTCGAAGGCCACATCATGCTGCTCGAAGATGAAGAGCTGGAAGGGGATATCAGATCCTTCATCAAAGACAACAAGGCCACCGCTGACAAGGCCATCTACGAGGTCATCGAGCAGTACGCGAAGATGATGGCCGAGCTGGATGACCCCTATCTGCGCGAGCGCGCCACCGACTTCCGTGATATCGGCACCCGTCTGGTCAAGAACGTACTGGGCATCGCCGTTGTCAACCTGAGCACCATCGACGAAGAGGTGATCCTGGTCGCCAAAGACCTGACCCCGTCCGAAACCGCTCAGATCAACCTGAAATACGTGCTGGGTTTCGTCACCGACATCGGTGGCCGTACTTCCCACACCTCCATCATGGCCCGCTCCCTGGAGCTGCCGGCCATCGTGGGCACCAACGACATCACCGAGCGCGTCAAGAATGGTGACGTGCTGGTGCTGGACGCGATCAACAACCAGATCGTCCTCAACCCGACTGCCGAACAGCTGGCCAAGTTCAAAGAGATTCAGGCCCAGTTCCAGGCCGAAAAAGACGAGCTGGCCAAGCTGAAAGATCTGCCTGCCATCACCCTGGATGGCCATCAGGTCGAAGTGTGCGCCAACATCGGTACCGTCAAGGATACCGAGGGTGCCATCCGCAACGGCGCCGAAGGCGTGGGTCTGTACCGTACCGAGTTCCTGTTCATGGACCGTGACGCGCTGCCGACCGAAGACGAGCAGTTCAAAGCCTACAAAGAAGTGGCCGAAGCGATGCCGGATCAACCGATCATCGTGCGCACCATGGACATCGGCGGCGACAAAGAACTGCCCTACATGAATTTCCCGAAAGAGATGAACCCCTTCCTGGGCTGGCGTGCCGTGCGGATCTTCTTCGATCGCGCCGACATCATGCACGCCCAGCTGCGGGCCATCCTGCGTGCGTCTGCCTTCGGCAAACTGCGCATCATGTTCCCGATGATCATCTCCGTCGAAGAGTTCCGCAGCCTCAAGGCCACCGTAGAGACGCTGAAAGCCGAACTGCGTGCCGAAGGCAAAGCCTTTGATGAATCCATCGAAGTGGGTATCATGATCGAGACCCCGGCTGCTGCCGTGATGGCTCATCATCTGGCCAAGGAAGTGGATTTCTTCAGTATCGGTACCAACGATTTGACCCAGTACACCCTGGCCGTCGACCGTGGTAACGAGATGATTTCCGCCATGTACAACCCGCTGTCACCCTCCGTCCTGACCCTGATCAAGATGGTTATCGATGCATCCCACGCCGAAGGCAAGTGGACCGGTATGTGTGGTGAACTGGCTGGTGACGAGCGTGCCACCCTGCTGCTGCTGGGTATGGGTCTGGATGAGTTCTCCATGAGCGCCATCTCTGTACCGCGTATCAAGAAGCTTATCCGCAACACCAACTTCGAAGATGTGAAGGCCATGGCTGATCAAGCGCTGAGCTTTGCCACCGCCGCCGAAATCGAAGCCTGTGTAGATAACTTTATTAAGCAGAAGGCAGTCTGCTAAGATCGGCTGCAAACAGCGACAATCATCTCTAGGAGCTTTTACTATGGGTCTGTTTGATAAACTGAAGAAACTGGTTTCCGATGACAGCTCTGATACCGGCGGCATCGAAATTTTTGCCCCGCTGTCAGGCGAAATCGTACCGATCGAAGATGTGCCCGACGTGGTCTTCGCCGAGAAGATCGTCGGTGACGGCATCGCCATCAAGCCGGCTGGCAACAAGATGGTTGCTCCGTGCGACGGCACCATCGGCAAGATCTTCGAGACCAACCACGCGTTCTCGCTGGAATCCGACTCTGGTATCGAGCTGTTCGTTCACTTCGGTATCGACACCGTTGAGCTGAAAGGCGAAGGCTTCAAGCGCATCGCCCAGGAAGGTCAACAGGTCAAGCGCGGTGACACCATCATCGAGTTCGATCTGGCCGTTCTGGAAGCCAAAGCCAAATCTACCCTGACTCCGGTGGTCATCTCCAACATGGACGAGATCAAAGAGCTGGTGAAGATGACGGGTGCCGTGACCGTGGGCGAGACCCCGGTGATCCGCATCAAGAAATAAGGCCGCCCGGGCAAGCGCCCGCCGCCGTACAAAAAACCGAAGCCTTGGCTTCGGTTTTTTTATGGGCACCTTCCGGCTATTCCTTGCCGAAGACCACCTGGTTGCGCCCGTTGCTCTTGGCCTGATAGAGCGCCTTGTCAGCCACCTGCAGCAGGTTGTCGCTGCTCTGGCCCTTGCCCAGGGCGGCACAGCCCAGGCTCATCGTCAGGGAGAAGCTCTGCCCCTCCCACGCGACTACATGTCCGACAAACTGCCGACGCAACTGCTCGGCCCGCTCGACTACCAACTCCGCATCCACCCCGGGCAGGATCAGCAAAAACTCCTCCCCGCCCCAGCGCGCCAGGTGCTCCCCGGCTCGCAGCTGGCCGGTCATGATGCGGGCCACCTCGCACAGCGCCGCATCCCCGGCGGGATGCCCGTAACGATCATTGATCTGCTTGAAGTGATCGATGTCTCCCAGGATCACCGAGAAGGGTTCTCCCTGCAGCCAGAGCGCCTGCAGTTGCTGGCCTGCAGCCCGCCGGTTGCCAAGCTCGGTCAGTGGATCGGTGCAGGAGATCCGGCTCACCTCCTCTATCATGCAGTGCAGATCGTGAATGTCGCGCAGGGTCACTATGTGCCAGCCCGGCATGGCATCGGCTTTCAACTGGGCCGTGATGGTAAACCAGCGCTGCTGGCCGTTCTTGCAGTAAAGCAGGGCATTCATCTCGGCCACCGCAGCCCCGCTTGCCAGGCTGGTCATCACCGCCCGGTTCCAGCGCGAGATGGCCAGCGCCCGGCTCTCCTCATCGCGATAAACGGTGGCAAACCAGCTGGCCATGTCAGGCAGATCCGTCAGGTCGTAACCCAGTTGCGCCACGAAAGCCCGGTTCAGGAACCTGTGATGGCGGGCGGGGATCTCCGACAGCCGGGTGGGAATGCTGTCCAGCGTCTCGCTGCAGGCCGATTCCGAGATCAGGATCGGAAACGGGATCACGTCGAAGGAGCGAAACAGGATCTGCTGCAGCTCGGTCAGGATCACGGGATCTGTGATGGTCAAGGTAATTCCCTTCACCTGTTGAGGATTTTATTAAAGGTAAATGAGGGGAGAAGAGGGGTAAAGCCCTCATTGAACTGGGCTGGGTGCCCGGTTCCCGGCCGCTGCACACCCTGCTCTGCGGCTTTGCATCAACCGTTCGCCCCCTGGCAGCCTCTCCCGGATGAGCGAAACCAGCTCTTCGACCGGCGCGCTGCCGGCCTGTTACAAATAACATGTTAAAAACACACAGAGATCAAGGTTTTGACACATCTTCGCAGTAACATGGAAAAAGTGGCCCGGAGGCAGGACGCCCACCCGATGAGACCACCCGTGATGCAATGCAAGCCCCGAGAAGGATACGAACATGTTGAAAAATACCGAACAACGTTATGGCAGCCTGAGCATAGGGCTGCACTGGTTGACCCTGCTGCTGATGATCGCCGTCTATGCGCTGATGGAGTTCAGGGACATCTTCCCCAAAGGGTCGGCCGGCCGCGACCTGATGAAGGAGTTTCACTTCATGGTGGGTCTGCTGATCCTGGCGCTGGTGGTGGTGCGTCTGCTGGTGCGTGCGAGCAGCCCCTCACCGCGCATCGTGCCCGAGCTCTCCCCCCTGATGCTCAAGCTGGCCAAGCTCGCCCACCTGGCGCTCTATGGCTTCCTGATCCTCACCCCGCTGCTGGGCTGGCTGCTGCTGAGCGCGGGCGGCAAGCCCATCCCCTTCTTCGGCCTTGAACTTCCCGCCCTCATCGCCCCCAACGACGGCCTGAAGGGCACCATCAAGGAGCTGCACGAGACGCTGGCCAACATTGGCTATGCCCTGATTGCCCTGCATGCGGCGGCATCCATCTACCACCACCACGTACTCAAGGACAACACCCTGACCAATATGCTGCCCGAGCGGCGCAGTTGATCCCTTGCCAGCAAAGAGGGGCGTACTCGCCCCTCTCTTGATCAGGCCTGTTTGGCCACCACCTCGGCAGTATCGGCAGCCTTGTTTTTACCTTCAGGCTGTAGCTGCTTGACGTTGCCCTTGCTCTCACCCTTCTGCTCCTCCTGAGACTGGGACTGGCCGACAAACTGGCCTCCCTTGCGGATGGAGAGGCTCCCGCCCTTGAACAACCCCTTCATCTTGCCGTTTTCGAGGATCTCCACCTCGCTCGAGGCGCAGGTGCCATCCAGGGTGCCATTGATGATCACGTGGGCGGCGCTGACATCCCCTTCAATCCGGCCACCTTCCATGATGCGTACCGTCCCGCCGTTCAGTTGCAGCGTCCCGACGAACTGGCCATACACATCCAGATTGCCCTCCACCTGCAACTCGCCCTTGAAACGGGCCCCTTTGGCGATCACCGTCGTCGTGCTCCCCACCCCGACCATCTCAGACTCATTGCGCTTTCGTCCAAACATCTTGGTTTTCTCCACCATTAACAGCAGCACCATCAGTAGCAACGGCACTATGGGTAATTTGTAATATGCAGATCCCGCCACATAGAGCAGCAACGCCAGGCCCCAGCAAAACCAGATGAGATACAGCGCGTCACTGCGTGGCCGCATCGCGATGCGAGCCAGGATCCTTTCAGGCATCAATGTCATTGACCATTCCCTCTTGCGGGCAGATGGATGCAAGACCGGGGTCAACCCCTCACTCTCGTTTCCCGCGATACGCGGGCATGGACCTAGCTCAAGCGACCAGATTGCCAAAACTCTGAAACAAAAAAGCCCCGCCAGATGACGGGGCTGCGATTTCTCAGCAAAGCGAAGCAGGGGCTTAGGGCAACACCACCCGGCTTTCGCCGCCGCTGAGGGCCTCCACCCGCACTTGCACACCGATCCGCTCCACCAGGGTCTGCACGTGGGAGATGACCCCGATCTGGCGGCCGGCCGCCTGCAGGGAGTCGAGGCTTGAGAGCGCCAGATCCAGACTGTCGGGATCGAGCGTGCCGAAGCCTTCATCGATAAAGAGCGATTCGACCTGGGTCTGGCGCGACGACAGGCTGGAGAGGGCCAGCGCCAGCGCCAGCGATACCAGGAAGCTCTCGCCGCCGGAGAGGGAGTCCACCGAGCGCACCTCGTCCCCCATGTCGAGATCCACCACCTGCAGCGCCAGATCGGTGCCGGGCACCCGCTCCAGTCGATAGCGAGGGGAGAGCTCGGCAAGCTGGGCGTTGGCCTCCAGCAGCAACCGCTCCAGGGTCAGGCTCTGGGCGAAGGTACGCAGCTTGGCGCCGCTGGCCGAACCGATGAGATCAGAGAGTCGCTGCCAGTGATCCGCCACCGCCTGCTGGGCGGCCAGCTCCTCCTGTAGGGTGCCCGCCTTGAGAGCAGCCGCCTCGGCCTGGGCCAGCGTGCTCTTGCACTGGAACAGCTGCTCGTCGAGGGCGCGGCAATGCGCCTCCAGCGCCATCAGCCGGCTGTCGAGCTCCTCTGGCGCCAACGCGGCCAGCTCGGGGTGATGCTCGCGATAACGATCCCGCTTGCTCTCCTCCAGTGCCAGCGCCCGCTGCCGCTCGGTCAAACGGGTACGAGCCTCGGCGCGGGCATCCTCCAGCGCCTGCAAGGCGGCGCGCCGCGCCTTGAGCTCATCCGGGCTCATGGCCAGCAGGCGGCGCAGGTCATATTCGGCGATGCCGAGGCTGCTGGCGTGAGCAGCCCAGCGCCCCAGCACCTCCCGTCGGCGCCGGCTGCTCACCTGCTTCTCCTGCTCCAGATGGCTGAGACGGGTCTTGAGCTCGGTCTGGCGCTCGCGCAGGGCGCGGGCCGCCCCCTGCATCATCTCCAACTCGCTGGCCAGTTGCTGCAGCCGCTGCTGCCAGCGATGCTCGACCTGGGCAATCTCCTCGCCCCCCAGACAGGTGGCGCGGCTGGTGACCAGCCCCTGCCGTTGCTGTTCATGCTCCTTGTAGTCGCGCTCGAGCTTGTGCAGCAGCTCGCGCTGGGTCTGCAGGCGCGCCTCCTGGGCGCTCAGGGCCGGGGTGAGGCTGGCAATCTCGCCGGCCAGCCGCTCCCACTCGCTCTGGCCGTGCAGCCAGGCCTCGCAGGCCCGCTGCCACTCGTGCCACTGCTGGCTGCCCAGCCACTGGCGCCAGGGCTGGCCCCCCATCTGCTCGTCGAGCCGGCTGCCCCCCTGCTCGAGGCGCTGGCGCAGGGTCGCCTCCTGCTCGCCCATGGCCTTCACCTCCCCCTCCAGGGCGATGCGCTGGCGGTCGGCCTCCTGCCACTGCTGCTCGAACTGCTGGTGCTGGCTGGCCAGCTGGCTCAACTGCTGGTGCACGGCCTGCAACTGCTGCTGCCCCTGCTGGGCCTCACGCAGTTGCTGCTGGCTGTGGGCCAGCCCCTGCTCCAGGCTCTGGCCACGGCCCAACAGGGTATTCATCAGCTCGTTCCACTCGATCGGACTCTGACGCAGCGGCAGCGGATGACCGAGCAGGGTATCACCTCCCAGCTGTTGCCAGCGCAAGGTCAGCTGCTCGGCACGCGTCTCCAGCTCAGGCAGATGCTGTTGGCGCACCGCCAGCTGACGGGCCAGCTCCTGGCGCTCGCTCTCGCACTGAATGTGTTGGTGATTGAGCCGCTCCCACTCGAGCTCGAGGCCGCGCGCGCGCTCCGCCAGCTGGCCCAGAATGCCCGCCACCTGCGGCTGGCTCTGGTGATAGGGATGCTCCTCGGCACCGCACAGCGGGCAAGGTTCACCGTCGCGCAGTATGTGGCGATGCTGCTCGAAACTGGCGATGGCACGGGACTGCTCCAGCGCGTGGCGCGCCTCGTCCCGTTGCAGGGCGAGCCGCTCACGGGCCGGCGCCAGCTCGTCGCCGAGGATGGCCAGCTTGCCGAGCGCCTGCTCCAGCTGGGCTATCTCCTGCTGCAGGCGACCATGCTGCTCGCCGTGATTGCGGCCATAGTCCGCCAGCTCCAGCAACTGGCGCAGCTGACCCAGCTGTTCGGTCTGCTGCTGCCACTGCTCCTGCGCCTTGGCGAGGCGGCTCTCCCACTGCTGCTCCTGCAGCTCGTGCTGTTGCTGCTGCAGCCGCTCCTGCTCGCGCTGCCAATAGTCGCGCTCCTGCTGCCCCTGCTCCAGCTGGTGCTGCAACTGCCTGAGGGCGCGCAGCTTGTGCTCACGCAGGGTGAGCAGTTGCTGCAGCCTGCCGGCATCTTCGGCCCAATCCTGCATGGCGGTGAGCAGGGGCTGCCATTGGCGGGCCACCGGCGCCAGCTCCTTGTGCTCTTCAAGCCAAGCGCCCCATTGCTGGTGCTGGGCCTTGAGCTGCTCCACCTGCTGGCGCTGCTGGTGCCAGCCCTGCTCCAGGGTGAGCTGCACCTCCCGCTCCTGCGTTCCCTCCTGCTGGATCTTCTGCAGTTGCTGCTGCTTTTCCCGAATGCGGGTATCGAGCTCCTGCGCCCGCTTGAGCTCGGGCTGCAGGGCGCCCCACTCGCGCTCGGCGGCGATCTTCTCTGCCAGCAGCTGCTGCTCGGTGAGGGCGCTCTGCTGGGTCTGCTCCTCCAGCTTGCCAAGTTCGGGGCCGAGCTCGGCCAACAGTTTCTCCTGCTGCTGCACCTCCAGGGTAAGGCGAGCCAGCTCGTCGTGATCGGCGCGGGCCACCTGGGCCTGCTCGGCGCGGGCGAACTCCTCCCGCTCGGGGGCGGCCGCACCATGGGCCGCCTCGGCCGCGGCCAAGGCCGCCTCCCCCTCCTGACAAGCCTGCAACTGGGCGGCGATACGGCCGTTGAGATCGCGCAAGTCCTGCATCAGCTGCTGTTGTTGCTGCTCGTGCTTGAGGCTGGTGGCGAGGCTTATCTGCTGGCTCACCCACTGCTCGCGGGTCACCTCGTCCATCAACGCCACGTCGCCGAGCCGCTGGCTGATGGTGGCCAGTGTCTGCTGCTCCTCCCGCGCCCGTTCATGGGTCTGGACTGAAATGGCGGAGTAGAGCTCGGTGCCGGTCATCCGTTCCAGCAGGGCCGAACGCTCGTCGGCGCTCGATTTGAGGAAGGCGGCAAACTCCCCCTGCGGCAGGATGACGGCGCGGCGAAACTGCTCCCAGGAGAGCCCCACCAGCTCGTCGATGCGATCCTGCAGCTCCCGCTTGCTGCCACTGAACACCTGGCCCGATGCCACGTCGGTCAGGCTGCGCTCCTGAGCCTGAAAGCGCCCCTCGGCGCGGTTGCGAGCCCGGCGCACCGCCCAGCGGGCCAGCCAGACACGGCCGTCGCAGCCGCGAAACTGCACCTCGGCAAAGCCGCTGGCGTGGCCACGGCTGAGGATGCCGCGCACGTCGTTGGCCTTGAGCTTCTCCTCGTCATCCATGCGACCCACTTCGGCCACGTTCTTGCGATTGGCGATGAAGCGCGGCATCTCATCAAAGAGCGCCAGGCAGATGGCATCGAGCAGAGTGCTCTTGCCGGCGCCAGTATTGCCGGTGATGGCAAACAGGCCGGCGGACCCCAGGGCGCCACCTGCAAAATCGATGGTGAATTGACCGGTCAGGCTGGCGAGGTTCTCACCACTCAAAGAGAGGATCTTCATACGCCACACACCTCCATCCATACCGACCCGATATCGCGCGTGCTCTTGCCCCCATCAGCCCGGGTATTGCCGGTGATGGCAAACAGGCTGGCGGCCCCCAGGGCACCACCGGCAAAATCGATGGTGAATTGACCGGTCAGGCTGGCCAGATTCTCCCCTGACAGCGACAAGATTTTCATGCATTTGCCTCCTTCACCTGCTCCAGGATCTCTTCAAACGACGCAACCAGCTCGGCCTCCGGCTCTCCGTCAAACTGACGCTGATAACAGAGGCGAAACACTTCTGTGGGGGAAAGCTCATCGAGCCGGCGCTGGCCGGCGCCGTCCGCCAGCCCCTGCCCCGAGCCCTGATAGCTGGTCGTGATGCGGGCCAGGCGCACCGGCTTGTCGGCGATGGCGGCCAGCACGCGCTCGCGGATGCGGGCCTCGGGTTTGGGCAGCAGCAGCCGTACCTCGAGGAAGGGCTGCGCCTGCTGCGGGCAAGCGGGCAGGTCCAGCGCCTCGATGGCCTTGAGCGCCTCGTCGAGGCCGCTCTGGGGCAGCCGGATCATCTCCACCGCGCGGGGCACCGGGATCCGCTCAAGACGGGCCAGCTTGCCCCCCTCAAACGTCACCTCCAGCACCTGATGGTTGTAGTTCGCCTCGGCCAGCGAGAGCGGCAGCGGCGAGCCGCTGTAGTGCACCCCCTCGGCCGGGCTCTGGGCCAGGTGCAGATGGCCCAGCGCCGTGTAATCGGCGGCGCCAAACAGCTCGGCAGGCAGGGCGTGCTGGTTGCCGCCGAGCACCCGCCGCTCGGAGAGCTCGGAGAGCTGGCCCGCCGCCAGATAGGCGTGGCCCATGGCGATCAGGGCCTGACCCGGATTGCAGCGCGCCCGCCCCTCGCTCAGTACCGCCTCATAGACCTGGCGTACCCCTTCGATCAGCCTGTCCTGCCCCTCGCTGAGCCCTTCCGGGCGCAGATCGCTGCTGCGCAGAAACGGCACGGCGGCACACCAGGCGGCTACTTTGCCATTCTTGCCTCGCAGCGGCACCAGCAGGCGCTCGGTCTCGAGGCGCCCCTCGTCGTCCCGGCTGATGCTGCCCACCAGATGCAGGTCGAAAGCGCGCAGCAGCTCGTGGGGAGCATCCAGCTTGGAGGGGGAGTCGTGGTTGCCGCCGATCAGCACCATCTCCAGTGCCGGGTGCTCGGCGCGCAGCCTGGCCAGAAAACGGTAGAGCTGCTGCCAGGCGCTGGCGGGGGGGTTGGCGGTGTCAAACAGATCGCCCGCCACCAGCAGGGCGTCGATGTCACGGCTCTTGATGGTGTCGGCCAGCCAGTCGAGAAAGGCATCGTGTTCAAAACGGCGGTCATGGCCATGGAGTTGGTGGCCAAGGTGCCAGTCGGCGGTATGCAGGATCTTCATGAAAAAACGGCTCGTATGGAGGTGGTGCCAGCAGCACCCGATGCAGACAAGATGAGGATATGCCTCCCTTTTTTCAAGCCGGAGCGGGTGCTGGCGTCAGATTCAGGCGGGCTCGCAGCACATCTGGTACTGGGGATGACCGGTGAGCGGGTCGGCCAGCTCCCCCTCGATCACGAAACCGTGGCGACGATAGAAGCGCACCGCCTGATCGTTTTCCACGAAGACCCGGGCATGCAGCCTGGCCCCCTTGGACTTGGCCTCCTGCAGCAGGGCATGGCCCACCCCCCGCCCCTGACGGTCGGGGCGCACGAACAGGGCAGCCAAGTAGTCATCCACCAGCGCCATGAAGCCGAGCAGCTCGCCGCGCTCCTCGAATACCCAGATGCGGGCGCGATCAAGATAGCGGGTGCGCAGATCTTCCTGCGCCTGCCACCAGCAGGAGGCATCGACAAAATCATGGGCCTGCAGGGAGGCCAGCAACCAGATCTCGACAATCTCGTCCATGTCGTCGGACCGACTCGCCCTCAGCATATTGGTATCCTTGTTAACAACCTTAACATCCGCAGTCTAGGGGAGTTTGATGACGGCTTTGGGGACGGATATGACTCCCTGTGAAGTCGATCGCCCTTTATTTAGCAAGAATGATTGGCTGATCACAAAGCGCCTCTCTAGTACAATGCCCGCCGGACAATCTATGAGACCGAGGACGCCATGTGGTTTAAAAACCTGCAGATTTATCGCTTTACCCGCCCCTTCGAGCTGACCGTCGAGCAGCTGGAAACCCAGCTGGAAGCCTGTGCCTTCACCCCGTGCGGCAGCCAGGACATCTCCCGGTTCGGGTGGGTCAAGCCCCTTGGCAAATTCGGCTCCACCCTGACCCACTCCGCCGCCGGCCACATCCTGCTGTGCGCTCGCAAGGAAGAGAAGATGCTGCCCGGCACCGTGGTCAAGGAGATGCTGGCGGAGAAGGTAGAGGCGATCGAGTTCGAACAGGGCCGTGCCCTCAAGAAGAAAGAGAAGGAAGCACTCAAGGAAGAGATCATGCACACCCTGCTGCCGCGCGCCTTCAGCCGCACCAGCCAGACCTTCGCCTGGATCAATCCGGCCGACAACCTGATGGTGGTGGACGCGGGCTCCGCCAAGAAGGCGGACGATCTGCTGGCCCTGCTGCGCAAGTCCATCGGCACCCTGCCGGTGGTGCCGGTGGCCCTCAAGAACCCGCCCGAGATCACCATGACCGAGTGGCTGAACGAGGGCAACCTGCCCGCCTCCTTCACCCTGGAGGACGAGGCCGAGCTGCGCAGCGCCATGGAACACGGTGGCATCATCCGCTGCAAGCAGCAGGATCTGATGAGCGACGAGATCAAGAACCACCTGGCCAACGACAAGCTGGTCACCAAACTGGCCCTCAACTGGGGTGAGACCCTGAGCTTCGTGCTGGGGGATGACCTCTCCATCAAGCGCCTCAAGTTCAGCGAAGAGCTGCGCGAGCAGAACGACGACGTCACCAGCGAAGATCCGGCCGCCCGTCTGGATGCCGACTTTGCCCTGGTCACCGCCGAGCTGGCCCAGTTCATCCCGGCCCTGTTCGCCGCCCTGGGCGGTGAAGAGCAGTCCATCTAAGCGAATTGGCTCAGCCTGATTGCAAAAAACCGCCTCCGGGCGGTTTTTTTATGGGCGGGCGCCGGTACGACTTGTTGATAGATGAGTAACTTGTTGATCTGATTCAACAACTTGAGTCATTAGCGCCAATCGTGACATAGTCCCCCCTCATGCTCATAAAACAGACAAGGAGAGTGTCATGTGGCGCAAAACGCTGGGGCTGGCCATCGCCCTCGCTCTGCTGGCCGGCTGCGCCGCTCAGCAGAGCCCGCAAAATCCCCCCGCCCACACCCTGATCGCGCCGGAAGCCGCCAGCGGTTGGCAAGAGAAGCAGGGCTGGCAGGGTCACGACTTCATGGTGGCCGCCGCCAACCCGCTGGCGGTGGAGGCGGGCTACCAGATGATCCAGGCCGGCGGCAGCGCGGTGGACGCCGCCATCGCGGTGCAGCTGATGCTGACCCTGGTGGAGCCGCAATCCTCCGGCATCGGTGGTGGCTCCCTCATGCTGGTGTGGGACGGCAAACAGGTAGCCGCCGTGGATGGCCGCGAGACGGCCCCCGCCGCCGCCACCGATCAGCTGTTCATGAAGGATGGCAAACCGATGGCCTTCTACGACGGCGTGGTGGGCGGGCGCTCGGTGGGCGCCCCCGGCACGGTGCGGGCACTGGCACTGGCCCACCAGCGTTACGGCAAGCTGCCCTGGGCTACGCTGTTCGAGCCCGCCATCACCCTCGCGGAGCAAGGGTTCGTGATAAGCCCGCGGCTGGCCGCGCTGCTGGCCAAGGATCCCTATCTTGCAAAGGACCCGGACGCGCGGGCCTACTTCTATCAGGCCGACGGCAGCCCCAGAGCGGCGGGCAGCCGGCTGACCAACCCGGCGCTGGCCAAGGTGCTGCGTATCCTGGCAAATCAGGGGCCGGACGCCTTCTATCGCGGCCCGCTGGCCGAGGCCATGGTGGCCAAGGTGCACGCCCACCCGACCAACCCGGGTGTGCTGAGCGCCGTCGATCTGGCCAGCTACCGCGCCAAACTGCGCGACGGTCTCTGCTTTGACTATCGCCAGAGCCGGGTGTGCGGCTTCCCGTCCCCCTCGTCCGGCACCATAGCGCTCGGCCAGATCTTCGGCATGCTGGAGAGCCGCGACATGGCGGCCCTCAAGCCGGTGCCAGGGGAGCAGGGCCAGCCGGCCGCCTCTGCCGAGGCGATCCACCTCTACAGCGAGGCGGCGCGGCTCGCCTTTGCCGACCGCAACCAGTACGTGGCGGACAGCGACTATGTAGCGGTCCCCGTCAGCGGCCTGCTCGACAAGCACTATCTGGCCCGGCGCGGCGCCCTGATCGGCGAGCGTTCCATGGGGCTGGCCAACGCGGGCACCCCGCCGCTGGCGCCGGCTCGCGGCCAGGATGCGACCCCTGAGCTCCCCTCCACCAGCCACATCTCCATCGTCGACAAGGCGGGGATGGCGGTCTCCATGACCAGCTCCATTGAAGACGGCTTCGGCTCGCGGCTGATGGTCAACGGCTACCTGCTCAACAACCAGCTCACCGACTTCTCCTTCACCTCGCTGGACGCCGCCGGGCTGCCGGTGGCCAACCGGGTGGAGCCGAGCAAACGACCGCGCTCCTCCATGTCCCCCCTGCTGGTGTTTGACAAGAGCAGCGGCGAGCTGGAGATGAGCCTGGGCTCCCCGGGGGGCTCCGCCATCATCAACTACGTGGGCAAGACGCTGCTGGGCACCCAGGATTGGGGGCTCAACCTGCAGCAGGCGATCAATCTGCCCAACTTCGGCAGTCGCAACGGCCCCACCGAGCTGGAGGCGGGCCGCACCCCGGCCGCCGTGGTCGAGGCGCTCAAGGCGAAGGGGCACGAGGTGGTGCTGAGCGAGCAGACCTCGGGCCTGCAGGGGGTGCAGCGCAACGCCGGCGGCTGGCTTGGCGCCGCCGATCCACGTCGGGAGGGGATCGCCAAGGGTCAGTGAGCCCAGGGGTCTGCCCCAGCTCTGAATGCAACGAAGCGGCCGGTTGGCCGCTTTTTTTGTGAGGCCAGGATCCGCTCGCCCTGGCCACAAAAATCATCACCGATTGATTAATACTGCCAAGCCAGGTCAATAAAAATAGAGCTCCTCACCCTAAAAGCATCACTTATCCACTTTTAATCTCAAAAATTCCTTTAAATGTGGATAAAGATTGCTTTTCCACCAAAAACGTATTATTTTTCAACAGAAACGGCAACTGCTGTCCTTCAGACACGCCCCGTGCACGGGACCAGCATCTGTCTCTTTCGCCCCCTGCTCATTGACAGCTGCCCTCTTCACCCGCGCGGTGATCTGGTAGCCCCCTGACTGCCATTAGCGAGGTGACGACATGGACCACTCCCTTCCCCTGATTACCACCCTGGTCGGCGGCTTCGTGCTGGCCTACATCCTCGGCATGCTGGCCCAGCGCCTCAAGATCTCCCCCATGGTGGGCTATCTGGCGGCCGGCGTCATCTCGGGCCCCTTCACCCCGGGGTACGTGGCCGACATGAAGCTGGTGCCCGAGCTGGCGGAGCTGGGGGTGATCCTGCTGATGTTCGGGGTCGGGCTGCACTTCTCCTTTCGCGACCTGATGTCGGTAAAGCGGATCGCCATCCCGGGCGCCATCGCCCAGATCGCCGTCGCCACCCTGCTCGGCATGGGGCTCGCCTCCCTGCTGGGGTGGGATCCGGTCGCCGGTCTGATGTTCGGCCTCGCCCTCTCCACCGCCAGTACCGTGGTGCTGCTGCGGGCGCTGGAGAGCCGCCAGAATCTGGAGACCCTGCAGGGGTGCATCGCCATCGGCTGGCTCATCGTCGAGGATCTGGTGATGGTGTTGGCGCTGGTGATGTTGCCTATCATCGCCGACATCCGGTTCGGCGAGCAGGCCATGAGCTGGCAGAGCATAGCGCTGGATCTGGGCTGGACCCTCGGCAAGGTGAGCCTGTTCGTGGCGCTGATGATGGTGGTGGGCAGCCGCTTCATCCCCTGGCTGCTGACCCACACCGCCAGCACCGGCTCGCGCGAGCTGTTCACCCTGGCTGTACTGACCTGCTCCCTTGGCATCGCCTTCGGGGCGGTCAAGCTGTTCGGCGTCTCCTTCGCCCTTGGCGCCTTCTTCACCGGCATCGTCATGAACCGCTCCGAGCTGAGCCACCGCGCCGCCAACAACACCCTGCCGCTGCAGGACGCCTTCGCCGTGCTGTTCTTCGTCTCGGTGGGCATGCTGTTCAACCCGGCGGTGCTGCTGACCGAGCCGCTGGCGGTGCTGGCCACCCTGTTCATCATCATGTTCGGCAAGTCGGCGGCGGCCTACGCCATCGTGCGGCTGTTTCGCTACAGCAAGCGCACCGCCCTCACCATCTCCGCCAGCCTGGCCCAGATCGGCGAGTTCTCCTTCATCCTCATCGGCCTAGCCATAGTGCTGAAACTGGTGCCGGAAGGAGCCCGTGACCTGATCCTGGTGGGTGCCAGCCTCTCCATCATGCTCAACCCGCTGGTGTTCAACGCCGTCGAGCGCTACCTGGAGAAACAGCCGGACGCCGACAACACCCAGGTGCTGGCCGAGTGCACATGCCCGCCGGTGGAGATGAAAGGCCACACCATACTGGCGGGCTATGGCCGGGTCGGTCGCCTGCTGGTGAGTGGCCTGCAGCAGGCCGGGCGCGAGCTGGTGGTGATCGAGCAGGATCCGCACCGGCTGGAGAGCCTGCGCCAGGCCAACATTCCCCACGTCAACGGCAACGTGGCCGATGACGAGGTGCTGTGCCGCGCCGCCATCACCGACGCCAGCTGGCTGCTGGTGGCCATCCCCAACAGCTTCGAAGCCGGCGAGGCCATCGCCCAGGCCAGGCTCATCAACCCTGCCATCCGGGTGATCGCCCGTGCCCACAGCGATGACGAGGTGAGCTTCCTCACCAGGCAGGGGGCAGACAAGGTGATCATGGGGGAGCGGGAGATAGCCCTCGGCATGCTGGCTCAGGCGACCGCCTGAACCCGCATTCAGATGCAGAAGAGGGGCACAGCCCCTCTTTTTTATGCCTCTTTGTATACCCGCGCTTTTGGGCACCCAGGCCCCTCCTCACCCATTCCCGCCGGCGTTTCGCGCCGATATGGCATAGTTTGACTCCCTTTGTCAGCCCCCCAGGTCAGGGCCGAGCGCCGCTGCTGCCGCGAGCACGCTGCGCACATCCCCCTCACCAGCACAAAGCTCCGCCAGCCACCCTCGCCGGCCCGCAGTAGACAGCAGATCCTGCAGCGGCCCCCACCGGACGGGGGTAGGGTCGCGCCAGATGGTCAAATTCCGAGGTCTGCCTCCTTGGCTAGACTGGGCCAGTCGTCTTATGACACCCATTTGGCACATGTGCCCACAACCAATCTGGAAGGATCCGCCATGAAACCCTTGTTGACTGCCCTCTTGCTCCCCCTGCTGCCCCTCGCCGTACAGGCCGCCGAGCCCGTCTGGATCACGGTCGGTGCCGACAGCGGCGTCGAACTCAAACAGGTGAAGGCCAAGCTGGCCCCCCTGTTCAGCGCCAGCGGCGCCCCCATCCAGCTGGCCCAGGTCGAGGCGAGCGAGCTCGGCACCCTCTCCCACCTGATGCACGAAGGTCACCAGCGCTGCGGCGGCTACGTGGTGCACAGTACCCTGGCCGACGCCCTGCAGAGCATGGCCCAGCCCATCAGCCAGAACCTGTTCAGCGCCCCGCCGCTGACCCAGGGAGCCAGCGTCAACCGGCTGCTGCCCTATCTGGATCAGGGCAACATAGTCGGCACCATCAGCCAGCTCGCCAGCTGGCGCAATCGCTACTACACCACCACCACAGGGGTGCAGTCGGCGGACTGGGTGGCCGGCCAGTGGCAGACCCTGAGCGCGACCCTACCCTGGGCCAGCGTCAGCCGGGTCAAGCACAGCGGCTATCCGCAACAATCCGTGGTGCTGACCCTCAAGGGCAGCCGCTACCCGGACGAAGTGGTGGTGCTCGGCGGTCACCTCGACTCCACCGCGGGCTCGGCCCCCAACAGCCGCACCCTGGCCCCGGGCGCCGATGACGATGCCTCCGGCATCGCCACCCTGACCGAGGTGCTGCGGGTCATCGCCGAGCAGGGTCGCCAGCCTGAGCGCACCCTGCAGTTCATCGGCTATGCGGCGGAAGAGGTGGGGCTGCGCGGCTCCAAGGACATCGCCACCCGCTACAAGGCGGCCAACACCAAGGTACTGGCGGCGCTGCAGCTGGACATGACCAACTACCAGGGCTCGGCGGAAGACATCGTCTTCATGACCGACTACACCGACCAGGGGCTGACCGGCTATCTGGCCCAGCTGCTCGACGCCTATCTGCCCCAGATCCGCTACGGCTATGACAGCTGCGGCTACGGCTGCTCGGATCACGCCTCCTGGCACAATCAGGGCTACCCGGCCGCCATGCCGTTCGAGTCACGCTTCAACGACTACAACCCCAACATCCACACCGCCCGGGACACCTTGCAAAACTCGGATCCCTCGGCTGCCCACGCCCTCAAGTTCGCCCAGCTGGCCACCAGCTTCGCCATCGAGATGGGCAAGATAAACTGAGCCGCCAAGGCGCGGTGACGCATCCAAAACAAGAGGGAGGCCAGGCCTCCCTCTCTTCTTTTCAAACCTGCCGCTCAGGGCTGTCAATTCGTCCCGGCAAGCGGGGGATTGGAGCGCGGCAAGCCTGGCTGCGCGTGGGCCGTGGCGGCCTGCGCATGCAGCCTTTCAAGGCGCTCGAACGCGCGCAGCGTGCCATCGCGAGGAGCGGGATCGGCCGGCCAGCAGCTGGCGGGCAGCGCCTGCACACCCAGCAGGGCGACGGACAACAGCAGCAGATAAGGGACCATCTTGCAGCACTCCGGTGGCAGCAGAGTGTCTATTCTTGTCGGGGACCGATGACGGTTTGATGAAGGGACGGGATCGTCATTTTACAACATTTGACGAGGCGGGCCGGCGCCGAGATACATATGGCGACATTTATGCCAAATCTGCGCTGACCAGTTAATTTATGCCCTAAAAAGTAGCCGGGAGGAAAACGTTATCCCTGAAAAGAAAACGTTATCTGGTCAAAACGTTGTTTCTGGATCATAAAAAGTATCCAAAAACTGGTGTATATTGCACGGCGGAAACTCCTTAACCATGAAGACTGACATGAAAAAGACCAAAATCGTCTGCACCATCGGTCCCAAGACCGAATCCAAAGAAATGCTGGCCAAGATGCTGGACGCCGGCATGAACGTCATGCGCCTGAACTTCTCCCACGGCGACTACGCCGAGCACGGTGGTCGCATCAGCAACCTGCGCGCTGTCATGGCCGAAACCGGCAAGCACGCAGCCATCCTGCTGGACACCAAGGGTCCGGAAATCCGTACCATCAAGCTGGAAGGCGGCAACGATGTGGCCCTGGTCGCTGGCCAGACCTTCACCTTCACCACCGACCAGACCGTGGTTGGCAACAAAGACAAGGTCGCCGTGACCTATGCCGGTTTCGCCAACGACCTGCGCGTCGGCAACCGCATCCTGGTTGACGATGGCCTGATCGGTCTGGACGTCATCGAAATCACCGAGCGCGAAGTCATCTGTAAAGTACTGAACAACGGCGATCTGGGCGAGAACAAAGGCATCAACCTGCCGGGCGTCTCCATCAAGCTGCCGGCCCTGGCCGAGAAAGACAAGCGCGACCTGATCTTCGGTTGCGAGCAAGGTGTTGATTTCGTTGCCGCCTCCTTCATTCGCAAGAAAGAAGACGTGCTGGAAATCCGTGAGCACCTGAAAGCCCACGGTGGCGAGAACATCCAGATCATCTCCAAGATCGAAAACCAGGAAGGCCTGGACAACTTCGACGAGATCCTGGCTGTCTCCGACGGCATCATGGTTGCTCGTGGCGACATGGGTGTCGAGATCCCGGTTGAAGAAGTTATCTTCGCCCAGAAGATGATCATCGAGAAGTGCAACAAAGCCCGCAAAGTGGTCATCACCGCCACCCAGATGCTGGACTCCATGATCAAGAACCCGCGTCCGACCCGCGCCGAAGCCGGCGACGTGGCCAACGCCATCCTGGACGGTACCGACGCAGTCATGCTGTCCGGTGAGTCCGCCAAGGGCAAGTACCCGCTGGAAGCCGTGACCATCATGGCCACCATCTGCGAGCGTACCGATGCCGTGATGCCGTCCAACCTGTCTGCTGCCAACGACAGCAACAAGCTGCGCATCACCGAGGCCGTATGTAAAGGCGCGGTAGAGACCTCCGAGAAGCTGGACGCCCCGCTGATCGTGGTTGCCACCGAAGGCGGCAAGTCTGCCAAGGCCATCCGCAAGTACTTCCCGAAAGCCTGGATCCTGGCCATCACCACCAACAAGAAGACCGCAGCCCAGCTGGTACTGACCAAGGGTGTGGTTGCTCACGTGGTTGACAGCATCGCCTCCACCGACGATTTCTATCGCATCGGCAAAGAAGCGGCCCTGGCCAGCGGCATGGGTCTGAAGGGTGACGTGGTTGTCATGGTCTCCGGTGCCCTGGTACCGAGCGGCACCACCAACACCGCTTCCGTTCACGTTCTTTAATCGGAACTGAACAAGCTGAAAACGGCGCCCGCGGGTGCCGTTTTTTTTATCTCGCCCCCCTGCTGCCCCTTTCTGCCCGGTGTTAGAATCCACGCGGATTTAATCCAAGTGGGACATCTCCCGAATATCGCGTAATAACCCGGAAGTTTTATGCTCTCAATACCGTTCAAAAGAGCCTCGGCCACCCTGTTGCCGCTGCTCTGCTTACTCGTCAGTCTCTGCGCCCCGCAAGCCATGGCGCAGGACGTGCCCCAACGTACCAGCGTACAACGGGCACTCGACGCCCTCGGCAAGTCGGACACCCTCACCGTCAGCCAGCAGGCCGACCAGAAATTCCTGACCGACACCCTCTCCCTGCTCGACAGCATCGAGAAAGAGAAGAGCAAGGCCAGAAGCCAGAACGAGCGCGTTCGCTCCCTGCCGGCCGAGCTGCGCGACATCAGCGCCAGACTGGATGCCCTGACCCAGGGCAAGAGCGCCGAGCAGATCAAGAGCGAATACGCCAGCATGAGCCTGAGCGAGCTGGAGAGTCGCCAGCCCGACGTCATGGCCAACATGCAGGATGCCCAGGAGGCCCTCGGCACCATCGGCAGCCAGCTCACCAACCTGCAGACCCTGCCGGAGCGGGCCCAGGCCAGCATGAGCCGCGCCTATCAGCGCAGCCAGGAGATCCGTACCCGTCTCAATGCCGGTGACGGGGTGAGCAGCGCCGAGAAGATGAAGCTTAATGCCGAGCTGGCCCTGCTGGATCTGCAGCTGGCCAACCTGCAGAAGGAGCTGGACAACCGCACCAGCATGCAGGATCTGGCGGTCAAACAGCGCGACTACCAGACCGCCCGCCTCGCGAGCGAAGAGCAGAAGCTGCAACTGCTGCAGGAGCAGAGCAGTGCCAAGCGCCTGGGCGACACCGAAAAAACTGCAGAGCAGACCGGTGAGCTGGTGGCCGCCGCCGACAGCCCGCTGGTGCAAAAGGAGCAGGAGCTCAACCACCAGCTCAGCCAGCAGCTGGTCAGCGCCACCGCCAGCCTCAACTCGCTGGTGCAGAAGAACCTGCAGGCCAAGAGCTGGCTGGAGCGCGGCACCCAGACCGAGCGCAACCTAAACGAACAGGTGCAGATGCTCAAGGGCAACCTGCTGCTGTCACGCATCCTCTATCAGCTCTACCAGCAGCTGGAGTCCTCCCCCTCCACCCTGGTGAAAAACCTGGAGGAGCAAATTGCCGACCTGCACCTGGCCCAGTTCGAACTGAGCCAGCAGCGTGACCAGCTGTTCCAGAAGACCCAGTATCTGGACAACCTGATCGCCAATAGCAGCGAGCCGGTGAGCGAGGAGGACAGAGCCAGCCTCTCCAAGCTGCTCGACACCCGCATCAGCCTGCTCGATCAGCTCAACCGCCAGCTGGATGCCCAACTGACCAACGCCATCAGCCTGCAGCTGACCCAGCAGCAGCTGGCGCGGATCTACTCCTCCATCGAGTTCACCCTGCAGCAGCACATCTTCTGGGTGAGCAGCAACAAGCCCATCGACGGCAAGTGGTTCATCAGCTGGCCGGCCCAGGCCTACAAGCAGGCCTCCGACTGGGTGCTGAAACCGGACTGGAGCGGCTGGGGTGAGACCTTGCTGCCCATCACCCTGCTGGCCCTGCCGCTGCTGCTGATAGGTGGCCTGCTGATCTGGAAGCGCCCGACGCTGATCGAGCGGCAGAAGAAGATCACCAAGGATCTGGGGCGCTTTCGCCAGGACAGCCAGTGGCACACCCCGGCAGCCCTCTGCTATACCGTGCTGCAACGCCTGCCGGGCAGCCTGTTCATCCTGGCTGCCGGCCTGCTGCTGACTGACTGCGGTCTGCTCAGCTCCAAGCTGATTTTCCAGATCACCCTCAACCTGGCGCTCGGTTATCTGGTGTTCAGCGTCTATCTGGCGGTGATGCGGCCGGGCGGCATCGCCGAGAGCCACTTCCGCATTCCGAAAGCCGATCTGCAGGCCAAGCGCACCAGCATGCGCTATCTCTGGGTGCCCTTGCTGCCGCTCATCATGCTGTCGACCAAGGCGGTGGTGGAACCCTCCTCCCTTGGCAACGATGTGGTGGGTCAGGCGCTGACTCTGGCCCTGCTGGGGCTGGCCGCCTACCTGGTGTTCCCCATCTCCCGCGCCCGCATCAAGGGTGAGGCGAGCATGCAGCAGTCCATCACCGCCATTGCCCTGGCGCTGGCACCGGTGGCGCTGATCGTGCTGGTGGGACTGGGCTACTACTACACAGCCCTCAAGCTGACCGGCCGGCTGATCGAGTCCTTCTACCTGCTCATCCTCTGGAGCCTGGTCTACCGTACCGCCCTGCGTGGCCTCGAGCTGGCAGCCCGTCGCCTGGCCTATCGCCGTGCGGTGGCCAAACGCGAACACAAGGCCCAGGAGGATGCGGAAGGGGGAGACACCATCGAAGAGCAGCCCATGGATCTGGAAGATGTCAGCCAGCAGTCGCTGCGTCTGACCCGTACCGTGTTGCTGCTGATCTTCGGCGTCGCCTTCTACTGGCTCTGGTCCGATCTGGTGGCGGTCTTCTCCTACCTCGACAGCATGGTGCTGTGGCACCGCACTGAAGGGACCGGGGCCAATGCCGTGATGTTCCCGATCAGCCTGAGCGATGTACTGATAGGCTTCCTGCTGCTGGGCGGCGCCTGGTCGCTGGCCCGCAACCTGCCGGGTCTGCTGGAAGTGCTGGTGCTCTCCAAGCTGAACCTGGCCCAGGGCACGGCCTACGCCATCACCACCATGCTCAACTACGTGCTGATCGGGGTCGGCTCACTGACCGCCCTCTCCATGATGGGGGTACAGTGGGACAAGCTGCAGTGGGTCGCCGGTGGTCTGTCGGTCGGTATCGGTTTTGGCATGAAGGAGATCCTCTCCAACTTCGTCTCCGGCATCATCATACTGTTCGAGCGTCCGGTGCGGATCGGTGACACCGTCACCATCGGCTCCTTCTCCGGCACCGTCTCGCGGATCCGCATTCGCGCCACCACCCTGACCGACTTCGACCGCAAGGAGGTGATCATCCCCAACCAGCAGCTGATGACCGAGCGGCTCATCAACTGGTCGTTGAGCGATACGGTCACCCGGGTCATCGTAAGGGTAGGTGTGGCCTACGGTTCGGATCTGGAGCTGACCCGCACCCTGCTCAAGCAGGCGGCGGACGAGAACAGCCGCGTGCTCAAGGATCCTGCGCCCATCGTCTACTTCCTCACCTTCGGTGCCAGCACCCTGGATCACGAGTTGCGCTTCTTCGTGAGCGAGCTCGGCGATCGCAACCCGGCGGTGGACGAGCTGAACCGCAAGATAGACCAGCTGTTCCGCGAAAACGGCATCGAGATCGCGTTCAACCAGATGGATGTCTACATCAAGAACATGAAGGACGAAGAGCAGAAGGTGGAGTCCGACTCCGCTCAGCCTCCCGCCCTGCCGGGCCCCCAGCCCGGTTAAGACAGCTCCTCATCTCGTTCGAAGGCCCCGCAAGGGGCCTTTTTTGTGTCGGTGGCCCACCGCTTGCGCTGATTTTGTGACGGGCCGGCCAGAATGGGGCAAGGTTTGTCGCTAGCCTGAAACGCTTGCCTCCCCAGGTGAGAGGCCTGCCAATCCCGGCCGGCCGCGATACACTGAGGAGCCGATCCCCACATTTGCCAAGGTGCGCCATGAGTTCCCAACCCTCTCTGCTCTCTTTTCTCGGCTCTCCCCTGCTCGGGGTGGCCGCCACCTATGTCGACCCCGCCAGCAAGGAGACCGGCGTCTACATCTGCGGGGTCGAGATCCAGCCAGACGACGAGCTGCTGCTGACCTTCCCCAAGGGGCACCAGCTGGCGGTGGGGGAGAAGATCACCCTGCATCTGGACAACCGCACCGGGGTCGACGAGTACGACGCCTCCTTGAGCGTCTATCGCGTCTCCTACAAGGGGGTTATCGCCCGCACCGCTCCGGACAGGGTGCAGGTCACCCCACTGCAGTTCGAGCTCTGGTACGGCAACCGGGTGGTCTACGGCTTCGCCCAGCCGGGCTATCAGCATCCGGCCGATGAACGCCCCGCTCGCGAGCTGCCCGTCACCCCGCTCACCGGCCTGCCGGTGCCTGACTTGCGTGAGGTTGAGAACAAGATCGGGGTGCTGGTGACCCGGGCCCAGTCCCAGCCCCACACCACTGTGCTGGCGTTTCTCTCTTCCGATGAGGACGACATCTTCTTCATCACCTTCCCCGAGACCTTCAAGTCGCAGCTGCTCAAGCGCGACGGCCGCTGCCACTTCGCCATCGACTCGCGGGCGGTGTTCACCTACACCCGCGCCATCGAGTGGAACTACACCATCATCGCCGCCGATGCTTACCAGATCCCGCAGGATCACCCGCTGTTCGAACCTATCCGCGCCGCCTTCGTGCAGAAGAACCCGTGGGAAGTGGGCTTTTTCAGCCACCCGCAGGTGGAGCTCTACCACCTCAAGGCCCGCCAAGTGGTCTGCCCGGGCCGGGCAAAAGAGTAGCGCCAGCCGGGCGCGAAAGAGGATAAGATGGCCTGCGGTTGCCCATGACAAGGAGTGATAAACAGATGCAGCAGGTCGTTTATGTGGCGAGCCCCGCCAGCCAGCAGATCCACGTGTTTGCCCTGGCCAATACTGGGGAGCTCACGCCATTGCAGGTGGTCGACACCCCGGGCCAGGTCCAGCCGCTGGTGATCAGCCCGAACGGGCGCTGGCTCCATGCCGCCGTGCGCCCCGATTTCGCCCTGATAAGCTATCGCATCGAGACCGATGGCCGGTTGGAAACGCAGGGATCGGCACCGCTGGCGGGCAGCGCCTCCCACACCGCCATCTCGGCCGACGGCCGCTTCCTGCTGGCGGCCTCCTATGCCTTCAATCAGGTTACCGTCTCCGCCATCGGCGCCGACGGCCGGGCAGAGCCCCCCCACCAGCAGCTCGACGGCTTGCAGGCCGCCCATTCGGTCACCCTGCTGCGTGCAAATAAACAGGGTGAGCAGGAGGTGCTGGTCGCCTGCCTCAAGGAGGATTGCATCCGCCGCTTTCTGCTCTGCAAGGAGGGGCGGCTGCGCCCCCATCCGCTGGGGGATCTGGCGACCGCCAGCGGTGCCGGGCCGCGCCATCTTGCGCGGCATCCGAGCAATGGCGACCTCTATTGCCTCAACGAGCTCGACTGCACCATCAACCGCTACCGACCCACCGCCGATGGCGGGATCCGGCTCTGTCAGAGCCTCTCCATGCTGCCAGCCGGTTATCAGGGGGAGCGCTGGGGGGCGGATCTGCACGTGACACCCGACGGGCGTTTTCTCTACAGCAGCGAGCGGGCCAGCAGCCTGCTGACCCAGTTCGCCATCGCGCCGGATGGCGAGCTCGGCGTGGTCGGCCACTTCCCGACTGAGACCATGCCCCGCGGTTTTGCCATCGACCAGAGCGGCCACTGGCTGCTGGCGGCCGGGCAGGCTTCCCACCAGCTGGCGGTGCATCGCATCGACCCGCTCAGCGGCGCCCTGACCCTGCTGGCACGCTATCACGTGGGGGACGGGGCCATGTGGGTGCTCGTACTGGCACGCCATCAGCCATGATCAACAGACAGCAAAAAGCCATGGCAATGCCATGGCTTGCAAACCAGCGCACAGGGTTACTTTGCGGAGATCTCTGCCAGAAAACCGACCAGGCGTTGCCAGGCAAGGGCATCGGCTTCGGCGTGGTACCTGTCTGATCCAAACACACTGAATGCGTGAGGGGCACCGCTGTAACTGGTCGCTTCATGGCTGATGCCGGCCCTCTCCAGCTCGCCGATCAGGGCGGCAAACTGCCCCAGGCTGACCGCCTCGTCAGCACTGCCATGCTGTATCAGCACACGTCCCCTGACCTGTTGGTAGTTCTGACCTGGCGGCGTCTCCAGCCCGCCATGCACGCTCACTGTACCGTGCAGATCCGCCCCGCTGCGGGCCAGCTCCAGCACGGCGGCCCCTCCGAAACAGTAACCGAGCGCAACGACCTTTTCCGGTTCGCCTCCCAACCTCGTGGCCTCGGCCAGCGCCCCGGCGAGCAGGGCCCGCATGCTCGCCCTGTCCTGGTATAGCGCCCCTGTCAGCCGCTTTTTATCCTCCACCGCAGTGGGTCTCACGCCAACGCCGAACAGGTCGGCGGCAAACACCCGGTAACCCAAGGCCGCCAGCATGTCGGCACGCTTCATTTCATACCCGGTCAACCCATCCCAGTCATGGACCAGCAGCACCAGAGTTGACTGCTGACTGGCCCCCGCCAGATGATAACCTTCGAACGTCCGCCCTTCGACCTGATACCTGACGGACCCGGCCTGCAATCCTCCTGCCCACAGAGCCCAGAACAGGACAAGCATCCTGGTTACTCCCATCATCCACTCCTCTGCCTTGACGGCCAGCTCGCTGGCGCCCGGCGCTCACACCCTGAACTGTTTGAGCAGACTGTCCAATTGAGCCGACAGCTGGCGCAAATCACTGCTGGCATCGGCTACCTGCCCCACCCGCGCCGCACTGTCGTTGTTGAGTCCGGCGATGCGATTGACGCTGTTGCTGACCTCTTCCGCCACCGAGTGCTGCTCTTCCGAGGCCTGGGCGATATACATGTTCATTTCACGGATAAGGCCGACCTGGGTCTTTATCTTCTCTACCGAGAGCTGCACGTCGGCGGCTTGTGCCCCCGCCTGGGAGGCCTTGTCCTGACTTTGCTGCATACCAGAAACCAGATTGTGGGTCGCCTGCTGCAAGCGCGCGATACTGGCACTGATCTCCTCGGTCGACTGGCGTGTACGGCCGGACAGCGTTCTCACCTCATCGGCTACCACGGCAAACCCGCGCCCCTGATCCCCGGCTCTGGCCGCCTCAATGGCGGCATTGAGGGCCAGCAGGTTGGTCTGTTCGGCAATGCCGTTGATCACTTCGATGATGTTGCCGATGCTGCTGCTCTCGCTCGACAAGGAGCGGATCAGGTTGGCGACCCGCTCCACCTCGCCGACCAGCTGATGAATGGCTTCATTGGCCTGGCCGGCCAGCTTGTAACCCTGCTCCACATAGAGACTGGCTTCGTCGGTCGCACCGGATGTCTTGACCGCATTGCCCGCCACTTCCTGTACCGCATGACTCATCTGGGTGATGGCGGTCGCAACCTGATCCAGCTCTGACTGCTGTTCGGCGCTGCCGTGCCGGGTATCGGTCGCCAGCGAATCGCACAGCTCCGCCGTCTGCAAGACGCCTGCCGACAGGGTGTTTATCTCCGACACCGTCCCCTGCAGCTTGGCAATGAATTGATTGATGTTGCCAGCCAGCGCCCCCATCTCGTCATGCCGGCGGATCTTGAGGCGCTGGGTCAGATCCCCATCTCCCTGGGCCAGATCGAAGACTGCGGAGTTCATCTGCCGCAAGGGGCGCAACACATTGCGGTGGATTAATACCATCAGCAACAGGATGATGCCGACATCCAGCACCACTATCTGCCAGACGGTGGTGATGAGCAGATGGCGCAACTGGATCAAAATGGCCCGATCACTGCTGACCACCAGCAGATTGGCCACCGTCTTGAGCTGGCCGTTGTCGTCGTAGACCAGCTCATGGCTGGCGTGGCTGCCCAGATCGGCGGGCAACTTTGCCACTACCTGAATTTCACCGGCATCATCACGGACAAACCCCGCAACCAGCTTGTCCTTGTTGACCACCAGCAGGCTGCTAAGCGCATCGGTGGCCAGCTCGGATTTGAGGGATGCCTCGACAAAAGCCGATTCGTAATTCCACAGCGGACCAGGCAAGGAGAGCTGCAACCGGCTGATGGCCTGCTCCACCATCTCGGCCTGTCTGCGATAGCTCTCCTCCCTGGCGGCGTTGTAGTTATATCCACCAAACAACACCAGCAGCAGACTCACCGACAGGGAGGTCAGCACGGCAATCCTGAACGTCAGACTATTCCAACCCATGGTTCCCTCCCGATATCGGCAACGACGTCTTGTTACAACTTAATGGTACTTGGCATTGATCTTGTCGATGGTGCCATCCGCCTTCATGGCGGCCAAGATCTCGTTGAGCTTGTTGATGAGCTCATCCGGGGCTTCCTTGTTGAAAGCCAGGCTCATCTGGGTTTCCTTGAACACAAACACCGGCTTGGGACTGGACGTCTTCTCCTGGGCGGCCAGATAGGGGGCCAGGTACTCCCCGGTCGCCCAGAGATCGATGCGACCAGCCTCCAGTTTCTTCACGTTGGCGGTATCGTTGGCCGCCAGTTGCAGCTTGCCAAACCCTTGCGCCTTGAGATATTCGGCAGCGGCATCACCGTTGTAGCCCCCAACCGAATACTGCTTGGCATCTTCTAAGGAGTTGACCGTGATGGTGGAAGACGGATTGGCAAAGAAAACCCAGTTGTTGTTGACCAGCGGCCCGACCCACTTGAAGAGGTTTTCCCGCTCCGGCGTGCGCGTGGTGGAGTACAGGGCGGTATTGGGCGTGCTGAGGGTATCTTCGTAGGCACGCTTCCAGGGCATCATGCTCAGCTTGTATTCGACCCCGGCCCGCTTGAACAGCTCCTCCACCACCTCCGTGGAGAGGCCGACTATCTTGCCTCCCTCCCCCTGCATGTTGAACGGCGGATAATCCTCGGTCATCACGTTCAAGGGTGCCGCCTGTACGGCTCCCAGCGCCAGTACCGAAGAGGCCGAGAACAGGGCGCTTTTCCACAACAGTTGATATTTCATTGCAACCTCACTTTGCTCACAGCTCGTCCCTCAATGTCCGCACCAGTCGATGTGCGGACCCTTTTGACCCTTACCGGATCGTGCCGGCTTGCACGGTTTGCCGCGCCTTCGTCATGTCGGCGGCAAGCAGATGGGGTGGTTTAACAGGGTGTGACGGCAAGAACAGCATCAGTAAGAAGAGAGGAAGATGCATCCCATGATGGGGGGCGTAAACGCCTCTTTTTTCATACTGATCCGCACAGCACAGTGTCAAACCTGACCTTTAGCAAAGGTCAGGAACAGGGATCCGTCAAATGGCGCCCTGGCCAGACAGGCTTCAATCAACCCCTATTTTGAGGCTGGCGGATACTCTCGGACGACAACGCCTGCCGGTGAGCAAGCTATTGACTTTATACGCATTAAGCCTCCACCGGCCCAGCGATGTGTCAGATGGCGGAAAAGAGAGAGGCCACCCTGAGGTGGCCTCTGCAAGACAGGGATACGCCGTCCGTTGACTCAATCCTTGGCGCTTTCCATGGCACCCTCTTCGGAGTGCTGGGGCAGGATGAGGTTGAGCAGGATGGCGGCCACCGAGGCCAGACCCACGCCCGCCAGGGCGAAGTCACCGATCTTCATCTCCAGCGCGCCGACACCCACGGTCAGGGTCACGGCCACGATGGCGATGTTGCGCGACAGTCCCAGATCCACCTTGGACTCCACCAGGGTCTTGAGACCGATGGCGGCGATGGATCCGAACAGCAGCAACATGATGCCGCCCATCACCGGCATCGGGATGGAGGTGAGCAGGGCGTTGAACTTGCCGAAGAAGGCCAGAATGATGGCGAACACCGCGGCCCAGGTCATGGTGACCGGGTTGAAGTTGCGGGTGATCATCACGGCGCCGGTCACTTCGGCATAGGTGGTGACGGGAGGACCACCGATGAAGCCGGCGAAGCAGACGCCGATGCCGTCACCGGCCAGGGTACGGTGCAGACCCGGGTTCTTGGTGTAATCCTTGCCGGTCACGCCACCGATGGCCAGCACGCCACCGATGTGTTCGATACAGGGGGCGATGGCTACCGGTAGCATGAACAGCGCCGCAGCCCAGTTGATCTCCGGGGTCACGAAGTGGGGCAGCGCCAGCCAAGGGGCGTTGACCATGCCGTCGAAACTCACCTGACCCATCAGCACGGCAGAGACGTAACCCGCAATCACGCCACACAGGATGGGGATGAGCTTGATCCAGCCCTTGCAGAACACCGCCGCAATCAGGGTGACCGCCAGCGAGATGCCGGCCAGGGTCAGCGCCGTCGAGGCAGGCATCACCTGCTCACCGCCGGCACGGCCCATGGCCATGTTGCAGGCCACCTGGGCCACCGACAGGCCGATCACCATGATCACCGGGCCGATCACCACAGGCGGCAGCAGTTTGTGCACAAAGCCCATGCCGCGGGCACGAATGAGCGCGGCTAGGATGAAGTACATGAAACCGGCGGCAAACAGACCGAACATGGTGGAGGGCAGGCCCCAGGTCTGAGTGGCGTAAATGATGGGGGCGATGAAGGCAAAGCTGGAACCGAGGAAAATCGGGACCTGGCGGCGGGTGCAGAGCTGGAACAACAGGGTGCCTACACCGGCGCCAAGCAGGGCCATGGAGGGGTTCAGTCCGGTGAGCAGGGGCACCAGCACCATGGCACCGAAGGCGACAAACAGGATTTGCAGCCCGGCGACGCTTTGCTTGACTAAGGAAAACATGGATGTCCTTAATTTTTTGATAACTGACAGGGATATTTGACACTTTTCAGTTATCACAAGACTTTTTCAAGGCACTGAATGAGCCATTCGGCGTCATTTGTTGCCTCTTACTGCTTGGGGAGGGCATGAAACTGGCTTTTTAGGCGGGATTCGTTGCTACAAGCATCGAGGATGCAATTTTACGCACTTTTATGGCCGGCGCCAATCGTTTTTCCATGCTGTTTTGTTTGTCAATGGCTCCCCTGCCCCTCCATCAGCCCGCCCTATACTTGATGACGTGAACCCAGCCGGACAAGGAGTCCCCCATGTCACTGCCCGCTTTCAAGCCCAGCCAGCGCCGACTGCTGGTGGGTTCGGCCATCGCCCTGGCCCTGTTTGCCACCCCGCTGAGCTATGACTTCAGCCACCATCAGTGGCAGGTGAATCAGGCCTATGCCAAGTCCTGTTTCGTGACCGGCACCCGCATCCTGATGGCCGACGGAGAGGAACGTCCCATCGAGACCCTGCAAGCCGGTGAACGGGTGCGGGATCAATATGGCCGCAGCAACCGGATCCTCTCGGTCGAGCGGGTACTGCTGGGAGCGCGCCGGCTCTACGGGCTCAACCGGCTGGCTCCCTTCTTCACCGCCGAGCACCCCTTCCTGACCACCCGCGGCTGGGCGGCCATCGCACCGGCCATGACCCGTACCGAAAACCCGACTCTCGCCGTGCTGCCGCTCTTTACCGGCATGCACCTGCTGGGGTGGTCTGAGCATGGCAACGCAGGCAACCTGGCGCTGGCCCCGCAGCCCGCCCTGTTGCTGCTGGAGTCCCTCTGCTGGATTGATGCCCCGCCCACCACGGCACTGTTCAACCTGATCCTCGATGGCAGCCACAGCTATATCGCCAATGGGCTGATCGTTCACAACAAGGATGGCGACGGCAATAGCGGTGGGGGTGACAGTGGTGGTGGAAGCAGCAGTGGTGGCGGCGGTAGTAGCAGTGGAGGTGGAAGCAGCAGCGGTGGAGGTGGCAGTGACAGCGACGGCGGCAGCAACAGTGGCGGTGGTGGCAGTGACAGCGACGGCGGCAGCAACAGTGGCGGTGGTGGCAGTGACAGCGACGGCGGCAGCAGTGGTGGCGGTAGCAGTGACAGTGACGGCGGCAGCCATGGCGCTGACGACAACGGCGGTGGGGAGCACGCCGGCGGCGAGCAACATGCCGGAGGGGATCGCCATGCCGGTGGCGAACAGCATGGCGGCGGGGAACGTCACGCCGGCGGCGATCGTCACGGTGGCGGGCGTGGCCTCGGCAACGGCCTCGATGACAACGGAGTGGACGCCGTCGATGCCAACGGCAACGAGATCCGGGGTGATGGCACGGTCGACGACAACGGCATGGATGCCGTCGATGCCAATGGCAACGAGATCCGGGGCGATGGCACGGTCGACGACAACGGCATGGATGCCGTCGATGCTGACGGTAACAAGCTGCGGGGGGATGGTACGGTCGACGATCGCGGCCAGACCCTGACCGATGCACAGGAGCAGGCCCTGATCCAGCAGGGGTTCAACAGCAAGGAGCAACCATGAGCCGTTATCTGCTGATCTGCCTGGCGCTGTGGTTGTCCGCCTGCGCCAGCCAAAGCGCCGCCCCGCTCTACCACCAGATGGACAAGCAGGACGTGGCGCTGGCCAACCAGGCCCTGGCCGAGGCGCTGCAAACCCGTCCCAAGGGTCAGAGCCTCACCTGGTTCAACCCCGCCAGCCGTCACTCGGGCAGCGTCACGCCGCTGCGCACCTTTCGCCACCCCAACGGTCTCTGGTGTCGCGACTATCGCGAGCAGCTCTACGTAGGTCAGGCCAGCCAGCAGTGGCAGGACACCGCCTGCCGCAGCAAGGCGGGGCACTGGCTGCCGCTGCGCGGCTGACAAGATAGCTGACAGCTCAGGTGACAAAACAAGAGGGGTGGCCATGGCCACCCCTCTTCTATTGCAATTATTGCCAGCTTGCGTCCGTCATACCCGGCGATAGGGCAGATAGACCGGCTCCCACATGTGGTTGAGGATGTGCTGCTGCAGATCCTGGCCGATCAGCGGATGGGAGGGATCCCGCCGCACTATGTCCTTGAGCACCGCCGTTGCCACGTGCACCGAGATGCTGCGCAGCTCGCGGATGCGCGGATAGACGGCACCTTTGGCCAGGTCCACCTCGCTCACGCACTCCGCCAGCGCAAAGGCCGCTGTGGTGAAGATGTCCGGCGTGATCTCGCGGATCTGGCTGACGATGGCCGCCAGCCCCACCCCCGGGAAGATGAAGACGTTGTTGCCCTGACCGACCCGGAACTCCTGCCCCTCGTAGTGCACATCCTTGAACGGGCTGCCGGTGGCGACGATGGCCTTGCCCTGGCTCCAGCGATAGATGTCCTCCGGCAGCGCCTCGCAGTTGGCGGTCGGGTTGGAGAGCGGGAACACCATGGGACGCGCGCAGTGCTTGAGCATCAGCTGGATATGCTGCTCCTTGAAGGCGCCACCGGCACCGCTGGTCCCCAGCAGTACCGTGATGGGCACGTGGCGCAGCACGTCGGTCAGGTTGGCCTTGCCGGGCACTTCGGTGTCCCAGCCCGACAGCAACAAGCCCGGCTTGGCATAGCGGCGCTTGTACTCGTCCAGCCCCTCGCGGTTGTCGCACACCAGCCCCTGGGTATCCAGAATGTAGATGCGATCGCGGGCCGCCTGGGGATCCAGCCCTTCGCGGATCATGCCCGCACAGATCTGATCCGCCACCCCGACCCCGCCGGCACCGGCGCCATAGACCAGGTAGTTCTGCTGGCCCAGGGTCTCGCCCTTGACCTTGACCGCCCCTATGATGCCCGCCAGCACCACGGCTCCGGTCCCTTGAATGTCGTCGTTGAACGACGGCAGGGACTGCTGATAACGGGAGAGGTTGTTGAAGGCGTTGGACTTGCTGAAGTCCTCCCACTGCAGCACCGCATTGGGGAAGTGGCGCTTGACCCCGGCCACGAACTTGTCGATGAAGTCGTCGTACTCCTTGCCGCGAATGCGCTTGTGGGGCTGACCCAGATACATGGGGTCATCCAGCAGAGCCTGGTTGTCGGTGCCCACGTCCAGCGCGATGGGCAGGCAGCAGGCGGGGTGGATGCCGGCACCCAGGGTATAGAGGGAGAGCTTGCCGATGGGGATGCCCATGCCGCCCACCCCCTGATCACCGATCCCCAGGATCCCCTGGCTGTCGGTCACGACTATGATGCGCACCGACTTGGCATCGAGATGACGGGCCAGGGAGCCCATGTCCTCGACGTTCTTCGGGGTGATGTAGAGGCCGCGCGGCTTCTGGAAGCGGTGGCTGAACTCCTGGCACGCCTTGCCCACGGTCGGGGTATAGATGTAGGGGGTCATCTCCTCCACGTGGCGCGCCAGCAGGGCGTAGAACAGTGTCTCGTTGCGATCCTGCAGGGCCCGCAGGTTCTGGTACTTCTCGATGTCGCTGCAGGCGCTCAAAAAGCCCTGATAAACCCGCTCAAGCTGGGCTTCAAACGTTTGAACCTGGGGAGGCAACAGGCCGTCGAGCTCGAAGTCGGCGCGCTCCTGTTCGGTGAAGGCGGTACCCTTGTTGAGGTTGCGATCGTTGAGCAGATCGGTGCCAGTCAGTGCAACGGGGCGAAAATCTTGTCCCTGTGCATCTTTCCACAGCAGATATTGTCCGGTAGCCATAGTCATTCTCTTTGATTTACGTGAAATTGCCGTTCGGCAGGAGAGCAAGACTCATAATGAAATCAATCATATGACGTTTGGTCGTTTCATTTTGTGAGCTTGGGCATACCTTGCGGCCAAAAACCGTGGCAGGACGGACTTCGGCCTCATTCAGACCATGCATATCGGTTAAGTTACGCGCACAACAAAGGGGCGCCGCAGCGCCCCTTCTCTTTCATCCTGATGTCGCGGTCAGCCTCAGCCTGACTTGCCCGCCTTGGGTTCGTCGAGCTGGTGCTTCACCTCTTCATACCAGAGGTCGTGGTGCTCCCTGGCCCAGGTCTCGTCCACCTCGCCGGTCACCATCCCCTCCAGCGCCCCTTCCAGCTGGAACAGGCCCATGTAGATATGGAAGATGAAACCACAGATGAGGATCAAGGCGCCGACGATATGGATGAAGCTGGCCCACTCCATCTGGCGGCGCAGCTGGCCGAAGATGGGGAAGTCCAGAAACAGCCCGGTCGCCACCACGATGCCGCCAAACCAGATCAGCAGCCAGAAGATCGCCTTCTCGCCGCCGTTGGAGAAGCCCGCCGAGGGGTGACTCCCCTTGTGGGGTCCCAGCATGCCGCCCGCCTTCATGAACCACTGCACATCCACCATGTTGACGATGTTGTGACGGAACCACTTGATGAGCACTCCCATCAGGCAGAGGAAGAAGAGCGGCCCCACGTAGTTGTGGAACACCTTGGCGAACCAGATCCAGTTCTCCCACACCCCCATGCTCACCACCGGCTTGATGAAGTGCTTGCCGTAGATGATGGCCAGCCCCGAGCCGGACAGGGTCAGGAACATGCCCGCCGTGGTCCAGTGCAGCGCCCGATCGAGCCGGCTCCAGCGCTTGAGCTTGCGCCCGGTGCGCGGTTTCGAGAGCTTGGTCGGCCCCACCACCCAGTACATCAGGCCGCACATGGCCAAGGATCCGAAGATGGCGATGGCGCCGAGCGGCGATACCCATTTGGTTTTCACCTCGAACCAGAGCTGGCCCGGCACCGAGATCAGCACCCCGTGCTCCGGCGAGCGGGAGGTGGTCACCCCCTCCTGCCCATCCTTCACCGCGCGCCAGTAGTCGGCGCCGGCAAAGCCGATCGTCTCCTTCTGGGCATCGGCAAAGCCAGGTGCACTGAACAGCAGCAAGGCTGTCAGCAGCCCTGTCAGCCAGTGTCTCATTGGCCACCCTCCTGCTTGCCAGGCTTGAGCCCCTTGCCTCTGCCATCGCGGGGTTGGCTGGCGTCGTGGAACAGATCCTGCTCATCCCCGCCCCAGCCCGCGTGAGGGGCGCCGCGATAGGCCACCCGCTCGCGGAAGATGTCGGAGATGACCTGTGCATCCCCCGCCAGCAGCGCCTTGGTGGAGCAGAGCTCGGCACACATGGGCAGCTTGCCCTCGGCAATGCGGTTGGCTCCGTACTTCTGGCGCTCCGCCTCGCTGTGATCCTCTTCCGGGCCACCGGCGCAGAAGGTGCACTTGTCCATCTTGCCCCGATCGCCGAAGGCGGCGGTCTTCGGGAACTGGGGCGCCCCGAACGGGCAGGCGAACAGGCAGTAGCCGCAACCGATGCAGAGATCCTTGTTGTGCAGCACTATGCCGTCGTCGGTGTGATAGAAGCAGTCTGCCGGACAGACCGCCATGCAGGGAGCGTCGGTGCAGTGCATGCAGGCGACCGAGATGGAGGTCTCCCCCGGCAGGCCGTCGTTGAGGGTCACCACCCGGCGGCGCTGGATGCCCCACTCGAGGGCATCGTCGTTCTCGTTCTTGCACGCCGTCACACAGCCGTTGCACTCGATGCAGCGCTTGGTGTCACACATGAATTTCATTCTGGCCATGAGATCAGGCTCCTACTTTGCGAAAACGGCACAGGGTGACCTTGGTCTCCTGCATCTGGGTAACCGGGTCATAGCCATAGGTGGTGACTATGTTGACCGACTCTCCCAGCACATAGGGGTCTGACCCTTCCGGATATTTGGCGCGCAGATCCTGGCCCTCGAAGTGGCCGCCGAAGTGGAACGGCATAAAGGCAAGCCCAGGTTTGACCCGCGGGGTCACCAGCGCCTTCACTTTCACTCTGCCCCCTTCCGGCCCCTCCACCCACACATCCTGACCGTCGCGCACGCCGACGTCGTTGGCATCCGCCGGGTTCATCTCGACGAACATCTCCTGCTGCAGCTCGGCCAGCCAGGGGTTGGAACGGGTCTCGTCGCCGCCCCCCTCGTATTCCACCAGACGGCCGGAGGTGAGGATGATCGGGAACTCCTTGCTGACGTCCTTCTCCTGCACCGAGGCATACTGGGTCGGCAGGCGCCACAGGCTCTTGGCATCGGGCCAGGTGGCGTAGTCAGCCAGCAGATCCCGGCGCGGGGTATAGAGCGGCTCGCGGTGCTTGGGCACCTGATCCGGGAAGGTCCACACCACGCAGCGCGCCTTGGCGTTGCCGTAGGGGACGAAGCCGTGCTTGATGGCAACCCGCTGGATGCCACCGGAGAGATCGGTCTTCCAGTTGCGCCCCTCGGCCTCTTTCTTCTCGGCCTCGGTCAGCTCATCCCACCAGCCAAGCTGTTTCATCAGGTCGGCGGTGATCTCGGGATAGCCGTCTTCCACTTCGCTCCCCTTGGGCCAGGAGTCTTCGGCGAGCAGCGAGACGCCCTGATACTCGATGCCGAAACGGGCGCGGAAACCGCCGCCCCCTTGCGAGACCGGAATGCTGGTGTCGTAGAGGATATGGCTGCCGGGGTGTTTCATCTCCGGGGTGCCCCAGCAGGGCCAGGGCAGACCGTACACTTCGCCACTGACCGGGCCGCCTTCGGCCTTGAGGTTGGTCTTGTGGAAGGTGTGCCAGTTCTGCTGGTGCGCCTTGAGCCGCTCCGGGCTCTGGCCGGTGTAGCCCACGCTCCACATGCCGCGGTTGTACTCGCGGGTGATGTCTTCCAGGAGCGGTTCGTTGTTCTCCACCTTGATGTGCTTGAACAGCTCATCGGCAAAGCCGAGCTTCTTGCTCAAGAGATACATGATCTCGTGGTCGACCTTGGATTCGAACAGCGGCTCGACCACCTTGTCGCGCCACTGCATGGAGCGGTTGGTGGCGGTGACGGAACCATAGGTCTCGAACTGGGTGGTGGCCGGCAGCAGGTAGACGCCGTCGGTACGATCGTTCATGACGGCGGCGACGGTGGGGTACGGGTCAACAATCACCATCATGTCGAGCTTTTGCATCGCCTTCTTCATCTCCGGGCCGCGGGTCTGGGAGTTGACCGCATGGCCCCAGTAGAACATGGCGCGGATGTTGGCACCCTGCTCGATGAGATCGGCGTTCTCCAGCACACCATCCACCCAGCGGGAGACCGGAATGCCGTTGTTGTTCATCGGCAGCTTGCCGTTGTAGGTCTTGTTGTCAAAGCGGGCCTTGATCCACTCGTAGTCGACGTCCCACACCCGGGCCCAGTGCTTCCAGGAGCCCTCTTCCAGCCCGTAGTAGCCGGGCAATGAGTCGGAGGTGACGCCAAAGTCGGTGGCACCCTGCACGTTGTCGTGACCACGGAAGATGTTGGTGCCCGCCCCGCTCTTGCCCACGTTGCCGAGGGCCAGTTCGAGGATGCAGTAGGCGCGGGTGTTGTTGTTGCCGGTGGTGTGCTGGGTGCCGCCCATGCACCAGACCACGCAGCCGGGGCGGTTGTCGGAGAGCAGCTTGGCGGCGCCATACACCTCTTTTTCATTGAGGCCGGTCACCCGCTCCACTTCGGCCGGGGTCCAGCGCGCCACCTCTTTTTGCACCTCGTCCATGCCAAAGACGCGGGTGCGGATGAACTCCTTGTCTTCCCAGCCGTTCTTGAAGATGTGCCAGAGCATGCCCCAGATAAAGGCGACGTCGGTGCCCGGGCGCAGGGAGAGGTACATGTCCGCCTTGGCGGCGGTACGGGTGCGACGCGGGTCGACCACCAGGATCTTGCAGCCGTTGCGCTCTTTCGCCAGCAGGATGTGCTGCATGGCGACCGGGTGGGCCTCCGCCGGGTTGGAGCCGATAAACATGATCGACTTGCTGTTGTGCATGTCGTTCAGGCTGTTGGTCATAGCGCCGTAGCCCCAGGTGTTGGCGACGCCAGCGACCGTGGTGGAGTGGCAGATCCGCGCCTGATGATCCACGTTGTTGGTGCCCCACAGGGACGCCATCTTGCGAAACAGGTAGGCCTGCTCGTTGGAGTGCTTGGCCGAGCCGAGCCAGTAGACGCTGTCGGGGCCAGACTCCTTGCGCAGGCGCAGCACTTCGTTGCCCACCTCTTCGATGGCCTGATCCCAGCTGATGCGCTGCCACTTGCCGCCCACCAGCTTCATCGGGTACTTGAGGCGACGCTCGCCGTGGCCGTGCTCGCGCAGGGCCGCCCCCTTGGCGCAGTGACCGCCCAAGTTGAAGGGGTGATCGAAAGCCGGCTCCTGACCGGTCCAGACGCCGTTTTGCACCTCGGCATAGACGCCGCAACCCACCGAGCAGTGGGAGCAGATGGTGCGCTTCACCTCGACCGGCACCCCGGCCGCCACGGTCTTGGCCTCGGCCCGCTGCATCATGGCCGGTGCCAGCCAGCCGGCCGCCACGGCGCCGCCAGCCACCAGACTTGAATTGACCATAAAGGCGCGACGGGTCAGCCCCTGACCGCGAGCGTTTGCATTACTCTGCAAGTGGCCCTGCTCGCCCGCCTGGGGCTGCTCGGCACGTTTCGTCAGTTTCATGAGTTCTCCTTCACTGAGCCGGCTCAGTCGGTGCCGCGCAGGGTGCGATAAAAGTCGTGAACATGGGGGGTCTCCCGATAGCCCTTGTCAGGCTCGGTGTCGTGAGTCAGCACCTCCTTGCCCACCACCCGGCCGGTGGCACCGGCCAGCACACCTATGGTGGCAACCACCCCCACCCCCTTGATCAGATTGCGGCGGGACGGGTCTTTCAGCTGTTCATCGCTCATCTTTCTGTGACCTCTGTTGTTATGGTCGGCTGCGGTGAGCCGGTTTTGCTATGAGTGGGCGGCGCAGCGTCATGGCAGCGTCACCACCGGGCTGCCAAAGGGCAGGCGCAGTTCCTGTTCCAGTTTGAAAAAGTCTTCGGCAAGGGCCCCGACCGCCCGGTAGAAGCTGCCCCCTTTCGCCTGTTGCTGATCACGGCAGCAGGCGAGTACCCAGGGGGCAAGGTGGCGTTCATAGAAGCGGTTGCGATCCGGGTGCTGCTCGGCAATCAATACCGCCATCACCTCGCAGAGGGCGGCCAGGTGATCTTCCGGCTCGCACACCCCGCTCTGGCGCTCGAAGCCAAGCGACTGCAGGTCGGCGCGCAGCACCGCCAGCGGCAGCTCCATCAGGGAGCCGGTGAGATACCAGGAGGCAAACGGCACTATCTCCCCGCGCCCCAACCCGATAAAGAGATCCTGATACTCCTCGGCAAGCTCGTGCTCGTGATGGCTGCTGGCCGCCAGCTGCACCAGCCCCAGCCCTCTGGCAAAGGGGCCGGGCATGGCTTGCAAGCCTTGCAACCAGGCGAGCTGTTCGCCACGAGGGGCGGCGCGCCAGAGGCTCGCCAGCAGGGCGTAGAGATCGGCGCTGCTCTGTTCCAGTTCGGTCATGGTCAGTTCGCCAGCCTTTTCGTTATGTTGTTCGCTCATCACTGCCCCCTCACACCTTGAGCTGGGAGACGGGATCCGCCGCCAGCGCCGCAAACACATCCTTGACCCGGCAATCCTCACACATCAGCAGCCGCTGGGCGGCCTCGTTCTGAAAGTGGGAGTGACCGGCCAGTTTCTGCTGGATGCGGCGGATAAGGGAGGCCGGCGCGAACGGCTTGGCGCAGCGAATGCAGCAGGCCGCCTCTTCGGCTTTGAGGCTCTGCACGGCGCGGCGCGCCTCGGGCACGGGTTGCAGACGGGGCGTGAGCACGATGGCCTGCTCGGGGCACGCCTTTTCGCACATGCCGCACTGGATGCAATCCTGCTCGATAAAGTTGAGGCCGGGGGCATGGCCCACCGCATGCAGGGCGCGGCTCGGGCAGACCGCCACGCAGCCCATGCAGAGGGTGCAGTCAGCTTCTTTCAATTCAACGCTGCCGTAAGGGGCGCCGTGTGGCACAACCAGCGGCTCGCGGCGCCCCTCGTTGGCCTGCCAGAGGGCATCGAAGGCGGCAAACAGGTTCTCCCGTTTCTCCCCCTTGAGCGGCTTGTCCAGCAGGGCAACGGCCGGCTGGCCGAAAATCGGCTTATCTTGTTCGGCATCCCGGTTAAACAGGGCAATACGATCGGCAGCAAGACCTGCGCCCGCCAAGAGTACGGCAGCGCTCGCCAGCTCCCGCTCAACCAATGCCCGGACGCTGGCGGGGACGTCGTCGCCCAGTGCAATGCGCACCGCGCTGGCGCCATAGGCGAGGGCGGCGAACCAGCTCTCGATGCCTAAACTCGCGCTCTCCTCCACCCAGACCGGCAGCCAGTTGGCGGGCAAGCGGGTGAGTTCCGTTTCCACCCATTCGCGATCGTTCTCACCTGAGATCAGCAGTTGCGGCGCGTCGCCCCCCACCTCCCGGTAGTGCTTGAGCAGACGCAGCAGGTAGTCGCCGCTGGTGTTGGCATCGGGCTGGTGATAGCCAATCGCCCCGGTCGGACAGGCCGAGGCGCAGCTGCCGAAGCCCTGACAGAGATGGGGATCGATCTGGATGCGACCATTGATGGGCTTGAGCGCATCGGTCGGGCAAACATCGAGACAGCGGCTGCAACCGGGCACGCCGCGGGCGGTAAAGGCACACGCCTCGGGGTCGAGGCGAAAATAGCGCGGCTTGTCGAAGATACCGGTCAGCGCACAGAGCTCGGCGAGCCGTTCGGCCAGGTCAGCGTCATCAAAGAGAGACTGATAGCCCACCGGCGGGCGCTCCAGCGCAAAGAGCGGGACGCGGCCCAGATCGGCCACCAGATCGAAGCTGGCGTGACTACCTGCGACCTGGACCGGAAAGCAGAGCTCGGCCAGAGAGATACGCTCACCCTGCCCATTGAGGCCGGTGAGCTGGAACTGACCGAGATACCCTGTCAGGCTCGGCTCGCGCAGGGTCAGGGCGTCCAGGGCGGCGGTAGCCTCGAAGATGGTTTCGAGATCCGCCGCCTCGGCATAGTGCACCGCTTCGGTCACCAGCAGGGTCGGCATCACGCCTTGGGGCAGCAGGCTGGCGGCGCGGCGAATGCTGTCTTCCGGGCCGACCAGCAACAGGCGCCCCTGACTCTGGTAGGAGACGGTGGTCGGGATCAGGTTGTCGGTCTTGACCGTATGCTGCAGGGCATGGGCGCGGGCACGTTCGTTGCGCGCGGCCACGCCATCGGCGGTCAGAATTGCGACAGATGTTGTTATGGGTTGTTCGATGCTCACATGCACTCCTGTGCGCGCCACCTCGTGGGATGGCGTGCTTGTTGGTCAGCTGGGAGAGCAAGAGCCGAGCCAACTCCCCCAGGAAAAAAGTGACTGGCAGGGAGTCAGGATCCCAAATGCTCCATTCCCCCATCCTTGACTGGGACATTTTGTCCATCATGGTCAACCAAAATGTCCCGATCGTCGGTGTGGGTTTGAGAATAGTTATCAGCCAGCTCGTCGGCGGCAGGTTCGCAGACAAGCGCAACCGGTTCAGCAGACCCGCTGGCCGGATTGGCTGATTCGCTCTCCGGGGCGATCACCTGATCCACCAGCCAGTTGCGCAGGCCGGCGGTCAGGGCCGCAGGCAGCAATTCGGGCTGGCTGAAATCCTGGGTGTAGTCGTCGAGCCCATCCGGCTTGTGAGTGCGAAACATGGCCCGCAGCGCCTCCCTGTCGGGGAGTTTGGCCTTGCCCGGCTGAGCCGTTATTAGCGGCGGTTCGCCACTCCCAGCCCCCTCAACGGCAAGGGATTCACTGCTCCCCTTGTCAGTGCTGACTACGGGGCTATCCAGCGCGGTATCTGGAGTTTCATCTTCGCCACTGCCTTCTATGGGGGCGGCAACAGCCTCGGGAATGGCCTCTTCCCGTGGCTGCAATACCTGATGCTTGCGCGCCTCACTCTTGCGGGATGACCAGCGCTTGAGGAAATCACTCATGGGCGCTGTTTCCGGCCTTGTTTACAGCACAGGTTCCGGCGTCGCTGCCACGCTCGCGGCCATCGGGGCCGGTGGCTTTGACGGCGCCGCAGTTGGCTTGATCTACCGTATCGACACCGAGCTGATCCTGCGCCCGCCCCTTGCCCTTCTTGCCCTTGCGGCGAGCCTCCAGCAGCTCGCCGTGGCGGCCGATAAAGGCCTCCACCCAGGCTTGCAGCGCTTCGGGCAGCGGGCAGGAGAGCACCTGCCGCTCGCCATCCATATAGGCGGCAGCCACGGTCTGGCTCAGGGTGAGGCCATCGGCCACAAAGCCGCTGTCTACGCGGCTTCCGGTCACAAAGAGGCAGGGCGAGCCGGAGCTCAAATTGAAGCGATAATCCCCCCGCTCATCGCGAAACAGGGTAAGGGGCAAGGCACCGGCAGCCTTGGGCTCGGCGGGATGGAGCGCCGCAATCTCGAAACGGCGGCTCTGCCAGCGGCCAACCTGGCTGTCGATGGCCTTTAACTCCAGTTGCAGCCAGCGCTGCGGGGGCAAAGTATTGGTGGTGTCTTGCACTGTCACGGCTCCCATCAGAAGGTCTCTGCCGGGCTGCCCTCCCTCGTGCTCCACCCCGGTCTGGGCAGATCACGGCGGAAAATTCAGGGCGACCACGGCCATCAATGGGATAAGACATAGCAAGAGTGGGGCCAAAGCCGGTTTGGTAGTTGATGGAGGCATTGCTGCGGGTTGGCCTGTCGTGCGGGATATGGGTTGGCGCGAGCGTAGGTTGGTGCAGAGCGCAGCGAAGCCCAATATGCGGCGTAACACCAATCCGTCAGTGCTTATTCGAGGGAATGGCAATAATCAAATAAGGCCGAATTATCCGAATATTGCCTTTTCAGAAACTATGATTCAGCCCAGCATACGAGACGCCTTAATTCCAGAACCTAATTTACATTATTGTGAATTAATTTCACCAAGGCGATTTAAGAATACTGCAAATACTTCTCGCCCCTTTTCAATATCTTCTTTTATAATATTCTGGTAATCTTCACTCAGTATATCAAGATCTAACTCTTTTCTAATTGCCAAAACAGCTGATGGTAGAGATTCACATATATTAAAAAACCTCAACATAGATTCGCGAGTAAACTCAAGATGTGCCTTGTTTTGCTCACTAAATAGAAAATCGAGCTTTTCTTGAAATTTATCATACTGTTCTCGTTCAAACTCTAAACTACGATTCACTATCTCCCACAGAGATGGTTCCATATTTCCCTGCAAGTTCATATTTTTCATAATCCCTATATATCTTTCAATTTCCCCCTGAGATTTATCTCGTAATAACTCATGCGTCTGGATTGAGTATCTTCGCTCAATTAGTGCACTTCTTTTTAACATTAAATCCATTGTGGTAATTCCGATCTCCGCCATATAGGCTGTTACAGCCTTGACAGTTTCCTTATCTCCAACCACTTGAACTTTCGCTATTTTACCTGCATCAGAACTTAAACTTGATGTGATTTGTTCCTCACTCAGATTTAGATTGCAGAAGCTAGGTATTATATTTTGACTTCTTGTTATGGCTTCTATTGCTTCCATATACACTTCTTTCTTTGTGATTTTTTCTCGCTCTATGGCTGCAAACCTCAATTGATAGTTACTTCTAACCTCTTCAAGTAGATGAGCGTAATCTGATTTTACTGATTCAACTTTTTTAGTAATTAATTCAATATCTTCCTTTGAAGCAAGGTTTTTCGCTTTTTCAGACAAATATGAAGGCAAGAAGGATTTTATAAAAAGATAGATTGCCCCACAACCTAAAATCATACCAAAACTAAAACTACCAATTAGTGAAATAAATTTTTCAAAATCCAAATAACTCATATTATCTCCCCTTGAAACAGGCATGAAATAATGCGTATGGCTCACTTCCCTGAAGAGAAAAATGAGTTTTTATTACGCGTATATTTATACGACTACAAAAAATTGTCCAGATAAGTTTATGGCCAAGAAGTATGTATAAACCTCTTATCCATTCGCTACAACAGTCTCATTTCTAGTCTTTCCTTTCCTACCACATTAATCTGGAACAAAACTTGCTGTATCCCTCCCCTTAGATCCCGGCAACCGGTCGCGAGGGGCCCATGACACCGACCTTTATCAAAAGCAATGCCGCAGCCCAGCTCACCATGGCCGTCGAGGTGATGGATGAACAGGGCACGCTGCAAACCCGCCAAATCGCCTGTGAGCGGCCACTGACGGTCTACCTCAACTGGAAGGAGATCGTAACCCTGATGACGCTGGGGGTCCGCCCCGAGGCACTGGTGCTGGGTTATCTGAAAAATCAGGGCTTTATCGAGGATATTGCAGCCATCGAGTCGGTGATCGTCGACTGGGAGAGCGAGGCCGCCGCCGTGGTGAGCAGTCAGCAGGCCGCCGATCTCGACCAAGCGCTGGAGAAGAAGACGGTCACCTCCGGCTGCGGTCAGGGCACCATGTATGGCAGCGTGATGAAGAAGCTCGAAGGGGTGGTCTTGGCGGCGCCTGAGCTTAAACAGAGCACCCTCTACGCCCTGCTCAAGGCGCTGTCGGCCCATAACGAAACCTACAAGATGGCGGGAGCCGTGCATGGCTGTGCTATCTGTCGCGGTAGCGAAATCCTCTCCTTTGTCGAGGATGTGGGGCGCCACAATGCGGTGGATACTCTGGCGGGCGAGCTCTGGATGCGCGGTGAGGCTGGCCACGACAAGATCTTCTACACCACCGGGCGGCTCACCTCGGAGATGGTGATCAAGGTGGCGCAGATGGGCATTCCGGTGCTGTTGTCGCGCTCCGGCGTCACCCAGATGGGGCTGGATCTCGCCCGCCAGCTCGGCATCACCATGATTGCCCGCGCCAAGGGGCGCCATTTCGAGGTCTTTAGCGGCCACGACCATATGGTGCTGGACGAGAAGCCGCCTGTGCTGGCGCCCGGTTCAACCGGTCGCGGAATGCAGGACTAGGTAATGAACGAGTTGATGAGTGCCAAGCAGATCGCGCTGTATCTCGATCACGCCACTACACAGGCCACCACGGGGGTCAGGAACAAGCCATGAACGAGTTTATGAATGTGAAGCAGGTGGCCGAGTACCTCGATCTCAACGAGAAGAAGGTCTACCAGCTCGCCAACGAGGCGCGCATCCCCGCCACCAAGGCGACCGGCAAGTGGCTGTTTCCCCGCTCCCTGCTCGACCGCTGGCTGCTCGGCAGCTGCCACGAGGGGGTGATGAACGACCGGCTGCTGCTGGCAGGCTCGGACGACGTATTGCTGCACTACGCCAGCAGCCGCTTGGCCCAACAGCTCGGCACCCAGGCACTGGTGGGCTACACCCCGTGCGGCACCCGTCAGGGGCTGGCGATGCTGGCGCGCGGCCATGTGGATTTGTGCGCCATCCACTGGGGCCAGGCCGAGGAGGCCCACCTGCGCCACCCGGCGCTGGTACAGCAGTATCAGGGCCACCGGCAATGGGTGATCGTTCATGGATTTCGCCGGGTGCAGGGGCTGGTGCTGCGGCAAGGGCTGCAACCGAAAGAGGCGAGACAGGCGCTCGACTGGCGCTGGGCCATGCGCCAGGAGGGGGCCGGCAGCCAGCGCGCCCTGCAGGAGTGGCTGCAAACCCAAGGGGAGTCGCTGACCCGGCTGGAGCGTACCCTCGAGGTCAACAGCGAGCGGGAGCTGGCCGCCGCCATCAGCCGCGGCGATGCCGACGTCGGGCCCGGCGCCCAGAGCACCGCCACCGAGTTCGGCCTCGACTTTATGCCGCTGTCGCAGGAGTGCTTCGATCTGGTGATGCCGCAGGGGGTCTTTTTTCGCACCCTGCTGCAACAGCTTATCGGCTGGCTGCAATCCCCCGAGGGGCGCGAGCTGGCGGCCCGCCTCGGCGGCTATGACCTGACCCAGAGCGGCAAGCTGGTGTGGAGCCCGCAGTAAGTATCCCCTCACCTACCTGTAAAAAAGCCCGCCACTATTGGCGGGCTTTTTTGTGTCTCACTCTGAATTGCGACAGTCCCCCCTCCCCCTTGAGGGCAATGCGCGCCCTTCAAGTTCGGCGGGCTTTTTATGATGTCGTCATGACTGGGGCTCGACGCTTGCCTCACGCCCCTCGGCATTGAGGGCGATGCGCCACCCCTCCAGCTGGGCTGGCTCGCCGCCGTTGGCCAGCCGGGCGTGGCTACGCAAGCGGATGGTAAAGCAGCTGCCCTGCCCCGGGGTGGAATCCACCAGCAGCTCCCCGCCCCAGCGGCTGATGATGCGGTGGCTCAAGGCCAGCCCCAGCCCGGTGCCGGTGGCGCGGGTGGTGAAGAAGGGGTCGAAGATCTTGTCGATGATGGCCGCCTCTATGCCGCTGCCGTTGTCGATGACCCGCACCTCGGCCCCCTGCAGGGCCCCGGCGTCATCCAGCCAGTCGCGGCTCTCGACCCGGATCTCCCCCTGCTCACCCAACGCATGGCTGGCGTTGACCAAGAGGTTGATCAGCACCTGCAGCAGCTGCTGGCGATCCGCCTCGATGGGCTGCTGGGCCTTGAGATCGGCCACCAGGTTCACCTGCTGCTGGCGCAGGGCGGAGCGCACCAGGGTCAGGCTCTCCTCGATGATGGGGGTGAGGTGCTGCCACACCGGCGCCGTCTCGTAGTCGCCGGGACGGGAATATTGCAACAGGCTGCGGGTGATGGCGCGAATGCGCTCGATCTGGGCCAGCACCAGCGCCAGCTCTTCGCTCACCGGCGCGGCCGCCTCCCCCAGCTCCAGCTTCATCAGCTCCACGTTGCCGAGGATCACCGCCAGCGGGTTGTTGATCTCGTGGGCCACCCCGGCGCAGAGCTCGCCGAGGGCCGCCAGCTTCTCGCTGATCAGCAGCTGCTGACGGGCCTGGGTCAGCATGTGGATGTGATGCTCGAGCTCGGCGGTCTTCTGCTCGAGGCTCTGGGTGCGCTCGGCTACCTTCTGCTCCAGCTCGTCGGCGCTGCGGGCCAGCTGCTGGCGGTGCGCCGCCTGGCGATCCAGCATGGCGTCGAACTGGCGGCCGAGCTGGGCCAGCTCGTGATCGGGGTCGAGGTAGAGCTCGCCGATGCGGGCCGGCCTGCCCGCCTGCACCTGGCGCACCACCTTGTGCATCCGCTCGATGGGGGTGAACAAGTCCCGCGCGCCGCGATAGACCAGCAGACCCGAGAGCAGCAACAGCAGCACCACGCCGGAGCCCAGCTCCAGCAGATTGGTGAGGTAGGTGCGAACGATGGGCCACTCGAGAAAACCGACGTAGAGCATGCCGATGCGCTCGCCATTGGCGCCCAAGAGCGGCTCGTAACCCGACACATACCAGGCATCGTGGACGAAGGCGCGGTCAATCCAGGGCTCGCCCCGGCCCAGCACCTGTTCGCGCACCGGCGCCGAGGCCCGGGTGCCCACCGCCCGCCCCAGCTGCTGGCTGCTGCTGGCGGGCACGTTGGTGCTCACCCGCAGATCGCCGAGAAACAGGGTGACGCTGCCGATGCTGCCGGCCGGCAGGGTGTTCTTGGCGAACACCTGGCCCTTGAGCTCGTCCACCAGCCGGGTGCTGCCGTTGATAAGCTCCCCCCCCTCCAGCACGCCCCAGAGGCTGCCGTCCCGCCCCATCACCGGGGTCAGGGAGAGGCTGATCAGACCACGAGTCTCCTGCCCAGCGCCCGGCTCCAGCTCTTTGTCCAGCACGGCGCGGCTGGCCAGCGCCGGCGAGAGGGCCAGCAGCTGCTCCCGCGACCAGACCACGAAGTGGCTGACGCTGCGCCCGGCGGCGAGGACCGCGCGATCCTGCTCTGGCAGCTGATCCAGCTCGCTGCCGCTGCGCAGGCGCAAAAAGTCGAGACCGTAGTTGGCGGCGAGCGGCATCACCCACTGGCGCAAGCGGGCGGGGGATTCGCGCAGTTGCAGCTGGAAGGCCCAGGCATCGCGCAGGTGCTCGAGGTGCTCGGCCTGACGCTGCTGCTGCACGCTCACCGCGTGGTGGGCGACGCCAAGGTCGCTGCGCACCGTGGTGAGCAGGTTCTGCCAGCTGTAGGTGAGGGTCCAGTAGAGGGTGAGCCCGATCATGCCGGCCAGGGTCAGCATGATGGGCACCGAGGTGAGCAGCAGCAACCGCCAGCGCACCTTGGTTCTGAGCAGCCACGGGAGCTGCGCCAGCCTCACGGCTCACTCCGGCGGCAAGGGGCGAGCCGGCTCATTCGATGGCCCACTCCTTGAACTTGCGCTCCAGGGTCTTGCGCGCCACCCCGAGCACCCGGGAGGCGGCCGACTTGTTGCCGTCAAAGCTCGCCACCACCTGCAGGATGTGGGCCTTCTCCACCTCGGCCAGCGCCCACTCTAGCGGATAGCCCTCCTCCCCCCGTCCCGACTCGGCCGGCTTGGCGCTCTGCCAGTATTCGGCGGGCGGCTTGCCCAGCAGCAGGCAGCGCTCGATCAGGTTACGCAGCTCGCGCACGTTGCCAGGCCAGGGGTAGGCCTGCATGGCAACTACGTCTTCATGGGTCCAGTGCAGGGCGCCCATGCCCATCTCGGCGGTGAGCTGGCGGGTGAAGTGGTGCACCAGGGCGGGGATGTCGTCGATGCGCTCGCGCAGGGGGGCTACCGGCAGCGCCACCACGTTGAGGCGATAGAAGAGGTCTTCACGAAACCGGCCCGCCTCCACCTCCGCCTTCAGGTTGCGGTTGGTGGCGGCGACGATGCGCACATCCACCGAAAGCTCGCGCTCGGCCCCCACCGGACGGATGGCCTTCTGCTCCAGCGCCCGCAGCAGGGAGGCCTGCATGGCGAGCGGCATCTCACCGATCTCGTCCAGAAACAGGGTGCCCTGATGGGCGACCCGGAACAGGCCGTCGCGCCCCTTGCGGGCGCCGGTAAAGGCCCCCTGCACGTGGCCGAACAGCTCGCTCTCCAAAAGCTCGGGCGCGATGGAGGCGCAGTTGAGCGGCACGAAGGCCCCCATCCGGCCGGAGAGCTGGTGCAGGGCGCGGGCCACCAGCTCCTTGCCGGTGCCGGACTCCCCTTCCACCAGTACGGCGGCGTTGGAGGGGGCGACCCGGGCGATCAGCGTCTTGAGCTCGCGAGTCCTGGCGCTGTCGCCGATCAGGGTGGGCGGGAACAGCTTGCTCACCTCCCGGCGCAGCAGCAGGTTCTCCCGCTCCATCTGGCGGCGCTCGATGACCCTGTCCACCGCCTGCACCATCTGATCCAGGTTGAAGGGTTTGAGAATGAAGTCGCTGGCGCCGAGCCGCAGCGCCTTGAGGGCGGTATCCATGTCGCCGAAACCGGTCATGAAGATGATGTCGCTGCGCCGGGTGGCGGGATCGATGGCCTCGTGCCACTCGATGCCGGAGCGCCCCGGCAGGCGGATGTCGGCGATGATGAGATCGAAATGCAGGCGACAGCGCAGGGCTTCGGCCTCCTCCACGCTGGCGGCCGTCTCTATCTGGGCGAAGCGGCGGGCCAGCGCCTTGGCGAGGAAGCTGCGCATGCCGGGTTCGTCGTCGACGATGAGCAAAGAGAGGGCGGACCAGCGGCTGGCGGGTGCAGTCATGAAAAAAGTACCTCAGATTCGACAAGGTTCCGGGATTGTTCCACCGACCTTATAAACTGTGGGACATTTTGTCGCTAACCGGCCCCAAGTGCCAACTCCGTTTATTAAAAGCGACGCCGCCATCACGCAATTAGGGCGCTTAACCAACTGTTTTCACATTAAAAACCGTGCCGAACAAGGCATGTGGCCAGCTTGGCACCCTGCTTGCTTAGTCCTGCCCTCTCTCCATCACCGGGTACCCTGATATCATGATCACAGCCACAGTGCGCAAACGCCTCGCCCTTGCCCTCTCCCCCGCCCTGCTGCTGAGCCTGCCGCTCTGGAGCGCTGCCAGCCATGCCGAGACCAGGGCCCCCATCCGCCTCGCCACCACCACCAGCACCGAACAGTCCGGCCTGCTGGGCTGGCTGCTGCCCCAGTTCACCAAGGAGACCGGCTACCCGGTGCAGGTGATGGCGGCCGGCACCGGCCAAAGCCTGAAGATGGGCGAGAACGGCGACGCGGATCTGGTGATGACCCACGCCCCTTCTGCCGAGAAGGCCTTCGTCGAGGCGGGCTTTGGCATCGAGCCGGAGCACCTGATGTACAACGACTTCGTCATCGTCGGCCCGGCGAAAGATCCGGCCGGTCTTGGCAAGCTGCACGACGCCGCCAAGGCGCTGGAGGCCATCAAGGAGAAGGGGCAGACCTTTATCTCCCGCGGGGACGAGTCCGGCACCCACATCAAGGAGAAGACCCTGTGGCAGGCGGCCGACGTCAAGCCCGAGTTCGCCGGCTACAAGTCCATCGGCCAGGGCATGGGGCCGACCCTGACCATGGCTTCGGAGCTGGGGGCCTACACCCTGACCGACCGCGGCACCTGGCTCGCCTACCAGAGCAAGCTGGATCTCGCCGTGCAGCTGGAGGGGGACAAGCGGTTGTTCAACCCCTATCAGGTGATCCTGGTAAACCCCAAGCGCTACCCGGATCTCAACACCGAAGGGGCCCGTACCCTGAAAAACTGGCTGGTCTCCAAACACGGTCAGCAGCTTATCGGTGACTTCAAGGTGGCCGGCCAGCCGCTGTTCGTGGCCGACGCCAAGCCGCAGTGATGCCAAGGCCGACCCTGCTCGACCAGCCCCTGGCGCCCCTCGCCACCTTGAGTGACGGAGGCGCCCGATGCCGACCCTGATCGAAACCACACTGGCGGCCCTTTCGCTGCTGTTCAGTGGTGACGCCGAGCTGTGGCAGGTGGTGGGGGTCTCCTTCTCGGTGTCGGGCCTCGCGCTCGGGCTGGTGCTGCTGCCGGCCCTGCTGCTCGGCTTCGCGCTGGCCTATCTGCCCATTCCGGCGCGCTGGCTCTGGCTCTCCTGCATCAATACCCTGCAGTCGGTGCCGACCGTGGTGATTGGCCTCTTGCTCTACATGCTGCTGTCGCGGGCCGGCCCCTTCGGCGACTGGAAGATGCTGTTCACCCAGCAGGCCATGGTGGTGGGGCAGATGCTGATCGCCTTTCCGGTGATCGCCACCATGGCTCACGCGGCGTTCGTGCAGAGCGACCGGCGTGCCTGGGAGACCGCCCGCACCCTGGGGCTCTCCTGGCCCAGGGCGCTGCTCGGGCTGATGCGCGAGTGCCGCTTCGGCCTGCTGGCGGCGGTGATCGGCGCCTTCAGCCGCATCGTCACCGAGGTGGGCTGCTCCATGATGGTGGGGGGCAACATTTTGCATTTCACCCGCAACATCCCCACCGCCATCGCGCTGGAGACCCAGAAAGGGGCCTTCACCCAGGGGGTGGCGCTCGGCATCGTGCTGCTGGCCCTGGCCCTGCTGCTCAACCTGTTGCTGACCGCGTGCCGTGGCCACAGCTATCTGAAGAACTGACCATGCCCCCACCGTCCATCCACTGGAGTACGCCATGGCCCTGACCGCCCACCAGCTGATGATGCGCTTTGGCGAGCGCGACCTGTTTCAGATTGAGCAGCTCTCCATCGCGGCCGGCGACGCCGTCTGGCTGCGCGGCGCCAACGGGGTGGGCAAGACCACCTTGCTCAAGATCCTGGCCGGCCTGCTCACCCCGACCCGGGGCCACACCAACCTCCCCTCTGGCTGGCGCGGCAAGCTCGGCCAGTGGCTCAAGCGCGATCCGGGGCCGGGCCGGGTCACCTACCTGCACCAGACCCCCTACCTGTTTGATCGCAGCGTGCACGACAACGTGGCCTGGGCCCTCGGCCATCGCGCCGCCGACGAGGTGCGGGTGTTCGAGGCGCTGCGCCGGGTCGAACTGGAGAGCCTGGCACGGGAGCACATCAGCATTTTGTCTGGCGGCGAGCGCCAGCGGCTGGCCATGGCCCGCGCCTGGGCGCTGCAGCCCGCGTTTCTGCTGATGGACGAGCCCACCGCCAATCTGGATGCACATTCGGTTGCCCTGATGGCCGCCATGGCGCAAGATCTGCGGGAACAGGGCAGCGGCCTGGTCATCATCAGCCACCAGAGCAACGATCTGACCGACCTGTGCGAGCGGCAATGGACCCTCGCCCGGGGCCGGCTGCACGAACCCACTCCTTTGAAAATCATCGAGCGACATGACCTCACACAGCGAACCTCGTACTGACCGCTTTCCCGTCTCCGCCGTGGTGCTGGCCGGCGGCCGCGCCACCCGCATGGGGGGTGCCGACAAGGGCTGGGTCGAGTTGGCGGGCCGCCCGCTCATCGACCACGTGCTTGACCGACTGAGACCCCAGGTGGACGAGATCCTGATCAACGCCAACCGCAGCCAGGCCCGCTACCAGGCGCTGGCCCCGGTCATCGGCGACGACAACCCCGACTATCTCGGCCCGCTGGCGGGCATGCAGGCGGGCCTTGGTGCCGCCCGCCACGACTGGGTGCTGTTCGTGCCCTGCGACGGCCCCGCCCTGCCCCGCGATCTGATGGCGCGCTTTCGCGCCGCCCTCACCCCGCAGACCGAGCTGGTGGTGGCCCATGACGGCGACTGGCTGCAACCCGTGGTGGCTCTGCTGCACAAGTCCCTGCTCCCCTCCCTCTGCGCCGCGCTGGCCGGGGGGGAGCGCAAAATCGATATCTGGTTTGCCCGCCACAATATGGCGGTGGTGAGCTTTGCCGACCAACCGGATGCCTTCATCAATCTCAACAGCCCGGACGAGCTGGCCGCCTACGAGGCGCGCCTGCCAGACGCCGCGACCGGACAAGGAGCCACCTCATGATCCCGGCCCCCACCCTGCCCCTGCTCGGCTTTGCCGCCTGGAGCGGCACCGGCAAGACCACCCTGCTCGAGCAGCTCATCCCCCTGCTGGTGAGCCGCGGTCTGCGCCTCGGGGTGCTCAAGCACGCCCACCACGACTTTGACATCGACCAGCCGGGCAAAGACAGCCACCGCCTGCGCCAGGCCGGCGCCAGCCAGATGATGGTGGCCTCCCGCCGCCGTCACGCCCGCATCATCGAGACCGATCTGGGTGAGGCCGATTTTCGCGAGCTGCTGGCCAGCTTCGATCAGCGCAGCCTCGACCTGCTGCTGGTGGAGGGGTTCAAGCATGAGCACTTCCCGAAAATCGAGCTGCACCGCGCCGCCATCGGCAAGCCGCTGCTGTTCCCTGACGATGGTGACATCATCGCCCTGGCCAGCGATCAGCCCGTAGAGACCACCCTGCCCCGGCTCGACATCAATGATCTGGAGGCCATTGCCGACTTCGTCTGCCACTGGCTCAAGGAGAGCCAGACGCGGGAGCAGGAGGCTGGCAACGGCTTTCTGTCGGTCGAGGGGGCGCGCCAGGCCATTCTTGACGCACTCGTCCCCTCTACCCGCAGCATCGACCTGCCGCTCGCCCGCTGCCACGGCGCCGTGCTGGCGGGGGATCTCGTCAGCCCCATCAATGTGCCGCCCCATGCCAACTCGGCGATGGACGGCATTGGCCTGCGCAGCGACGATCTCGCCGCCGGCCGCTGGCAACTGGTAGGGGAAGTGCTGGCGGGCCAGCCGCGCAGCGAGCCGGTACTGGCCGGACAGGCGGTGCAGATCATGACCGGCGCCCCGCTGCCCCCCGGTGTCGATACCGTGGTGATGCGCGAAGAGACCCGGCTTGACGGTGAATGGGTCAGCGTCAGCGCCCCTGTCAAGGCGGGGCAGAACGTGCGTCAGGCTGGCGAAGATCTCGCCAAAGGTGCGGTCGCCATCCCGGCCGGCACCCGCCTCGGTGCCCCTCAGCTCGGGTTGGCGGCTTCTCTGGGGCAGGCAACCCTGACGGTACGCGCGCCGCTCAAGGTGGCGCTGTTCAGCACCGGCGACGAGGTGCAGGCACCGGGCGAGACGCTCGCCCCCGGCCACATCTTCGACAGCAACCGCTTCACCCTGATGGCGCTCATCGCCGGGGCCGGCTGCGAGGTGATGGACCTTGGCATCATCCCCGATGATCCCGCCATCCTGCGCTGGCAACTGGCACAGGCCGCGGCCGATGCCGACCTGGTGCTGAGCTCGGGTGGGGTGTCGGTGGGCAATGCCGACTTCATCAAGCAGGTGCTGGCCGAGCTTGGCCAGATCGCCTTCTGGCGCATCCAGATGCGGCCGGGTCGCCCGCTCGCCTTCGGCCAGCTGGGGCAGACTCCCTTCTTCGGCCTGCCCGGCAACCCGGTGGCCGCCATGATCTGCTTCCTGCAGTTCGTCGAGCCCGCCATCGCCCGCCTGCAGGGCCGGGTGTGGCAGCCGCTGCGCCTCTCAGCCCTGGCCGAGCAGCAGATGAAGAGCCGACCCGGGCGCACCGAGTTCCTGCGCGGCATCTTCCATCAGGACGCCAGCGGCGTGCTGCGGGTACGCACCACAGGGCCGCAGGGCTCCGGCATCCTCAGCTCCATGAGTGATGCCAACTGCCTGATTGAAATCGTCCCCGCCCAGCCGGCCATCGCGGTCGGCGAGCGGGTCTGGATCCACCCACTCCAGGGACGAGTGGCCTGATACCGGTCTCCACCCCGCCGGGCGTGGCGGGGTGGCTGCCCCCATGAATCCGAGGCTTGTCCCTTGCGCCTGAATGCCCCCCTCTCCCGACTCGATCTGCTGATCTACGGTCACTACCGCATCGTCCACGGCCTGCGCATCGCGCTCGCCTTCATGCTCACCTTTCTGCTGACCCGCGAGCTGAAACTGCCGGAAAGCACCTGGCCCCTCATCACCCTGGTGGTGGTGATGGGCCCCATCTCGTTCTGGGGCAATGTGCTGTCGCGCGCCCTGCAGCGGGTGGTCGGCACCATCTTCGGCGCCAGCTGTGGGGTGGTGGCGCTCTATCTCGAGCTCTACTCCCTGCCGCTGATGCTGCTGTGGTGCGGCTGCATCATGTTCCTGTGCGGCTATCTGGCGCTCGGCAAGCGTCCCTACGTGGGGCTGCTCATCGGCATCACCCTCGGCGTCACCATGGGGGCCATGCCCGGCGACATCGAGACCGCCCTGTGGCGCAGTGCCGACGTGATCCTGGGCTCATTGCTGGCGCTGCTGTTTTGCAGCATCTATCCCCAGCGCGCCTACAGCCACTGGCGGCTGCAGATGCACGACACCCTGCAGCAGGCCCAGCGGCTCTATCACACCCACCTCTCCCCCAACGTGCTGGAGCGACCGCGGCTCGCCCACAGCCACGCCAGACTGCTCTCCAAGATGGTGAGCCTGCGCCCCCTACTGACCCCGGCGGTCAAGGAGACCCGCCTTGGCAGCGCCCTGTTCGAGGCGATCCAGACCACCATGCGCAACACCCTCTGCACCCTGGAGATGCTGGCCAACACCTACTGGCGCGATCGCCAGAGCCACTTTCTGATGCAGAGCACCCCGGAACTGCGCGCCTGCCAGCAGGCGACCGAGGCGCTGATGAGCGAGCTGGCGCTGATGCTCAAAAGCGGCGAGCTGCAGGGCTCGGAGCTGGCCATCAGCCGCCTGCAGGAGGCGGCCGGCAGGGTGCGGATCGACGCCGGCGGCGAGGCTGCCATCAGCGGCTATCTGTGGCTCAACCTGCAGCTCACCGAGCAGCTCACCCACCTGCGCCGGCTGCTGGGCCTGGTGATGCACCCGCCCCGCAGCCAGAGCCGCCCATAGCAAAACGCCCCGCAAAGCGGGGCGTTGTCGTCTCAGGCCAATGACAAATGACTGAAGCCCGATATGGCGCAAATATTAACTGGCGTTTGCCAGCGGTTGCTCGAGCGGGAGATAGAGGGAAAAATCCTGGATCCCCGCCTGCAGAGCGGCAAAGCAATCCGGATCAATGGCCGTCCCCAGATTCTCGGCCATCATCTCCAGCGCCTGGGGCACCGGAATGGCTCCACGATAGGGCCGTTTGGCAGTGATGGCATCAAAAATGTCGGCCGTGGTGATGATGCGGGTTTCCAAGGCTATCTCGTCCCCTTTCAATCCTTTAGGGTAACCCTTGCCATCGAGGCGCTCATGGTGGGCACCCGCCACTTGCGCCAGCTCTTCAAACGCACCTATGCGACTCAGGATCTCCTCGGTATAGGCGGCGTGCATCTGCACAGCGGCCCACTCCTGCGCATCAAGTTTGCCCGGTTTGTCGAGAATGGCATTGCTCACCCCCAGCTTACCCACGTCATGGAGCAGAGCACCGCGCTTGAGCCAGCGTCGTCGCTGCTCGGACAACCCCATCTGAGTGGCAAGAATGTCTGTATAGAGTGCCACTCGGCCGCTATGACCGGCGGTATAGGGACTTTTGGAGTCCACCACCTGGCCGAATGCCGCGGCGATCTCGTCCAGATAATCTTCATCAAGAGCGACCTCACTCTGCCCGGCCGGGTGGACGAACACCCACTCAGTCAGCTTGGGATCCGCCAGCCCTTGCCAGAAATCACCATCCGCCAAGGCTTCAAATTCGCTAACCAATTGAGGGTCAAACCAGCTGCCGCTGCGCTCGCGCAGCTCTTTGAGCACCGCATCAGGGCCTGCGGCGGCGTGAAACACATCCACCACTTGGCAGAGCAGCGCTATGCGAGAGAAGAGCGGAATCGCGTCACCGACCAGTTGCAACGGCCGACCTTTGCCGTTCCAGTGTTCGTCCAGAGAGAGGATACCGGTGGCGACCTCTTCACTGAAACGCAGTTGACGAGCGATGTCCGCCCCCCGATGGCAACGGGTCTGGATCAGTTCGTTGGCTATCTGATCGCCGTTGCGAAAGATGTGAAACAGGCTGCGAAAACGCCCAAGCAGATCCGCCTGCAGACCGGTGTGGCCCAGCACGAAGTTGACCACCTCGGAGAGAGAGCCATCCACCAGCTTGAAGTCGCGTTTGAAGTGAAGATCGTCGGTGAGATAGAGTTCGCAGATACGGGCCGCATTGCTGCTGCACCCCAGATCCTTGAGCAGCAGCATGTAATAGAGGTCATGACGCAGTCGAGCATCCAGCGCCAACCGTTCGGCCAGACGGGAACCTATCCAGCAACAGCGAATACAGTGCCCTCTTGGTTGACCCTCAGTCATGTCGAGCGCATGACTGAGGGAACCAATCAACTCTGCCAACCGCAATCCATTCACCGTCATAGCCTGTATCCCTGGTCATCTTGGCGATCTTGCCTGCTGACTAGGTATACCTTATCCAGAGAGGAATAGATCTGGATTCAGATGAATTTATACCTCGGCGCTACCGGTCCGTGCTTTTTCCTCCAGCTGGGCCGGCGTCAGGGTCGACACCAGCCGGCCGTCGAAGTAGATATCCAGCAGCTCGCCGCGCTTCTCGCCGCGCATCAGGCTGCTGCGCCCGTCCAGGTAGTGCACCTCCATCTGGGCGGTGCGCTCGTCCGGGTAGCTCACCTCCACCTCGCGTACCCCTTGCGGCAGCAGGGCCAGCGGCACCTTGTTGAGGGAGGGATCCAGATGCTGGTTGACCTTGATCAGGGCGTCCAGCTTCTGATCCACCAGCGCCGGCGACTTGCCGGTGATGGGGTTTTTGCCCGACCAGAATTCGATGGTGTTGAACACGAAGAGATCCGCGGTGGCCGCCAGACCGTAGACCGGCGAGAGCAGGATGAAGACCCCGGCCCGGCCGTAACGGTTGTCCACCACGCTGAGGTTGCCCTTGGTCACCATGGAGGAGAGCCCCATCTGCCCCATGCAGCCGCTCAGTCCCACGCTTGCCACCACACCTGCCAGCAGCGCCAGCGCCCTGCCCTCTCTTCTCGTTGCCATCGTCTTTATCTGCTCCAGAAATAATGAGGCGGCAAGCCTAAACAGGCTGCTGCCGACGGGCAATTCACAAGCAGGGAGCGATACAGCAGGGGTTCAGATTGGGATTTCGACTACTCACATTGTGTGCAGGTCGTTGAAATAGTGGTCAAGGCGGCCCGCATGAAGACTGGGCCGCCAGCTGACTAGATGGAGAGGCTGGAGACGGTAGCCGAGACGTTGTTGGCCTCCTGCCGGATCTCCACCATCACCTCGTTGACCTTGTCGATCTGCTGCTTGCCGAGCTCGGCGCTACCGGCCACCCTGGCCATGTCGTCGGTCACTCTGGCGGTCAGCTCGCGGTTCTTCTGCACCACCTTGGCTATCTCGTCGGTGGAGAGCGACGTGCGGGCCGCCAACTGGCGCACCTCGTCGGCTACCACTGCGAAACCGCGCCCCTGATCGCCGGCGCGGGCCGCCTCGATGGCCGCATTGAGGGCCAGCAGATTGGTCTGATCGGCGATGCTACTGATAGTGGAGACGATGGCCTCTATGCTTCTGGACTGCTCGTTGAGCTGGTTGATGAGCAGGATGGTTTTGTCCACCTGCTCGCTGATGAGCGACGAGGTCTCCACCACGGAGCGCAGCAACTCTGCCCCCTGTTCGGCACAGCGCAGGGTCTCCTGCGCTGTGGCGTGAGCCACCTGGGTGGCATCGCGCACCGCATGGCTCTTGGTGACACGATCAGTAATGTCGCTGGCAAACTTGATGACCCGGCTCACCTTGCCGCTCTCGTCGCGAATGGGGTTGTAGGTGGCCTCCAGCCAGATCGCATCGCCATGGCTGTTGCGCCGCAGGAAGAGCCCGGACTTGAATTGCCCCTGAGCCAGCTCTTCCCAGAAGCGGGGGTTCTCCTCATAGAAGGCGTCATCGCACAGGATCCGGTGATTGCGCCCCTTGAGCTCGTTCAGGGTGTAACCGACGCAACTCAGGAAGTTGGCGTTGGCCGAGAGGATGTCACCGGTCGGGGTGAATTCGATCATGGCAAGCGACCGTTCGAGCGCCTTGGAGACCGCCTCCTGGTTAAGCAGTTGCTGATGCTCCGCTGTGACGTCGCTGGCGATCTTGATCACCTGGGTCACCCTGCCCTGCGACTTTACCGGGAAGTAGCTGGCCTCCAGCCAGACCACCTCGCCCCGCTTGTTGCGGCGCGAGAAGATGCCGGACTTGACCCTTCCCTGCTTGAGCTGGGCCCAGAACTGCTGGTACTCGGCGGAGCGGGCCAGCTCCTGGCTGCAAAACATTCGGTGGTGCTGACCCTGCAGCTCCATGGCGCTGTAACCCATCAGGCTCAAAAATGGCTGGTTGGCCTCCAGGATCTCGCCATCCGGGGTGAAGATGATGGTCGCGATCCCGGCCTTGACCGCTTCCACGAAGCCCTGTGACTCGGCGAGCTGTGCCTGGCAGGCCTGCAGTTGCGCCTTCAGCTTGTTGTTGAACATGGGTGTCATACCTCTGTAATGACCTGACAAGGTGGGAACGGGCACAAGACTCGGCGTCAGGGTGAACCGGCACGATCCTGTTGAGGCTGATCATAGTTGAGCATGGTGACTCGATCAGAATTTGGCCGAGATTTTGCCACAGCAAGGGAGAGGTTCGCAGCGCCCGTATCCCGTTGGCAGGCGTGATACGGGCAGGGCGGCAAGCGGGATCACCCGGGTTGCCACTCCAGATAGGCGGGGTTGCTCACAAATCCCATCCGTTCGTAGAGGGGCCGCCCCTCTTCGCTGGCATGGAGCCAGACCCGGCCCAACTGCTGCCCCCTCGCATAGTCCGCCATCTGGTCCAGCAGGGCACCGGCCAGTCCCTGCCGGCGATGGGCAGGCAGGGTATACATGTTGAGCAGATAGCCCTCCCTCCCCGTCAGATTGCCGGGATAGGGCGGGCGCACGAAGAGCGCCAGGGTTGCGCTCGCCACCACCTCGCCATCCACCTCCGCCACCCAGGAGCGGGCACGCTCCTCGGCCTGCGCCGTGCTGAAATAGGCGGTGGTGGCCTGCCACAGCGGCAGATCGGCCAACGGCTCGCTCAGCTCCCCCACCTCGCAAAACAGCGCCATGCGCAGGGTCACCAGCGCGGGAATGTCTGCCTGTGTTGCCTGCCGGATGATCATCGCCTCTCCTCCTTGTGATGAAATGAACAGGCACCCCGCAGGGTGCCTGATGAGAGTGCCAGTGTGGCGGCTTCATGCCCGTCTGACAAGGCGCCACTGATCCAGGGCCAGCGGCCCCGCCCCCCACACCGCCAGGGTCAGCAACATCCAGCCCCACAACTGGTGATCGTAAAAGCCGCCGGCCCAGAGGGCGGGATAGGAGAGCACCGCCATGATGTTGAAGGCAAACAACAGGGCGGCGACCGGCCGGGTGAAGAGCCCAAGCAGCAGCAGCACCGGCAGCAGCAACTCGGTGGCCGTCCCCAGCCAGGCTGCCCACTGCCAGGGCAGCAGGGGCACCCGATACTCGAACTCGAACAGGTAGAGGGTGCTGTCCCAGGCGCTCAGCTTGAGCCAGCCGGAGCGCAAGAAGACCGCCGCCACCCAGCATCTGGCCAGCAGCAAGAGGGCGCCGCTCAGCCACCAGGGGGCGGCCGGCCCCCGATGCTGCATCAGGGGGAACTTGTGGTTTGTCATCGAATTTACTCCAGCGTTGAGGTCACATCGACCAGCAGGCCCAGGGTGACGAGGCGGGTCAGATACTCTGCAGCCTGCGCATCTTGCGCCAGCAGGGTCGACAGTGCGATGCCCTGGCGGCAGCCATCCAGCAGGCGCCACTCTCCCTCGCTCAGGCGCAGCGGCAATACCCGGCAATCGGGTTGCTTCTTGAGGGCAAGCCAGGCGGGGGCCGCCAGATCGTGCACCGCCTCCCCCTGATGCAGAGCCATCTGCCAGAGGGCATCCACCGGGCGAAGGCTGTCAAACAGAAGCAGATCACAGGCCGGGATCAGCACCAGCGTCTGCCAGGCCGCTGGCGGCAGGGCCGCCACCCGCTCGGCCGGCCAGTGGCGTGCCTCGGGGGCCAACAGACTGGTGCGCTCCAGTGCCCACTCGAAACGGGCAAGCTCCCCCAGCCAGGGCAGTTCGGCGGTGGTGGGCAGCCCTGCAAGCCAGTCGCCAAAGCCGGCGCCGTAGTGCATCACGCTCCCTTCGCAGAGGGGCTCCGCCAGTACGAAGCCGCGCGCCGCGGCGTCGAAAAACGCCTCCCCCACCATGGCCTTGACCGCCGGGTAACTGCCCGCCAGCACCTCGCCAAGGCTCAGGATGAAGTGGTTGCGATAGACCTGCAGCACGGCATCGGCCGGGAAGAGGCGGGAATGGACGTGGGGCAGAATGGCCTCGCTCTGGCCAAGCAGCCCCTCGGCAAACTGCTGCTGCCGGTGGGCCAGCTCAGACATGGGCGGCCTCCGACGCAAGATGGGCGGCCATGGCGGCATCCAGCAGGGTGCTCGCACGCTCGGCCTCAGCCAACAGCACGGGGAGCGGCGGTATCTCGAGATCCCACTCGATCAGGGTGGGGATGGCGCGCTGGCGGCAGATCTCGGCATAGAGGGCCCAGACCGGCTCGCTCACCGGCGCGCTGTGGGTATCGATATAGAGGTGCCCCTGCGGCAGGGACTTGTCAGTAAAACCGGCCAGGTGGATTTCACCCACGGTGGCGATGTCGATGGCAGCCAGATAGTCACGGCACGCAAAGCCGTGGTTGAAGGCACTGACGTAGAGGTTGTTGAGATCGAGCAGGATGCCGCACTCGCTGCGCCGTTGCAGCTCGGCCAGAAACTCCCACTCCGGCATCTCTCCCGCCAGTTGCAGGTAAGAAGAGGGGTTCTCGATCAGCAGCTGGCAACCGAGTACATCCTGCACCTGCATGATCTTGTCGCTCATGGTGAGCAGGGCCTCCCGGGTATAGGGGACCGGCAGCAGATCGTTGAAGTGACGCCCCTCGATGCTGCCCCAGCTGAGGTGCTCCGAGATACGCACCGGCTTGATGGCGCCGGCCAGGGCCGAGAGGCTGGCAAGGTGAGCAAGGTCGAGTCCATCGGCCGACCCCAGGGACATGCCGACCCCGTGCAGGCTGACCGGATAGTGCCGGGCCAGCTCGCTCAATACCTGAAAACCCCGGCTGTGCCGTTCGAAGTAATTCTCGCTGTGCACCTCCAGCCAGCCGACGGCCGGCAGGGTACGCAGCATCTCGTCGTAATGGGGGGTTCGCAATCCAATACCAATCAAGGGGTTCATCGCAAAGACTCGCGGTTGGCCATCAAAAGAGGGCCACGGTGCACAACACCGTGGCACCCAGCCTTACTTGGGTTGCAGCGAACCACCGGCCAGCTTCTCGCACAGCCCCTTGGGCACCACCACGAAGGCGTCGCCCTGGGCATCCATCTTGGCGGTGCCGGCGCAGGAGTTGGTCTTGGTCGCACAGTCGTTCTTGCTCGCCTTCACCACGCCGTAGCACTTCTCCTTCTCGTCGGCAGCCATGGCCGGGGCGGCAATGAACTGGGCGCCGAGGGCCAGCAGACCGGTCATGGCGGAGGCGATGGCAGTGCTCTTTTTAACGTTCATTCTCTGTTCCTTCTGATTGTGTGTGGTGTGCCCGATCATTCGCGACCGGATGCCTTCCATAGAACCGGCGCTGCGACGAAATGATTTCAAAAAAAATGCAAAATCGGCACATCTATAAAAAACACAATTAGTATAATGCTGTTTTAAAAGGAGTTTTTAGAATGTTCTCAGCCACTTGCCATTGACATCAATACAGCGACAGAGACGATGGCATGACGATGAAGAGGAGCACAGGTTCGCCTCCCCTACCATCCCGACGCGGGTCTGCTGGCACATTTTCACCAGCGCGCTGCGGCGAGAGGCGAGCTAGTCGCAAGACAAGATGAATGGAAAGCGCCGAGCGGGCTGAGCCGTCAGAGCGATCCGGCCGGCCGGTTTATCTGCGGGCTGTAGTGATTGAGGCGCTGGTGCTCAGGGGTGAGCAGTTGCCCGGGCGAGCGCCCGGTAAAGAAGTGGCAGCTCTTGATGAAATGGGGCTGATCGCAATAGCCCTGTTCCAGCAGGGCATCGAGCGACGGGGCGCCCGACAGCAGCTGGCGCAGCGCCCTTTGAAAGCGGGCGGTACGCAGAAAATAGCGGGCATCTACCCCGAGATGGCTGCGCAATCGCCGCTGAAAGGTGCGTGCGCTCATCCCCAGTTGCAGCTGCAACTCAATCGCCGGTGTGCCGTAATAGAGCCGCTCTATCGCCCGCACCAGCGCAAGATCCCGCGGCGGACGACTCGCCACCTGCCGGCGCAACCAGGCGCCCAGCGCCCCTGCCCCTTCCTGCATCAACCACTGCGGGTCGGGGCAGACAATCCCCAGCTCATCGAGGGGCAGCACCCGATCGCTCAACTGCTCGAGCGGCACGCCAAACAGATCGAAACAGGCCGAAGAGCGCAGCCGCAGCCCCAGCAGATGAGTCTGGCCATGGGCGGCAAAGCGCAGGCGGGCATGGCGCGGGCAGAGCAACACGACCACCCCCGTGGCCACGGTGACGCTGCGGGGCGCGTCTGCTGACGAGAGGATCGTGATGGTGAGGGGATCCCCCAGATTGAACAGGATCTCGGCCCCGGTGCCGGGGAAGATCTCAGGCATCGGCTGGGGGTGGCCAAGGCGCCACTCCCAACCTTGCGCCAGCCAGGGCGCCAGATCGGGAGTGGGCTGAAATTTACGGCACTGCATCATGATGGGCTGCGATATTGCTCACTGGCTCGGTTCGGAGGCGGACAGGAAGAGGGTATCACCGCTGACATGGTCGAGACAGGGATGGCGATCGAAGCGCACCACGCCTATCTCCATACGCCCTGCAGCCGCCTCCACCATGGCAGCGACCCCCAGGTGACCGAACCCGGCACACAGCTCCACCGCCCGGATCCCCTCCCGATATAGCTCGTCGAGCAGTTCACGGCCTCCCTGGTAGTCGGGCACGGCGATCGTCTTCACATGGACTTTCTCCGTCTTGACCCAGCTGGCGTGGCTGGCGGGATCCGCCCCCGGTGCGACGAAGATGAAGGCGGCCTTGAAAATATCGGACATGTAAAAAGCTCCTCGGATCAATGAGTCGCCACTCTACCCGGGATCCCGCGGGCCGGATTGTACCGCGGCGCCACCCGCCTTCACCGTGCACGACAAAGTCTGGCGCAAAGGGCGCCATACAGACCTCATTTCTCCCTGTTGAATGCAATTTGCGCGGCCAGGGGCCATAAATGCAAAAGAGACAGCCGAAGCTGTCTCTTTTGTCATCAAGCCGGGACCTCAGTAGAAGATCCGCTCGCCGCGCTCGCTCATCTTGAGCCATACCGGTTTGGTGCTGGTTTTGCTCCAGATCCGGTGCAGATAGCTGTAGAAACGGGCCCGGTCGCTGCGAAACAGCATCACGGGGAAGGCCAGCATACCCACCAGCAGCACATAGAGGCGACGAAGAATTATCTGAGTAAGGGAATAGGGATGAAACATGATAGCACTCCTCACTGGTAAGACCACTGAGCAAAGATTACTCCACAATTTGTAGGATTACTACACCAGGAATCCCATTTTTTCGCAAAAAACGCCCTGAAAAGCCACAAAGTGAAATTGGGTTACATCCATTAACTTACAGGCAACAAAAGCTGGCAAAGCGGCCGCGTTTGACCAGATTTAATGAGTTGGCAGTCAACATGGAGTCAAGGCGATGAAACCCGCAGAAATGGCGATCATAGGGATCCTGGGCCTGCTGATCTGGTCAGAATGGCAGGACTGGCAGCTCAACCGGGACGACAGCATCACCCTGGCCTACAAGGGGGCCCCCACCGTCAGCCTGTGGCAGTGCGGTCAGTTGAAACAGAAGATGATGGATGTGACCGAACACTCGGCCGAAGTGCAGTTTCAGTCCCGGGGACAGGACCTGACACAGGTAAACCGCTATCTGGAGCGGGAGTGGCAACAGCAGGGTTGCGAACAGCTGTTGCTGCAGCAGGGATACTGATACGACAAAGCGCCGCACGAAACGGTCGATATCGGAAAATTCAGACAGGGAGAAGATGGAGGCACGTTCCGGAGTCGAACCGGACTAAACGGATTTGCAATCCGCTGCATAACCGCTTTGCTAACGCGCCATGCTGACAAGGCATTGCCTTGAAAGTGATATCCATGATTGGTGCCATGGAAAATTGGAGCGGGAAACGAGACTCGAACTCGCGACCCCGACCTTGGCAAGGTCGTGCTCTACCAACTGAGCTATTCCCGCATTACTGCTTGTGTGCCAGTTGCCTGACAACGAGGCGCATTATACGTACCCCGAGCAGAGGCACAACCCTTTTTTCTCACTTTTAGCCCTTTCTCGTGCTGTTTGCTCAGGGTTTAGACGGCTTGCCCAAAAAAAACGCGCCAGGCTGTGACCCAGCAGGCGAATTCAAGATAAAGTCATTGAAATGATTAGCCTTTAATCAGAGACTTGCGGCGGTTAGTAACCGGATTCTCAATTGAAAATCTCCCGATGAAATGGATCTTCAAGCCTCGTGGACTCAGGCCGCAGCTGATGCTGGCATTTTTTATGCTGGCCATGGTGCCCTTCCTGGTTGTCACCCTGTTTTTCCTCTATAGCCACGGCAAGGATCTCACCACCCAGACCTCCAACCATCTGGTTTCCGTTCGCAACATCAAGAAGAGCCAGCTGGAAGATTACTTCGGCAACCTCAAACAGCAGATCATCAACTTTTCCCAGCAGGATTTTGCCGGCAACAGTATCGGTCGCTTCTACGGCTTCACCGGCGCCTTCGAGAAACTCGGCACCACGCCGCAGGAGGCCCGCGCCCGCGCCCAGGCCCGCTATGTGCCGGGCTCTTGGGATCAGTTGCAAAAGCCTGACAACACCCCCGACATCGAACCCTCCATCAGTGCCCTGATCCTGGCGGACGAGATGTATGGCCGGGTGCATCAGCGCTTTCACCGCGGCTACGCCGACATGGTGCGCAAGTCCAACTACAGCGACATCTTCCTGATCGACCTCAACGGCGACGTGGTCTATTCGGTCACCAAGCGCGCCAACTTCGCCACCAACCTGCTCTCCGGTCCCTACCAATCGAGTGGTCTGGGCCAGACCTTCGCCAAGATCAAGCGGCGCCTCGACGGCGGCCAGAAGCCGCAACAGATCTTCGAGTTCACCGATTTTGGCCGCAACGAGCTGACCGGCCAGGTGGTCGCTTACATGGCCGCCCCCGTGATGCAGTACGACTATGTGCGCGGCGTGGTGATCTTCGAGCTGCTGCCGGACAAGCTCAACCAGATCATGGCGGAGCGGGAGGGGCTTGGTGCAACCGGCGAGACCATCCTCATCGGCCCGGACAAGCGGATGCGCGCCAACGCCTGGCTGGCCCCCGAGTTCAGCGTGGAGAACAGCTTCAGCCCCAACTTCCGGCCACTGCAGACGCCGCTGGTGGTCAAGGCGCTCTCCGGCGAGCAGGGGGTCGGGCTGTTTCGCTCCTACCACGAGGACGAGGTGCTGGCCGCCTACACCCAGGTGAAGGTGTTCGACACCGAGTGGGCCTTCATCGCCGAGATCTCCACCAGCGAGGCCTATCGCCCCATCCGCCAGCTGGAAACCCTGGTGATCCTGCTGGGGGCCGGCTCATTGCTGCTGCTGATCCTCTTCTCCCGCTGGCTCTCCCACTCCATCACGGCGCCGCTGCGCTCTCTCACCGCCGCCGCCGAGCAGGTGGCCGATGGCGCCCTCGATCACCCCATCGCCATCGCCCGCACCGATGACGACATCGACCGGCTCGCCCAGGCGTTTCGCCACATGCAGCGCTCGGTGAAGGACAAGATCGAACTCATCGAGCGCCAGACCCAGGAGCTGCAGCAGCAGGTCAAGCTGACCCACAAGCAGAACCTCAGCCTGCAGCAGGCGGACAAGCTCAAGGATGAACTGCTGGCCAACACCTCCCACGAGCTGCGCACCCCCATCCACGGCATCAAGGGGATGGCCGAGTCGATGCTCGCCAGCCAGCAGGACTTGACCGAAGGGCAGCAGAAACAGCTGGGGCTCATCATCAAGAGTGCCGACGGCCTGGCGCGGCTGGTGGACGATCTGCTCGACTACCACCAGATGCGCTACGGCCAGCTGGAGATCCACCCCCAGCCGGTCTCCTCCAAGGGGGTCATCCGGCTGGTGCTGGATCTCTGCCAGCACCTGGTGCAGGCCAAACCCCTCACCCTGGTGGACAAAACCCCGGCCGAGCTGCCGCCTGTGCTGGCGGACGAGCAGCGGCTCGAACAGGTGCTCTACAACCTGGTGGGCAACGCCATCAAGTACACGCCACAGGGCAAGGTGGTGCTAAGCGCCCTGGTGGAGGGCAACTTCCTGCACATCCGGGTGACCGACACCGGCATCGGCATCGCCAGGGATCACCTGGAGCACATCTTCGAGCCGCTGGTTCAGATGAGCCCGGAGGTGAGCAAGCAGGGGGCCGGCCTCGGCCTCTCCATCACCCGCCAGCTGGTGCACCTGATGGGGGGCGAGCTGTTCGTGGAGAGCGAGCCGAGCGTCGGCTCCACCTTCGCCTTCACCCTGCCGCTCGCCAGCGGCAAGGCCGGCAGTCTGACCCTAGACAGCCGCCAGATAGAGCATCAGCTGGTGCGCCAGCAGCCGCTCGCCCTGCCGGAGTGGGAGAGCGATGACCTCCCCCCACCGCCCGAGGATGCGCCCCTCATCCTGGTGGTGGACGACGAGCCCATCAATTTGCACATACTGCGCCACCTGCTTCAGCCCTGCGGTTATCGCATCCTGCCCAGCAGCGACGGCCATGACGCGCTGGCCAAGCTGGCCCAGGAGCCGGTCGACCTCATCCTGCTGGACGTGATGATGCCCACCCTCTCCGGCTTCGACGTCTGTCGCCGGCTGCGGGAACAGCATCCCAAGGAGAAGCTGCCGGTGCTGCTGCTCACCGCCCTCAACCAGCCCAAGGATATCGAGGAGGGTTTCAACGCCGGCGCCAACGACTATCTGGTGAAACCCTTCTGCAAGGAGGAGCTGTTCGCCCGGGTCAGGGCCCTGCTGGAGGCGAGCGCCGGGCGCGCCTCTCTGGTGGAGAACCGCTTGCTCAAGCAGGAGATAGAGCACCGGCTGGTGCTGCAGGAGCAGTTGCATCAGGATCAGCAGCGGCTGCTGGCCCTGCTCGGCGAAGGGGCCGACCCCATGGTGTTCATCGATGGTCAGGGCACGGTGCTGTTCGCCTCCCGGGTGCTGGCCCGCCTGCTGGGCCAGGAGCCGGAAGCCATGGAGGGACAGCCGCTGGACGACTGGCTGGCCAGCCCGCTGGCCAGCCAGTGGCCCGGGCTGCAGGCCGGCCAGGAGCAGTCGCTGGCGTTTCTGGTGGCGGGCCAGCGGGACGAGCTCAACGCCCGCGCCCTGCCCATCAGTCTGGGGGGGCAGGCCGCCTATGCGCTGGCCCTCAGTACCGAGTCGCGGCCCGACGAAAACCGGGTGATGGCGCTGGAGAATGCCCTCAAGAGCCTGTCGCGCCAGGCCATCATCGAGGATGGCCAGCTGCTGGGCGAGCTGAGCCGGCTGGGCGGGGAGTTCCGCTCGCTCGCCGACGACCTCATCCGCCAGCAGGATGACGAGCCATTGCGCCGCGCCCTGGTGGACACCATGCGGCTTACCCTGGATGCCTGGCAGCAGAGCACCGGCAAGGGCAAGATAGTGCTGGCCGAGAAGAGCAAGCTGTGGCGGGTCTACATGGACCGCTCCAGCCCGCAGACCCGCACCCTCGACAAGTACCTGAGCCTGGATACCCTGCCCAAGGCGCCGCGCTGGAAGACGGTAGTCGCCACTGCCGAATACGTGCTCAGCCACGGCCCGCTCAACGAGGCCCAGCGCCAGCAGCTGCACCACAGCGCCCAGACCCTGCGCCAGCTCGCCACCCGCAAGAGCTAGCGCATCCCCTCCCCGCCCCCATCTCCAATCTGAGCCCTGGCTCACACTTGGCGGGGCGGTTTTTTTTTGTGCAAAATTAAGCCCGTTCACCACGTCAAAGCGAGAGCCGATCCAATTCACACAATTGTCATGAGGGGCAGATTGACGGGGACTTATTACGTCAGAGCAATTAACATAACTCCATGATTTAAATCGAGTTAAAAGCCATTTTGACGAAATTGACGTGATGGCGCCGATTTTTACGATATCGACGATCTGAACAGTTGTTGTTTTCCTGTTAACTCTGCTTTGCTAGGGACGTTGGATGACACAACTACAAGGGTGAAAAACCTGACCAACATTGAGGGCCGACCTCCCCAGCATGCGAAGTCGGTGCTCAAATCCAAACAAGGAATATAAATAAGAAAGGAAATAATATGCTTGCCAAAGTATCCAAAATCTCTACTGCTGTAATGCTGGGCACCATGATGCTTGCCGGCGCTGCCGGCAACGCCATGGCGGCCGACAACAAGACGGTGCTGACCCTGGTCGCACAACAGGAAACCGCGTGGGTCAAGAACTTCAACCCCTTCCTGCAGGCGGGCCTGCTGCACACCACCCGTCACTTCATCTATGAACCCCTGGTGATCTTCAACGATATGCAGGGCGGCAAGCCCGTCTATCGTCTGGCCACCCACTTCGAGTTCAGCAAGGACCTCAAGTCCGTCACCTTCGATCTGCGTGACGGAGTGAAGTGGTCGGACGGTCAGCCCTTTACCGCCGATGACGTCCTCTTCTCCTTCAACCTGGTCAAGGCCAACAAGGCGCTGGACGAGCGCTCAATCTGGACCCAGATCAAGAGCGTCGAGAAGCTGGCTCCCAACAAGATCAAGTTCGACCTGACCGACGTCAACACCAACGTGGTGAACGACCTGGTGCTGGTGCCCATCGTGCCGGAGCATCAGTGGAAATCGGTGAAAGACCCGGTCGCCTTCACCAACGACAAGCCGGTCGGCACCGGTCCCTTCACCGAAGTGGACAACTTCTCCGCCCAGCTCTACACCCAGTGCCGCAACCCGCACTACTGGGACAACGCCAACCTCGCCATCGACTGCCTGCGCATGCCGCAGATGGCCACCAACGACCAGGTATTGGCCGCGGTGATGAAGGGTGACGTGGACTGGTTCGGCTCCTTCGTGCCGGACATCGAGCGCCTCTACGTCGGCAACGATCCGAAGAACAACAAATACTGGTTCCCGGCCTCCGGCACGGTGGCGTTCAACGTCAACTTCCAGGCCAAGAAACCGGGCAACCACGAAGCCTTCAACGACGTCAACTTCCGCCGCGCCTTCTCCATGGCCATGGATCGCCAGTCCATGGTGGACATCGCGGGCTACGGCTACCCGACCGTCAACGAGTACCCGTCAGGTCTGGGCAAGGCGTTCGACTCCTGGAACAACCCGGAAGTGGACAAGAAGTACGGCAAGTACAACAAGTTCGATCTGGAAGGGGCCAAGGCCCTGCTGAAACAGGCCGGCTACAAGGATTGTGACGGCGACAAATTCCTCGACACCCCCACCTGCCAGAAGATCGAGTTCAAGGTGCTGGTACCGAACGGCTGGACCGATTGGGTCAACACCGCCCAGATCGGCGTGGAAGGGTTGCAGGCTCTGGGCCTGAACGCCAAGACCGCCACCCCGGAAGCCACCGTCTGGACAGAAAACCTGATCACCGGTGACTTCGACGTCGCCCTGCAGGGCTACTTTGCCGGTGCCAACCCGCACAAGTACTTCGAGACCGCCTTCCACTCCCGCAACATGGGTGAGCGCGGTAACCGCTTTGCGGCGCCCCGCTACAAGGATCCGGCGCTGGACAAGCTGATCGACGACTTTACCCAGACCGCCGATGCCGCCAAGCAGAAGGAGATCATGTTCGAGATCCAGGATAGGGTCGGTGCCAACCAGACCATCATCCCGGTATTCAACAACCCGACCTGGTACGAATACAGCACCAAGCGTTTCCACGGCTGGTTCAGTGCCGACAACCCGGTCGCCAAGCCGCAGGTTCACCCGGACACCCCGGAGCGTCTGCTGCACGTGTTGTCACTCAAGCCGAACAGCTAATCAATCCCGGCCCCCTGCGGGGGGCCCTCTTCCCCGCCCATCCCCCTTATCTCCCGGCTCTGCCGGGGTTGGGGTAACTATGCCCGGCGCGGGGCGGACCAGCAGTAAAAGGTATCATCATGGGATTCATACTGAGACGCTTTTCCTTCTATCTGGTCGCCTTTCTGGTGGCCGCCACCATCAACTTCCTGCTGCCCAGAGCCATGCCGGGGGACCCCGTCTCCGTCATGTTTGCCCGGGCCGGCGCCATGATGGAACCCGCCGCGCTGGAGGCCCTCAAGGCCACCTTCGGTTTCGTGGACGGCCCCATCGGCACCCAGTTTCTCACCTATGTGAAGAGCGTCTTCACCTGGGATCTCGGCACCTCGGTGCGCTACTACCCCCAACCGGTCGCCGACGTGCTCGGCCGCGCCATCGGCTGGACCCTGTTCCTGGTGGGCACTTCCACCATTCTGAGCTTCTCCATCGGTTCCATCGTCGGCATCTTCGCCGCCTGGCACCGGGGCGGTCGCCTCGACAGCATCCTCTCCCCGCTCACCCTGGTGATGCAGGCCATTCCGCCTGTGGTCATCTCGCTGCTGGCGCTCTTCCTGTTCGGGGTGAGCCTGGAGTGGCTGCCCATCGGCTACGCCTACAGCCCGGAGATCACCCCCGACTGGGGCTGGGAGCACATCAAGAGCATCCTGACCCACGCCATCATGCCGGTGGGCACCCTGGCCATGGTGCAGGTGGGGGGCTTTCTCATCACCATGCGCAACAACATGATCAACCTGCTGGGCGAGGACTACATCACCATGGCCAAGGCCAAGGGGCTCTCCAGCAACCGGGTGATCTTCAACTACGGCGCCCGCAACGCCATCCTGCCGAGTGTCACCGCCCTCTCCATGGCGCTCGGTTTCGTCATCGGCGGATCCCTCATCACCGAGGTGATCTTCAACTATCCCGGCCTGGGCCTGACCCTCTATCAGGGCATTCTGGCCCGCGACTACCCGCTCATTCAGGGGCAGCTGCTCATCATGACCATCACCATGCTCAGCTTCAACTTCCTGGCCGACGTGCTCTACGTCTTCCTGGATCCCCGTCTGCGTACCGGAGGCAAATAAGATGCGCATGCCGACTATTCTGAAAATCCTGCTGGGCAACAAGAAGGCCGCCTGCGGCCTCTTCATCGTGGTCAGCTTCGTGCTGATGGCCCTGTTCGCCCCCATTCTGGCCAGCAACGAACCGACCAAACGGGTGGCCCGCCCCCATCAGCCCCCCAGCACCGAGTTCGTGATGGGCACCACCCGCATGGGCCACGACATCTGGGCCCAGTTCACCAACGGCGCCCGCATCTCCCTGATGGTGGGCTTCAGCGCGGGCCTGCTGGTGTGCGCCCTCGCCGTCGCCATCGGCATCACCGCCGGCTACTTCGGTGGCCTGGTGGACGAGTGCCTCACCTTCCTGATGAACGTGGTGCTGGTGATCCCCAACCTCCCTCTATTGCTGGTGCTGGCCAGCTTCATCGGGGAGGCGTCACCGGCGGTGATCGCCCTCATCATAGGCTTTACCTCCTGGGCCTATGGTGCGCGGGTCATCCGCGCCCAGACCCTGGCCCTGCGCGAGAAAGAGTTCGTCATCGCCGCCGAGGTGCTGGGGGAGCCGGCCTGGCGCATCATCCTGGTGGAGATATTGCCGAACCTCATCTCCATCATCGGGGTGAGCTTCATCGGCTCCATCATCTACGCCATCGTCACCGAGGCGACCCTGGAGTTCCTGGGCCTTGGCGACCCCACAGTCGTGAGCTGGGGCATCATGCTCTACAACGCCCAGACCTCGAGCGCCATTCTGGTCGGCGCCTGGTGGGAGATCCTGGCCCCCTGCTTCGCCATCGCAACGCTCGGTGCCGGCCTGGCCCTGCTCAACTTTGCCATCGACGAAATCGCCAACCCGCAGCTGCGCTCCCACAAGGGGCTCAATCGCTGGAAGAAACTCGCCGCCCCCGTCACCACGCAGGTACCGGCCGTACAGGAGAAGACAGCATGAGATCGCAACAACCCCTGCTGTCGGTACGCAACCTCTGCGTCGACTACATCACCGAGAACGGCGACGTGCGCGCCGTCAACTCGGTCAGCTTCGACATCGCCCCCGGTGAAGTGTTCGGCCTGGCCGGCGAGTCGGGCTGCGGCAAGTCCACCGTCGCCTTCTCGGTGGCGCGGCTGCACAAGCCGCCCGCCTACATCAGCGGCGGCGAGATCCTGTTCAAGGGGGAGAACATCCTCCACTACGGTGACGAGCGGCTGCGATCCTACCGCTGGCAGCAGGTGTCGGTGGTGTTCCAGTCCGCCATGAATGCGCTCAACCCGGTGCTGCGCATGGAGGAGCAGTTCTGCGACGTGCTGCTGGCCCACAACCCGGGGCTCACCCGCTATGAGGCAATCAAGCGCGCCCAGGAGCTGCTCGCCATCGTCGACATCCACCCGAGCCGGCTCAAGGACTACCCGCACCAGTTCTCCGGCGGCATGCGCCAGCGGCTGGTGATCGCCATCGCCATGGCGCTCAACCCCGAGCTGCTCATCATGGACGAACCGACCACGGCACTCGACGTGGTGGTGCAGCGGGAGATCCTGCAGAAGGTTTATGCGCTCAAAGAGAAGTTCAACTTCTCCATCCTGTTCATCACCCACGACCTCTCCTTGATGGTCGAGTTCTGCGATCGCATCGGCATCATGTATGCCGGTGAACTGGTGGAGGTGGCGCCGGCCAAGGCGATCCTGACCGCGCCGCTGCACCCCTATACCAAGGGGCTCGGCAACTCCTTCCCGCCCCTGCACGGGCCCAAGACGGTGCTGGAAGGGATCCCGGGCACCCCGCTCAACCTGCTGGAGGTGCCGGTGGGCTGCCGCTTTCAGGCCCGCTGCGCCAGGGTGCACGAGCGCTGCCGCCAGCAGTACACCAAGCTCGCCGAGATCCGCCCCGGCCAACAAACCGCCTGCCACCTCTATGAGGCGCAGGATGAGCAACAAGATCCCCTGATCTATCTGGACAAGGCCGCTGGCTGTTAAGGATGTCTGTCATGCAAATCGCCCAAACCGACGCCCCCATCATCGAAGTCCAGCACCTCTACAAGGACTTCCCCGTCAACTCCAACGCCATCAAGAGCGGCAAGATGCGGGCCCTCTCGGACATCACCTTCAACCTGCACCGGGGCCGTGCCCTGGCGGTGGTGGGGGAGTCCGGCTCCGGCAAGAGCACCATCGCCAAGATCATCGCCAAGATGTACAAGCTCTCCGGCGGCCGCATCCTCTATCGCGGCCGCGATCTGGAGGAGTTCAACAAGGGCACCGCCCTGCTCGACTACCGTCAGAGCGTGCAGATGGTGTGGCAAGATCCGTTCGGTTCGCTGAACCCGACCCACACCATCTACCACCACATCGCCCGCCCCCTGCTGCTGCACAGCAAGGTGATCGACAAGCGTGACCTGCCCGACATGGTCTATGGCCTGCTGGAGAAGGTGGGGCTGACCCCTGCCAAGGCCACCGCGGCCAAGTACCCGCACCAGCTCTCCGGCGGCCAGCGCCAGCGGGTCAACATCGCCCGCAACCTGGCGGTGGAGGCCGAAGTGGTGCTGGCGGACGAGCCCACCTCCATGCTCGACGTCTCCATTCGCATCGGCATCCTCAACCTGATGGAGCAGATGAAGGATGAGCTCGGGGTCTCCATGCTCTACATCACCCACGATATCGCCACCGCCCGCTACGTGGCCGAGGATCTGGCGGTGATGTACGTCGGGCACATGGTGGAGTGGGGCGAGGTGGACGAGATCCTGCATCACCCCCAGCACCCCTACACCCAGCTGCTCATCTCGGCGGTGCCCGACCCCGAGAAGAGCATCCACGCCGAACTGGAAGGCGGCCGCAAGGGGGAGATCCCGCTCTGGACACCGGAATCCTGCGGTTGCCCCTTCGCCGGGCGCTGCAATCAGGCGATGCCGCGCTGCAAGGAGACCCTGCCCCCCGTCAGCAAGCTTGCCGACAACCACTTCGTGCGCTGCTACCTCTACGAGTGAGGGTGAGCCTTGAACCGGCCGGACAGCAGTGTCCGGCCATGCCTCGATACGGGGCGGCCACAGCCCCGTGATGTGCCTCACCGTATGTCGGTGAACCACAGGAGTAATACCTCGATGGAACTCTTGATCAATCAGGTGGGTTACCCGTGCGACGGGGAAAAGATCGCCCTGCTGCAAGCCACCCCCGCCCATGATCTCGGCGGCTATGTCAGGCTGCAACGCCAGGGTGATGGCCAGATCCTGTTTGAAACTCCGCTGCAACCGGCCGGCAGCGTCCCCGGCTGGCAGGGCCGTGCTTACTGGCGCGCCGACTTCTCGGCATTCCAAGAGCCAGGCCACTATCGGCTGGAGGCGATCACCGCCCAAGGCATTGTCCGCTCTACCCGCTTTGCCATCGGCCCCGATCTGCTGGCCAGCCGCTGCCTCTCCGACGTCATCCACTATTTCAAGGGACAGCGCGCCAGCGGCGCCTTCGATCGGGCCGACCGCAGCGCCCGTCTGTTTGGCACCGACCGGCGCCGGGACGTGCACGGCGGCTGGTTCGATGCCAGCGGCGACATGAGCAAATACCTGAGCCACCTCTCCTACGCCAACTACCTCAACCCCCAGCAGACCCCCATGGTGGTCTGGGCCCTGCTCAAATGCCGCGAGCTCTTGGCCCCGCGCCGCGACATCGACGGGGTGAACCTCTGCAAGCGGCTCAACGACGAGGCGCTGCACGGCGCGGATTTTCTCTGCCGGATGCAGGATGAGTCGGGCTTCTTCTACATGACCCTGTTCGACAAGTGGAGCAAGGATCCCGAGCAGCGCGAGCTGTGCGCCTACGCCACCCAGCAGGGGCTCAAGTCCGCCCACTGGCAGGCAGGTTTTCGACAAGGGGGCGGCATGGCCATCGCGGCGCTCGCCCGCGCCGCCCGCGAGAGCGTCAGCGGCGACTTTGATGCCAGCCGTTACGCCGAGGCGGCCCGCCATGGCTACCTGCACCTGCGTGAGCACAACCTTGCCTATCTGGATGACGGGGTCGAGAACATCATCGACGACTACTGCGCCCTGCTGGCGGCGGTCGAGCTGACCCGCACCCTGGGCCCCGAGTGGCTGACAGAGGCCAGAGTGCGGGCCGGCAAGCTCTGTGCCCGCCAGCGCCCTCACCCTGAGCTCGGCCACTACTGGTCAGCCAACGACGATGGCGCGCGCCCCTACTACCACGCCGCCGAGGCGGGCCTGCCGGTGCTGGCCCTGCTGGAGTATCTCGCCATCGAGCCGGATCCGGCGCGCCAGGGGGCAGCCCAGCGCGTCATCGAGCAGGCGCTGGCCGCCGAGCTGGCGCTTTGCGCCAGGCCCGGCAACCCGTTTGCCCTCGCCCGCCAGTATGTGAAAGGGGTTGGCGAAGCGCCCCGCGTCAGCTTCTTTATGCCCCATCACAACGAGTCGGGCTACTGGTGGCAGGGGGAGAACGCACGGCTGGCGTCGCTGGCGGCCATGGCGTTTGCCGCCGCGGCCCAGCTGCCGCACCAGAGCCACTTGCTGCGCACCTTCGGCCAACACCAGCTCGACTGGATCCTGGGGCAAAACCCCTTCAACGCCTGCATGCTGGCGGGTCATGGCAGCAACAATCCCGCCTACACCGCCGGCTATCCCAATGCGCTCGGGGGGATCTGCAACGGCATCACCGCCGGCTTCGATGACCAGGCGGAGATCGCATTCATTCCAGAGGCGTACAAGGATCGGCTGGATCAGAACTGGCGCTGGGGGGAGCAGTGGATCCCGCACGCCGCCTGGTTTGCCCTGGCCATCACTTGGCAAAGCGCGCAGAGAGGTCACCATGATTGAGAACGGCCCGAACATCACTGGCACCGGGGAGAGCCGTGGATCCTCCATACAGCCAGCCAGGTTCGCCCTGGCCATCACCTGGCAGAGCGCGCAGGGAGGCCGTCATGATTGAGTACTGGGTCGGGGTGGATGGCGGCGGCACCCACACCCGCGCCCGCATTCGGGATCGGGCCGGCAAGCTGCTCGGCGAGGGACGCGCCGCCGGCTCCAACTTGGAGCTCGGCATCGAGATCGCCCATGGCAACGTGCTGGCCGCCATCGAGCAGGCCCGTCTCGAGGCCGGACTGACGGAGGATGCCCAGCAACGGATGGGGGTCGGGCTGGCGCTCGCCTCCGCCGAGCTGGCCGACTGCTATCACGCCATGCTGACCATGCCCTTCCCCTTTGCGAGCGTGCGGCTCACCTCCGACGCCTTCGGTGCCTGTCTGGGCGCCTTTGGCGGCGAGGAGGGGGCCATTCTGATCGCCGGCACCGGCTCGGCCGGGCTCATCTATCGCCACGGCCAGCTGCACACCTGCTCCGGCCGCGGCTTTCCCATCTCGGATCTGGGCAGTGGCGCCTGGCTGGGGCTGCGCGCCATCCAGCAATCCCTGCTCTGCCACGACGGCATCCTGCCCCCCAGCACCCTGGCCATCCGCTTGCTCGATCACTTCAAGCGGGATCAGGCCGAGGTGGTGCGCTGGGCCGCCCGCGCCATCCCCGCCGACTACGGCCGCTTCGCCCCCTGGGTGTTCGATGCCGCCAGCGACGGCGACGAGCTCGCCTGCCAGTTGCTGGAGGAGACCTGCCAGCAGCTGGCCACCCTGCTGGAGGGGATGCGCCAGCTGGGCGCCGACCGGATTGCCCTGCTCGGCGGCATCGGCATGCGCCTAGCCCCCCGTCTGGCGCACCTGCCGCTGGTCAGCCCCGCTGCCGACGCGCTGGAAGGGGCCATCCTGTTTGCCAAGACGGAGGCGCTGCCATGCCTGCACTCCTGAACCGGGCGTACCGGGCCAGCACCGGCACGCCCTCCCCTCAACCATCGCCAGCTGCCTTCACCAGGGCGGCCGGCCCCCTGCTCGTGCAACCGAAGGAGTTTTCATGTCCGCACCCCTGATCCACACCCAGGTCGACCGACGCGATGGTGACGACGTCTGGTTTCGTTTCAGCCTGAGCCAGCTGCCAGATGCCCCCTGGAAGCTCCACTTCTGCCTGGCACGTCACATCGACCCCGGCTCGGTAGAGGGCGGGGAGCTGGAGCGCCAGAGCGGCAGCTACAAGGTCTTGCTCCCGCAAACGGGGGCCAGCGAGCTGCGCTTCTGCTGTCGTAGCACCCCCATCAAGCGCCTCTCCGACATGCCGCGCGGCTTCTTCCTGAGCCTGCCCCGGGCCAGCAGCGGCCCCCAGCTGATGCCGGTGGAGCTGACCGGCGAGGAGCTGGGCCTGCCACAATCCGCCACTGCGGCGCCAGATCTGCCCGAGGTGGAGCCCCTCGCCGGCATAGTGCCACAGCCAGATCGCTTGTTGCTGCTGGAGGGCAACTTCCGGCTGGCGGAGCGCGCCCACGTCAGCGGCCCGAGCCCCCTGCTCGGCCCGCTGCTGGCCCACTTCAACGAGCTGACCGGGCTCGCGCTGGCGCAGGATCACGACGCCGAGATCCGGCTGGTTGAAAGCGGCCTGGGCCCGGAGGCCTACCGGCTCACCATCACCCCGGAGGAGATAGTGATTGCCGCCGGCGGCGAGGCAGGTTGGCGCCATGGCCTCGTCAGCCTGGCCCAGTGGTATCTGCAGCACGGCGAGAGCCTGCCCTGCATCGAGCTCAGCGACGCGCCGCGCTTTGGCTTTCGCGGCATCTTTCTCGACTGTGCCCGCCACTTTCACTCCCTCGCCACCCTCAAGCGCCTGCTCAAGCTGATGAGCCTCTACAAGTTCAATCGCTTCCACTGGCACCTGACCGATGACGAGGGGTGGCGCCTCGAGATCAAGGCCTTCCCCCAGCTGACCGAACTGGCCGCCTGGCGCGGCCACGGCCTGGCCGTCGGGCCCCAGCTGAGCGGCGGCCCCGAGCCCTATGGCGGCTACTACACCCAGAGCGAGGTGCGCGAACTGGTGGCCTATGCTGCCGGACTTGGCATCACCATCATTCCGGAAATTGACATCCCGGGTCACTGCCACGCCGCCATCAAGGCGCTGCCCGAGCTGCTGGTGGAGGAGGCCGACCGCTCCCGCTACCTGTCGGTGCAATATTTTGACGACAACGTGCTCAACCCGGCCCTGCCCGGCACCTATCAATTCCTGGAAGCCGTGATGGACGAGGTGTGCGAGCTGTTCCCGGGGCCACTGGTGCACATGGGGGGAGACGAGGTGCCCAGCGGGGTCTGGACCGACAGCCCCGCCTGCCAGCAACTGATGAAGCAGCAGGGCTATCAGGATTGCCGCGAGCTGCAGGGCCACCTGCTGCGCCACTGCCAGCACTACCTGGCCGGCAAGGGCAAGCGGATGCTGGGCTGGGAGGAGATTTTGCACGGCGACAAGGTGAGCCGGGACGCCACCATCTTCGCCTGGACCAGCTTCCAGGCCGGGCTCGAGGCGGCCACTGCGGGTTATCCGGTGGTGATGGCACCGGCCCAGCACCTCTATCTGGACCTTGCCTGGAGTCAGGACATCCATGAACCCGGCCTCTACTGGGCGGGCACCCTCAATCTGGCGCAGGTCTACGCGTGCGACCCGGCCCCAGCCGATTTCCATGCCAACGATAACATCCTGGGGGTGCTGAGCCCCTTATGGTCGGAACTGATCACCTCTCGCGATCGTCTCGACTATATGTTGTTCCCGCGCATGCTGGCGACCGCCGAGGTGGCCTGGAGTGCCTCCGCCCGCAAGGGGTGGGAGCACTTCGCCGCCCGTCTGCCGGGCCAGCTGCAGATCCTCGACCAGCTCCAGGTGCGTTACCGGGTACCGCAGAGGTAGTGTTATCTTTTTTCCTTGGCGGCCTGATGGCCGCCTTTTTTTACGATTAACCAACAAAACATCAACTTGCCCCTACCATTCATCCGCCATTGTTGGCAAAATTCAGCCCCCTATGAAGCCGGTCTGCCGCCTGCTGGCGCGAGCCTGCGGCCATCTCCAGATCTGCCACAATAACAACGACAAAGTTATCAACAAGAACATCGGAGCGTATTCCTATGGCCCGCAGAGACGTCCATACCCTGGACAGCGAAGTGGAGTTTCCTGCCGACGAACAACTGGTCTCCACCACGGATCTGCGCGGGGTGATCACCTACGCCAACCCCGCCTTCTGCCGCATCGCCGGCTACTCGGTCGACGAGCTGGTCGGCCACAACCACAACCTGGTGCGCCACCCAGACATGCCCAAGGCGGCCTTCGCCGATCTCTGGGCCCGCCTCAAGGAGGGCAAGCCCTGGCGTGGCATGGTGAAGAACCGCTGCAAGGATGGCCGCTACTACTGGGTCGACGCCTATGTGACCCCCATCTACGAGGGCAACCGGATCAGCGGCTACCAGTCGGTGCGCTGCAAGCCGGATCCCCAGCTCAAGCGCATCGCCGGCCAGGCCTACCAGGCCCTGCTCAAGGCCGAGCGCGGTACCGGCAGCCGCCTCCCCTCTCTTGCCCGGGTGCGCGCACCGGCCATCGCCCTGCTGCTGCTCGGCCTGGTGGGCTGGGCCGCCAGCAGCCAGGGTCCGACGACAGCCCTGCTGATGCTGCTGCCCCTGCTGCTCATCGGCGGCGCCTACTGGCACGAGCTCTTCGCCCTGCCGCTCTATCTGCAGCAGCTGGGCCGCGAATATGACAGCCTGACCCGGCTGGTCTACTCAGGTGACGGCCCCGGCGCCATCGCCGATTTTCACATCAAGATGCTGCAGGCCCGCATCCGCACCGTGCTGGGCCGGGTCAACGATGCGACCAACCCGCTGCAGGCCCTGGCCAGCAACCTGAAACAGGCCTCCCATCAGGCCTGCCTCGACATCAACGAGCAGGATGCCCAGACCCAGCAGATGGCCGCCGCCATGACCCAGATGGCCAGCACGGCCCACGAGATTGCCCGCAACATCCAGGACTCCAACGGTCAGGTGAGCGAGGCCCGCAGCCGCTGCCAACACACGGACAAGCAGTTGGCCCAGACCGAGCAGCGCATCGAGCAGCTCGCCAGACAGGCGGAGCTCGCCTTCAACTCGGCGGTGGAGCTCGCCAGCGAGTCGGAGCGGATCGGCAGCGTGATGGGAGAGATCCAGGGCATCGCCGACCAGACCAACCTGCTGGCGCTGAACGCCGCCATCGAGGCGGCCCGAGCTGGTGAACAGGGGCGCGGCTTTGCGGTGGTGGCCGACGAGGTGCGCACCCTGTCGACCCGCACCCACAAGGCGACCGAGCAGATCCAGGGCAGCATCCAGCAGATCCAGCACACCCTGGGCCGCTGGAAGGGGATGATGCAGGAGAACCTGCAGCAGACCCGCGAGTGCGCCGAGATGACCCGTCAGGGCTCCAGCAGCCTGCATACCGTGCTGCAGGAGATCGAGCTGGTGACCGAGTTCTCCACCCAGATCGCCGCCGCCGCCGAGCAGCAGCAGACGGTGGTGGAGGATATCAGCCGCAGCATCCACCAGATCTCCGAGTACTCCCACGCCAACAGCCAGAAGATGCAGGAGGTCGACGACTCCAGTCAGGAGCTGCTGGAGCGGGCCAGGCAGCTCAAGGGGCTCAGCCAGACCTTCGGCTGACACATTTGCCAGTCACCCGACAGAAGCGCCACAATGGCGCTTCTGTTGTTTTTGACGAGTCAACTTCATGAGAACGGAATCGACCCCCACCCCGCTGAACAAGGTTGCCCGCATCGAGGCAATCCTCGCCCTGATCCCGGCCGGCCGCGTGGTGAGCTATGGCCAGGTGGCGGATCTGGCGGGGCTGCCCGGCCGGGCCAGGCTGGTGGGCAAGGTGCTGAGGGAGACCGACAAGGTGTTGCCATGGCACAGGGTGCTGGGCGCAGCGGGCACCATATCGCTGCCCAAGGGGTCGACAGGCTTTGACAAACAGGCGGGATTGCTGCAGGAAGAGGGGGTGCCCGTGATTGGCGGGCGGGTCAGGATGAAGGAGTGGCAGTGGCAGCCCGACCTCGCCGAGCTGCTGTTTCTTCTACCCTTCTGACGATGGCGACCCACCTCACCGGGTGATGGGGGCCAGGATCTCGTCACTGCGCACCTGCACCGGGATGGTTTCGTACTCCCGTTGCAGCAGCACCAGCAGACTCTGCTTGTCCACTTCCAGCACATAGGCGGTTCCTTCCCGGGTCAGACAGGTCATTCCCGGCCGGATCTCGTTAATCTCCATCACAACCTCCGTGTCCAGCGCTGCCATCCTTGCAGCGGTTTCAGTATACCGCCATCTGAAAACAAAAAGGCCCCTGCGAGGGGCCTCTTTCATCAGAGTGTGAACTGCGCGCAATCACGCCTTCTTCGACTTGGCCAGGCTCTCCTGCCACTTGCCGTTGTCGTAGTGCGCCGTCCAGCCGGTCGCCTTGCCGTTGACCTCGGTCATCACGTACTGCTCCTTGGTCTTGCGACTGAAGCGCACGATGGAGGCGTTACCGTCAGGATCTGACGCCGGGGCATCAGCCAGGTACTGGTGCTTGGGCGACAGGCGCTCCTTGAAGCGCTTGAGCTCTTCCACCAGCGGCGCACGAGTCTCGCGGGATTTGGGGAAGTTGCTGGCAGCCAGGAACAGACCGGCGGCCCCGTCACGCAGCACGAAGTGGGCGTCGGACTGGGTGCATTTCAGCTCCGGCAGCGGTACCGGATCTTCCTTCGGCGGCGCGATATCACCGTTTTTCAAGATCTTGCGGGTGTTCTTGCAGGTGTCGTTGGTGCAACCCATGTACTTGCCGAAGCGGCCGTTCTTGAGCTGCATCTCGGATCCACAGCGGTCACACTCGATGCTCGGCCCTTCGTAGCCCTTGAGCTTGAACTGGCCTTTTTCAATTTCGTAGCCGTCGCAATCCGGGTTGCGGCCGCAGACGTGCAGCTTGCGGCTGTCGTCGATGATGTAGGCATCCATGGCGGTGCCGCACACGCCGCAGCGGTGCTTGGCACGCAGGGCCTCGGTTTCCGCCTCGTCACCGTCGGTGGCGGAGACGAACTCGTCGGCGGAGACCAGGTTGATGGTCTTCTTGCAGCGCTCTTTGGGTGGCAATGCGTAGCCGGAACAGCCGAGGAAGACCCCGGTGGTGGCGGTGCGAATGCCCATCTTGCGGCCGCAATCCGGGCAGTCGATGTCGGTCAGCACCATCTGGTTGGCACGCATGCCCCCCTCTTCCACCGGCAGATCCGCTTTTTCCAGCTCCTGGGTGAACTCGGCGTAGAAGGCGTCCAGCACCTTCTTCCACTCCAGGCTCCCCTCGGCGATGCCATCGAGCTTGTCTTCCATCTTGGCGGTGAACTCGTAGTTCATCAGCTCGACGAAGTTCTCCACCAGCCGGTCGGTGACGATCTCCCCCATCTTCTCGGCGAAGAAACGGCGGCTCTCGACCCGCACATAACCACGGTCGACGATGGTGGAGATGATGGAGGCGTAGGTGGACGGGCGGCCGATGCCGCGCTTCTCCAGCTCGCGCACCAGCGCCGCTTCGGTGAAGCGCGCGGGCGGCTTGGTGAAGTGCTGGCGCGGATCCAGCTTGACCAGTTTCAGCACCTCGCCGACGGTCACCGCCGGCAGCTGGCTGTCTTCGCCCTTGCGGCCCATGGGCGGCAGCGCCTTGGTCCAACCGGCGAAGCGCAGGGTGCGACCGCGCGCCTTGAGCTCGAACTCGCCCGCCTTGACGGTCAGGGTGGAGGAGTCGTACTGGGCCGGGGTCATCTGACAGGCGACAAACTGACGCCAGATGAGGTCATAGAGCCGCATGGCGTCCGGCTCCATCCCTTCCAGCATCTCGGCCGTCACCAGCACGCTGGAGGGGCGGATCGCCTCGTGGGCCTCCTGGGCATTGGCCTTGGCGCCGTACAGGTTCGGATCGCTCGGCAGGTAAGCGGCGCCATACTGCTCGCCGATGTATTCCCGCACCGCCTCGACCGCCTCTTTGCTGAGGTTGGTGGAGTCGGTACGCATATAGGTGATGTAACCCGCTTCATAGAGGCGCTGGGCCATCATCATGGTCTTCTTGACCCCGAAGCTCAGCCGGGTGGAGGCCGCCTGCTGCAGGGTGGAGGTGATGAAGGGGGCAGACGGTTTGGAGCCGGTCGGCTTGTCTTCGCGGTTCACCACCTTGTAGTCGACCCCTTCCAGGGCGGCCACGACGGCGAAGGTCTCGGCCTGGGTCACCGGCTTGAAGTCGGCGCCATTGCGGCTGACCACTTCCATCCGCAGATCGGCGTTATCACCGGTCAGCAGGTCGGCGTTGAGATCCCAGAACTCCACCGGCACGAACGCCTTGATTTCACGCTCTTTGTCGACGATGAGGCGCACCGCGACAGACTGTACCCGGCCGGCGGAGAGGCCGCGGGCCAGCTTCTTCCAGAGCAGCGGGGAGACCATGTAACCCACCACCCGGTCGAGGAAACGACGGGCCTGCTGGGCATTGACGCGGTGAATGTTCAGCTCGGACGGCTGGGCGAACGCCTCCTGGATGGCGGTCTTGGTGATCTCGTTGAACACCACGCGCTTGTAGCGGCTGTCGTCGCCGCCGATGATCTCGCGCAAGTGCCAGGCGATCGCTTCCCCCTCTCTATCCAAGTCGGTTGCGAGATAGATGGTGTCGGCCTTCTCGGCCAGACTCTGCAACTCGCTGACCACTTTTTCCTTGCCGGGCAAAATCTGGTAGTTGGCCTGCCAGCCTGCGGTCGGATTGATCCCCATCCGTGAGAACAGGGCATTGCGCTCCTTGGCAGCCTTTTCTGATTCGCTCAGCTTGATGCCGCGAATGACAGGTTTTTTGGGCTCGTTGCTGGCGCTGCCGCTGGTCGGCAGATCGCGCACGTGACCAACGCTGGATTTCACCACGTAGTCCTTGCCCAAATATTTGTTGATGGTCTTGGCCTTGGCCGGAGACTCCACTATGACCAGTGATTTGCCCATGCTGTAACTATTATCCTCATTGCACCCGACGGGGTTGGTGTGCGGTTTTGTGGGGCTGTATAAGAGATTTGACGGGAAAAAGCAATCTTGTGAGCAAATTTGCCCAGCAGCCCGAACCACCTTGCTTCTTTATTTATTAATGCGAAGCCGAGCCGCGGGAAGCAACCGCTTTTTTATTTTTATGCTATATCCACCCTCTTTTTATATTGGAAACGACATAACCAACCGCTCTTGTAACATAACAAACCAGTTTCGTTATCAGCTTGTTACAAAAGACAAAATCTCCTTATAATGGCTGCATCCCGCAGCATTGTGCGCGGAAGGAACCGCTACCCATATAAAAATCGAAAGGATGTACTCAATGAAGCACTTCGAGGTCAACTTCGACGGCCTGGTCGGCCCGACCCACAACTATGCCGGCTTGTCCTATGGCAACGTCGCCTCCCAGAACAATGCCAAGGAAGCGTCCAATCCGAAGGAGGCCGCCAAGCAGGGTCTGCGCAAGATGAAGGCCTTGACCGACCTCGGCATGGTGCAGGGGGTACTGGCCCCGCAGGAGCGGCCGGATCTCGCCACCCTGCGCCGCCTCGGCTTCACCGGCAACGATGCCAGCGTGCTGGCCCAGGCCGCCAAACAGGCTCCCGCCGTGCTGGCCGCCTGCTATTCGGCCTCCAGCATGTGGACCGCCAACGCTGCCACCGTCTCCCCGAGTGCCGATACCCAGGATGGCCGCATCCACTTCACCCCCGCCAACCTGACCAACAAGTTTCACCGCTCCCTCGAACCCGAGGTAACCGGCCGCATCCTGCGCGCCGTGTTCAACAACGACCGCCACTTCTATCACCATCAGCACCTGCCGGAGAACGACCACTTCGGCGACGAGGGGGCCGCCAACCACACCCGGCTGTGCCGCGCCTATGGCGAGTCCGGGGTCGAGCTGTTCGTCTATGGCCGCAGCGCCTTCGACGTCTCCCAACCCGCCCCCAAACGCTACCCGGCCCGCCAGACTCTGGAAGCGAGCCAGGCCATCGCTCGCCTGCACGGCCTGGGGGACGAGAGCGCCGTCTTCATCCAGCAGAACCCGGACGTGATCGATCAGGGGGTCTTCCACAACGACGTGATCGCGGTGGGCAACCAGAACGTGCTGTTCTTCCACCAGCAGGCGTTCCTCAACACCGCCTCGGCGCTGGCCGAGGTGCGCACCAAGTTCGGTGACAGCGAGCTGCACTTTATCGAGGTGCCCACTGCCGAGGTGTCGGTGCAGGATGCGGTGAAGTCCTATCTGTTCAACACCCAGATCCTCACCCTGCCTTCCGGCGAGATGGCGATCATCGCCCCCACCGAATGTCGCGACAACCCGGCGGTATCGGCCTATCTGGCCAAGCTGGTGACCCTGGGGACCCCGATCAAGGGGGTGCACTACATGGACGTGAAACAGAGCATGCGCAACGGCGGCGGCCCCGCCTGCCTGCGGCTGCGGGTGGCGATGAACGACACCGAGCTGGCCGCCGTCAACCCGGCCTGTCTCATCACCGACAGCCAGTTTGCCCGCCTCGATGGCTGGGTCGATCGCCACTACCGCGACAGCCTGGCACTGGACGACCTGCGGGATCCGGCGCTGGTCATGGAGTCCCGCACCGCGCTGGACGAGCTGACCCAGATCCTCAAACTCGGCTCCGTCTACCCGTTCCAGCGCTGAGACGCGCCATCGGCCTGCAGCGCCGACGCCATCAAAAAAGCCGGGCAAGTGCCCGGCTTTTTTTATTTGATTTTACGTTGCCCTGACTCAGCGCCAGGGGCTCTGCTGCCACAGGCGACCAAGACTGGACTCCAGCGCCACGGCGGCCTGCTGACCGAGCTTCTGGGTCAGACTCTTTGGCTTGCTGTAGCGAATGCCGACCACCTTGTGCTGGCTGGCCTGGGCCAGCAGATAGTCATCGCTGGTGCAGAGGCTGTCCACCAACCCGAGCTGCTTGGCCTGGCTCGCCAGCCAGTGCTCGCCTGTGGTGACCTTGTCGATGTCGAGGTTGGGTCTGTGCTCGGCCACGAATGCCTTGAAGCGCTCGTGGATGGCGCCCAGCTCCTCGCGAAACTTCTCGCGCCCCAGGTCGTCGTTCTCGCCGAACATGGTGATGGTGCGCTTGTACTGGCCGGCGGTGTGCATCTCGAACTCGATGTCGTGCTTTTTCAGCAGCTTGTTGAAGTTCGGCAGCTGGGCGATCACCCCGATGGAGCCGACGATGGCGAACGGTGCCGCCAGGATCTGATCGGCCACGCAGGCCATCATGTAGCCGCCGCTTGCCGCCACCTTGTCGATGGCCACGGTCAGCTTGATGTCACGATCCCGCAGCCGCTGCAGCTGGGAGGCCGCCAGACCGTAACCGTGCACCACGCCGCCGCCGGATTCGAGCCGCAGCAGCACTTCGTCCCCCGGCTGGGCTACGCCTATCACGGCGCTCACCTCTTCGCGCAGGGAGGCTACCTCCTTGGCATCCATGCTGCCGTGAAAATCGATGACGAACAGCCGGCTGCGGGCATCTTCGCTCTTGGCCCGGGCCTTGTGCTCGGCCTTGCGCGCCTTCTCCAGCTGCTTGCGCTCCGCCTTGCCGGCCAATGCAGCCTGCAACTGGTGACGCCCCTGCTCCAGCTCGCTGGAGAGATCGGTCACCACCAGCTCCCCCTTGCGGGATTTGGGCTGACGGCTGCTTACCACCATCAGGATGACGGCGCCGATGGCGAGCAGTAGGGTAATGGTCTTGGCCAGGAACAGGCCGTATTCGGTCAAAAATGCCACTTGATGCTCCACTGGTGTGCCCCCGGGGGGACGATTTTTTCACATTCTAGGGAGTTTGCCCGGTGCGCGCAAAAACTCTGCGTCAACCCGTCAGAAATGCCAATCGACAATCACAACCCCTCTGATTTATTCACATTTTTGCCATCTCATACTGGTCAAACGCCGTGCGGGATCAGTACACTTGCCCCTCTATTGCCGGGCGCATCAGCCACGAATTGTTAACAGGAGTTGTCATGTTCGATTATCAGGCCCCCCAGGATCTGCTCAAGGACAAGGTCATTCTGGTCACGGGTGCCGGTGACGGCATCGGCCGCGAAGCGGCGCTCACCTATGCGGCCCACGGCGCCACCGTGATCCTGCTCGGACGCACCAGCGCCAAGCTGGAGGCGGTCTACGACCAGATCGAGGCGGCCGGCCACCCGCTGCCCGCCATCGTGCCGGTGGATCTGAAGGGGGCGACCGCCGCCCACTATCGCGGCATGGCCGAGACCTTCGCCCAGCAGTTCGGCCGCCTCGACGGCGTGCTGTTCAACGCCGGCCTGCTCGGCACCCTGTCACCGTTCGAACACATCCAGGAGCAGGAGTGGGACGAAGTGATGCAGGTCAACGTCAAATCCGAATTCCTGCTGACCCAGGCGCTGCTGCCGCTCATTCGCCAGACTGCCAAGGAGCAGGGCGATGCCTCCATCGTCTACACCTCCTCCAGCGTGGGTCGCAAGGGCCGCGCCTACTGGGGCACCTATGCCATCTCCAAGTTCGCCATCGAAGGCATGATGGAAGTGCTGGCGGACGAACTGGAAAACACCGCGGTGCGGGTCAACACCCTCAACCCGGGTGGCACCCGCACCAAGATGCGGGCCAGTGCCTTCCCGGCCGAAGATCCGCAGACCCTCAAGACTCCGGCCGACCTGATGCCGCTCTATCTCTATCTGATGGGAGTGGACAGCAAGGGCAAAACCGGCCAGACCTTTGTGGCCCAGCCCAAATAAATCAACAAAATAACCCCAACCCTGCGCGGCATGGGGTTAAATTCAATAGGGTGCCGTCGGCACCCTGTTGCGAATATGGCAAGGCCCGTTCCATCCAGTCCCTTATCAGGTTGAGATATGTTTCGTCCCAAGAGCACGTTTGAGCAATGGCGGATCTTTCAGGCCGTGGTGGATTGTGGCGGCTACGCCCAGGCCGCCGAGGCGCTGAACAAGAGCCAGTCCTCCCTCAATCATGCGGTAGCCAAGCTGCAGCAGAGTCTGGGGGTGGCCCTGCTGGAGGTGAGAGGGCGCAAGGCGGTGCTGACGCCAGCGGGGGAGATCTTCCTCAAGCGTGCCCGTCAGCTCAGCCAGCAGGTGGAAGAACTGGAGAACCTGGCCAACAACCTGGAGCGGCAGTGGGAGCCGCAGATCAACCTCTATGTATCGGTGATGCAGCCGCGCGAGCGGCTCTATCGGGCGCTGGCCCACTTCTACCCCCGCAGCCGGGGCTGCCGGGTCAATCTGCACGAGCGAATCCACTGCCACTTCAACGCCCTGCAGGTGGGGGATCTGATGCTCTCCGAGCACCTGCCTCACGATCGCACCGGCCTGCCGCTGGACGAGGTGTGTCTGCAGCCGCTCTGCGCGGCCGATCACCCGCTCGCCACTCAGGGCGGCGCCATCGCTGCCGAGGCGCTGGCCGGCCACAACCAGATCAGCCTGCATCCTCCCATTCACCGCTCGGTGGACTGGAACGATGCGGACGACACCGGCTGGAAGGCGACCCACTATCACGAGGTGATCGCCATGCTCAGGCTCGGCCTCGGCTACGCCTGGCTGCCCCGCCACTTGGTGCAGGAAGAGCTGGCGAGCGGCGAGCTGGTGGCGCTGGAGCTGGCAGGTGGCAACGAGCGCCACCTCTATACCTATCTGCTGACGCCGTCGGCCGACGCCCTGGGCCCGGCCACCGAGCTGCTGCTGCGCTGCCTGCGCAACGAATATCAGGACGACAGCGACCGCTAGTCTCCGGTCCCGCCACTCACCTATTCATTCACCCATCGAGGTAGGCCAGCTCCAGCTCCTACCTCAGACATTTGGCACCCGCCAACAGGCGGCCAGTGCCAACAGCGCCAGTCCCATGGCCACCATGAAGACCCCGTGAAAGCTCCAGATCTCCGCCACAGTCCCCGCTATCGCCCCCGCCATGATGGAGCCGGTGCGGATGCTGTTGGCGAACAGGGTGGTCGCCACCCCGGCGCGACCCGGCATCAGATCCTGGAAGTAGGACATGCCGATGCCGGCGACGATGCCGATGAAGATGGCGTTGAGCAGTTGCAGCGCAATGAGGGCATGCTGGCTTGACAGGGTCACCAGCCCCACGTAGAAGCCCACCCCGGCCAGCACCGCCAGCAGCATCATGGGGCGCTTGCCAAAACGCTGGGTGTAGTGGCCCGCCAGCAACATGAAGGGGATCTCGAGGGCCGCCGCCGTGCCCATCAGCACCCCGGCCAGCTTCTCCTCCAGCCCCAGCTCGCGGGTGATGTAGAGCGGCATGTTGATGAGGTACATGCTGTTGCAGGTCCACATCAGGGTGGAGGCGATAAAGAGCGCCCGCACCGACGGATCCCGCCAGCTACTGACCCGCTCCACCTCGCTGTCCATCACCGGCAGCGGCAACGAGGGCAGCCAGCGCCACACCACGAAGGCGCAGAGCAGATAGGCCAGCGCGGAGGCGAGGTACATCACCTCGAAGCCGTAGCCGATGGCCAGCGCGAAGGCGATGGGTGGTCCTATCACCCAGGCCAGCGAGAACTGGGCCCGCAGCACCGAGCTGAACATGTCGGCCCGCTTGTTGCGGCTGTCGGCATATTCCCGCGCCAGCGCGAACAGCTGGGGGCTGGCGGTAGCGGCCAGGCTTGCCAGCAGCACCCCCAGGCTCACCAGCAGCCAGTATTGACGGTTCCAGGCAAACAGCAGGGAGAGCACCACGCCGGCGAAGCAGCAGCGCAGGATCAGTCGCTTGCGATCCCCCTTGTTGTCGGAGCGATGGCCAAGCCATTGGCTGATGAGGATGCCGATCACCGCGTTGACGGTATAGAAGAGCCCCACTAGGAAGGGGCGCACCTGCACCTCCTCGGCCAGGAACAGGCTCAGGGTGGGCACCTGCAGCGCCACCGCCACCCCGGTCATGAAGGTCACGGCCAGAAAAGAGAGAGAGACGGGATCCGTCCTGTTGCGGGCAGCAGTCAACAAGCGCATAGAATTACCACTGATTGGAGGGAAGAAAACTGGCCAAAATTCGGCAAGTGCATGAAATGGCGCCGCTTATTTTATGTCATTATCAAGAGCCACCTCAAGGCTTGCGACCCCGTCCCCGACCCCGTACAGTGAAAGCCCACTGGCCAGCATAAGGATTTCACATGTTTGATTTTGACCGGGAAATAGATCGCAGCGGCACCATGAGCCTGAAATGGGACAAGTACAAGGGACAGGACGTGCTGCCCATGTGGGTCGCCGACACCGACTTCGTCTCCCCCCCTGCCGTCGTCGAGGCCCTCACGGCACGGGTCGCCCACGGCATCTTCGGCTACTCCCGCCCCTCTCCCCGGCTGATCGAACTCATCATCACGCGGCTGGCCAGCCGCTATAGCTGGACCATCCAGCCCGAGTGGCTCGTCTTCCTGCCCGGGGTGGTACCCGGTCTCAACCTGGCCTGCAAGGCCTGGAGCCAGCACGGCCGTGGCATCATCACCCCCAAGCCGGTCTACTACCCCTTCCTGCAGGCGCCGGGCTTCAACGACCGGCCGCTGCTCACCGTGCCCATGGTGGAAGAGGCCGGCCGCTGGGTGCTGGATATCGAGGAGCTGGAACGCCAGGCGCCGGCGGCGGATCTGCTGCTGCTGTGCAACCCGCAAAACCCGGGCGGCACCGTCTTCACCCGCGAGGAGCTGCTGGCCATCGACGCCATCGCCGAGCGCCACAACCTGGTGATCTGCTCCGATGAAATTCACTGCGACCTGTTGCTGGACAAGGACGCCCGCCACATCCCCTACGGCGCCATCAGCCCGGCGGCGGCCGAGCGTTCGGCGGTGATGATGGCCCCGAGCAAGACCTTCAACATCGCCGGGCTCTGCTGCGCCTTCGCAGTGGTGCCCAATGCCCGTCTGCGCCTCAAGCTGCAGCAGGCGATGCGCGGCATCAGTGCCGACGTCAACCTGCTGGGCTTCGTGGCCGCCGAGGCGGCCTATGAAGGGGGCGAACAGTGGCTCAGCGAACAGCTCGACTACCTGGCCGCCAACCTGGCGCTGATCGAGCAGGCGGTCGCCCGCTGGCCCGGCATCAAGCTGGCGCGCCATCAGGCCACCTACCTCGCCTGGATCGACGTGAGCGCGTTGGGGCTGGACGATCCCATCGCCTTCTTCGAGCAGGCCGGGGTGGGACTCTCCCCCGGTGCCCAGTTTGGCGATGGCCAGTTCGTGCGGCTCAACTTCGGCTGCACCCGGGCCCGCCTCGTCGAGGCACTGGCCCGCATGGAGAAGGCCATCCTGGCTCGCCGCTGAGCCCCTGCGGGGCGGCGCCGGCCGACCCCGCAATATAATCTGTCCGACCCGATCCGTATCCGCACGCAATAGGGTATATTTTGGCGACGCCCCACCCCGGCCATCCCGGGGCGCCAGGGGCCACCCAACACGGCACCGGCCGCCCTCTTGCGGGCAACGGCCCGATGCCAACCGGGATGGGGCTGACCCATCCTTTTTATCAGCCAATGATCCGGTTCACTATGTTCCAACGCGTCTTGCACCTTCTGCCCATCCGGCTTCGCCGAGCCCTGCCCTGGCTGGCAGCGACCCTGGCCCTGCCCCTGCAGGCCGCCACCTATCTCACCATCGGTACGGGGCCGCTGAACGGCGTCTACTACCCGACCGGCGGCGCCATCTGCCGGCTGCTCAATGAAGAGAGCGGCAGCCACGGCCTGCACTGCTCGGTGCAGAGTACCTCGGGTTCCCTCGCCAACCTGAAAGCGCTGGCGCAGGGCAACATCCAGCTGGCGCTGGTGCAGTCGGACGTGCTGCATCACGCCGCTCACGGCACGGGCCCCTTTCAGGGTCAACCCCCCGCCGATCAGCTGCGCAGCCTATACCGCCTCCATCAGGAGTCGCTGACCCTGCTTGCCAGCGCCACCAGCAACATCAACACCCTGGCCGACATCGAAGGCAAGCGGGTCGATCTTGGCAACCCGGGCTCCGGGGAACGGGTCACCAGCCAGGCGCTGCTCGACGCCATGGGCTGGCAGGCCAAGAGCTTTGCCCCCCTCATCCCCGCCGCGGCCAACAACCGGCTGGAGGGGCTCTGTGACGGTACCCTGGACGCCGCCTTCGTGGTGGCGGGCCACCCCAACCAGGCCATCGGCGATCTCACCGGCCGCTGCAAGGCGCGCCTCATCCCCATCGAGGGGGAACAGATAGACAGGCTGCTCAAGCAGCACCCCTACTATCAGCGCGGCCGCATCGGCGCCAACCTCTATCCGGGCCAGACCAGCGGGATCAACACCTTCGCCGTCACCGCCGAGCTGGTGGCACTGGCCAGCCTGCCGGATAGCGAGGTGCGCACCGTGCGCGACGTGCTGAGCGGCCGGCTCAAGCAGTTCACCCGCCTCCACCCGGCACTGACCCAGCTCACCCTGGAGGGGATGCTGGGTGAGGCGGAAGTGCCGCGCCACGCCGGCATGGCGGATGCCCCGCCCACCCTGCTGCCCGAGAACCTGAGCCCGGCTCCGGCCACCTCGGAGGCCCAGGCGACTTCAGCGGCGCAGCCCACCGAAGTGGCGCACCCCGCCGGTGAGGACGCGAAGCAAGCTGCCGGCGCGACGGGCGCCCCCTCCCCGGAAGGCACGCCCGCCACCTCCTCCGGGCAGACGCCTGGTGCCCTGCTGCCGACCCCCTCGGCAGCCACAACCACCGAGCCGGGTGCGAGTAGCGTGCTCGAAGGGGCCGCCGTGGAGCAGGGCGGCAAGCTGACCGGCACGGCTGCGCCAAGCCCCTCTGCCGTGGTGAGCGGGGCACAACCTGCCTCACCGGCCCCCGCCGAACCGGCATCGACAGCACCGGCACCGGCCGCACCAAGCGGCGCCTCACCGACCGCAGAGGGCACGCCTGCCCAGTAAGACCGCCAAACAACCACAACGACAGAGGCCACCCAAGGGTGGCCTCTTTTTGTTTCGATATTGGGTAGGCTCAAGCCCCGGCGTCCGGCAACGGCGCCGGGCGCTGGATCTCCTGCTCCACCCAGTGCAGCAGCTGCTTGATGGCGCGCGACAGCACCTGGTTCTGGCGCACCACATACCCTAAGCTGGTGCCGGGGAAATCGGTGAGCCGGGTCACCGGGGCGGTCAGCTTGAGCCGCGGGTGAATGGAAAAGTCCGGCACTATGGCCACCCCGAAGCCCGCCTCGGCCCAGTCAAGCTGGGCGTCCACGCTGCCCACTTCCATGATGCGACAGCTGGGCAGACCGAGCAGCGGCAAAGAGGGGTCGATAAGCGCCCGGGTACGGGTGTCGTGCCCCAGCAGGATCAGGGTCGGCTCGTCGAGGGGATCGCTCTCCCCCGCCTGCGCCCGCGCCTGCCAGCGGGCGAGACCGTGGCCCAGCGCGCACCAGGTCACCTGCTGCAACTCGGTGTAGAACAGCGGCTCGCTGCGCTTTTGCGCCATCACGAAACCCAGATCCGCCTTGCCCGCCTTGACTAGCTCCGCCGCCTGATCCGAAGTGGTATTGAACAGGGTGAGGTCGATGCCGGGGAACTCCTGCTTGAAGCGCTGGAACGGCTGAATGAGCAGCAGGCGCGAGATGATGTCGCTGGCGGCGATGGCCAGCGTCCCCTGACTCAGCTGGTTGAGGGCGTTGAGATCGGACTGGCAGAGCTGCAGCTCGGCGATGGCGCGCTCGGCGCTTTGCAGCAGCCGCTCGCCAGCCTGGGTCAGCCGAAACGGGCTGCGCTCGATGAGTTTGACCCGGGTGGCCTGCTCCAGATTCTTGAGGTGCAGGCTCACATTGGGCTGGGTCATGTGCAGTTCGGTGGCGGTCTGGCCGAAGTGCTGCAGCCGGGCCAGGGTGACGAAGGTGTGCAGCCAGTGAATATCCAGCATGGGGATCCTCTTGTGCCGCCACGGCCGCACGGGCCCCTGACGGGGATGCCGGCACGGCAGCGGGGCTGTTTGCCGATAAATTCACCGCAATTATATGACTCTCTTATCGGAATTATAAAGATAATTAATTTTTCTAATCCTCCTGAGCCTCCTAGGATGATCGCCTAACGTCTTAGGAGAAAGAGTCATGTCGTCTATCGTAGTCGTAGGTGCCAACTGGGGTGATGAAGGCAAAGGCCGCATCGTGGATTATCTGGCAGGCCAAGCAGGCGCCAGCATTCGCTTCCAGGGCGGCAACAACGCCGGCCATACCGTCGTCAACGACCTTGGCACCTTCAAGCTGCACCAGGTTCCGAGCGGTGTGTTCAACCCGGATTGCCTGGTCGTGCTCGGCCCTGGCATGGTGATCAGCCCCGAGAAACTGACCGTCGAGCTGGACGAAGTGAAAGCCTCCGGCGTCACTCCCAAGCTGGCCATCTCTGATCGCGCCACCCTCTGCCTGCCGCTGCACGCCATGGAAGATACCCTGGAAGAGCAGCGCCTGGGCGACGGCGCCTACGGTTCCACCCGTCAGGGCATCGCTCCCGCCTATGGCGATCGCGTCATGAAGAAAGCGATCCTGGTGGGCTGGCTGAAACAGCCGGAAGTGCTGGTCGAGCGCATTCAATTCTTCCTCGACTGGAAACTGCCGCAGCTCAAGGCCCTCTATCCGACCTTCGAATTCAACCAGACCGCCCAGGAGATGGCCGACTGGCTGCTGGAAGTGTCCGCACCCTGGATCGACTCCGTCTGCAACGTCAGCATGCCGCTCAAAGCGCTGCAGGCCGAAGGCAAGACCCTGCTGTTCGAAGCCCAGCTGGGTGCCGGTCGTGACCTGATCTACGGCGAATACCCCTGGGTGACCTCCTCCCACGTTTCCGGCGCCTATGCCGGCATCGGTGGCGGCCTGCCGGGTCTGCGTCCGGAGCGCGTCATCGCCGTCGCCAAGGCGTTCAGCACCTCCGTCGGTACCGGCACCCTGCTGACCGCCATGGAGAACCAGGACGAGTTCCGCAAGATCGCCAACGAGTTCGGCGCCACCACCGGTCGTCCCCGTGACGTCGGCTACTTCGACGCCGTTGCCACCAAGAACGGTGTCGAGCTGCAGGCTGCCAACGAAGTGGCGCTGACCAAGCTGGACTGCCTGACCGGTCTGCCGGATCTGAAGATCTGCGTCGCCTACGAAGGTGCCCACACCGAGAACCCGATCTGGCCGCAAACTGCCGGTCTGAAGCCGGTTTACGAAGTGATGGAAAGCTGGAGCGAAGACATCACCGGCTGCCGCACCTTCGCCGAGCTGCCCAAGGCGGCTCAGCAGTACGTACTGCGCATCGAAGAGCTGCTGGGCGTACCGGTGCCGATGGTCTCCGTCGGCCCGGGCCGTGACGAGATGATCCTGCGCTAAGCCGCGCGATCAGCTGTCAGCACAGTAAAAAACCGGCATCCATGATGCCGGTTTTTTTATGCCAGGACGTGCCACCACTCTTTCGCAGCGCTCACCAGAAATCAACACAACGACTCATATCATGGCAGTAAGCAGGTCACTTTGAGCGGTTGGGTTACTCGCCTTCTCCCCCTCTTCGCTAGACTGATCCCATCATCCACCGAGGAGCCTCACCATGAAAATTGCCAAGCGTACCACCCTGCTCTCCCTGCTGTGCGTGGCGGCCCTGCCCGCCAGTGCCATGACCCTGAAGAGCAGCGACATCCACGAAGGCCAGCTGATGGACAAGGCCTTCAGCTTCAACGGCTTTGGCTGCAGCGGCGACAACCGCTCGCCCCAGCTGAGCTGGCAAGACCTGCCCGCCGGCACCAAGAGCGTCGCCATCACCGCCTATGATCCAGATGCCCCCACCGGCAGCGGCTGGTGGCACTGGCTGGTGGTGAACCTGCCGGCCAGTCAGAGCGAGCTGCCGAGCAACGCCTCGGGCAAGCTCAAGCAGGGGCTGGAGCTGAAAACAGACTTCGGCAGCCAGGGTTACGGCGGCCCCTGCCCGCCCGCCGGCCACGGCATGCACCGCTACCAGTTCACCGCCTGGGCCCTGCCCCAGACCCTGGAGGTGAAGGCAGACACTCCGCCCGCCATGGTAGGCTACATGCTCAACAGCATGGCCCTTGGCAAGGCCACCCTGACCGCCACCTTCGTCACCCCCTAGGAATCCGCCGGATGAGCACGCCGCTGCTGCAATTGCACCACTATCTCGGGATCCGCCAGCAGCCGCTGCACCGGGTGCTCATCTACGCCCCCACCATCATCTGGGTGGAACAGGGTCACAAGCAGTTGTGGTGGCAGGAGAAGCGCCTGGCGTTCGATCAGGCGAGCTGGCTGCTGATCCCGGCCGGCCACCAGCTCACCTTCGTCAACCAGCCGGAGCAGGGCAAGTTTCGCTCCCGCGCGCTGACCCTGCTGACCCCGCCCCCCGTCGAATGGCTCAGCGCCGCCCAGACCGGCCCGCTCAGGGAGCCGCGCCTGGCGGTCAGCCCGGCGCTGGCCTTCTGTTTCGAGCTGGTCTGCTCCATGGCGGATCGGCGGCTCAATGAGGCCACCCAGGCCCAGCTGCTGCAGGGCTTCTATGCCGAGCTGCAGGCCGCCGGCGGGCTCGACCTGCTGTTTCCCGCCCACACCATGACCCTCGGCGAGCGGCTGGCCCGCTACCTCGGGGTGGAGCCGGGCGCCGACCACACCCTGGAGGGGGTGGCACCGCACTTCGCCATGAGCCGCGCCTCCATGGCGCGCAAGCTGGCCGCCGAGGGGCGCAGCTTTCGCCAGCTGCTGACCCAGGTGCGCATGAGCCACGCCCTCACCCTGTTGCAGCAGGGGCTGGCACCGCTGGAGACGGCCCTCGCCTGTGGCTACGACTCCCCCAGCCGCTTCTCCGCCCGCTTCAAGCAGGAGTTCGGCCTGACCCCCTATCAATACCTGCGCACCTGCCCCTCCTCTCTCTCGCTGGCTGCCGCCAGATAAGTAAATAGTTACTAAAACATCAAGCTATGTAACCTCGTGTAACCGGGTGATCCGGCTCACACCAGCCCCTCCGGCACTGTGACGCAGCGCCAATAATCCCCTCAAAATCGCCCTATAATGGCTCTCACAAACGCTTTCACTAAAACAAGCACTAAAAAACACCTTCCTTAACCTACAAAAACTGTCATTGGAGCGAGAGATGTTTCGTAAAAGTTTACTATCCGTCACCCTGAGCGTCGCCCTGTTCGGCCTCACTGCCTGCAACGGCAATGACTCCAGCAGCCCGGCCGCCCCCAGCGCCACCCTGGCGAACCAGTATCAGAACGTGATCGACCGCAGCGGTACCCCGCTCCAGTTCCGTGACTTTGACAGCTACTCCAACCTCAAATACAACCCGCTGCTCGATCTCGGCGCCTGGCACGGCTTCCTGCTGCCCGCCAGCGACAGCGAATGGGGCGGCTTTACCGGCCCCATGGTCATCGCCGAGGAGTACAGCCTGTTCTTCGCAAGCGAATTGGACAAGCTGACCCTGAGCGACGAGAGCGGCCGCGCCTTCCCGCTCACCAGCGCCAGCAAGCAGGCGCTGTACGCCATCCCAGGGGCGCTGGTGCAGCGCTTCGAGTTCGAACCCTTCACCCTGGAGCTGGAGCTGCGCTATGGCGATGCCCGCACTGCGCTGGTTCGCACCCGCCTCATCAACCACACTGACGCCCCCCTCACCCTCAAGCTCAACTGGCAGGGGGAGCTGCTCAACCAGTGGGATGCCAACAAGACGGTCGCCGAGCAGTACCCCGCCTGGACCCGCTCCATCAGCCAGACCGAGCGCGGCGTGGCATTCCAGTTCGGCAAACTGCGCAGCACCTGGAACATCATGCAAAGCGGCAGCGCCAGCTACCGCATCGATCGCACCCTGCCCAGCCGCACCACCCTCGATGAGCAGGGGCTCGGCTACGTGAGCGAGGCCAGCCTCACCCTGGCCGCCAAGGGCCAGCAGGATATCTACACCCTGCAGAGCTATGTCCACAGCAGTGCTGAAGCGAGTCGCTTCGAGCAGAGCCGCCAGGCGCTGCTGGCCGACCCCGCCAGCCATTTCGACGACTCCATCCGCCGCTGGGAGGATTACCTGGCGCGCGGCCTCTCCAATCAGGGGATCCCGGAATCGGAGCGACGCATCGCGGTCAAGGCGATGGAGACCCTCAACGGCAACTGGCGTTCCCCAGCCGGCGCCATCCTGCACGACGGGGTGACCCCCTCCAACACCGCCCGCTGGTTCGACGGGGTCTGGGCCTGGGACAGCTGGAAGCACGCCTACGCCATGGCCCATTTCAACCCGGAAGTAGCCAAGAACAACGTGCGCGCCATGTATGACTACCAGATCCAGGCCGATGACCCGGTCCGGCCGCAGGATGCCGGCATGGTGATCGACGCCGTCTTCTACAACAAGCTCGCCGATCGCGGTGGCGACGGCGGCAACTGGAACGAGCGCGACACCAAGCCGCCCCTCTCCGCCTGGGCCATCTGGGAGATCTACAGCGCCACCCAGGACAAGGCCTTCATCGCCGAGATGTATCCGAAGATCCAGGCCTATCACGACTGGTGGTATCGGGCGCGGGACAACAACCGCAACGGCATCATCGAATATGGCGCCACCCGCCACGTCGAGCACAACGACGAGTTCGGCAACATCACCTTCAAGGTGCAGTACCCGACGGGGGTACCGGCCGGGCTGGATCTGTCGAGCTGCACCGATGAGGGAGATGGCTGGTATGGCTGCGCCGGCATGGCGCTCTATCAGCAGGTATTGAGCGTTGGCGGCTACGCCGACATGGATATCGGCGCCCAGCACGGGGCCGGCTGGGAGTCCGGCATGGACAACGCCGCCCGCTTCGGCTTTATCGAGCCGGATCAGCTCAAGCGCTATGCCGACAAGACCTATGGCGGCGACATGGCCAGGGCGCGCCAGGACTGGAACGTCTTCTTCTTCGAAAACCATCAGGACGACGGCAACCTCATCGGCTTCTCCATCGATCAGGAGTCGGTGGAGCTCAACGCCTTCCTCGCCAAGGAGAAGCGCATCCTGGCCGACATGGCCGAGCTGCTCGGCAAGCCGGACGAGGCGAGCCGCTATCGCGAAGGGGCGACCCAGCTGGCCGGCTATATCAACAGCTGCCTGTTCGATGAGGCCTCCGGCTTCTATTACGACCGCCAGATAGCCCAGGGGGATCTGCCGGACGCCAACGGCTGCGTCGGCAAGCTGTTGACCACCCGCGGCCGCGGCCCGGAAGGGTGGAGCCCGCTTTGGGCCGAGGTGGCGGACCAGGAGAAGGCGGCGCGGGTACGCGAGGTGATGCTCAATGCCCAGGAGTTCAACACCAGGGTGCCGCTCGGCACGGCGGCGCTGACCAACCCGGCCTACGACCCCGACATCTACTGGCGCGGCCGGGTCTGGCTGGATCAGTTCTACTTCGGGGTGAAGGGGCTGGAGAACTACGGCTATCGCAGCGATGCCCAACAGCTCGTCAACAAGCTGTTTGCCAACGCCGAGGGGCTGGCGGGCAGCGGCCCCATCCGCGAGAACTACAACCCGGAGACCGGCGCCATGCAGGGGGCCAGCAACTTCAGCTGGAGCTCGGCCCACCTCTACATGCTCTATCGCAACTTCCTGAGAACAGAGGGCTGATCCCTCTTCGCAGCAATGAGCCAACAAAAAGGCCTCCGCAAGGGAGGCCTTTCTTATGGCAGCGCCAGGGACAGGCGACTTACTTGACGGTCACCCGGGCAAACTTGCGCTTGCCGACCTGGTAGACGGCGGTACCGGCACCGATGAGAACCTTGCCATCCTCCAGCTTCTCGCCATCAACCTTCACCGCGCCCTGCTTGATCATCCGCAGCGCTTCGGAGGTAGTGGCCACCAGATCGGCATCTTTCAGCAGGTTGGCGATGGCCAGCCCTTCGCCTTCCAGTGCCAGCTCGACTTCCGGCATTTCGTCCGGAATGGCGTTCTTGGAGAAGCGCTGGGTGAAGTCTTCGTGGGCCGCTTCGGCTGCCGCTTCGTCGTGATAACGGGCGATGATCTCTTTGGCCAGCCAGATCTTCACGTCACGCGGGTTGAGGGTGCCGGCGGCGATGCCTGCCTTGAACTCTTCAATTTCAGCCAGCGGACGGAAGGAGAGCAGCTCGTAGTAGTTCCACATCAGATCGTCGGTGATGGACATGATCTTGCCGAACATCTCGCCCGGAGCGTCGTGCACGCCGATGTAGTTGGCAGCGGACTTGGACATCTTCTTGACACCGTCCAGGCCTACCAGCAGCGGCATCATCAGCACGCACTGGGTCGCCATGCCGGCATCTTTTTGCAGCTCGCGGCCCATCAGCAGGTTGAACTTCTGATCGGTACCGCCGAGCTCGACGTCCGCCTTCAGCGCGACCGAGTCATAGCCTTGCAGCAGCGGATAGAGGAATTCGTGAATGGCGATGGACTGGCCGTTGCTGTAGCGCTTCTTGAAGTCATCGCGCTCCATCATGCGGGCCACGGTCTGCTTGGCCGCCAGCTTGATCATGCCGGTCGCGCCCAGCTCGCTCAGCCAGGTCGAGTTGTACTCGATGCGGGTCTTGGCCGGGTCGAGGATCTTGAACGCCTGCTCGGCATAGGTGAGGGCGTTGTGCTTGATGGCCTCTTCGGAGAGCGGCGGACGGGTGGCGTTCTTGCCGGAGGGGTCACCCACCATGGCGGTGAAGTCACCGATCAGCAGGATCACTTCATGGCCCAGATCCTGGAAGGTCTTCAGCTTGTTGAGGATCACGGTATGACCCAGATGAATGTCGGGAGCCGTCGGGTCCATCCCCAACTTGATGCGCAGCGGGCGCCCTTCCTTCAACTTGGCGACCAGTTCTTCTTCCACCAGAATTTCTTCCGCTCCGCGCTTGATCTCGGCTAGCGCCACCTCGAGCTGGGACATTTTTTGACTCTCCAATCACGATTCCACAGGGCCAGACATATTACTGGAATGGCGGGCCAATTGGAAAGGCGGTAAACTCCGACATTCTTCCCGGCTCAACTTCGTCTGCTTCTCATGGTCATTTGGCACGCCTTCAACTCTCTCCCCCACTGGCACCGCAAGATGGTGCTGATCCTGAGCATCATGGTGATGATGCTGGCGGCCTGGCCCAGCGAACAGGCGGTCGCCACCCGGGTCGATGACAACGGCAACGAGCTGGCCATCGAGCAGCAGGTCGACGAGGAGGCACTGCTGGCCGAAGCCAAGCCCATCGCCCCGCCCAAGCCGAGCTACATCACCAAGCAGGTGAAGGTACGCAGCGGTGACAACATGGGGGTCATCTTCCAGCGCCTTGGCCTGAGCACCACGGCTCTGCACCTCATCGATCAGCTGAACGGCACCGACACCCTGCGCCTGCTCAAACCAGGCCAGGAGCTCACCTTCAAGCTCACCAAGAGTGGCGAGCTGCACAGCCTCTACTATCCCCACAGCCTGGAGCAGGCGCTCAAGGTGATCCGCAAGGATGAGGGGTTTGTCGCCCGGGCGGTCAAGCTCGAGCTCGACACCCGCGAACAGGTGGCCAAGGGTGAGATCCGCTCCAGCTTCTGGGGCGCCGCCGTCGACGCCGGCATGACCGAGGATCAGATCATGGACCTGGCCGCCATCTTCGGCTGGGACATCGACTTTGCCCAGGATCTGCAACCGGGGGACAGCTTCCGGGTGGTTTACGAGGAGAAATTCCAGGATGACGAGCGGGTTGCTTCCGGCGACATCCTGGCCGCCGAGTTCGTCAACCAGGGCGCCATCTACCGCGCCGTGCTGAACGAGGATGGCAACTACTACACCCCGGATGGCAAGGCGATGCGCAAGAGCTTCCTGCGTGCGCCGGTCAACTTCAAATACATCAGCTCCAACTTCAATCCGCGCCGTCTGCACCCGGTCACCGGCAAGGTACGCCCCCACAACGGCATCGACTACGTGGCGCCGGTGGGCACCCCCATCATGGCGGCCGGTGGCGGCAGCGTGGTGGCCGCCGGCTACAACCAGTTCAACGGCAACTACGTCTTCATCAAGCACGCCGGCAACTACGTGACCAAGTACCTGCACCTCTCCAAGCGCACCGTCAACAAGGGGCAGCGGGTGAAGCAGGGCCAGACCATCGGCCTGCTCGGTGGCACCGGCCGGGTCACCGGGCCGCACCTGCACTATGAATTCGTGGTGGGCGGCGTACACAAGAACCCGCGCACCCTCAACCTGCCGCAGGCGGAGTCTCTCAGCGGACGGGCGCTGGCCAGCTTCAAGGCACAAGCCATGCCCCAGCTGGCCAAGCTGGACAGCCCGGAGCTGCAGTTGGCCCAGAACAAGCGGGCCAACGGCGGCAACTGAGCCACCATGCCAGAGAGCCACAAGGAGCAGTCATGAGCGAGCGTTATATCGGCTTGATGTCCGGTACCGGTATTTGGCATGGGATTGAGGCCGCTCCCTCTCTCACGTACTTTTTCCCGCGCTGCAAGTAAGGAAGCCCCATGACTGAACGCTATATAGGCTTGATGTCCGGTACCAGAATTCGGCATGGGATCGAGGCCGCTTCCTCTCTCACGTACTTTTCCCGACCTGCAAGTAAGGAAGCCTGATGACTGAACGCTATATAGGCTTGATGTCCGGTACCAGCATGGATGGAATTGACGCCGTGCTGGTGCTGATAGAGGGGGATCAACTGCGGGTCGAGGCGGCCGTCAGCCACCCCTGGCCCACCGCCCACGAGCTGCACGCACTCAGCACCCCGGGCGACAACGAGATCGATCGCATGGGGGTGGCCGACAATCTGGTCGCCCGCGAATTTGCCGCCGCCACCCACGCCCTGCTGGCCAAGGCAGGGCTGACCCCCAAGGATATTCGCGCCATCGGCAGCCACGGCCAGACCATCCGCCACCGCCCCCAGCTCGGCTTTACCCTGCAGATCGGCAACGCGGCCCTGCTGGCGGCGCTCACCGGCATCGATGTGGTGGCCGATTTTCGCACCATGGACATGGCCCTCGGCGGTCAGGGGGCGCCACTGGTGCCCGCCTTCCATCAGGCCTTCTTTGCCCACCCCGGCGCATTGCGGGTGGTGCTCAACCTCGGCGGCATCGCCAATATCTCGGTGCTGCCGGGCCAGGCGGACGGCGTCTATGGCTTTGATACCGGCCCGGCCAACACCCTGCTCGACGGCTGGTATCGCCGCCATCACCCCCAGGGGGCAGGCTACGATGCCGGCGGCCAGTGGGCGGCCAGCGGCCAGCTTATCCCTGCACTGCTGGAGCAGCTGCTGGCTCACCCCTACTTTGCCGCCCCTCACCCCAAGAGCACAGGACGGGAGATGTTTACCCTCGACTGGCTCGATGGCGAGCTGGCCGGCCACGCCCATGCCCCGGCGGATGTACAGCGCACCCTACAGGCGCTCACCTGCCACAGCATCGCCCGCCAGCTGCCCGCACTGGCTGATGCACAGAGCCAACCCGAGCTGTATGTCTGCGGCGGCGGCGCCCATAACGCCCCGCTGCTGGCGGAGCTGGCCAGCCTGCTGCCCCGCTGGCGCATCGCCAACACGGCCGAGCTGGGGATCGCCCCCGACTGGATGGAAGGCGCGGCGTTTGCCTGGCTGGCACAGCGCTTTATCCACCGCCAACCCGGTAACCTGCCGGCTGTCACCGGCGCCAGCCGCCCTGCCGTGCTGGGTGCTCTCTATCCCGCCTGAGCCAGGACTAGCCCAAGGCGCCGCCTGAACAAGGAGGGCAACCTGCCCTCCCATACGCCGGTGCCAGCCGCCCCGCGATACTGGGTGCCCTCTATCCCACCTGAGCCATACCTGGTCCAAGGCGCCGCCTGAACAAGGCACCTGCAACCCAGGCGGCCGACCTCTCAAACACCAGATCCAGTCGCGCCGACCATGAGGCGATACCGGGTTTTGCCGCCAGAACAGGGCAACGCGGCAGCGCTATCTTGTCCGGGCTCCAGGCACAAGGTTCACACCCGCTGAACCAGCCTACCCCCCTTGTTGCACCCTTCGCTCGATATCGACTGGGCTGGAACATCCGTCCTGATATTTGCCCCTGATGGCGCTTGTCCCACGCTGCAATTTCATTGCATAAACCTGACGGGTGCCATCTGGAAAATAACGGCAGCCAATATCTGGCAAATAACGGCTGCCCGCGGCGAGCTTTGCCTGCAAATAAGCCGACAACCATGCAAGATCGCTGAATGATATGTCAGGAGCCGACGAATGGGCACAATAACCGCCCCCAGCTAGCATATTTTCCATGCATATGACAGCCCCTTTCAACACAATGAAATGCATAGCCATGCATAGTTTTTTGCATTAACAGCGAAATAGTGCCAATCATTAACGCTTTATTCACAGGATCGATCGCTGAGCATGATGGCGGGAAGCCACGCCATTCGGCCTTCACCACCATAACGCACTATATGAAGCCATTTATCCCGTCATTTATCGTGCATTGAATGCCATTCTGGCTATATTTCAGAGCGTTGAGCCACCTCATAGAAATGCGATCCCGGTTTGCATCCCCTGAATACCCTTCATAGAATCCTCTCGTCTGAGATAACCAACCCAATCCATACCTCTGTTATCCGATCGCCTGCACAGGCGACCTTGACTCAATATGCGAGGCGATGTTTGCCACCCGTCATAATTGGCGGGAATGGCCGGCTATTGCCGAAATAAAGAGGAGAGCCCGCTCGCTGGCGAGCCGAGGCGGCCATCAGAAGATGAGGGAGGGTGACCCGTACCTACACCAATAATGATTGAAAAAGGAGTATCGCCATGAGTGGTACCATCATCAAGTCAGCCAGAAATACCGCCAATGCACCGCAGGATCTGAGCCCCAGCACCCAGAGCGTGGCGTTCTCCCACTACAACAATATCTCCGCCCAGCTGCCGGTCGACCCGAAAACGGGCGCGCTGGTCGCAGGGGATATCAAGGCGCAGGCCAGACAGTGCCTCACCAATATCAAGGCCATCGTCGAGAGCATCGATCATGTGATGGATGACGTGGTCAAGATCACGGTATTTCTCAAAGAGATTGCCGATCTCGACGCGGTCAACGCCGTCTATGGCGAGTTCTTCCCCCACCTGCTGCCGACTCGCACAGTGCTGGCGGTGGCCGGTCTGCCGCTCGGCGCCGCCGTGCAGATGGACGCGCTCATCTCCAACGGCGAAGGCACCTTCCCGCAGGCCCCCTGCCCGCTGCTGAAGCTCTCTCGCAACAGCGACAAGGCGCCGCAGGATCCGCTCTCGACCCACACCGTCGCCTTCTCCCACTACAACAATATCGGTGCCCAGCTGCCGGTCGATGCCGCGTCGGGCCAGCTGGTCGCCGGCGGTATCCAGCAGCAGGCGGAGCAGTGCCTGCGCAACATCAAGCACGTGCTGGAGAGCATCGATGTGCCGTTTGACGATATCGTCAAGGTCACCGTCTATCTGACCAGCCTGGCCGATCTGGACGCCGTCAACGAGGTCTACACCACCTTCTTCCCGGACTCCGCCATTGCCCGTGCCGTCGCCTACCTGCCGGCTCGCAGCGTGATCGTGGCCGCCGCCCTGCCGCTGGGCGTCCGGGTGCAGATGGATGCGGTCATCTCCCACGGTGACGGCACCCCGCCACAGCTGGTGGAAGACAGACACAATCTGGTGATCCGCGCCCGCAACACCGACAAGGCACCGCGCAGCCCCCTGCACACCCAGACTGTCGCCTTCTCTCACTACAACCATATCGCCGGCCAGTTGCCGCTCGATCTGGCCACCGGCAAGATCCTGACCGGTTGCATCAAAGAGCAGACCGCCCAGTGCCTCGGCCATATCAAGACCATCGTCGAGAGCATCGGCCACGTGATGGACGATATCGTCAAGGTCAATATCCAGCTGAAGAACATCGCGGATCTGGCGGACGTGGATGCCATCTACACCAAATACTTCCCGGCCTACCTGCCGGCCCGCACCGTGATTGGCGTGAGCGAGCTGCCCACCGGCGCCCTGGTGCAGATTGATGCGGTGATGTCCAACGCAGAAAGCACCCCGCCGCAAGTGTAATGTTGAGGTAAATAAAAAAGAGACCGGCTGATGGCTGGTCTCTTTTTATGTAACATGTGGGGCATTATTTTTATGGCATCGTCTTAAAGAACGCGAACGTCCGATTACGCTGCGCTAATCGAACCTACGAACGCTGCAATAAATTATATTACTCTCGTGCGGACTCTATGTTTTTTTATATGCTTACGAATAAAATCCACAAAATCAGAAGTGGAACCAAAATAGTTTGGATATGCTTTATACAAAGCCGTAACATCTGATGCTGAAAGTAAAACAGATATAGCTATGTTATTGTCAGCCTCTTGCTCATTTAGAGCCTGAATTGCTTCTTGGGATTCTTCACTTTTAAAAGCCTCAACTGCAACGTTTATTCTCTTTTTTCCTGCATGATCTAGTTTAGGATTAAGGAGGCTCTCAAAGCTTATTGAAACCAAGCACATACCTAACTTATATTTCTTCGGCAATTTTTTTAAATGCTCTGTTGTTGCTTGAATACCAACACCAAAACTTGTCAAGCTACCTAGTGCACGAAGTTCTCGTTCTAGCTTCTCTAGTTCTATTTCATAATACAAAACAATATGCGGTTCTAATAATGCAGCACCTTCATCATGCGCAACTAATTTCCCTGCGATACTAAAAAAACTACGCCATGAAGTATGCCCAGATAGACTGGTCTTTAAATTTATCTGCTTTAATGTATCAATTATCTCTAAGCTGGTAGCCCATGCGTGCTGTAAATTAGTCCTAAGCTGAACCTCTATTTTCGTTTTTTTCCAATTATTGTCCTCCTCAACATTATTAAAGCAGCTATAGACTAAATGTACCCCACTATATCCACTGGCCTTTGGGGTGAGATAATCAGATGTACTTATTATTTTGTGTACTGAGCGACTAGCCTCAAGCTTTGATTTTAGTATTTCTAGCTGTTCAATATTTTTTACTATTGCACGGCACCCACCTATATCTTGCATTCTCGTCAACTTAATTGCATTTTGGCTTTCACCATCTAAACTTGGCCTTTCAAGTTTATCGATTATTGTTGGGAGTCTTTTTAATCTTCTAGCAATAATTATCTTTTCATCAATTTTCTTTGCAGTCCTTGCTAGATGATTTTTAATAAGCATTAAAGGATATAAATGTATCTCTCTAAAATTTTGGATCTTTTCAATAGCATCATTTCTTGCATCTATCGAGCAGTTATGCCGGATATCTCTCGCTGCTTTATCGATAGCCTTTTTAGAAAACCTCAGAGCGATTTTTTGGTTTTCATATACTTTGTTGACCATCTTATGCATATCCCTATACAAAATTTAAATAAATAATAATATTATCGAACTTAATTTTTGACTAACCATAATGTCATTTAAATATTTATTCATCAAGAAAAAAGCGCCTCCCAAGGGAGGCGCTTTTCAATTCAGTTCCAAGCAATCAGCTGTTACAGGGACTCAGCGGTCGCAACCACGTTTTCCACGGTAAAGCCGAATTCCTTGAACAGCAGCTCGGCCGGCGCGGACTCACCGAAGGAGCGCATGCCGATGATCTTGCCGCCAAAGCCCACGTACTTGTACCAGTAGTCGGCGATGCCGGCTTCGATGGCCACACGCTTGGTGACGGAGGCCGGCAGCACGGACTCCTTGTACTCGGCAGATTGAGCGTCGAACACGTCGGTAGACGGCAGAGAGACCACGCGCACGGCACGGCCCTTGGCAGTCAGCTGCTCATAGGCGGCCACGGCCAGTTCCACTTCAGAACCGGTGGCGATCAGGATCAGCTCCGGCGTACCGGCGCAATCCTTCAGCACGTAGCCACCCTTGGCGGTGTCGGCCAGCTGCTGGGCGGTGCGGTCCATCTGGGCCAGGTTCTGACGAGAGAAGATCAGAGAGGTCGGGCCGTCGGTACGCTCGATGGCGTGTTTCCAGGCGATGGCGGATTCAACCTGGTCACACGGGCGCCAGGTGCTCATGTTCGGGGTCAGACGCAGGGAGGCGATCTGCTCGACCGGCTGATGAGTCGGGCCATCTTCACCCAGACCGATGGAGTCGTGGGTGTAAACGAAGATGGAACGCTGCTTCATCAGGGCAGCCATGCGCAGGGCGTTGCGGGCATACTCCATGAACATCAGGAAGGTGGCGCCGTAGGGGATGAAACCACCGTGCAGGGCGATACCGTTCATGATGGCGGACATGCCGAACTCGCGTACACCGTAGTGGATGTAGTTGCCGGAGGCATCGTCGTTGGTCAGGGACTTGGAACCGGACCACATAGTCAGGTTGGACGGAGCCAGGTCAGCGGAGCCACCCATGAACTCCGGCAGCAGCTTGCCGAACGCTTCCAGTGCGTTTTGGGACGCTTTACGGGTTGCGATCTTGGCCGGGTTGGCCTGCAGGGTTTCGATGATCTTGGCGGATTCAGCAGCCCAGTTGGCCGGCAGCTCGCCTGCGGTGCGGCGCTTGAACTCGGCAGCCAGCGTCGGGTGAGCGGCTTCATAGGCGGCGAACTTGGCAGCCCAGTCGGATTCCAGCTTGGCGCCCTTCTCCTGACCGTTCCACTCGGCAGCGATGTCGGCCGGGATAACGAACGGTGCGTGGTCCCACTTCAGGAAGGCACGAGCGGCGGCGATCTCGTCGTTGCCCAGCGGTGAGCCGTGGCAGTCGTGAGAACCGGACTTGTTCGGGGAACCGTAACCGATGATGGTGCGGCAGCAGATCAGGGTCGGCTTGCCGGTCTCGGCCTTGGCGGCTTCGATGGCAGCGTTGATCGCTTCCGGGCTGTGACCGTCAACGGCCGAGATGACGTGCCAGCCGTAGGCTTCGAAGCGCTTGACGGTGTCGTCGGTGAACCAGCCTTCCACGTGACCGTCGATGGAGATGCCGTTGTCATCCCAGAACGCGATCAGTTTGCCCAGTTGCAGGGTACCGGCCAGGGAGCAAGCCTCGTGGGAGATACCTTCCATCAGGCAGCCGTCGCCCATGAAGGCGTAGGTGTAGTGGTCAACGATGTCGTGACCCGGCTGGTTGAACTGCTCGGCCATGGCCTTCTCGGCGATCGCCATGCCCACGGCGTTGGTGATGCCCTGGCCCAGCGGACCGGTAGTGGTTTCAACGCCCGGCGCGTAACCGTACTCCGGGTGACCCGGGGTGCGAGAGTGCAGCTGGCGGAAGTTTTTCAGATCGTCGATGGAGAGGTCATAACCGGAGAGGTGCAGCAGGGAGTACAGCAGCATGGAGCCGTGGCCGTTGGAGAGGATGAAACGGTCGCGGTCGGCCCACTTGGGGTTGTTCGGGTTATGTTTCAGGTGGCTGCGCCACAATACTTCGGCGATATCCGCCATTCCCATGGGGGCGCCCGGGTGACCGGAGTTGGCTTTTTGAACGGCATCCATACTCAATGCGCGAATGGCATTGGCAAGCTCTTTACGAGAAGGCATCTGTATCTCCTGCGATTGCTTCATTTGATGGCCAAGATTAAGGCGCGTCATTGTCCCAGCAGGGGGCGCGGCGTGCAAATATTATCTGGGCGAATAAAGCCGCTTTGGGAGCTCAATCGCTTTTCTTGACGGGGCAAACGATTGAGTCGTAACCACTATCTACCCCAAATGGGGTGAAGAACGGATCTTGTTCGGCCAGGGGGCGGCAAAACCAAAATAGTGCTGGCAATCGAGGGGGTCGCTAACTAAAATGGACGTCCAGATGTAGATACCTCTACAATCATCCTATAATCACCCGGTTATTGCTGCGGCGATAACCCCAGACAAGCTGAGAATCCCATCATGGCAAAGCTGTTTACTTCCGAGTCGGTCTCCGAAGGCCATCCCGACAAGATTGCGGATCAGATCTCCGATGCGGTCCTGGACGCCATCCTCAAGCAAGACACCAAGGCGCGCGTCGCCTGCGAGACCCTGGTCAAGACCGGCATGGTCATGGTGGCCGGTGAAGTAACCACCACCGCTTGGGTAGACATCGAGCAGATCGTACGCGACACCGTGCGCGAAATCGGCTACACCCACTCCGACATGGGCTTCGACGCCGACTCCTGCGCCGTGCTGAACGCCATCGGCAAGCAGTCCCCGGACATCAACCAGGGCGTTGACCGCAGCGATCCGCTGGAGCAGGGCGCGGGCGACCAGGGCCTGATGTTCGGCTACGCCACCAACGAAACCGACGTGCTGATGCCGGCCCCCATCACCTACTCCCACCTGCTGGTGAAGCGTCAGGCCGAAGTGCGCAAGAACGGCACCCTGCCGTGGCTGCGTCCGGATGCCAAGAGCCAGCTGACCTTCGCCTACGACGACGCCGGCAAGATCATCGGTGTGGATGCCGTGGTGCTCTCTACCCAGCACGCCGAATCCATCAGCCACAAAGACCTGGTTGAAGCGGTGCGCGAAGAGATCATCAAGCCGGTGCTGCCGGCCGAGTGGATCAACAAGGACACCAAATACTTCATCAACCCGACCGGCCGTTTCGTCATCGGCGGCCCCATGGGTGACTGCGGTCTGACCGGTCGCAAGATCATCGTCGACACCTACGGCGGCATGGCCCGTCACGGTGGTGGCGCCTTCTCCGGCAAGGATCCGTCCAAGGTTGACCGCTCCGCTGCCTACGCCGCCCGCTACGTGGCCAAGAACATCGTCGCCGCCGGTCTGGCCGATCGCTGTGAAGTGCAGGTCTCCTACGCCATCGGCGTGGCCGAGCCGACCTCCATCAGCGTCGAAACCTTCGGCACTGCCAAGGTGGCCGAGGATCTGCTGGTCAAGCTGGTGCGCGAGCACTTCGAACTGCGTCCGTACGGCCTGATCCAGATGCTGGATCTCAAGCGCCCGATCTACCAGGCCACCGCCGCCTACGGTCACTTCGGTCGCAACGAGTTCCCGTGGGAGCAGACCGACAAGGCCGAACTGCTGCGTTCCGCCGCCGGCCTGTAAGCGTCGCGCTTGTGGTATAAAGGGGAGCCTGGCTCCCCTTTTGCTTGTCCGCCATTTTCCGAGAACCCGATGTCCGCCACAGCTACCCGCCTCGATCCCGCCCTGCACGAGCAGCTGCTCACCCGCGTCGACGCCTGTTTTGTGCAGGCCGAAGCGCGCCTTGGCCGGCTCTTTCCCCGCCCACAAGTCCATTGCAACATGCGCGGTCGGGCGGCGGGATCGGCGCGGCTGCAAACCTGGGAGCTGCGCTTCAACCCGGCCCTCTATCAGGCCAACCAGCAGGCGTTTCTGGCCGAGGTGGTGCCCCACGAGGTGGCCCACCTGCTGGTTTATGCCCTGTGGGGTGAAGGACGCGGCAAATCGCGGGTGCTGCCTCACGGCCGCCAGTGGCAATCGGTGATGCGGGAGCTGTTCGGCCTTGAGCCCAGAACCACCCACAGCTTCGATCTGGCGGTACTGGCGCAGCCGACCATCCCCTATCGCTGCCTCTGCCAGCAGCATCAGCTGTCGGTTCGCCGCCACAACAAGGTGGTGCGCGGCGAGGCCCGCTATCACTGCCGTCGCTGCCGGCAGCCGCTGGAACAGCTCGTCACGTCGCAGTAAGCCAGCTGGTGTCGCGCCCTTGTGGTAGGGTGCCCGCCATCGTTCGTCAATCATCCCGTTTGCAAGGAATCACATGCGTATCCTCTCTTCTCTCGCCCTGACCCTGCTGGCCGGTTTGCCGCTGCTCAGCGCGCCCCTGCATGCCCAGACCTTTCGCGAAGCCAAGCAGGATCTGGTCAAGCTCTACCAGAGCCAGCCCGCTGTCACCACCATCTACTGCGGCTGCAACATCGACTATCAGGGCAAGAAAATGAGCCCGGATCTGGCCAGCTGCGGCTATGAGCCGCGCAAGCAGCCCAAGCGCGCCGCCCGCATCGAGTGGGAACACGTGGTGCCGGCCTGGGAGTTCGGTCACCAGCTCAAGTGTTGGCAGCAGGGGGGCCGCAAGAACTGCGGCAAGAGCGACGAGTTCAACCAGATGGAGGGGGATATGCACAACCTCTTCCCCGCCGTTGGCGAGGTGAACGGCGATCGGGCCAACTTCCGCTTCTCCGACTGGAACGGCACCCCGGATCAGTACGGCCAGTGCCGGATGCTGGTGGATTTCAAGGAGCGCCGGGTGCAGCCACCCAAGGGGCCGGTACGGGGCCAGATTGCCCGTGCCTACCTCTACATGAGCCAGCAGTATGGGCTGCGTCTGGCGGCGCAACAGCGTAAACTGTTCGAAGCCTGGGACAGGCAGTACCCGGCCGACGGCTGGGAGTGCGAGCGCAATCGCCGCATCGGCAAGCTGCAGGGCAATACCAACCCCTTTATTGAAAAGCAGTGCCAGTAACCCCATTTGACCTGGGAGGGGGATCGCCCCCTCTTATCATGAAACCCTTCACCCTCTGCTGCGTGAGCCTTGCTCACCGCCGTGCAGTAGGATATTGAAGGGTTTCCAAGCAAGAGACTGACTATCAGCCATGCGCATTCCACGTATCTATGAACCGGCCGCCCTGCAGGTGGGCCAGACCCTCGCCCTGTCGGAAGACGGCGCCAACCACATCGGCCGGGTGCTGCGCATGCAGCCGGGTCAGCAGCTCGAGCTGTTCAACGGCGACGGCAACCAGTACCCCGCCACCATCGCAAGCGTCGGCAAGAAGTCGGTGGAGGTGACCATCGACAGCTGCGAGCAGCGCTCGGTCGAGTCACCGCTGGCCATCCACCTGGGTCAGGTGATCAGCCGCGGCGACAAGATGGACTTCACCATTCAGAAATCGGTGGAGCTGGGCGTCACCTGCATCACCCCGCTCTTCTCCGAGCGCTGCGGCGTCAAGCTGCCGGCCGATCGGCTGGAGAAAAAACGCGAACAGTGGCAGAAGGTGGTGATCAGCGCCTGCGAGCAGTGTGGCCGCAATACCGTGCCCGAGGTGCGCATGCCGATGGAGCTGGACGCCTGGCTGGCGGAAGAGACCAAGGAGCTCAAGCTCAACCTGCACCCGCGCGCCCCTTACAGCATCAACACCCTGCCGGTTCCCGAGCACGGCGTGCGGCTGCTGATCGGCCCGGAAGGGGGCTTGTCGAGCGATGAGATCGCCCGTACCGTGCAGGAAGATTTCAAAGAGATGCTGCTGGGGCCGCGGGTGCTGCGCACCGAAACCGCCGCCCTGACCGCGATTACTGCGCTGCAGTGTCGCTTCGGCGATCTGGCCTAACTCCCGGAGCCTGCCAAGGCGGGCTCCTCTACAGAAGGAACAGCGGATGACCATTAAACTCGGCATCGTGATGGACCCCATCTCGGCCATCAACATCAAGAAGGACTCCAGTTTCGCCATGCTCGAAGAGGCGCAAAAGCGCGGCTACGAGCTGTTCTATCTGGAGATGAAGGATCTCTATATGGAGGCCGGTCGCGCCTTCGGCACCATGCGTCCGCTCACCGTCAAATATGACTATGCCGACTGGTATAGCCTCGGCGAGGTGGTGGATCAGCCGCTCTCCAGCCTGGACGTGATCCTGATGCGCAAGGATCCCCCCTTCGACACCGAGTTCATCTACGCCACCTACATGCTGGAGCGGGCCGAGGACGAGGGCTGCCTCATCGTCAACAAGCCCCAGAGCCTGCGCGACGCCAACGAGAAGCTCTACACCGCCTGGTTTGCCGAGCACACCCCGACCACGCTGGTGACCCGCCGCGCCGACAAGCTGCGCGCCTTCCACGCCCAGCACAAGGACGTGATCCTCAAGCCGCTGGACGGCATGGGCGGCGCCTCCATCTTCCGCATGAAGGAAGATGACGCCAACGTCGGCGTCATCATCGAGACCCTCACCGCCCACGGCAGCCAATACTGCATGGCGCAAACCTATCTGCCCGCCATCAAGGATGGCGACAAGCGGGTGCTGGTGGTGGACGGTGAGCCGGTGCCCTACTGTCTGGCCCGCATCCCGGCCCAGGGGGAGACCCGCGGCAACCTGGCCGCCGGCGGCCGAGGCGAGGCGCGTCCCCTGAGCGAGGCGGACTGGGCCATCGCCCGCGCGGTGGGCCCGACGCTGAAAGAGAAGGGGCTCATCTTCGTCGGCCTCGACATCATCGGCGATCGGCTGACCGAGATTAACGTCACCAGCCCCACCTGCATCCGCGAGATTGAAGCGGCCTTCGATGTGCACATCACCGGCATGTTGATGGATGCCATCGAGCGCCGGCTGGCCAAGGCTTAAGCCGTCCCAGCCCAGCAGTGACGACAGACTATAAACAACAGAGGCGGCCCCTGGGCCGCCTCTTTTCTATCCATCCATCTATCCAGCGTCAGTCCCCTCAGCAGCGGAATTGCCCCACCTTCTCCTTGAGATCCCCCGACAGCTGCTCCAGCTCGTGGCAGTTCTGGTTGAGCTGGGTGGCCGCCCCGGTCGACTCGGTCGCGATATGGGCGATGTTGACCACGTTGCGGGTGATCTCCTCGGCCACCTTGCTCTGCTCCTCCGCCGCAGTGGCAATCTGGGTATTCATCTCGTTGATCACGTTGACCGAGCTGACGATCTCGCCGAGCGCCTGACCACAGGCCAGCACGGTACGGTTGGACTCCTCCACCTGCTCCAGCCCCTGCTCCATGCTGCTGGCCGCCTGATTGGCCCCCTGCTGCAACTTGACGATGGTCTTGCCGATCTCTTCGGTGGAGCGCTGGGTACGCTGGGCCAGGGTGCGCACCTCGTCGGCCACCACCGCAAAGCCACGCCCCTGATCCCCTGCCCGCGCCGCCTCGATGGCGGCGTTGAGGGCCAGCAGGTTGGTCTGCTCGGCGATGCCGCGAATGGCGTCCATCACGCTGCCGATGTCCCGGCTGTCATCTGCCAGCTGGGTGATCATGGCCGCCGTGTTCTGGATCTGGGAGGAGAGGTGTGACATACGCGCAATGGCATCCTCCACTATCTGATGGCCGTGCCGCGCGCTGTCGTCAGCATGACGGGCCGCATCGGCCGCCTGGTTGGAGCTGTTGGCCACCTCGGCTACCGTGCTGCTCATCTGGTTCATGGCGGTCGCGGTCTGATCCGTCTCCGCCTGCTGCTGGGCAAACCGCTGGCGGCTCTCGACCCCGATGTGGGCCAGCTGGGCCGATGCCCTGGCAAGCTGCTCGGCAGTCTCGTTGATCTGGGCGATGAGGCCGCGGAAATGGCGGATCACCTCGTTGAGGGAGTGCGCCAGACTGCCCATCTCATCCTTGCGCAGCACGGGAGCCAGCCGGCTCAAGTCGAGATCCGTCTGCATGCCGCGCAGGATCTGCCCCATGGCCGCCAGCGGCTGGCTGACGCTGCGCCCGGCCCAGATCCCGATGAACAGGACGCAGCCCCCCACCACCACAAACAGCGCGACAAACAGCTGGGTCAGCTGCTGCCTGAGCTGGTTGAGCTCGATCACCTTCTTCTCCGCCTCCTGCAGCTGGAACGCCACCTGCTCGCTCACCGCGTCGCTGACCGGGTCGATCACCTGATAGAGCGGCATGATGGCGGCAGCGAGCGCCGGGTTGTGTGCGCCCGGCGAGCCCTCCAGCAGCCCCATCACCTTTTCTATCTCCCGGTTGGCGGCGGCAAACAGCGCCTCTACCTTGTCCGCCCGTCTGCGCTCCTCGTCACTCATGTCGTGGCTGCGATACTGGCGCCAAATGGTAGCGATCTCCTGCTGGGCGGCGCTCATGTCGGCCTTGGAGCGGGCCGGCTCGAAGCCCCCGACGTTGGCCTTGTTGGCGGCATCGATCACCTTGACCGCATAGAGATCGGCGATCTGCTTGAGCTCCTTGAGCTGGACCACCTCACCCTGATACATGGCGTTGATGCCGGTCATCAGCCGGGACATCGCCTGGGTTGCTCCTATGACCAGCAGCAACAACGCCAGCAGGGGAACCACACAGCCCAGGATCAACTTCTGCCTGATTGAAATACCTTCCATGGCTTTCTCTCCACTGAAACAGATTGACTGGTCTGAGCCAGCCGCCCAAAAAGCGGTTTTGCCAGACGAAGCGAGCTGCCATAATTGACTGCAAATACCTTTGCAATATTTGGCCCATATGCAAACACTGCAAAATCACTTCCTGCTCGCCATGCCGAGCCTCACCGACCCCTATTTCGAGCGCTCGCTGGTCTATCTGTGCGAACACAACGAAGAGGGCGCCATGGGGCTGGTGGTCAATATTCCGGTGGACATGTCGCTGGAGACCATGCTGGATCAGCTCAAGCTGGCACCGCCCGCCAACCCGGAACTCAAACAGCCGGTGCTGCAGGGGGGGCCGGTTCACGCCGATCGCGGCTTCGTGCTGCACAGCTTCCGCCCCGGTTTCAACTCCACCCTGCAGGTGGGGGACGAGCTGATGGTCACCACCTCCAAGGACATACTGGAGACCCTGGGTACCGAGGAGGCACCGGCGCACTGGCTGGTGGCGCTCGGTTACGCCGGCTGGAGCGCGGGGCAACTGGAACAGGAGCTGGTGGACGGCGCCTGGCTGGTGATCCCCCCCAATCCGGATCTGGTGTTCAAGACCCCCATCCACCAGCGCTGGCAACGCGCCGCCGCCAGCATCGGGGTCAATCCCGTTCACCTGTCCAGCGACATCGGCCACGGCTGATGCAATCTGCTGTGCAATTTGCGACGCATTCTGAGGAAATTACCCAATGTCATCACGCAGTATCATGGGCTTTGACTACGGCACCAAGAGCATAGGGGTCGCCATAGGTCAGGAGCTCACCGGCACGGCCCGCCCGCTGCGCGCCCTCAAGGCCAACGACGGCATCCCCAACTGGGACGAAATAGACAAGCTGCTCAAGGAGTGGCAACCGGACCTGCTGGTGGTGGGTCTGCCGCTCAACATGGATGGCACCGAGCAGGAGATCACGGTGCGCGCCCGCAAGTTCGGCAACCGCCTGCACGGCCGCTTCGGTAAGCAGGTGGAGTTCAAGGACGAGCGGCTCACCACCACCGATGCCCGCGCCCGCCTGTTCGAACAGGGTGGCTATCGGGCGCTGGAAAAGGGGAGCGTGGATGGCGTCTCCGCCCAGCTCATCCTGGAAGCCTGGATGGAAGAGCAATACGACTGATCTGCCGGGGTGNTGAGGCGCTAGTGCGCCTCACCCCTTCTGCCCCTCTCAGGCCTTGGCCTGCGACAGTTCCTCCTCCTCGCCATGGCGCTCACCGGCCTGCATCATGCGGTTGAGCCAGGGCACCATCAGCCCCATCACCCCCGCCACCAGCAGAGTCACCAGACCAATCTTGCCGAACACGTCCGTGTAGATGGGCAGGGTCTGCAGCGGATCCGTCACCCCTTGCGGCACCGCGGTAAAGGTCGCCACATAGCCCCCAAGCAGGGAGGCCATCGCCTGGGTCAGGAACCACATGCCGAGGATGAAGCCCATCAGCCGCTGCGGCACCAGCGCCGCCACCATGGCCAGCCCCAGGGCGCTGATCATCAGCTCCCCCAGACTCTGGAACAGATAGATGAGCACCATGAACCAGGGTGAAGTGAGCCCCTGCGCATCGGCAAACCAGATGCCGGACGCCGCCGCGGTGAGAAAACCGAGGGAGCAGAACAGCATGCCCAGGGTGAACTTGAGCGGCATGGTGAGATCCCGCCCCTGGCTGCCCAGCCGGGTATAGATAATCGCCAGCACCGGGCTGCCCAGCACCACCCAGAAGGGGTTGAGCGCCTGGAAGCTGACCGGGTTGACGGTCACCCCCAGCATTTCATGGTGCATGTTGTTGATGGCAAAGAAGTTGAGCGAGGTCGGCATCTGGGCATAGAGCACGTAGAACACCACCGCCTCCAGCATCAGCACGAAAGCCACGTACATCTTGTTGCGCCCGACGCTGTCGAGCTTGAACGCCTCACGAAAGAAGAAGACCACTACGGCCAGGGTCACCGTCATCAGCACCATGTTGGCGATCACCACGTGGTGCATCAGCCAGGCGCAGAAGAAGACCAGGGCGACCGAACCCAACAACACCAGCAGCAACTTGCCGTAGTCGAGCGGCAGGTGGTCGGGGGCCGAGCCTATTCCCTTGACCATGCGGCGGCAGGCGAAGAAGGTGAGCAGGGCGATCACCAGGCCGACCCCGCACAAGTTGTAGGTCACTGTGTAGCCGTAGTGATCGGCCACCACGGGAGCCAGCGACAGGGAGATGAGCGAGCCGACATTGATCGACATGTAGAACAGGGTGAAGGCGCCATCCAGTCGGGGATCACCGGGCTCGTAGCACTTGGCGAGCAGGCTGGCGGGGTTGGCCTTGAACAGGCAGTTGCCGACGGCGATGGTGCCCAGTGCATAGAAGATGAGGTCAGGGTTGTAGATGGACATGCCGGTCATGAAGTAGCCGATGACCAGTACGATGGCCCCCAGCACCATGGTGCGCTTGGTCCCCAGAATATGGTCACCCACGTAACCGCCCACCGAGATGAGGCCGTACACCAGCGCCGAGAAGGCTCCGAAGGTGATAAAGGACTGCTCCTGGGAAAAGCCCAGCTGCTGGACGAAGAACACCGCCAGCAGGCCCTGGACGCCGTAATAGCCGAAGCGCTCCCAGAGCTCGACGAAGAAGATCATGAAAAAGGGTTTTGGTTGTTGCAACAACCCGGTCGGGGTGGATGGACGCATGCTAACCTACCTGTCTGTATGTATTTTCTTATTCATGTGAGCGGCCCCGCAGCCGGGTTGGCCAGGGGTCGCAAGCTTGCTGCCGTGATGCAGACGAAGGGGGGAACAGGCCGACTGGCCCGGATGGGGTGATGCTGAGGGGGCGATGGTTTTCGCCATGCCATGAACCTCCCTGCTCGGGTCATCGATCCCTTGCTGGCGGCAGACCGAATATCGGCGGGCAACCAAAAATGGGGATCGAACGGGCCTTCCTCTCCTGCCGCGACTCGCTTCCAGTCAAGATGGCCCGGCATTCACCGCATAACGTTAAAACATCGAGCAATCATCACTATTTATGATAATTAACTACATATGAAGCAAGTAAGCCGTAGATCACACTTGTAACTAAACTATCAGTGAAGTTTTCTAATACGGCGGGATTAGTTTTGTTAATCTCAAACGGGTCTTTGTTTTGCTGCTGCCCCCAGACCAGATGACAACGCCGGGCAAAGCCCGGCGTTTTTCAGAACAGGTGGGTCGCGGCAAATGGCGCCGTGACCCGCGGCCAGTGCCCGCTCAGGGAGCCAGCTTGCTCAGGATGGCGTGGGCCGCCTTTACCCTCTCCTGGATGGGGTAGTTGCGGTTGGCCAGCATGACGATGCCCACTCCCTTGGCCGGCACGAAGGCCACATAGGCGCCAAAGCCGTTGGTCGAGCCGGTCTTGTTGAAGAGCCGCTGGCTCCCCATCTCCTTCGGCGCGGCCGTCGTCGGATTGGCCTTCATGATCACCTGGGCCGAGTTGCCCGCCAGCAGCGTCTGCTCGCTGACCGGATAGGGGTAACTCTCCCAGCCCAGCCCCTGGGTCATCTCGCCTACCGAGTAGCGCCCTTGGTGGGTCAAAGCGATGGCCTGCTGCAATCCCTTGTCATCCACCCCCTTGATGTTGGCCTTCACGAAGGCGAGCAGATCCGCCGAGCTGGTCTTGATGCCGTAGGCCTCGTCCGCCAGCACCCCTGGCGTGACCCTGATGGGCTTGTCCTCTTTCGAATAGCCATAGGCGTAGTTCGCCATCGCCTGCTTCGGCACATTGATATAGGTGTGATGCAGGCCGAGCCCGGGCAGCAGGGTCTGCTCCATCAACTGGGCAAACGGCTGCTGCAGACTGCTCGCCGCCAGATAGCCGAACAGGCCGATACTGGGGTTGGAGTACTGGCGATGGCTGCCTGGTTGATAGGCCGGCGTCCACTGGCGATAGTAAGCCTGCATCTGCTCGAGCGATTCCACCTCGTCGGGGAATTGCAGCGGCAGACCCCCGGCACTGTAAGTGGCAAGCTCGGCCATGGTGATGCCATCAAAGGCGGAGCCCTTGAGCCAGGGAGCGTGCCGGCTCACCTTGTCATCCAGCCCAATGCTCCCCTTGACCACGGCGTAGGCCCCCAGGGTCGCGGTCAGGGTCTTGCTGACCGAGCCAATCTCGAACAGGGTCTGCTCGCTGACCTTCTTCCCCGTCGCCAGCTCGGCAACCCCGTAGTTGAAGTAGTGAGCCTTGCCATCCTTGAGCACTGCCACCGCCATGCCCGGGATCCGTTGCTCTTTGAGCAACGGTTGGATGCTGGCATCTACCACGGAGCGCAGGGGATCGGCCGGTGAAGTGGCTTCGGCATGGGCCAGACCGGTCCACATCAGAGTGGCCACAGCCCCCCACAGGATGGTTTTTCGTTGTTTCATAGAACCTTCTCCTAAATCTATATGTAGGTTTGCTGACTCAATAACTAGCAGTGGTGAGAGCATATCTTCGAATCATGTGTGGAGTATGAAGTTCTGTGAAGCCAATGTGAAGTTGCCAACCAAACCATCCAGATTCAATGAGTTATCCATGACTTGTCCCCCTTGTCATGCCGCTGGCGTATAAGCTGTAGGGGCAACGACACCGAGGGGAGGCACCCGTGCAGACACAACCACAGATAACCCGGCTGCTGACGGCGCTGGAGCAGGTGATCCTGGGCAAACCGCTGCAGCTCAAGATTGCCCTGGTGACCCTGCTGGCCCGCGGCCACCTGCTGATCGAGGATCTGCCCGGCATGGGCAAGACCACCCTGGCCCACGCCCTGGCGCAGGTGCTGGGGCTCGACTGCCGGCGGGTGCAGTTCACCGCCGATCTGCTGCCGGCCGACCTGCTGGGGCTGCAGATCTTTGACCCCCAGCAGCAGCAGTTTCGCTTTCACCCCGGCCCAGTCTTTGCCCAGGTGCTGCTGGCGGACGAGATCAACCGCGCCAGCCCCAAGGTGCAGAGCGCCCTTCTGGAGGCCATGGCCGAGGGCAAGGTGAGCATCGAGGGGCAGAGCCACCCGCTGCCCTCCCCCTTCTTCGTCATCGCCACCCAGAACCCGGCGGATCAATCAGGCACCTACCCCTTGCCGGAATCCCAGCTCGATCGCTTCGCGGTGCGCCTCTCTCTGGGCTTTCCGACCCCGGATGCGGAGCGGCGGCTGCTGCGTGGGGCCAGCCAGAGCGCCCCCCTCGCGCGCCAGCTCGATGCCGCAGATCTTGCCGCCCTGCAGGCCGAGGCGGCGCAGATCCACCTCGCCGATGCCACCCTTGACTACCTGCTGGCACTGGTGCAGCAGAGTCGCTTCGACGCCGAGTTGCCGCAGCCGCTCTCACCCCGCGCCGCCCAGACCCTGCTGGCGGTGAGCCGGGCCTGGGCGCTGGTGGCGGGCCGTCGCTTCGTCAGCGTGGAGGATGTGCAGGCGGTCTTCCCCTACGTGGCCGAGCACAGGCTCAGGGGGAGCTTTGGGGTGCAGCGCGGTGAAGCCTGCCCGCTCAGCCAGCGCCTGCTGGCCCGGGTCGATCCGGATCGCCCCTGATGAACTGGCGCCAGCGCAGAGCCAGGTGGCAGCAAGGCTGGCTGGCCAGGCGCATCCCGCCGGCCCGCCAGCTCACCCTGCAGGGGCGCTGTCTGTTCATTCTGCCCACCCGGCTCGGCCTCTGCTATCTGCTGGTGATGCTGGCCATCTATCTGCTCGGCACCAACTACCAGAACAACCTGGTGTTGCTGCTGGCCTACGGCCTCGGCAGCCTGTTCATGGTCACCATGTGGCTCACCCACCGCAACCTGCTGGGACTAGCCCTGCTGGGGGGGCCTGCCGTGCTGGGAGAGGTGGGCAGCCCCTTGCCCATGTGCATCACGGTGCGCAGCGAACGGCCGTTGCAGGCCCTGCAGTTTTCCCTCAATGAAGGGAGGCTCTGGCTGGCGCAGGTGGATGCGGTGCCCCAACCCCTGCTCCTGCCGGTGCTGGGTAGCCGGCGCGGGCGACTACCGCTGGAGAGGCTGCGAGTGGAGAGCCGTTACCCCCTCGGCCTGTTTCGCTGCTGGTCGCTGCTGGATTTGCAACTGGAGGGCTGGCTCGCCCCGGCCCCGGCGTACGGCCCCTTGCGCGGGGAGGCCGCGACCGACGCTGCGGGCAGCCGGGGGCAGCCCACCCCGGCCTCGATGGGAGATTTCGACATGCTGCGGGCCCACCAGAGCGGGGAGCCGCTGAGCCGGGTCGCCTGGAAACAGCTCGCCCAGGGGCGCGGCCTGCTGGTGAAGCAGTTCTGCGAGCCGGGGCAGGATGATACCCACCTCTCCCTCTCCCGGGTTGGCGGCCAGGATCTCGAAGCGAGGCTGGCGGTGCTCGCCTGGTGGTGTGGCGACTATGCCAAGCGGGGCATTCCCTTCAGCCTGACCCTGGCGGGCCGAACGCTCGGGCCGGACAGCGGCCCCGCCTTTTTGCAGCGCTGCCAGCTGGCACTGGCCCGCCTCGACGCCCGGGAGCAGCTGCAGGAGACAGACCTCGATGCTGCTCGATAACCGGCGCCTGCTGCCGCTGCTCGCCCTGCTGCAGTTGCTGCTGATCCCGGCCCTTTGGCCCCAGCTGCAGCTCTGGGTGATGGCCGTCTCGCTGCTTGCCCTGGGCGTGCGGGCCATGATGCTGTGGCGGGGCTGGCGCCCGCCGCCCGCCGCCGTGCTGGCACTGCTGGCCATACTGGGCGTGGCGCTGCTGGGCTGGCAGTGGCGCCAGCTCGGCACCCTGCCGGCCCTCATCAACCTGCTCTGGCTCGGTTACGGCCTCAAGCTCATCGAGGTACGGCGGGAGCGGGATGTAGAGCAGGTGCTGCTGCTCGCCTTCTTTCTGGTCGCGCTGGCGCTGGTGCAGCGCCAAAGCATGGGCTGGGCCCTGGCGATGGCGGGGGCGCTCTGGTTGGCAGTCACCACCCTGCTGGCGGCGGTGCAGCCTCTCGGCCGACGGCTGTGGCTGCGCGCCGGCGTCACCCTGCTGCTGGCCGCGCCCCTGCTGCTCACCCTGTTCCTGCTGCTGCCAAGGCTAACGCCGCTCTGGCAGATGCCAAGCAGCAACCGCGCCCTCTCCGGCCTCTCGGAGGAGGTGGCCCCCGGCGACATCAGCGAGCTGGTCAACTCCTCCGAGCTCGCTTTTCGCATCAGCTTCGCCTCAGCGCCCCCCCTGCCCCAGGAGCGCTACTTCCCGCTGATGCGCCAGGAGCTGTTCGATGGCCGCCGCTGGTTGTTAAGCGATGAGGTGCGCCGCTGGCAACAGTCCCAATCCGTGCAGACGCAGCCAGCGGCCAACCCGGCGACACCGCTGCCTGCCGGCGGCTATCAGGTGATCGCCGAGCCCCAGCGCCACCGCTGGACCCTGGCCCTGACCGATCCCGAGGTGCTGAGCGGCCCGGTCACCTTGAGCCCCCTCGCCACCCTCTATCGTCGCGATCGGGGGGATGGCCGCATCAGCTACCGGGTCAGCACGGCCGCCACGGCGCCGCCAGCCAGCCAGGCGACCCGCCAACTCAACCTGCAGTTGCCCGCCACCGGCAACCCCAAGGCACGAGCCCACGCCCTGCAACTCAAGGCCCGCCATCCGACGCCGGAGGCGCTCGCCGCCGCCCTGCTGGGCGAGTTTCGTCAGGGCGACTTCTACTACACCCTGCAGCCGCCACGACTGGGGCAGGACGGGGTGGATGATTTTCTGTTCGAGAGCCGGCGCGGCTTTTGCGGCCACTACGCCATGGCCACCGCCTTCGTGCTGCGGGCGGCCGGCATCCCGGCCCGGCTGGTGACCGGCTACCTGGGCGGCGAGTGGAATCCGAGGGGCAACTATCTGGAGGTGCACCAGTTCGACGCCCACGCCTGGGTGGAGTATCTGGATGAGCAGAACCGCTGGCAGCGGCTCGATCCCACCGCCGCGGTGGCGCCCCAGCGCATCGAGGGGGGTATGCCGGCGGCCCTGGCTGGCGAGTTCGCCGCCGCTGACCCGCTCTCTTTGCAGCGCTATCGCAACTGGGCCCTGCTCAACCAGCTGCGCTGGTGGGGGGCCAACCTCGATTACCAATGGACCCGCTGGGTACTCAACTATGATGCGGCCAGCCTGTGGCAACAGCTGGGGCAACGCTGGCCGGCGCTCTCAGGCCATACCCACTGGCTTATTCTGGCCGCCCTGTCGGGGGTGGCGACTCTGGTGGGCGGGCTGCTGCTCTGGCGTGGCCCGACCCCGGCCAGACTGCGGCTATGGCAGCCCCTGCGCCGGCGCGCCGCCCGCCACGGCTGGCAGCCCTTGGCCGGTGAGAGCCTGGCCAGCTGGTGCGAGCGCCTCGCCAACCTCAGACCCTTGCTGGCGCGGCCGCTGCGACAGGGGGCCTGGCTTTACCGGCGCTGGCGTTATGCCCCGCTGTCTCCCACGCAGCGCCAACGCACCCAGCGCCAGTTGCGGCGCCGGCTACGTCAGATCTGCCGGCGCTGGGATGCACACGGCTGACGGCAGTGTAGCGTCAACACACCTTGCACAAGGTACGGCGACGACTGCGCCAGATCTGCCGGCGCTGGGATGCCCACAGCTGACGGCAGTGTAGCGTCAACACACCTTGCACAAGGTACGGCGACGGCTGCGTCAGCTCTACCGGCGCTGGGATGCCCACAGGTGACGACTATGAAACGGCGCCCAAACAAAAGGGGAGCCACTGGCTCCCCTTGTTGTCAGACAACGGCGACTGCGAGGCTTATGCCTGCTTGCTGTTTTGCGCCGGATTGTCCCAGATCCCCTCTTCCAGCTGGCTGCGGATCTCGGGGTACTTGTTGGCGTCGAAGGTGGGCACCTTGCCCAGCTTGAGCTGGTCGTTGTAGTCCCGCGCCAGCTTGATGGCCACCCCGGAGAGCAGCAGAATCGCCACCAGGTTGACGATGGCCATCAGCCCCATGGAGACATCCGCCATTGCCCACACGGTCGGCAGCTCGCCCACCGAACCGAACATCACCATGCCCAGCACGAACATCCGGAACAGCATCAGGCCGCCCTTGTGGTTGTGCTCGAGGAACACCAGGTTGGTCTCGGCGTAGGAGTAGTTCGCCACGATGGAGGTGAAGGCGAAGAAGAAGATGGCCGCCGCGATGAAGATGTTGCCACCACCACCGATCTGGGAGGAGAGCGCCCGCTGGGTCAACTCTACCCCGGTGATGCCGGAGCCCGGTTCAAACTGGCCGGACATCAGGATGATGGCGGCAGTACAGGTACAGATGACGATGGTGTCGAGGAACACCCCCAGCATCTGCACATAACCCTGGGAGGCAGGGTGCGGCGGATAGGGGGTTGCGGTCGCGGCGGCGTTGGGAGCGGAGCCCATGCCTGCCTCGTTGGAGAAGAGACCGCGCTTGATGCCGTTGATCATCGCTTGGGAGATGGCGTAGCCCAGCGCACCGGAGCCGGCCTGTTCAAGACCGAAGGCGGACTTGATGATGAGGCTGAATACCCCCGGCAGCTCGCTGATGTTCATGGCTACCACGAACAGCGCCATCAGGATGTAGGCCAGCGCCATGAAGGGCACGACCAGCTCGGCGAAACGGGCGATGCCGCGAATGCCGCCGAAGATGATGAGACCGGAGAGCACCACCAGTGCCAGACCACTGACCCAGTCGGGGATGCCGAAGGCCACGTTCATCGCCAGGCTGATGGAGTTGGCTTGTACCGCGTTGAACACCAGACCGAACGCCAGGATCAGGCAGAGCGAGAACAACACCCCCATCCAGCGCATGCCGAGCCCCTTCTCCATGTAGTAGGCGGGGCCGCCACGGTAGTTGCCGTCCTCATCCTTGACCTTGTAGAGCTGGGCCAGGGTGCTCTCGACGAAGGCGGTCGCCATGCCGATGAAAGCGATCAGCCACATCCAGAAGATGGCACCCGGGCCACCCAGATAGATGGCTACCGCCACCCCGGCCAGATTGCCGGTACCCACGCGGGCGGCAAGGCTGGTACAGAGGGCCTGGAAGGAGGAGATACCGGCCTTGTCTGATTTGCGGCTGTTGCGCAAGACGGAGAACATGTGGCCGAAGTGGCGGATCTGGATAAAACCCAGGCGGAAGGTGAAGAAGATGCCGACGCCGATGAGCAGGTAGATGAGCACGGCTCCCCACATCAGGTCGTTAATCATTGCGATCAAGGTGTCCATATTTCTCTCGTTGTTATCACATCCATGGTCAGTCTGCGCTGACCCCTTGCTGTCGATTTCTGAATTTGCGGTTCACTAAAGGGGCGGAATCTAGCATAGCGAAGGAGTTCAGAATAGTGATCGGGATCACTACGGAAACAAAAAACGAGCGTTTTAGCGCAATAAAGCTTCATTTAACTCGCAAAATTTCAACAAAACTGAGAATCCAATCAATCGGCCAACAAATTAGACCCATAAGAAAACCTTTTGGCAATTATCTACATAGAGGTAGAAGCGGGAAAAAGGAGGCAAACCATTACGCAAGCGTTTACCCGTCGGGGATGCCAAAACGGCCCGGTTTCGCCAAACGTTTTACACGTAATAAAATTTCAAGTGGCTAACCACATAATTTATGTGATCGAGGGCACAAAACAGATAATCAACCAAAAAAGTTGTTTTTGACGAAGGATAATTTCAGCGACTAAAAACAGATAAAAGTTGTTTTTTATCAAACACTTTTATCCACTCCTTCCCGCCTGCGCCAGGGAGTGGCTGATAAGCATACAGCCCCCCCTATTGCAGGATGCGCCACATCCGTATTAATTAGGCAGGCAATGACGATGGGGCCTGCCCATCGCGCTTTTCTGAGCCTGAGTCGCCGGGATTTTGTAATTTTATTTCAGAACTGTCGTCTCACGCCCGCCACCCCCGAGCCTGCGTCCTCACCAAGAGAGTGCGCCCTCATAAAGAGATGATATTTGCCATGGCCGATAAATTAACCCAGCTGAAAGCCCTGACCACAGTTGTCGCCGACACCGGCGATATCGAAGCCATCAAACGCTACCAGCCCATCGATGCCACCACCAACCCCTCTCTGGTGTTGAAGGCATCCGAGATCCCCGAGTACGCGGCGCTGATCGAAGACGCCGTCACCTGGGCCAAGGCCCAGAGCCAGGACAAGGCACAGCAAATCATCGACGCGGGCGACAAGCTGGCGGTCAACATCGGTCTGGAAGTGCTGAAGATCGTCCCGGGCCGCATCTCCACCGAAGTGGACGCCCGTCTCTCCTTCGACACCGAGGCCAGCATCGCCAAGGCCCGCAAACTGATCCGTCTCTACAACGACGCCGGCATCAGCAACGATCGCATCCTGATCAAGCTGGCCTCCACCTGGGAGGGGATCCGTGCCGCCGAGGTACTGGAGAAAGAGGGTATCCAGTGCAACCTGACCCTGCTGTTCTCCTTCGCCCAGGCCCGTGCCTGTGCCGAAGCCGGTGCCTTCCTGATCTCCCCGTTCGTGGGCCGCATCCTCGACTGGTACAAGGCCAAGAACGGCCGTGACTACACTGCCAGCGAAGATCCGGGCGTGGTCTCCGTCACCTCCATCTACAACTACTACAAGCAGCACGACTACCCGACCGTGGTCATGGGTGCCAGCTTCCGCAACACCGGCGAGATCCTGGAACTGGCCGGCTGCGACCGTCTGACCATTGGCCCGGCCCTGCTGGAAGAGCTGAGCAAGGCGGAAGGTGCCGTGGTACGCAAGCTGGACTACACCGGCGAGCGCAAGGCCAAACCGACCCCGATGACCGAAGCCGAATTCCGCTGGGAACTGAACCAGGACGCCATGGCTCACGAGAAACTGGGCGAAGGCATCCGCATGTTTGCCATCGACCAGGGCAAGCTGGAAGCCATGCTGGCCAGCCGCCTCTGATCACTGCGCCATCTGCCGACAAAAACCGGGTTCCCGCAAGGGCACCCGGTTTTTTTATGGGCGCAGGATCCGCTGTCATGGGTTCGTCACGAAAACGTTTTATTTTCAATGCCGGTATGTTATACGGATGGTGAAAACGAGAATAACCAAGGAGGGAGCCATGGAAATGTTCAACTTCGATTATGAAGATGTAGTTGAGCTCGGTTCACGTAGCCGCGGGACAACGGGAAAAAAACGTAAATGGCGTGAGATAGAGGCGTTGAAAGACAAGCATCGCCTGCAGAAGGAGCTGCAATCCATCGACATCGCCTACGAAGGTCTCTCAGACGAGATCGAGTTGTAAAAACAAGGCCCCGGTTAACCGGGGCCTTGTTTTTTAAGGGAGCGTTACCCCTCAGGAAGAGAGCGGCAGCGACAGGCGCCTGGCCAGATCCTGAAAGTGCTGGCTGATCTCGGGCCCGAACAGGGGATCCCCGATGGCGCGGTTCTGCCAGACCTGCTCGAGGTGACGCCAGTCATCCTCGGTCAGCGAGTCGCGTAGATGGGGGAAGATGACCCCCTCTTCGTAGTTCATGTGCGCCTCCTGCAGCGCCACGAACTGCTCCAGCTTGGCGGTGAACTGATCGAGCGGAATGACCGCATCCATCAGGATCATCTCCACCATCTCCCTGAGCTCGGCACCGGCCTCCACCAGCTTGGCATGCTCCAGTTGCAGCCGGTTGGCCACATCCCCTTCCACTACCCGGTACTTGAGGTAGTAGTCATAAATGATGTCTTCCTTCGGATGGTGATACTTGTCCGATACCTCCCGCAGGTAATCCACCACATCGCGGATCAGGAAATAGCTGACCCTTTCTTCGCTGCGAATGGCCGCCAGCTTCTGCTTGAGCAGACCCAGCAACCGGGCGATGTTGAGATGATCCTTGTGCAGACTCGCTAACATGGGCACTCCTTGCGCTGAAATGAAACGATTCTGATCCGAGTATACGGCCATTTGTCGCGCCAACTTTGCACTCAATCAAGTCAGCTGCAGACAAAACGGCCAGTGGCGCATGCTGCCCCACCCTCCCGACGGAGCAAATCACGGCTGTCTGCCCCCGCGTTATTCGCAGACCGAGTGCCAGTTGATGGGGCTCATCCCCTGCTGGCTCAGCAAGCGGTTGGTCTCGGAGAAATGGCCGCAGCCGATGAAGCCGCGATGGGCCGAGAGCGGGCTGGGATGGGGGGCACTCAGCACGTGGTGGCGGCTCCGGTCGATGAAACGCCCCTTCTTCTGGGCGTGGGCGCCCCACAGCAGGAAGACCACCCCCTGACAGCTGGCGTTGATCTGCTCGATGACCCGGTCGGTGAAGGTTTCCCAACCCAGATGGGCATGGGAGTGGGCCTGGCCCGCCTGCACCGTCAGCACGGTATTGAGCAGCAATACCCCCTGGGTGGCCCAGGACTCCAGAAAACCGTGATTGGGTGTGACAAAACCCGGCAGATCCCGCTGCATCTCCTTGTAGATGTTCACCAGCGAGGGAGGCGTGCGCACGCCGGGCAGCACGGAGAAGCAGAGGCCATGGGCCTGGTTCGGACCGTGATAGGGATCCTGACCCAGGATCACCACCTTGACCTGATCCAGCTCGGTCAGCTTGAAGGCGTTGAACACGTCGGTGGCCGGCGGGTAGATCACCTTGCCCGCCTCCCGCTCGCTCCTGACGGTCGCCAGGGTTGCCTTGAAATAGTCCTGCTCCTTCTCGGAGCCAATCACATCAGTCCAGGTCAGCACCCCAATCTCCTCATTGAATCTGTCGGGGGAGGCGCTTATTTCGACCCGGCCGCTCGTGCGTGCAGGTCGGTGCGCCTCTCTCCTCGATCTACAGGGCCGGATGGATGGCCTGCGCCCTGTCCACCCACACGGGCACAGCGCAGCACGCCACCATCCTCGATGAATACGGCAGGCCCGGGGTCACCTTGCTTTTTACGCAGGCCAATCGGCCAGCACGCGCCCCTGCCCCCATTAATGCAGCAAGGGGCTCAGGATAGGGGGCCAGCCCCCAAGACGCAACCAGGATGCCCCTGCGGGTTCCTTCTCCCGGCCAAGCCGTGGCCACCGCGCTCACCTTTCGGTCGCCGCTGGCCATCTTCGGGTGAGCAAGAGGTCGCCGCTGGCCATCTTCGGGTGAGCAAGAGGTCGGCACTGAACTCCCACGCGACTCCCCATGGCCTGGTCTGGCGATGGCTGGGCCACTCTCCCGCTCGCCTGTCGACCCCCATCGCCCTCTCTTGCCTTGGTTAAGCCTCTCCTTCACCTTTTTGGCGTACCCCCATCATTGGCTTATCCCCTTCGCCTACTGTATGGCGAATCCAGCTTTGAGCGAGCTGGAACATGAAAAGGTGTAGTTAAATTACTAGATTTAATTAATGAAAGATGCATAATTTGGATATCTTTCATAATCAGAAAAATGACCTATTTTTGATTAATCTCAATAATTTAATCCCTTCACATCCGTACAGATCGCGTATTTTTTGATTTAGATCAATTTTCGTAATATTACCATCGTGGTATATATGACCCAACAAAGTAAAGGTGTAAGGCAAGGGCCCTTTAAATCATCCCGGTGGTTTAAATACATCAGGGTAATGTCCTTACAGTTGAATCCGCTTTCCTATGAGGAGTCATACCATGATCAAGGGCATCCAAATCACCCAGTCTGCCAACGCCGCTCTGCTGAACTCGTTCTGGCTGCTGGACGAAGAGAAGCAACAGGCTCGCTGCATCTGCGCCAAGGGTGATGCCTTTGCCGCCGATCAGGAAGTCAGCGTCTCCGACCTGGGCCAGTTCGAATACCGTGAACTGCCGGTACAGGCCGAGCCGGCCGTCGAAGGTGGCCAGCACCTGAACGTCAACGTCCTGCGTCGCGAGACCCTGGAAGACGCCATCGCCAACCCGGAGAAGTACCCGCAGCTGACCATCCGTGTCTCCGGCTACGCCGTGCGCTTCAACGCACTGACCCCGGAACAGCAGCGTGACGTGGTGACCCGCACCTTCACCCAGAGCCTGTAAGTCGCTCTGCACCAACCGGTATCATGAAAAACGGCCCAAACGGGCCGTTTTTTTATGGCTTGAATTCACCCACCCCCGTTGGCTGCCCGTGCTCGACAGGCTGGCAGCGCACGGCGCAGATATCGGTGGCTCAATGCTGATCCACCTTGACGGCTTGCGGCGGGTTGCTCAGCGCCTCGAGCATCTGGTGCTCGTCGAGCTGATCGCAGTAACGGGCCACCACCAGGGTTGCCACCCCGTTGCCGATGAGGTTGGTCAGGGCGCGGGCTTCCGACATGAAGCGATCGATGCCGAGGATCAACGCCAGCCCGGCCAGCGGCAGGTGGCCCACCGCCGAGATGGTAGCTGCCAGTACGATGAAGCCGCTGCCGGTCACCCCGGCCGCCCCCTTCGAGGAGATGAGCAGCACCACCAGCAGGGTGATCTGCTGGAACAGATCGAGCGGGGTGTTGGTGGCCTGAGCGATGAAGATGGCCGCCATGGTCAGATAGATGGAGGTACCGTCCAGGTTGAAGGAATAACCGGTCGGGATCACCAGCCCCACCACCGACTTCTTGCAACCGAGCGCCTCCATCTTGACCAGCATGCGCGGCAATACAGATTCAGAAGAGGATGTACCAAGCACGATCAGCAGCTCTTCCCGGATATAGGAAATAAAACGCAGGATGCTGAAACCATTCGCTCTGGCAATACTGCCCAGCACCAGGAAAATAAACAGCAGGCAGGTCATGTAGAAGCAGGCGATTAATTGTCCGAGCTGAACCAGCGAGCCGATACCATATTTCCCGATGGTAAATGCCATGGCACCAAATGCACCCACCGGCGCCAGCCGCATGATCATGTTGATGATCCCGAAAATAACCTGGGAGAAGCTGTCGATGACATTGAATATCACCTTTCCCTTCTCGCCGATATGGTGCAGGGAGAAGCCGAACAGCACCGCAAATAACAGTACCTGCAGAATGTTGCCGCTGGCGAAGGCGCCGATCACGCTGCCCGGGATCACGTCCAGCAGGAAGGGGATGATGCCCTGAGCCTTGGCCTGCTCGGCGTAGGCTGAGATGGCGCTGGCGTCGAGCGTGGCGGGGTCGACGTTCATGCCCGCCCCCGGTTGCAGCAGGTTGACCACGCACAGCCCGATGATGAGGGCGATGGTGCTGACCACTTCAAAATAGAGCAGCGCGATGGCGCCGGTTTTACCCACCGCTTTCATGCTCTCCATGCCGGCAATGCCGGTCACCACGGTGCAGAATATAACCGGGGCGATGATCATTTTGATTAATTTGACGAAACCATCCCCAAGCGGTTTCATGTCCGCACCGAGGTCAGGATATATATGCCCCAGGATGACTCCGAGGGTGATCGCTAACAACACCTGAAAATACAGGCTGCTGACTATTTTTTTCTGCATTCTTAACGTCCTGTCAGTTTAATGAGATGTGTCATGGCAGAAATACGCATGCAGCAAGCCGTGACGAAATATGAATTATCTCGCCCGGTTCGTGCCGTTCCCTCATCACAACAGGGGCTACTTTCACATGTTGAAAGAAGCAATTAATAGACATCAATCACACAACGGATTTAACAACATTAACACCATGGCAACCCAGATGTATTTATTCCGCGATTGATTTATGCTGGCCTAGGAAATAAAAACAGCGCGAAAACAAAAATGCCCCGCAGTGCGGGGCATTTTTATGGGGCCAGCGTGGGCCAGGTTCAGATGGAAGTATCGAGCGGCTCGAAGCCCTTGACCAGATCGTCGATGGCCTTCATCTGCTTGAGGAAGCCTTCCAGCTTCTCCAGCGGCAACGCGCTCGGGCCGTCGCAACGGGCCACCTTGGGGTCCGGGTGGGATTCGATGAACAGACCGGCCAGACCGACCGCCATGCCGGCACGGGCCAGCTCGGCCACCTGCTCGCGACGACCGCCGGAGGCGGCGCCCATGGGGTCACGGCACTGCAGGGAGTGGGTCACGTCGAAGATGACCGGGTAGCCGCCGGTGCTCTTCTTCATCACGCCCAGCCCCAGCATGTCCACCACCAGGTTGTCATAACCGAAGTTGACGCCGCGCTCGCACAGGATCAGACGGTCGTTGCCGCACTCCTCGAACTTGTCGGTGATGTTCTTCATCTGGCTTGGGCTCAGGAACTGCGGCTTCTTGATGTTGATGACGTTGCCGGTGCGGGCCATGGCCTCCACCAGGTCGGTCTGGCGCGCCAGGAAGGCGGGCAGCTGGATGACGTCGACCACCTCGGCCACCGGTTTGGCCTGATGGGGCTCGTGCAGATCGGAGATCACCGGCATGCCGAAGGTCGCTTTCAGCTCCTGGAAGATCTTCATCCCCTCTTCCAGACCCGGACCGCGGTAGGAGTGGATGGAGGAGCGGTTGGCCTTGTCCCAGCTCGCCTTGAACACGAACGGGATACCCAGCTTGGAGGTCACTTCCACGTACTTCTCGCACACGGCCATCGCCATGTCGCGCGATTCCAGCACGTTCATGCCACCGAACAACACGAACGGTTTGTCGTTGGCGACGTCGATGCCATTGACCTTGATATTCTTCTGTTCCATCTCAGGCTTCCTTAGGTAAAAGGGCTTGCAGGGCTTGAATCCACATCCGGCCGCGCTGCCCAGGGCAGCATGGCCTCGATACTCGTCTGTTGCATCTCCCAGGCCTTGCATGCAACGGCATGGGACTCTTCATTCGGCCAGGGCCTCGCCATGCAGCGGGGCCGTTGCCCGCCCCTCAGTGGAGGGGCTTGGGGCTCAGATCCAGGGCGGCCAGCTGGGCTTTCAGCACGTCGGCCACCGGATCGTCCGGGCACTGTTCAATAAAGTATTCAAAATCGTCGGCGGCAAAGCGCGGGCAGTCGAGCTGCTCGTAGATGAAGCCGCGATCCCGGGTCTCCAACGGGTCGCCGGGCTTCATCCGCAGCAACAGTTCGCTGCAGCGCAGCGCCTCTGTCATCCGGTCCTCCCGCAGCAGGGCGCCCTTGCTCACGTTGAGCAGCCGCTCGATGATCTCCCACTGGCCGGCAGGCTGCAGGTGATCCGAGCTGAGGGTGGCCAGGTTGCCGAGGGCCCCGCGCAGCAGCAGCTCGATGTGGTGCAGGCTCAGCTCGTCGCCGGTGAAGGGGTCCACATAGACCTCTCCCTCGCTGCCGGCGAAGCTCACCAGGAAGTGGCCGGGGAAGCAGATCCCCTCCACGTCCAGCCCGAGCTTGCGCCCCAGCTGGATGATGAGGATGCCAAGGCTGACCGGGATGCCCTGCTTGCGGGCCAGAACCTCGGCCAGATCGCAGTTGGCCACCGAGAAGTAGTCCTGCCAGTCACCGTGAAACCCTAAGGTCTGGTAGAAGCCCTGCAGCAGTTGACGGCGCACCTGGTCGCAATCCCCTTCCTCGATGGCCTCGTCCAGCCAGGCGTCGAGCCGGGCCAGCTCCGCCGTCCCGCGGCCGCTGATGCCATGGATCTCGTCGCTCACCGACAGCGCCAGCTCGGCGATGTCATGGGCTTCGAAATCGGTCCATTCGTCTACGCGTATCATCGTCATCATCCTTAACCGAACAGGCTGGCCTGCTTGTAGACGGCCAGCTTGGCGATGAAGAAGAGCCAGCCGAGGGCTCCCAGAAACGCAAACCAGCGGATGCCGTTACTGCGGGCCAGGCGCAGTGCCATCATGGCCAGAAAAGCCACCACCAGAATGGCGGTCAGCTTCTCGCTGAGCCAGGGGGTGGCGTTGTTGAGCGGGTTGAGATCCAGCACCATGCACAGCAGCACGCCGGAGAGCACCACCAGGCCGTTGAGCCAGCCGCTCAACCGAAGGGTACGGGCGCTGGCGGCACGGCTCGAGCCGGTCTGCAGCCAATAGAAGCGCAACATGAACATCAGCACGGCCAGGCCAATCAGCAGCAGGTGCAGATGTTTGATAGCAAAATACATAACGTGTCCTTGAACAGAGGCAGGCCCGGCCCGCCCGTCATCATCACTGAGCCAGCCGCCCCAGGGTCACCCGCTCGTTATCGCCGTAATCACGCACGGTTTCCACCTGCACGTAGCCCTGTTGCAGCAGGAGTTGACGCACCGCCTCCCCCTGCTGCCAGCCATGCTCCAGCAACAGCCAGCCGCCCGGCAGCAGATGAGCCGGCGCCCCGGTCACGATGAGGCGAATATCCGCCAGCCCCTGCTCGTCCGCCACCAGGGCGGAGCGGGGCTCGAAGCGCACGTCCCCCTCGTCGAGGTGCGGATCTGCCCCGTCGATGTAGGGCGGGTTGGAGACGATCATCGCAAAGCGCGGCGCCTGGCTTGGCGAGGGCTCGACCAGCGGTTCGAACCAGCTGCCGTCGCGCACCTCGATGGGCAGACCCAGCGCGGCGCTGTTGGCACGGGCCAGGGCGGCGGCGGCCGGCATCCTGTCCACCGCCCATACATCGGCATCCGGTCGCTCCGACTTGAGCGCCAATGCGATGGCGCCGGTGCCGGTGCCCAGATCCAGCACGGAGCAGGAGCCTGCTGGCAGCCGCGCCAGCGCCTGCTCGACCAGCACCTCGGTGTCGGGGCGCGGGATCAGGGTGGCCGGGCTAACCTTCAGCGGCAGCGACCAGAACTCCCGCTCGCCAATCAGGTGGGCGATGGGTTCGCCATTGAGACGGCGTTCGAGCCAGCCCTGCAGGGTGTCCTGCTGGGCGGCATCGAGCTCGCGCTCCGGCCAGGTCATCAGGTAGCTGCGCCGGCAGTCCAACAAATGGCAGAGCAGTGCATCGGCATCGGCGCGGGGGGATTCCCCCCCTGCCAGGGTTGCCATGATGTGGGCGCGAGCCTGCTGGATCTGCATCAGTTGCTCTCGGCCAGGGAGGCGAGCTGGTCGGCCTGGTACTCCTGGATCATCGGGTTGATGACGCAGTCCAGATCCCCTTCCATGATCTCGCCGAGACGATAGAGGGTGAGGTTGATGCGGTGTTCGGAGAGGCGCCCCTGCGGGTAGTTGTAGGTGCGGATACGCTCGGAGCGATCCCCCGATCCCACCAGGTTGCGGCGAGTGCTCTGCTCGGCGGCGCGGTGGCGCTCATCCTCGGCCGCCTGCAGACGGGCGGAGAGTACCGACATCGCCTTGGCGCGGTTCTTGTGCTGGGAGCGCTCGTCCTGGCACTCCACCACCAAGCCGGTGGGCAGGTGGGTGATGCGGATGGCGGAGTCGGTCTTGTTGACGTGCTGGCCACCGGCCCCGGAGGCGCGGAAGGTGTCGATCTTCAGATCCGCGGGGTTGATCTCGATCTGCTCGGCTTCCGGCACTTCCGGCAGCACCGCGACGGTACAGGCGGAGGTGTGCACCCGGCCCTGGGATTCGGTTTCCGGCACCCGCTGCACCCGGTGACCACCGGATTCAAACTTGAGGCGGCCGTAGACGTGCTCGCCCTCCACCTTGGCGATCACCTCCTTGTAGCCGCCATGCTCGCCGTCGTTGCAGCTGACGATGGAGACCCGCCAGCCCTGGCGCTCGGCATAGCGCGAATACATGCGGAACAAGTCGCCCGCAAAGATCGCCGCTTCGTCACCACCGGCGCCGGCGCGGATCTCCAGGTAGCAGTTGTTGTCATCCTTGGGGTCGCGCGGCAGCAGCATCACCTGCAGCGCCTGCTCCTGCTCCTCGAAGGTCGCCTTGGCCAGCGGCAGCTCCTCCTGCGCCATCTCGCGCAGGTCGGCATCCTCCTCTTCCAGCATCTGGCGGGTGGCGTCCAGGTTCTCTTCGGCCTGGCGGAATTGCTGGAAAGCGTGAACGATATCTTCCAGCTGGGCATATTCCCGGGTCAGGGCGCGGTAGCGATCCTGATCCGCGGCCACGTCCGGCTCGCCGAGCATGGCCTGTACTTCTTCGTGGCGCTCGATGAGGCCTTCCAGCTTTCTGATCAGTGACGGGTTCATAAATCTTGTGTTCTCGATGGAGGACGGGACGACCGGGTGATCGCCCCCAAACTATGACTCTTGTGACAATCCCAACACCTGGCGCAGCTGGGCCAGCTGGTGGTGATCCCCCTGGGCGGCAGCCTGGCGCAGGGCCTGGGTCGGTGCGTGGATCAACTTGTTGGTAAGGCGGTGGGCCAGCGCCTTGAGCGCCTGCTCGGCAGGCTCGCCCTGTTGCAGGGCCAGCAGGGCGCGCTGCAGCTCCTCATCGGCCACCTGTTGGGACTGGTGACGGTAATCGCGGATGAGATCCACCGAATGGAGGCTGCGATACCAGCCCATGAAGTCGTCGCGCTCTTCCTGCACGATGAGCTCGGCCTCGGCGGCAGCCCGTTTGCGGGTCTCGAGGTTCTGCTCGATGATGCCCTGCAGGTCGTCCACCGTGTAGAGATAGGCGTCCGAGAGCTCGTCCACCTCCGCCTCGATGTCGCGCGGTACGGCGATGTCCACCAGGAACATGGGCCTGAAGCGGCGAGCCTTGAGCGCGCGCTCCACCATGCCTTTGCCGATGATGGGCAGGGGGCTCGCGGTGGAGCTGATGACGATGTCCGCCTCGTGCAGGTAGTCCGGGATCTCTTCGAGCGTCATCACCTGGGCGCCGAACTCCTCGGCCAGCAGCTGGGCCCGCTGCAGGGTGCGGTTGGCCACCATCATCTGGGTGACGTTCTGTTCGCGCAGGTGGCGGGCCACCAGTTCGATGGTCTCGCCGGCGCCGACCAGCAGTACCTTGGTCTGGGAGAGATCGGAGAAGATCCGCCGCCCCAGGCTCACCGCAGCAAAGGCCACCGACACTGCGCTGGCGCCAATCTCGGTATCGGTGCGCACCCGCTTGGCCACCGAGAAGGATTTCTGGAACAAACGCTCCAGCGCCCCCTTCACCGCCTCGGATTGCTGGGCATGGGCATAGGATTGCTTGATCTGCCCCAGGATCTGCGGCTCTCCCAGCACCAGGGAGTCGAGCCCGCAGGCCACCCGCATCAAATGGCGAACCGCCTCCTCGTCCTGATGCCGATAGATGGCGGAGACCACCTCGGCGGCATCCAGGTCGTGAAACCGCTGCAGCCACTGCAACACCTGCTCGCCCTGCCCCTGCTCCAGACTGCAGTAAAGCTCGGTGCGGTTGCAGGTCGAGACGATCACCGCCTCGCTTACACCGGGTTGGGCGACCAGCTCACGCAAGGCGCGATCGATGCAGTCCGGGCCGAAGGCGACCCGCTCCCGCAAGGCGACACTGGCGGTGTTGTGGTTGATTCCGAGGGCAAGCAAACTCATGAGTGGGCGTGGATCGTATCTGTGCGCAGGGAGTAAAGGCTGCCAATTGTACGAGAAAGGGTAAGTCTTTAAAAGCAATACGACCCCCCCGTATACTGTGCCAAATCACCTTTTCCGGAGCATGACCTTGTTGTTGCGTCTTTTCACCCTTGGCTGCCTGCTGTTGCTGGCCGGTTGCGCCACCACCCAACCCCAGCGCGATCAGGTCAACTGGCAGCAGGAGCGTACCCGGCTCGAGCAACTGACCCATTGGCAGCTGTCTGGCAAGATGGCCATCATCACCGCCCAGCAGAAGGGCAGCGCCCGGGTCAACTGGCAGCAGGATGGCGACGACTATCGCCTCAACCTCACCAGCCTGATCGGCACCCACATCCTGGAGCTCTCCCGCAGCAAGGGCGAGATCACCCTGATCGACAACGAGGGCAACCCGCACCAGAGCCAGGATGCCGAGGCGCTCGTCTATCAGCTCACCGGCTGGAACATTCCGGTGGCCGGGCTGCCGGCGTGGATCAAGGGCTTGCCGGGCGAGGCCCAGTTCGAGCTCAACCCCGACCGCAGTCTGGCCAGCGTGCGTGACGGCCAGTGGCAGATCGTCTATGGCGACTACCGGGATCAGGACGGCTATCGCCTGCCGCACCTGCTCACCATGACCGGCCAGGGCAGCCGTCTCAAGCTGCAGATCAACCACTGGACCATCGCCCGCTGATGGCGGCCATCGACAAGGACTCCCCCATGAGCGCCATGCGCTGGCCGGCTCCGGCCAAACTCAATCTCTTTTTGCACGTCAACGGCCGTCGCCCGGACGGCTACCACGAGCTGCAGACCCTGTTCATCTTCCTCAACCACGGCGACTGGCTCGAGTTCGAGGTGATCCCAGGAAGCGACAGGCTCACCCTGAGCCCGGCCATTCCCGGCGTGCCCGATGAACAGAACCTCATCATCCGCGCCGCCCGCCTGCTGCAGGCAAAACTGCCGAGCCCACAGGGCGCGCATATCTGGCTGGAAAAAGTCTTACCCATGGGCGGCGGCATCGGCGGTGGTTCATCGGACGCCGCCACCACGCTGGTCGCCCTCAACCACCTCTGGCAAGCCGGCTTGAGTGAAGACGAGCTGGCCGAGTTCGGCGTGCAGCTGGGCGCCGACGTGCCGGTGTTCGTGCGCGGCAAGGCCGCCTTTGCCGAGGGGGTAGGTGAGCGGCTGCAGCCGGTCGAGTTGCCGAGCGCCTGGTATCTGGTGCTCAAGCCTGATTGCCATGTGGCGACCGCCGCCGTGTTCCAGGATCCGGACCTGCCCAGAGATACCCCGAAAATGGCATTGCACAATCTGCTGGAAGGGGAGTGGAAAAACGATTGCGAATTGCTGGTGAAAAAGCGCCACCCCGAGGTTGCCAATGCGCTCGGCTGGTTGCTAGAATACGCGCCGTCAAGAATGACGGGCACAGGAGCCTGCGTCTTTGCTCAGTTTGAAGACGAAGTGGCTGCTCGGGAAGTGTTGGCAAAAGTGCCGAGAGAGTGGGATGGATTTGTCGCCAAGGGCGAGAACATATCACCACTCTTCGCTACATTGCAACAAGTCAGTGATTGGGGTATCGCCAAGCGGTAAGGCAGCGGGTTTTGATCTCGCCATTCCTAGGTTCGAATCCTAGTACCCCAGCCATCTCCTGAACATCGAACAGGGTATATCGATTCACCTGCCGCAGCAGTCTTGCCGGGAGTGCACACTCCCCCTCGCCGGTTGCAGCACCCATCGTTACCCTCTCGTTGTCGGAAGGTCACTGGTCATCATGGATGACGGGGCGTCGACCAGCACGACGCTCAACCGGCTTGCCGCATGTAACGTGGGCACCTGACCTGAAAGCAGCCTATAGTGGTCTGACCCGTCAACTTGATAAATCGTTTGCCCCCAAACGATAAGGGTCTAATCAGACTCCCCACATACTGGATGCAACCCCGAGGTTTCAAACCGTGCCTGACATGAAGCTGTTTGCTGGTAACGCAACGCCGGAACTAGCCCAGAAGATCGCAGATCGCCTGTTTATCAAACTCGGCAATGCTGCCGTAGGTCGCTTTAGCGACGGCGAGATCAGCGTACAGATCAACGAGAATGTACGTGGTGGCGATATCTTCATCATTCAATCCACCTGTGCCCCGACCAACGACAATTTGATGGAATTGATCGTGATGGTGGATGCTCTGCGTCGTGCTTCAGCTGGCCGTATCACTGCCGTAATTCCCTACTTTGGCTATGCCCGTCAGGACCGCCGCGTCCGCTCCGCCCGTGTTCCCATCACCGCCAAGGTCGTCGCCGACTTCCTCTCCAGCGTCGGTGTGGATCGCGTGCTGACCGTTGACCTGCATGCCGAGCAAATCCAGGGCTTCTTCGACGTCCCGGTCGACAACGTGTTCGGCAGCCCGGTGCTGCTGGAAGACATGAAGTCCAAGAACCTCGAATCCCCCGTGGTCGTGTCGCCGGACATCGGCGGCGTGGTACGTGCCCGTGCCATCGCCAAGCTGCTGGACGATACCGACATCGCCATCATCGACAAGCGTCGTCCCCGCCCGAACGTCTCCCAGGTCATGCATCTGATCGGTGACGTGGCCGGCCGCGACTGCATCATCGTCGACGACATGATCGACACCGGCGGCACCCTGTGCAAAGCCGCAGAAGCCCTGAAAGAGCGCGGCGCCAAGCGTGTATTCGCCTACGCCACTCACCCGGTCTTCTCCGGTTCCGCCGTGGAGAACATCAAGAACTCCGTGATCGACGAACTGATCATCACCGACTCCATCCCGCTCACCGCGGAGATGAAGGCGGTCGACAAGGTCAAGCAGCTGACGCTCTCTTCCGTGCTGGCCGAAGCCATTCGCCGCATCAGCAACGAAGAGTCCATCTCTGCCATGTTTGAGCATTGATAGACCCTGTTGTGACAAAAACCGCCAGCTGGCGGTTTTTGTCTTTCTAGTCCCAGTTACACCCGGTACTGCCCTGCCCCGTCGCAGGTTAAGGATTGTTCCATGAATCGCTTGCGCCCGCTGCTGCTCCTCGCCTTCTGCAGCTTCCTGTTCGCCTGTCAGCCCAACAATGAAAACCAGCCTTTCGTGCTGACCCTGGCTCACATGAACGACACCCACTCCCAGTTTGACCCGGTCAACGCCGAGTTGAAGGGGCCTCTCTTTGGCAAGCAGGGGGAAACCAACACCCTCTACACCCGCTTCGGCGGCTATCCGCGCCTGCTCACCATGGCGAAATCCTTCCAGGCCGACGCGCTGGCCAAGAACCAGCCGCTCCTGCTGCTGCACGGCGGCGATGCCTGGCAGGGCAGCGGCTACTTCAAGCTCAACGAGGGGATGGCCAACGCCGAGCTGCTGAGCCAGTTCGGCCTCGACGCCATGGCGCTGGGCAACCACGAATTCGATCTGGACAACCAGAAGCTGGCCCGCTTCATCAAGGGGGTCAACTTCCCGGTGCTGGCCGCCAACCTGGATACCCGCGACGACCCGGATCTGCGCCACGCCGCCAACCTCAAGCCGTTCGTCATCTACGCCTTCGACGGCAACCAGAAGAGCCCGGTCACCGACATCAACAACCTGCCCCAGGGCAAGCAACTGGTCGCCGTGATGGGGCTGGTGCTGGAGGACATGGCCAACATCTCCCCCAACGTCGGCAAGCTGCGGTTCGGCAATGAAGTCACCTCGGCCCAGGCCACGGTGGATCTGCTGCGCCAGCACGGCATCGACCACATAGTGGCGCTCACCCACATCGGCAATCAGCGGGATCTGGCGCTGGCGGCCAAGGTGAACGGCATCGACGCCATCGTCGGTGGCCACTCCCACAGCCTGCTCGGCGATTTTCGCAACATCGGCTGGGGCAACACCGGCGAATATGCACAGCTGGTCACCAACCCGGACGGGGTCGGCATGACCTGCGTGGTACAGGCCGGCTCCTATGCCCAGGCCATCGGACTGGCCCGGGTCAGTTTCGACGCCCAGGGCAGGGTCATCTCTTGTCAGGGTCAGAACCAGCTGCTGGCCAGCCGCGACTTCTTCGCCGATCCCGCCCGCAAGCAGGCACTGGATGAGACCCGCAGCAAGCAGGCCGGCAAGTTCATCGACGCTCAGCCCAACCTGGTGACCGTGGATGAGGATCCGCGCCTGCGCGGCATCATCGACAGCCACTACAAGCCCGCTCTGGAGCAGGCGTTCGGCCCCGTCATCGCCACCGTGCCAGCCGCCCTGCAAAATGCCCGCCGCCCCGGCGACAATGGCAGCGACAGCCACGGCTCCGACGTCGCCCCCCTGGTGGCCGAAGGGCAGTACTACTGGGCCAATACCCCGGCGGTGCAGGCGCTGACCGGCGGTCCGGTCCACTTCGCCCTGCTGGCAGTGGGCGGCGTGCGCGCCGATCTGCCGGCCGGCGAGCTGCGCGAAGGAGATGCCGCGCTCACCCTGCTGCCATTCAAGAACCAGCTCTCGGTGCTGACCCTGAGCGGCGCCGACGTGCGTTCCCTCTTGACCGAGACCATCACCGCCACCCTGCCCGCCAGCGCCCACGCCGGCAAGTTCCCCTACGGCGGCCACCTGCGCTACACCTTCACCGAGACCACCCCGGGCAAGGGCGGCGCCCTGACCCAGTTGCAGTGGCAGAATGCCGACGGCCAGTGGCAGGATCTGGTGGACAGCCAGCGCTATCGGGTGGTGATGAATGCCTACAGCGCCAACGGCAACGATGGCTGGCAGGCGCTGGCCCGCGCCCAGGCGCAGCAAGCCGAGCGGCTGGATCTTGCCTGGCAGGATGGCAAGCTGACCGGCTTCCCGGTCGAGCGGGTGGAGCAGCGCGGCGATCAGCTCACCGCCCGCTATGCCGCCGGCCATCAGCTTGACTGCAAGGCGAGCGGCGTGGATTGCGGCACCGACGCCGCCTCCTTCGTTGCCTACGTGCGCGATGCGCGCCCCACCCTGACCGCCCTGGACGAAGAGACGGTCACCCTGGTGCGTGCCGCCCAGTAACCCGGCCCCCCGCCGGCAAGCCACAAAACGGGCCCCGCACTGGGGCCCGTTTTGCTGACGTTGGCCACAGGTTCCCCGCTTTTCCCCGGCACTGGCCGAGCTTTGGTTGAGTGATCGCCAGTCGGCGGCTAGAATATTGCGTCCCATTGCCCTGGGCAGTCGGCCCATTGCAAGCAGCGAGTGAAGAAATCAAGCGTGACAAGCCAAATCAAACTGATCGTGGGGCTGGGCAATCCCGGCCCGGAATATGCCAAGACTCGCCACAATGCGGGCGCCTGGTATGTGGAGCAACTGGCACGCTGGCACAATGTCAGCCTGCGCGAAGAGCCCAAGTTCTTCGGCCACACCGCCCGCATCCAGGTGGATGGCCAGGATGTGCGCCTGCTCATCCCGAACACCTACATGAACCTCTCCGGCAAGGCGGTGGCCGCGCTGGCCCGCTTCTACCAGATCGAGCCGGAAGCCATGCTGGTGGCCCACGATGAGCTGGACCTGCCCCCCGGCATCGCCAAATTCAAGCAGGGCGGCGGGCACGGCGGCCATAACGGCCTCAAGGACATCATTGCCAAGATGGGCAACAACAACAATTTCTTCCGGCTGCGGCTGGGGATAGGTCACCCGGGCGCCAAGGAGCTGGTCGCCGGTTTCGTGCTGACCAAAGCGCCCAGCAGCGAGCAGAACCTGATCGACGCCGCGCTGGACGAATCCCTGCGCGCCACCGACATTCTGTTCAAGCAGGACATGACCAAGGCCATGAACCGGCTGCACAGCTTCAAGGCAGAGAAAGTCTGAATAGAGATGCCTGACACGCGTCAGGCTCGCACAATATGACGGGGTCGCCCAAGAACCTGTTCATGCTCTGTAACGAGAGGTTGTCAGCAAGGTAAAGCGCAGCGCAGGAACCGGAGCGTATAGTCATACGTGAGGATTCCGAGCAGCACATGAGCCTTGATCACAGCCTCGCAGCAAGAGCATGGACAGGTTCTGCGGCCCTCACACAGCATCCATCACGTAAGGTAACAATCCATGGGTTTTAAATGCGGTATCGTGGGCCTGCCCAATGTAGGCAAATCCACCCTGTTCAACGCGCTGACCAAGGCCGGCATCGAAGCCGCCAACTTCCCGTTCTGCACCATCGAGCCGAACACCGGCGTGGTACCGATGCCGGATCCCCGCCTCGACCAGCTGGCGGCCATCATCAATCCGCAGCGCGTTGTGCCGACCACCATGGAATTCGTGGACATCGCCGGCCTGGTGGCCGGTGCCTCCAAGGGCGAGGGCCTGGGCAACCAGTTCCTGGCCAACATCCGTGAAACCGAGGCCATCGGTCACGTGGTGCGCTGCTTCGAGGACGAGAACATCGTTCACGTGGCAGGCAAGGTCTCCCCGGCTGACGACATCGAGGTGATCAACACCGAGCTGGCCCTCTCCGATCTGGATGCCTGCGAGCGCGCCATCAACCGCCAGTCCAAGCGCGCCAAGGGCGGCGACAAGGATGCCAAGCTGGAAGTGGAAGTGCTGGAGAAGATCAAGGTGGCGCTGGAAGACGGCCAGATGATCCGCGGCATGAAGCTGGACAAGGACGAGCTGGCCGCCGTCAGCCACCTGAACTTCCTGACCCTCAAGCCCACCATGTACATCGCCAACGTGGCGGAAGATGGCTTCGAGAACAACCCCTACCTGGATCAGGTGCGTGAAATTGCCGCCGCCGAGAATGCCGTCGTGGTGGTGGTCTGCTGCGCCATCGAAGCGGACATCGCCGAGCTGGACGACGAAGATCGCGCCGAGTTCATGGCGGATCTGGGCATCGAAGAGCCGGGCCTGAACCGGGTGATCCGCTCCGGTTACGAGCTGCTCAAGCTGCAGACCTACTTCACCGCCGGCGTGAAGGAAGTGCGTGCCTGGACCATTCCGGTGGGCGCCACCGCCCCGCAGGCCGCGGGCAAGATCCACACCGACTTCGAAAAAGGCTTTATTCGTGCCCAAACCATCGCCTTCGAAGACTTTATCGCCTACAAGGGTGAGCAAGGCGCCAAGGAAGCGGGCAAGATGCGCGCCGAAGGGAAGGATTACATCGTCAAAGACGGCGACATCATGAACTTCCTGTTCAACGTCTAATCCCATGAGAGGCCAGCATTTGCTGGCCTCTTTTTTTATCTGGCCCAAGCACCTATCTGCTCGATATGTCGTAAAAAAAACCAGATTGTTGGGCTTTTGCGCGACAGCGACCAATAACTCGCCAAACGCACTCAAATTCGTTTTTTCAAACAAAAAAAGGGTTGACGCCCCAGAGCCAGATACGCATAATTCGGCCCGCACAGTGACGAGGCAACGAGGCACTGGAAGCAAGGTTGGCTATGTAGCTCAGTTGGTTAGAGCATCGCACTCATAATGCGGGGGTCACAGGTTCGAATCCCGTCATAGCCACCATCTCTAGTTGGGGTATCGCCAAGCGGTAAGGCAGCGGGTTTTGATCTCGCCATCCCTAGGTTCGAATCCTAGTACCCCAGCCATTATTTCAGTTGTCGGCACTAAGGTGTCGGTGACAGGTCAAGGGAAGCAGTGATGGGTGTTGAACTCGTCGATGTGCCCAGGTTCAAATCCTGGTATTCCGGCCATTGTTAAAAGATGTTTGATAGACTCTGTCAGGCATCGCTGTTGGGGTATCGCCAAGCGGTAAGGCAGCGGGTTTTGATCTCGCCATCCCTAGGTTCGAATCCTAGTACCCCAGCCATTTTTAAAAAGATGTTTGATAGTCTCTGTCAGACATTGCTGTTGGGGTATCGCCAAGCGGTAAGGCAGCGGGTTTTGATCTCGCCATCCCTAGGTTCGAATCCTAGTACCCCAGCCATTTTTACTTGTATTCGACGCGAGTCGTACACAAGACGGCTATGTAGCTCAGTTGGTTAGAGCATCGCACTCATAATGCGGGGGTCACAGGTTCGAATCCCGTCATAGCCACCATTTTGAAAAACGTTCCTTCAATCATCTGATTGTAAAGAACACTGTTGGGGTATCGCCAAGCGGTAAGGCAGCGGGTTTTGATCTCGCCATCCCTAGGTTCGAATCCTAGTACCCCAGCCATTTTTACTTGTATTCGACGCGAGTCGTGCACAAGACGGCTATGTAGCTCAGTTGGTTAGAGCATCGCACTCATAATGCGGGGGTCACAGGTTCGAATCCCGTCATAGCCACCATTACTCTTGCGGAAGTGGCGAAATTGGTAGACGCACCAGATTTAGGTTCTGGCGCCCTAGGCGTGAGAGTTCGAGTCTCTCCTTCCGCACCATCGAAAGCAGTACCAAACAGACCAGCCCAGGCTGGTTTTTTTGTATCCGGCGTTTGCCACACTTCTTCCCCTCTCCATGCCGTCACGCCCCTGCAATATCCTCTGCATGAACGGCTACAACCTCCCCTCAGCAAAGACACGCCAGCCCTGCTGCCGCCTTGGGCGCACCGTTCATGTCAGTGCCTTGCAGCCAATAAAAAGGCGGCCCGCAGGCCGCCATGTCGCGTGCGTCGTCAGAACGGGAAGAACCAGGGGATGGCGATGACGCTCACCACCATCACCAGCGCCGTAAAGGGCACGCCGATGCGCACGAAGTCCACGAACTTGTAGTTGCCTGGGCCCAGCACCAGGGTGTTGACCGGCGAGGAGACCGGCGTCATGAAGGCCGCCGAGGCGGCGATGGCGATGGTCATGGCAAACGGATAGGGCGAGACCCCCATCTGTTGGGCCGTGCCGAGCGCGATCGGGGCCATCAGTACCGCCGTCGCGGTGTTGGAGATGAACAGCCCGATGACGGCGCACAGGGCGAACAGACTGGCCAGCATCACCCGCGGCCCCATTTCCCCCACCGCCGAGATCAGTACGCCGACGATGAGATCCACCCCGCCGGTCTTTTGCAGCGCGAGCGCGAAGGGCAGCATGCCGACGATGAGGATCAGGGTCGGCCAGTGGATGGACTTGTAGGCGCTCTCCATGTCGATGCAGCGAAACTTGCCCATCAGCAGGCAGGCGATCAGCGCCGCTATCACGTTGGGCACGGGATCGGTCACCATCAGCACTATCATGACCCCGAGCGCGATCAGGGCGTGAATGGCCTGACTGCGGGCCGGCGCCATCTCGTCCACTTCGGCCGGCAGCCCCAGCAAGAGGAAGTCGCGGCTGTGGGTCTGCAGCAGGCGGATCAGGCTCCAGTTGCCCACCACCAGCAGGGTATCCCCCATCTGCAGCGCCTCGTCCACCAGCTTGCCGCCAAGCGCCTCGCCGGCGCGGCGGATCCCCACCACGTTGAGGCCGTAGTGGGAGCGAAACGCCACCTCGCGGATGCTCTTGCCGAGCAGACGGGATTCGGGGATGAGCGACACCTCCGCCATGCCCACCTCCCGCGCCTGATCGGAAAAATACTCCCCGCGCAGGATCATGGGTTCGAGCCGCGCCTCGCTGCAGAACTCCCGCACGTCCGCATCGGGGTCGGACATGTCGATGAGCAGCACGTCCTTGGCCTGGAACTCGGTGACGCCGGAGACGGTGACCATCACCCGCCGAAACTTGCGCCAGCGCTCCACCCCGATGACGTTGGCCCCGTAGCGGGCCCGCAGTTGCAGCTCGTCCAGGGTCTGGCCGATCAGGGGGGAGTCGGGCCGCAATGCCAGCCGCCGCGCCCGCCCGGCCAGCCGGTAGTCGCGAATGAGATCGCGCATGGTGCTGCGCCCACTCTGCTTGTGCTTGCCCTCCTCCTCGCTACGTACCAGAGAGGTGCGCATCAGCAGCATGTAGAGGATCCCCATCCCCAGGATGATGACCCCCATGGGGGTGAAACCAAAGAAGCCGAAGCCGTGGATGTCGTGGCGCATCAGCTCGCTGTTGACCACCATGTTGGGCGGCGTCGCCACCAGGGTCATCATGCCGCTGATGAGGCCGGCAAAGCCGAGCGGCATCATCAGCCGGCCGGCCGGGATCCCCATCCGGTTCGCCACGCTCAGCACCACAGGGATGAAGATGGCCACCACCCCTGTGCTGCTCATCACTGCCCCCAGCAGGGCGACCGCCACCATCAGCAGCACCAGCAATCGGGTCTCGCTGCTGCCGGCTACCTTCACCAGTGCGTCCCCTACCTGATAGGCGATGCCGGTGCGCACCAGCCCCTCCCCCACCACGAACAGGGCGGCGATCAGGATGACGTTGGGATCGCTGAACCCCGCCAGCGCCTGTGGCAGGGTCAGGGTGCCGCTCAGCACGAACAAGATGATGATCAGCAAGGCAACCACGTCCATGCGGACCCTGTTGCTCACAAACAGATAAATGGCGCCCACCAGCATGCAGAGGACCCAGACCAACTCGGAATTCACGCTCGCTCCTTTCGTTCAACACCACCCCGACCGCAGCGGGGGGATTCCATCAAACCACAGCCCACTCATCCCCATTTTGTGACATGTCAATAAAGGGCAGGGCATCATCGCATATCAGGGTGTCATCGGGGGCCTAAAGTTGCTTGCGGTTTGTCCATTCTTTGAGGTGGCTCGGCCCTGCACGGACAAAAGTCCTGCAAAGACCCCCACGCCGCCCCTAGAATAGGCCCGGTTCACTCCCCCCTATTTTCCAAGGAAATGAAAATGAGCATATTCGAGTGGTTCAGCATCAATCACACCCTGGTGACCATACCGCTGGGCGGTGGCTACGCCATGTCGTGGATCGAAGCCGTCGGCACCCTGTTCGGACTGGCCTGCATCTGGTGCGCCAGCCAGGAGAAGACCATCAACTACCTGTTCGGGCTCATCAACGTCAGCCTGTTCGCCATCATCTTCTTCCAGATCCAGCTCTACGGCCTGTTGCTGCTGCAGCTGTTCTTCTTCTGCGCCAACCTCTATGGCTGGTACGCCTGGACCCGCCCGGCCAATGCCCAGGGGGATACCCTGCAGATCCGCTGGCTCAGCAAGTCCAAGCTCATCGCCACCGCCGCCGTGAGCGTGCTGGCCATCGCCCTGCTGACCCTCTATATCGACCCGGTCTTTGCCGCCCTGGCGCGCACCGCCGTCGCCCTGCTCAACCTGTTTGGCGCCAATCTCGCCACCCCTGAGCCCTCCCCCGATGCCTTCCCCTTCTGGGATGCCAGCATGACGGTGCTCTCCGTGGTGGCCCAGATCCTGATGACCCGCAAGTACGTGGAGAACTGGATCCTCTGGGTGGTCATCAACATCATCAGCATCGGCGTCTATGCCGCCCAAGGGGTCTATGCCATGTCCCTTGAGTACCTGATCCTGCTGTTCATCGCTGCCAACGGCACACGCCTGTGGATGGTCAGCGCCAAACGTCCGCAACAGGAAGTGATCGCATGAGCCTGCTGCCTCATCTGCAATGCCGCCCGGACCAGATCGCCGAGCGGGTGGTGCTGTGCGGCGACCCGGCCCGGGTCGACCGCATCGCCAGCCAGCTCGATGAGTGTGACGTGCTTGGCCAGCACCGGGAGTTTCGTCTGATCAACGGTCGCTACCGGGGGCAGCCCATTACGGTGTGCAGCACCGGCATCGGTGGCGCCTCCGCTGTCATCGCGCTGGAGGAGATGGTGCAGGCGGGTGCCCGCGCCCTCATCCGGGTCGGCTCCGCCGGCGCCCTGCAGCATGATATAGCGCTGGGGGATCTCATCGTGGTGGAGGGGGCGGTGCGCAGCGAAGGCGCCTCGCAGGCCTATCTGCCGCCTGAGTACCCCGCCTGCGCCGACATCCGCCTGCAGGCCGCCCTGCTCGCCCATCTCGGCGCCAGCGGCCAGCCTCACTGGCACGGGCTGGTGCGCTCCCACGACAGCTTCTACCGGGATGATGAGCAGGAAGTGTGTCGCTACTGGCACGCCCGCGGCGTGCTCGGGGCGGACATGGAGACGGCCTCCCTGCTCGCCGTCGGGCGCCTGCGCAAGGTGCGGGTAGCCGCCGTGCTCTGCAACGTGGTGACCTTCGAGCAGGATGTGCAGGAGGGGGTGAGCGACTACGCGGCCAGCGAGGCCGCCATGATGACCGGCGAGCGGCTGGCCATTGCCGCCGCCCTCCACGCCCTGACCCAATAGGCCGGGTCTGCCGGGGCAGTAGCCAGCCCCGGCAAAACGTTAAGCCCGGCACATTCGGGGGCACCAGCGCTGGCATCCCGCCCCCGCCCTTGCTAGCCTCATGGCCCTCGTCAAGCCGGGCCTTCCCCATGCAGCAACAACCCTATCCGCTCGGTCGCTTTCACGCCGAGCTTGCCGCCCTCGAACCGCGCTTTGCCGCGGCGCTGGCGGCCTGCACCCTCCATTCGCGCCGCTACCTGCCGGGCGAGCCCATCCTGCGCCAAGGGGAGCAGTGCGAGCACCTCTATCTGGTGGCGCAGGGCCGGATTTCCCTCAACAGTGCGGTGCACTCGGGGCGGCTGTTTCAACTCGGCGAGATCGAGTGCCACCAGCAGATCTTCGGCGAGATGGAGTTTTTCAGCGCCACCCCGGTGCAGTGGAGCGTGGTGGCCGAGACCGAGCTGGACGCCGCCGTCATCTGCGCCGACAAGCTGGCCAAACAGCTGCTGGCTGAACCCGAGCTGACCCTCTTCTTCGCCGCAGCGCTCGCCAGCGACTATCTGGATACCCTGGACATCACCACCAGCCGGTTGCTGCACCCCATCGCCTACAACATCGCCTTCGAGCTCTGGCGCGAGCGCCAGCGCACCCCCATGCTGGGTTCGCGCAAGCGGGCCCACGAGGCGGCGCGCTTTGGCACCACGGAGCGGGTCTACCGGCGCGCCCTCAAGGAGCTGATCGAACAGGGCATCGTCGCCGACGGCCCCGACGGTCCCGTCATCGCCGATCTGGCCAGGCTGCGCGCCTACCTCGACCTTTGATTTCCATTCATCCCATTTCGATTCACCCTGTCAGGAGAGTGCCATGTCTACCCATCCCGAGTTCACCTTCTTCAACCGCTTCGTCGCCGACATCCAGGCCGGCCGCAAGACCATCACCATCCGCGACGAGAGCGAGGCCAACTGGCAACCCGGCCAACGTCTGGCCCTGTTCACCAACCCGGAGCACCAGCCCTTTGGCACCATAGAGGTGCTGTCGGTCAAGGCAGTCGCCTTCAATGAACTGAATGACGAGCACGCCCGCCAGGAGAACATGACCCTGCCTGAGCTCAAACAGGTCATCCGCGACATCTACCCCACCCTGCCGCCGCTCTATGTCATTGGATTCAAATTCGTTGGGATGTAAATACCAACTAACAACCATGACTCATACGTTAGTGGCAGAAATAACTGCGTCCGCGAAGATATCTAAATTCACCTATATCAAGATGCCTTTATGTAAGGCCTAGGAAGTAGGGTTGCCGCCTTAGTGCTCACTGTGTACATTGCTGACTCGTGAACTGCAAACCAGCCGCAATTGCATCCTTTCTCTTGCAACCTTATAGTCTACAACCTGTTCCAATCGCAGCTTTTCCAAGACTATGCTAGACAATGCGGCCCTTGCCCCCCACGAGAAGTGGTGGCTGACCCTCACTTCGCCCCAAATCGCTTTTCAGAAAGAGTGGCGCGAATACCTCAAACCCACCTCGCTGCGGGAAGGTCTTGTCGATCCCTCCACTCTCGCAGAAGACTGGAATATCGAGAACCGCCTCGATCTGCACCGACAGATCCGCGAGCTGGCATATGGCGAGTGCCACGGACACCTCATGCAGGAAGAGTACGCCTCCTTTCATTGCATGCAGCGGAGCCAGTGGCAGACACAACGCGATAATGCGTCGACCACACACAGGCGAGCCTCGCTCGATTTCGTAGCCCGCACTGCTCCCTATATTGGCGCCCACGGTATACAGGCCTGGGACTATGGTCGCGCCTCTTACCTCACCCGTGAAGGACTGCGTTATGGCTGGGTCAGCGAAGAGGAGTTTGGCTTCATCCACAATCAACTCGCCTATCAGGCGCGGCGGCGCTACAAGTCTTGGCTGCAATACACTCAGGCATGGTATGCCGGTCGCTGTCTCTGGCGGTACAGCCACGAGGACGGCGAGCCGGAACAGGCAGCACATGAGCTGCTGTACGGCTGGATAGCCAAGCAGATGCGTTCAATGCTGGCCGATGCGCTTCAGGATCCCGAAAACCCAATCCACGGACAGAGCTGGTATGACGTACCGTTGCCGGATATCGAACAACCCCAGAGCCTCATTGACCTCTTAAATAGCGAGCCGCAGGAATAAATCATGGATATCTGGCAACGACTCGGGATCAAAGAGACCGACGATCTGGCCGCAATCAAGCGTGCCTACCACATCAAGCTGCGTGACTGCCATCCGGAGGATGACCCGGAGGGATTCCGCCTGCTGCGTGAAGCCTATGAAGAAGCCAGCCGCCCACGCCCGGCTATGAAGGACTCCACCAAGCTACCGGTCGAGCTGGTACGTCCAGCCACAGCCCCTGAACTGACGAATTTGCTTGCGCTGCTGGGCGATGCCAGCCGACGATTTGTGTCCGACGAGTGGGACAAGTGGCTGGCGTCACTGCAATCGCTCTCGCTGGTACAGCAAAGCCAGCTGTCGGACGAAGTACTACAACATATCTTCGAATGGCAATGGTTGCCCTCTCCCTTAATCGAACGGCTATGGCAAGCACTTGACTGGGCGGCACTGCTGCGCCGCAGCGGCGATATCCAGAAAAAAGGAGAATTTCTCGATTGGTGGCGCAAGGCGCCTGTCCCGGCACCGCTGGAGTGGCTCGCCACTCTCGACCACGCTCGCCAGCGTGCAGTAATGTCCTTTTATCAACCACTGCTGCTTTCGCTGGAGGCTGGCGACCGCAACAGTGTGCTGGGGCTCATCTATCACTACGCCATACCGATCGTCGGCGATCACCCGGCTCTATTACGCCTGCAACTGCGAGCCCTACGTGCAGCCGGTGACAACGGCGATATCACCCACCGCCTCTCACTCACCCTCTCCCTGCTCGAACAAGAGCAACTAGATGAGGATGACTGGGATTTGCTCTCCGACTCAGCCCTGCGCTGTGGCAAGGAACAACTGGTGATGCAGGTAGCCAAGGCCTTGGAAGAGCGAGAACACGAAGCGTTGCTCGCCAACCACCTCATCCACTGGTACATCAACAGTGACCAGGAGCTGGCACGCTGGCTACAAGCCCTGGCCCGTTCCAGTCACTGGCCCACGACACGCAGCGCGTTTTGGGAGCCGCAGTGGCTGATGCTGCCATGGCAACAATCCAACCCAATAGAGGAGTGGTTGCATGATCAGATGCTGGACATTGGCGAGGTACCACTCACCACGCTGGCGCTAGAGTCGATTCCTGGCGTTCGCGGTGCGCTGGCACGCCTCTGGTGGAGCAGTGAATTTGGTACTTGGTCATCATTGGAAACTACGCTTGCCCAACCCGAACTAGCCGACGCCGAAGGCGGCTGGCAATTTGTTTCCCGTCTCTTGCAACGCCATGCTCACCGCAAGCTGGCCGAGCGCCCCGAGTTACCACTACTGGACGCGCTGTTCGATCAATATGGCAATGATGACTGGCTGAACATCACGCCACCCACTGCTGCACAGATTGCCTGTGCATCTCCGGAGCAGTGGATCTCCTGCCTGCGCCGCTATCCGTTGATGCCGGATGAATGGTTCAATGCAGTAGTCCAGCGCGCCAATGACGAAGGGTGGCAAGAGCAAATCATCCAAGGGCTGCATCTTGGAGCTCGTCTCTCCCACCAACGCATTCACTGCAACACACGTCTTGGCGATGCTTGGCATGGTGAGGGATGGAGCGGCTGTTTTCGCTGGGCACAATTCTATTACGCCTATGCCTGGACGCCGAGACAACACCTTGACGCAGTGCGTTGCGCCATGGGCAGACTGCCGCCCAATCAGGATGACACTCCGCTTTCCACCGTCCTGCACCTCTCAGCTCAGCCCACCGTCTATCAGGCTGCCATCGTTACTGCATGTGCTCGCTGGCCAGAGCAATATGTGCTGTCGCAAGAGCTTCGCAACCAGACCGATCTGCTACGTAGATCCGAAGTGAGCGATCAGTCACTGCTAGAGCGAGCCAAAGAGAGTGAATTACCGGCTCTCGCGGCTCTGATCGGCCGACGTCTTGATAACGATCCGGATCTCGCCAGCACCATAGTGTTGTGGAACCTGCTGCTTTGCCACAAGGAGAGCAATAACGCCTACAGCTATCTGCTCTCCCCCCTGCACGAGCGGCTGATGGCTCTGCGCAACGCGCAGGGGTTCGACTTAGACTTTTACCCTTATACCGAGGAGTCGCTGATTTATGCCTATTTGTGGCAGAGCCGCGAACACTTCCCCACGCTGGATTCACTGGAGCGCAGCACTCCAGACACCGCATCAGCCAAGTTTGTCTATCCGATCTGTTACGGGCTCGGCATGCTGGCACACGACTTCAGCGAGCAGGGGTTTCAGGCCAGACAACTAGACCCGATCTACAAGCAGCAGGCCGATCTCACCCAGCCACAACAAGAGGCAGTATCTCTGCTGTTGGTGTATCTGGAGGATAAGCTGAACGATCAGCTGGAGCACGATCGGCACCACGCGAAGCAACGCTTTCGGATGCACAGCGGAGCGCAACTGCTGTTTGTCAGCGTGCTAACCGCCATCCTGCCCTACTTCGTGTTTCCACTGGAACCGTCCGTGAGCGAGGTTCTCACTTCCGGCTCTCCATACTGGGCCGATTATTATTCGCTCGGCCAAGATATGATAGGAATGCTGTTCCTGAACCTCTATCTGATGTGGCACATCTGTCGGGCCCAGACATGTCAGCGTACCACTCGAAATTACCTGAGCTGGAGTCTGATCTGGATAGCCCTCGCGTTCTACATCAACAGCGCCTGGCTGGCCGTTCCGCTATGGCTCGGCCACCTCTATATGAGCCTTCGCATAAGGCCTGGTGCGCTACGCCGGGGATGGCCAAGGGAATTCTACCAGCAGGGCAGGATGCCGCTTGGCGACATCCTCGACTAGAACACTAGTGCCACTGCTTGAGCAGGCCATTCATCTCCTCTCGAAATGAACGGATGAGCTGCGGGTCCTGGCTGGCCAGGACCCGTTCAAACTGCAGCAACCACTGTTCTACCTGCTGCCGCTCGTCACCAAGGCTCTCTTCGTAGAGCTGCGCCAGCCGCTCGCTCAAGGTCAAATTAGGCAGTGCATCGCGTGGATGATGCTTGAGGCGAGCCAACCGCTCGCGGCTCTCGCGCTTTCCCTCCTCGGTCACGCCGGCCGGACTTCTGTCGATCACCTTTTGGAACAGTTCTCCGGTACCAACGAGGGTTACATCCACCTCCAACATACCGTTGATGTCGTAACTAAAACGCACATCCACCTGCTGAATCCCCTTGCCGGTCGGCAGCGGGATCTCGAGATCATCTATGTGCAGGTTTTCCCGCACCCAGAAGCGCTCACCCTGATAAATGCTGATGCATACCGCTTTTTGCTGCTCATGTGCGCTGTGATAGCGCTCGACTCGCGAAGCAGGCACCACAGTATTGCGTTCGAGAATTGGACTGAACACACCGCCCTGATCGCCCTGAGTGACCGCAATCCCGAGGGTAAAGGGGCAAACATCGGTCATGATAAGCTCGTCGACCGCGCTGTCGCGCAGACGACAGGCAGCCTGAATGGCGGCCCCCATGGCTACGACCCGATCCGGATCCAACTCGTGACAGCCGAATCGTCCCAGCAGACGCACTGCAGTCTGCTGCACTTCGCTCTGGCGGCTCGCTCCACCGACAAAAATAAGCTCATCCACCTCCTCTGGACGCAAACGCGCATCTGAGAGTGCCTGGCTGAGCGGTTTACGCAGGCGACTGAGTGTCTCACGCCAGATGTCGGCCAAGTCGAACTCGGAGAAAGTCAGGGTGCGGTTCAACTCACCACCAAGTTCAACGACCAGACCAGTACCACTGCGATGGCGCTTGGCCCGCTCACACGCTAGATAGACTTGGCCGAGCTGCGCCAGTGGCATGTCACTACGGTTGGTTCCCAACTGATCCAGTACCGCATCAACCAGATCCTGAGTAAAGTCCTCGCCACCGAGTCGATTATCACCAGCCGAGGCGCGCACTTCCATGATATTGTCCTGATACTCCACCACGGTTACATCGAAGGTACCGCCCCCCAGATCAAACACCAGGAAACGGCGACTATGCTGCTCGTGCAGGCTGTAGGCCATGGCTGCGGCGGTCGGTTCATTGATAAGGCGCACCGCATCAAGCCCGGCCAACTCGGCAGCCAGCCGCACTTGTTTACGCTGCTGATCGCCAAAGTAAGCAGGCACAGAGATAACCACCTCACACACCGGGTGACCAAGCCATGCTTCCGCATCTGACTTCAGACTACCAAGCACTAGCGCGCACAACTCGGTCGGGGTGTACTGATCCTTGCCCAGTCGGTAACGCCGCTCGCTGCCGAGAAAACGCTTGAAGTGGGAGGCGGTATTCGCCGGATCGCTCAACAAGCGTGTAGCCGCCGCCTGGCCCACCAGCAGTGTATTGTCCTCACCGATGCAGACGATCGACGGAGTCAGATCTTCACCATGGGCATTGGGAATGAGACAAGCTTTGCCATCTTGCCATACAGCAATCGCACTGTTGGTTGTACCCAGATCAATACCAATCGCAGAGTTCCGCGTCTGCATCATCAAATGCCTCGTCACTATTTAACTAGATGAAAGAGCGAGGATTGTGCGGTGCATACAAAAAGTGGTCAAGTGGAGCCCAACTTTGAATCATCCGCTCATCTCACCCACAGGCCATAAGTGACTTCAATTGGTCTTTGCCGAGCGATGTGTTAAGAGTGTCCTCTTTTGAATCATGGAGGTGACCCGAGTGTTTGAGATAGCGAGCCTGCGAGAGGGCATGATGCACGGGGTCGAGCTGTTCCAGCTGCTGCTGGAGATCATCTCCATCGCCTGCGTGGTGATAGGGCTGGGCAAGACCCTCTGGCTGGCGGCGCGGGTGCGGGATCACGAGCCCGGCTTTCCCCATATCCGGCTCTGTTTCGGCAGCTGGCTCATTCTGGCGCTGGAGTTCCAGCTCGCCGCCGACATCCTGGCCACCACGGTGGCGCCGAGCAAGGAGGAGCTGATCCGTCTCGCCATCATCGCGGTGATCCGCACCTTCCTGAACTACTTCCTCGGCAAGGAGCTGGAAGCCCAAGCGGAACGCCAGCAAGACAAGGCAGAGCGCCAGCAGGAGCAACGCAGCGAGCAGGCCAAGGCGGCTCAATAGCCCGCTTCCTTGCAGCAGCATCATCGCTGAGTGCCGTGCTATCCCGACCACAGCCGTGGCTCGGGATGGCCCAGTTGTGACCCTCCCCTCACTTTTGGCAATCAGCCAACTATGGAACCCTTTTCAAGGTTTCCCCTGCCCTGTCGAGGGCCCGCGCATCTGCGTAAGATAAACCATCGCTTCCCCCAACCGGCCCAGCTGATGAACCCGCGACCTCTCCACACACCCGACATCGACCTCGATAGTTGCGTTATCTACCAGATCTACCCCATGAGTTTTCAGGACAGCGATGGCGACGGCATGGGCGACATCAACGGCATTCGTCAGCGCCTCGGTTATCTGGCCACCCTGGGAGTCGATATGCTGTGGCTCACCCCCATTTATCGCTCCCCCAAGCGGGACAACGGTTACGACGTGGCGGACTACCGCGCCATCGATCCCGCCTTCGGCACCCAGGCCGAGATGGAGCAGCTGATCGCCGAGGCGGCCGCTCACGGCATCGGCATCATGATGGATATCGTCGCCAACCACACCTCCACCGAGCACGCGTGGTTTGTGCAGGCGCTGGCAGGCGACCCCCGCTATCAGGCCTACTACGTGTTTCGCGATCAGGCCTTCGTCGACGCCCATCCCGTCACCTCGATCTTTGGCGGCAGCGGCTGGCAATACGTGCCGGCGCTGGATCGCTACTACCTGCACAACTTCGATGCGAGTCAGGCCGATCTGGACTGGGACAACCCGGCGGTGCGCGCCGAAATGGCGGCGGTGATCCACTTCTGGCTGGGCAAAGGAGTAAAAGGGTTTCGCTTCGATGTGATCGATATGGTCAGCAAGAGCTGGTCGCCCCTCGCCATGAGCAATGGCCCGCGCCTGCACGACTATATTCGCGAGCTCAATGCCGAGAGCTTCGGCGGCCAGGGGATCATCACGGTGGGGGAGACCTGGGCAGCGGACCTTGCCCATATGCAGAACTATTCGAACCCCGATGGCAGCGAGTTCAGCATGGTGTTCAACTTCGAGCACCTGGGGCTGGGGCAGGACAAGTGGTCATCCCGCTTCGACCCCCTCGCCTTCAAACGGGCCATGGCCCGCCACCAGCAGGGGCTGCACAGGCGAGGCTGGAACAGCCTGTTTCTCGGCAACCACGATCTGCCCCGCGCCGTCTCCCGCTTTGGCGACGACAGGCCCGAGTGGCGCGAAGTGAGCGCCAAACTGTGGGCCATGGTGCTGCATCTGATGCAGGGCACCCCCTTCATCTATCAGGGGGAGGAGCTCGCCATGACCAACCGCCACTGGCAGCCGGGAGAGCTGCGCGATGTGGAGGCCATCAACTACCGCGCCAGCCAGTCAGGGCTGGGTCCTGCCGAGCTGAGTCGGCGGCTCGATGCCATCGGCCGCGACAACGCCCGCACCCCGATGCAGTGGGACGCCGGCCCCCGCGCGGGATTCAGCACCGCCACCCCCTGGATTGCCCTCAACACCAATCACCTCGAGATCAACGCCGCCGAGCAGCTGGCCCGCCCCGACTCGCCGTTTCACTGCTATCGCCAGCTCATCGCCCTGCGCAAGGCCCATCCGGTCGTTCGCCACGGCGACTTCGAGCTGCTGGATGGGGACGACCCGGAGCGCATCGGCTATCGCCGCCGCTGGCAGGATCCGGCGAGTGGAGAGCGGCACACCCTGCTGCTGCTCGCCAACCTCACCAAGCGCCCCCTGGTCATGCCACACTTTGACCAGGTGAAGGCCGGTGCCACCCTGCTGATGAGCAACTACCCGGGGCAGCCCACCGCCACCTTTGCCCCCTATCAGGCAGCGGCCTGGCTGCTGAAAGCAAGGGGATAACGGCACTCCCTGGCTCGGCACCAGCCTTCGTCACGGGGGCTGGCCCCTGTGCCTCCCCCTGCTTATTCCCTTCCCGCTGACCTTGCCGACCCGCACCGGCGATTTACTCACTTAAAAACTTCGTATTTAACGGCTCGTACGACACCGCTTTGAAATATCCGACTCTCCCTCGCTATCGACAATTGAAATAGTGCAACCCCCTGTTTTTGCTGGAAATAAGCAGCATCAAAAAAGACTCGTTTGTCATCAAGTGAATATATTCAACGCGGTTTAGTCTGGGTTAAAAGTCAATTCAGATTTGTGCCCTTGTAGTTCTCAGCTCTCTCCTTATGGTTTCCATCCGAAGCGTGCGGCACGGCGCCGTACGCCGACGTTCAGGCTTGCGGGCACCAGCCCGCCATAACAACAGGACATCATCATGCGCAAAACCGGCGTGGCACTCGCCATCTCCAGCCTCTTCTGGTTCCACTCGGCCATGGCGGCCCCTCTGCTCTTCCCGGACGACCCCGCCCTCACTAACGGCCAGCACTCCCCCGCCCTCGAGCGCAGCTTCCAGCTGGCCCAGGACGATCTGGGCAACCGGATCCACCAGCTCCACCTGCCCCTCCAGACCGAACCGGAACTGGTGGCCGAGCTGGAGCAGATTGGCAGGGAGCAGGGCTTTTCGGTCAGCACCCACGCTGACATGTACGCCTGGACCGAGGACAACATGTGGCTGTCGCGCGATGGCGCCCTCGTCTTCCGTCCCCAGGCACCGCTGGCCGACAAGGGGCGCTACCACGCCTTCGTCACCGCCCTCACCGAGCAGAGCCCGGAGGCCGAGCAGGAGGGGCACCACAGCCTCGGCAGCCAGGATTCCCAGGGGCTGGATGATTACATGCTCTCCCAGGCCAATACCTTCGCCGAGGCGCAGGGACGCGAGCTCATCCCCACCTTCTCCATCATCGATGGCGGCAACATGCTGACCGGCCAGCGCCCAGACGGTACCCCCTATGCCCTGATCGGTCGCGACGCCCTGCTGCAAACCACCCTGCACCACAGCCGGCTGGATAGCGAGCGGATCGCCACCCGCCAGCAGAAGATGGAGCGCGACGGCGAGTTTCGGCTGCAACTCGGCGAAGAGGAGTGGCTGGGCAGCCCCCATATCTTCCAGAAGGGCCATGACACCGAGGTGGACCTCATCCTGCTGGAGGCGGCCAACCTGCTGCCACAGGGGCTGGATGAGCCGCAGCGCCACGCCTTTGCCAAAACCGCGCGCGCCAAGGCCGAGCTGGCTCAGTCCGAGGTGAACTGGGTGACCCGCCAGGCGGCGGAGCAGCGGATGTTTCTGAGCACGCAACAGGGGAAGCGCATCGCCGAGCGCTATCGAGCCATCCACGGCCAACCGCTGCCGGCCTCCTTCGACCTGCTGGCCCAGCTCAAACGGGAGTACGCAGGCCTGGTGGTAACCGCCGGGCTGCACGCCGACTTCGGCGATGAGCAGATATCCGATGCGCTGCAGACGCTGACGGCCGATGCCGCCACCCTGACCCGGCTTGGCCGCATGTTGCAGGCCGGCGGCTATCAGCGAACTGGGCTGACAGAGGCCGAGGAAGCGCACCAGACCCGCCGCTTCCTCGCCATGATGGCCATCAGCCAGCGCCTGATGGCGCAGGAGCTCAAGGTGGCCGAGCGGGATCTGGTGATCCTGGCCCAGCCCGGCTTCCACCTCGACATGGCCATGCGCCCGCTGGCCGACGGCCGTATCCTCTTCAACGATCACGCCGCCAGCGCGGCACTGATCGAGCAGGTGCTGGCCAGCGATGCCCCCCTGAGCGACAACGAGCGGCAGGAACTGGCCAAGAGCGTGACCGACCTGCGCCAGCAGGGCGAGCGTTGGCACAAGATCCATGCCCTTATCCATCAGCAACTGCGCGATGCCGGCCTGGCCCCCATCGCCACCCCGGGCACCTTCAGCGTGGGCAAACGGCTGGTGAACTGGATGAACGGCATCATGGGCACCCGTCTGCAGCCCTTCTACATCACCAATGCCGCCAGCATCGCCCCCCTCAATGAGGCGTTCGCCGCCTGGTTGCAACACGAGGTGGCCGGGATCACCCCCTATTTCGTGGGTCAGGCTGCCAGCAACCGACGGGACGGCTTGAACCAGGCGGAGGCCCTGCTGCGCGGCAGCGGCGGGCTGGACTGCATCACCCTGCACCACGAGTAGTGCCAGGGCCGCAGATTTGACTCACCGGCAAATTCTGGGTATTTTGCGACCAGAATTTTTGTTGGACCGCTTTTCAATGTTGTACATCCTGTTCAAATGCTCGGTCAGGAGGCTGTGCTCCGTGCACTAACACGATGAAGTGTTGCCCGGAGCCCATCGACTGAATCTTCATCAGCTGCGCGAATGCCCTCTCTTTGGGAGGCTGCCCCGCATCTGATGAAAACAGGAGACACAGGCCGGCGAGATGCTTCATCGCCGGCCTTTTTGTCTCTGCCATTTGGCAGCGTTTCACCTTGCTGAGACGGGGGGCCGGTACGTCGCGTACCTGTCCCCCGTTTTTTTATGGATGTTACAACCATGAGTGTGCTCACTATCCACAACCTGACCTACCACATCGGCGACAAGACCCTGTACCAACAGGCGAGCTTTCGTCTCCACGCCGGCGAGCATGTCTGCCTCACCGGCCACAACGGCGCCGGCAAGAGCACCCTGCTCCAGCTGATCCAGGGGGAGCGCCTGCCAGACGGCGGCGACATCCTCTGGCAGCCCGGCATCAAGGCGGGCTATCTCGACCAGCACGCCGCGCGTGATGGCCACCTCACCCTGCGGGGCTACCTGCAGTCGGTGTTCGCCGACCTCTATGAGGCGGAAGCCGAGATGCTGGCCCTCTACGCCGACCCCGAACTGGGGCCGCGGCAGCTGGCCCGGGCGGCCGATCTGCAGGCGCACCTGGAGAGTCAGGGCTTTTACCAGTTAGATCCGCGTATCGACGAGGTGGCGGCCGGCCTCGGCCTGACCCAGCTCGGCATGCAGACGCGGATCGCCAATTTAAGCGGCGGCCAGCGCCACAAGGTGATGCTGGCCGGCCTGCTGCTGCGCACGCCCGAGGTGCTGTTGCTCGACGAGCCGACCAACTACCTGGACACGGCCCACGTCGACTGGCTGGCGGGCTACCTGGAGCGCTTCCCCGGCGCCTTCCTGGTGGTCTCCCACGACCGCGCCTTCGTCAACCGCATCGCCACCGCCATCGCCGACATCGACCGCCAGCAGATCCACACCTATCGCGGCAACCTAGACCAGGCGCTGGCCCAGAAGGGCGCCGCCGAGGCGCTGCACGCCCGTCAATACCAGGCCCAGCAGCGGCAGATCGACAGGCTCGAGCAGTTCATCGCCAAGAACGGGGCCGGGGTCAACGCCAGTATCGCCAACGGCCGCAAGAAGCAGTTGGCGCGCATCGAGCGCCTGGCCGCCCCCGAGCAGGCCAAACCGGTCACCCTCAGCTTTCGTGCCGCCCAGGGGGGCCACCCGCAACTGCTGGCCGCAAGCGAGCTGGAGATCGGCTACCACCAGCCCCTGCTGGCGCCGCTCAGCCTGCAGTTGCGCCGCGGCGAGAAGGTGGTGATCGCCGGCTTCAACGGCATCGGCAAGTCGACCCTGCTCAACACCCTGACCGGCCGCCTCGCCCCGCTCGCCGGTGAACTGGCCCTGGCCCCCGGCCTCAAGTCGGGTTACTTCGAGCAGGCGCTGCACTGGCCCGATCCCGCGGCCACCCCGCTGGCTCTGGTCAAGGCGGTAGCCCCCGGGCTGGATGACAAGGGTGCCCGCCAGCAGCTGGCGCGCCTTGGCATCGGCGGCAAGCTGGCCATCCAGCCCATCAGTGCCCTGAGCGGCGGTGAGCAGACCCGGGTCAAGCTGTGCCGACTGGCGCTGCAGCCCACTCATCTGCTGATATTGGATGAGCCGACCACCCACCTGGATGCCGGCACCAAGGCCGCCCTGCGCCAGGCCCTGTGCGACTACCCGGGCAGCGTGCTCGCCGTCTGCCACGAGCCGGCCTTTGTGGCCGACTGGCCGGATCGGGTGGTGGACATCCAGCAGTTCGCCGCCATGTCGACCCAAGTTTAAGGAATAAAAATTATGTTGCTGAAAGTACTGCTGTTTTTGATTGCATTTCTGGTCGGGGCCGATGAGCTGATGCTGGGCCCCCTGCTCGCCCCCATCGGCGCCGAGCTGGGGGTCGCTCCGGAGCGGGTGACCCTGTTCATCACCGCCTACAGCGTGGCGCTGGCCCTCATCGCCCCCCTGCTCGGCGGCCTGTCGGATCGCCACGGCCGGCTGCGGGTGATGCTGCCGGCCTCCCTGCTGTTTGGCGCCGCCTCGGTGGCCACCGGCATGGTGGCGAACTTCGAGGTTGGGCTGGCGACCCGGGTGATCACCGGGCTGGCCAGCGCCGGCATGCTCCCCATCGCCTTCGCCATGGCGGCGGACGGCGCGCCGGCCGACGCCATGAAGCGCATCGCCTGGGTGCAGTCGGGGCTCACCCTCGGCATGATCTCGAGCCCGGCGGTGGGCGCCCTGCTGGCTCAGCTCAGCAGTTGGCGCACCCCCTTCATCGTGCTCGGCCTCTGCGCCTGGGCCGTGGCGGCGGCCCTGGCCTGGCTCACGGCGCACACGCCGCAGGTTCATGCCAGCGGCACACACCCCTCGCCGCAGGGCTCGGTACTGGCCATTCCGGGGGCACTCGGTGCCCTGCTCGCCATGGGGTTGGGACTGGGGGGCGGCATCGGCCTGTTCAACCTGGTCGGCCAGCACCTGCACGACAGTCAGGGGCTGCCCGTCTGGTCGGTGGGGCTGCTCTACGGCGCCCTTGGCGTGATCAGCGTGGTCGGCAACGTGCTGATGCCGCGCCTGGCCGGCTATGTGGAGAGCGGCCGCCCCCTGATGCGCGGCGCCCTGGTGGTGTGCGCCCTGGTCAGCGCCTTCTTCTACCTCTATCCGGCCGGCAGCCTGGCCAGCCTCGCCCTGCCGCTGGGCCTGTGGGCGCTGGCCGGCGGCATCGGCTCACCGACGTTGCAGGGTTACATCGCCCAGCTCGCCCCGGCCCAGCGCGGCATGCTGATGTCGCTGGCCATGACCCTGATGCACCTCGGGGTGGCGCTCTGGTCCGCCGTCGCCGGCTTTGCCTACAGCGCCGGCCCCATGGCCATGGCCCTGCTGGCCCTGCTGCTGTTTGGCGGGGCCATCCTCGCCCTGCGCCCGGTGCGGCTGCCGGGCTGAGTACAACAGGCACAATGACAAGAGGGCTCCCGCGGGAGCCCTCTTCATGGCCTCTGCCATGTGGCAGACGACGCCTGGTAACCAGCCCCTCCTCTTCACAAGCCGAGGGATGTGCATCACCCAAGGATGGCGCTCACTCTGCCGGCCACAGGGACAACAGCTGCTGCACGGCCCGATCGGCCTGCTCTGCGCTGGCAAAGTTGGCAAACCCCATCATCACCCCCCTTTGCTGCGCCGGGTTCATGTACCAGCTACTCAGGGCGTGCAACGCCAGCCCATTGGCCTGGGCGACCTCGACCAGCTGCTGATCCGTCACGCCCCCGGCAACCTGCGCCAGTAGCTGGATCCCGCCAGCCTGCGGCTGCACCCGCAACCGGTCGCCCAGGCGGGTGGCCAAGGCATCGACCAGATAACCATGCCGCTCGGCATAGACTCTGCGCATCTTGCTCAGGTGGCGGGTGAAATGCCCCTGATCCATGAAATCTGCCAGGGTGGCCTGCAGCACCGGATTACCCGCGCCGGGCAACTGCGCCACCAGCTCGCGAAAACGGGCGACCTGCGCCTCGGGCACCACCAGATAGGCCAGCCTAAGGCCGGGGTAGAGCACCTTGCTGAAGGTCCCCGTGTAGAGCACGCGCCCCTGATGATCCAGGCTCTTGAGAGGGGGCAAGGGCCGGCCGTGGTAGCGAAACTCGCTGTCGTAGTCATCTTCGATGATCCAGGCGTTGCGCCGCTCTGCCCACTCCAGCAGCGCCAGGCGACGCGGCAGGCTGAGGGCCACCCCCATCGGGCTCTGGTGGGTGGGGGTGACCACCGCAAACCGGGCATCGTCGGCGGCTTGCTCACCCAGGCTGACATCCATGCCGTGCATGTCGACGGGCACCGGGTGCAACCGCAGGCCCGCCTGCTGCAAAAACTGGCGCGCATGAAAATAGCCAGGCTCTTCAAACCAGCCCAGATCCCCCGCTCGCAGCAGGGCGCGGCACACCAGATCCAGCGCCCCCCGATAACCAACCGTGATGAATACCTGTTCGTGGCTGCAGCGGATCCCCCGCGAAATGCCCAGATAGGTGGCGATGGCACGGCGCAGGGCCGGGTGCCCTGCCGGATCCGGCGTCACCATCTCCATATTGCGCAGATGCCGGGTGGCAAGCCGGGCCCAGCTCTTGCGCGGGAACAGATCCAGTGCGGGCACGCCCAGCTGGAACGGCAGGATCTCGCTGTGAGGGATCCCCTGGGTCGGCGCTGGTGTGGCGGCGGGTCGGGGAGAGGGTGGCGCCTCGACGAGCCTGTTCAGCCCGGCGGCAACCACAGTGCCCGCGGCACCACGGGATATCAGATACCCTTCACCGATCAGCATCTGATAGGCCATTTCAACCGTGCCGCGCGCAAGGTTGAGTTCGCTTGCCAGACTGCGCACCGAGGGCACACGGTCACCGGCGTTCAAGGCTCCGCTCGCGATGGCATGGCAATAGCGCTGGTATATCTGCAGATAGAGCGGGGTTGCCTGCTCCCGGCTGAGGTTCAGATCCTGAATGTCCATGAGAGGGGTCCATGAAATATGGCTCTGTATTCTATCACTTCCGTTGTTTATCCATTATCCACTCCTGTTGGCATCACGATAGAAGAGCAGCATGACAATATTGGCTGATAACACCCTGTACCATGAAAACATGGTATATGGCGCCATCACGGGCGTGCATTGGCTGACCGCTATTTGCTGATCAGCGTCAGCTTGTCAGTGGTAAAGGTGGTCGTACCGTGGCCATCTGTCACCGACTTTATTTTATCCGCTTCGGCATTGAATTTTTCGGCAGACAAGGTGACCTTGCCAGAATATTCCATGCCATCCTGGCTTTTTCTGACCGAATCGGCAGAGACAGTCACAGACTCATTATCATTTACCTTCAATATGACATTGCCGGTAAATTCCTGAACCGTTCTGGTTTTATCTGAAGATATTTCCATGGCCATGGCCGAGGAGGTAAATAACAGTGAAAGAGACAGCAGCGCCGCCTTATTAACAGTGAACTCGAACACGACACACTCTCCTTGGTATAGCGCTATCAGTTGGCGTATTTTTTATACAAGCCTGCGCAATACGTCAAGATTAAAATCCGTCGCCTCCCGCCCGTCTTTATATCACGCTGTGGCCGAATTATCTCTGCCAGCCTACCGGTTGTCGGCAATCAATAAAAGGGAGTCAAAAGAGATCTCATTACTCCCTGTTATCTGTATGGACTACTCCATATGACCATTCTTGTCCCTGTTACCCCTTGGCCGCTTTTTTTATCCTCACATTATCAACCTGGCACTCAGTTAAAGGGGAAATAAAACATATGCATTACCTGACCTCCTTGCTGAGATATTCCCTGGAATAGATTGACCCACCTCTCGCCGGCCCCGATTGCTGGGAGCCGACACTCGGTCACTGCGGCCGCTCGCTCATGGCGGCATGACGGGTTGCCCCGCGCAGGATATCGCGCCGCGGTTATCTGAATAGACCCGAATCAAGGTGGTTTTCCGCCCTATCAAGCAGGAATATCAGTATGCCCTTACCTTCCAGGATCGCGGACGAGAGCCGCGAGCACATCATGGTGCAGCGCCCTCACTCACTCTGTCTGCTCCCCCCGCTGGCCACGCTCGGCTATCCGTTTCTGTTAGTGATCTTCAACACATTGGTCGGCCAGAGCGGCGCTGCCAGTCTGCTCGGCGCCCTGCTCTCGCTGCTGCTGGCCTTGGCCGTTCCCCTGGCGGGGCTGATCGTCGCCAATCGGCCCGGCATCGCCACAGGCATGCGTCGACTGGCTTACCTGAGCGTGGCGGCCCCCAGCCTCTATGTCCTGCTCGGAGTGGTGCAAACGCTGGTCGGCAGCCCGCTGCCCGATGTGCTGGTGTGGTCTCTGTTCTGGGTTGGCGCCATGCTGCTGGGGTGGGAGTCACACCAGACAGAGGCAGTGCAGGCCCGTCCCGTGAGCGGACTGGGACGCTGGCGCGTCGCCCATGGCATCAGCGCGCTGGTGCTCTGTTGTTATGTGATCTTTCATCTGGCCAATCATCTGACCGGGCTGGTCGGCCCCGAGCTTCATGCCCGGGTCATGGAGGCGGGTCGCACCGTCTACCGGGCCGGCGTTGTCGAACCCCTGCTGGTGGCGGCGTTTCTCTTCCAGGTCGGCTCAGGTCTCTACCTTGCCTGGCGCTGGAGCAGTACCTGGCATGGCTGGCTGACCACCTTCCAGATCGCCTCTGGCGTCTATCTGTCGGTGTTCGTGCTGGGGCACATGAACTCGGTGTTCATCTATGCCCGCAGCTTCCTCGGCATACCGACCGACTGGAGTTTTGCCACCGGTGGTGAGGCGGGCCTGCTGATGGATCCCTGGAATATTCGCCTGGTGCCCCACTACACCCTCGGCGTCTTCTTCGTACTGGCGCATCTGCTGGCAGGGTTGCGGGTGGTACTCGCGGCCCACGGCGTGGCAACGAGCCGCATCAGGCTGCTGTGGTACACCGGACTGACCGGCTCGGCAGCCCTCGCGCTGGCCATCATTGCCGGTATGGTGGGTGTCAGAATATAAGAAAGAAGAGATGTTAAATCATGGCTTGTGCGACTTTAAATAATATTGATGCCTGACCATGAAATATTTCACCGCACATCTTTCGTTGCAATAAATTCGATAAACGACCGGTCCTTTTCGCTTGAACCATCAGTCCTAAAGGAGTGTAGATAATGAACAAGCATATATTTATGACGGCTTCCGCATTGGTGACCATGCTGACCAGTTATGCCACATTGGCGGACGTCAACTTATATGGCCCCGGCGGGCCGCACACCGCCTTGATCAAGGTGGGCAGCGCCTTTGAAGCGGAGACGGGGATCAAGGTCAACGTCCATTTCGGGCCGCAGGCGACCTGGAATGACGATGCCAGCAAAAACGCCGACATGCTGTTCGGCGCCTCCGAGCAATCGGCCCTGGCGATCGCCACCGGCCATCAGCAGCAGTTCGACATCAACAAGATTACCCCGCTCTACCTGCGCCCGGCCATCATTCTGGTCAAGAAGGGCAATCCCAAGAATATCAAGGGGCTGGCCGATCTGGCCAAACCGGGTATCGGCATAGTCGTGCCGGAGGGGGCCGGGGTCAGCAACACCTCGGGAACCGGGGTGTGGGAAGACATGATAGGTCGCACCGGTGACATCAAGCTGGTCGCCGATTTTCGAAACAACATAGTGCAATACACCCCCAACAGCGGCAGCGCCCGCAAGGCGTTCCAGGAAGATCCCCGCGTCGATGCCTGGATCACCTGGATTGACTGGGCCAGGAGCAACCCGGACGTGGGCGACGTGGTGGCAATTGAAGAGCAGCTGGTGGTTTATCGGGATGTGAACATAGTCCTTAACAAGAGTCCGAGCCAGGATGCGGTACGTTTCGCCGAATATTTGAAAGGGGAAAAATCAAAGCAGATTTTTCAGCAGCTGGGCTGGTCCGATAAATTTTAATGACAAGAGAATGATGACCTCCTGATGACCATTATTGCATGCCAGTGCAGGGACACATTGGCATCTATTTCCCCATAAACAGGATGGTTTGACTCACCAGATATTTATTTTGGCAATGCCGACTCTTGCTTAATAAATATGAAGCCTTAATTCATCGAGCGGATAAATTTGAAGATTGACAATCACAACGGCAAAACATTACTCATATTAACGTTCCATCACATATTTTTCTTGCCGCAACGTTGATTCACCCCAGCGCAGGATCAGCGAATTCACCGTCACAGGTCAGTGACACAGACTGCCACAAGGAAGGGCACAGCACGCTTTCGCTCCCCCCGGAGCAAGGCCCGGTCTCTTTTGTCGTTTGCGTACCCACGCCGACTGTGCAACCAAGGTTTGAGAATGAAACACGACATGCTAACGACGGACGCCAACAGCGCCGTTGCCTCCGTGGTTTATCGCACCAGCGAAGTGATCGCCATCTATCCCATCACCCCCAGCTCCGCCATGGCCGAGCAGTCGTCTGCCTGGGCGAGCCAGGGCAGTGCCAACCTGTGGGGGGATGTGCCACGGGTGGTGGAGATGCAGTCGGAGGGTGGCGCCATCGCCACCGTCCACGGCGCCCTGCAGACCGGGGCACTGGCGACCTCGTTCACCTCGTCCCAGGGGCTGCTGCTGATGATCCCCAACCTCTACAAGCTGGCGGGTCAACTCATTCCCTTCGTGCTGCACGTGGCGGCGCGCACCGTGGCGACCCACGCCCTGTCGATCTTCGGTGACCACTCGGACGTGATGGCGGTGCGCCAGACCGGCTGCGCCCTGCTCTGTGCCAACAATGTGCAAGAAGCCCAGGACTTCGCCCTCATCTCCCAGGTAGCCAGCCTCAACAGCCGGCTCCCCTTCATCCACTTCTTCGACGGTTTTCGCACCTCCCACGAGATAGCCAAGATAGTGCCGCTCGATGACGACACCCTGCGCGCCCTGCTGCCCGCCGAGGCGATCCGGGCCCATCGGGAGCGGGCGCTGACCCCCGACAAGCCGGTCATCCGCGGCACCGCTGCCAACCCGGACACCTACTTCCAGTGTCGTGAGGCGAGCAACCCCTGGTATGACGAGGGCTATCGCCACGTGAGCGAGGCGATGGACGCCTTCGGCGCGCAGACCGGCCGTCACTACCGGCCGTTCGAATACCTGGGTCACCCAGAGGCCGAGCGGGTGCTGGTGCTGATGGGGTCCGCCATCGGCACCTGCGAGGAGGTGATCGAACACCTGCTGGCCCAAGGGGAGAAGGTGGGGCTGGTGAAGGTGCGCCTCTACCGCCCCTTCTCGGCCGCGCACCTGCTGGCGGTCATTCCCGCGAGCGCCAGCAAGATAGCGGTGCTGGATCGCACCAAGGAGCCGGGCGCCCTGGCCGAGCCACTCTATCTGGACGTGATGGCGGCACTGGCCGAGGCGGTCAGCCGGGGTGAGCGGGTCAGCCTGCCGCGGGTCATCGGCGGGCGCTACGGCCTCTCTTCCAAGGAGTTCGGCCCGGCCTGCGTGCAGGCGGTGTTTGACGAGCTGGCGCTGGCTAACCCACGCCCGCGCTTTACCGTCGGCATCTTTGACGACATCACCGGCCTCTCCCTGCCGCTGCCGACCTCAGTGCCCCCGGCCAGCCACCTCAAGCTGGAGGCGCTGTTCTACGGCCTTGGCAGCGACGGTACCGTGTCGGCGGCCAAGAACAGCATCAAGATCCTCGGCAACCACACCGAGCTCTACCCCCAGGGCTATTTCGTCTACGACTCCAAGAAGGCGGGTGGCCTCACCGTCTCCCACCTGCGGGTGGGAACGCGGCCGTTGCAGTCGGCCTACCTGGTGGAGGAGGCAGACTTCGTCGGCTGCCACCAGTGGCAGTTCATCGACCTTTACCAGATGGCGGAGCGGCTCAAGGCGGGGGGCATCTTCCTCCTGAACAGCCCCTATGGCGCGGCCGAGGTCTGGGGCCGCCTCCCCCTCGAGGTGCAACATGCCCTGCGCGAGAAGGGGGCCCGCCTCTACACCATCAACGCCGCCAAGATTGCCCGCGACTGCCAGCTCGGCCAGCGCATCAACACCGTCATGCAGATGGCCTTCTTCCAGCTCACCACCATCCTGCCGCTGGATGAGGCCATCCGGCTGCTGAAACAGGCCATCGCCAACAGCTACGGCAGCAAGGGGCAGGCGCTGGTCGAGCGCAACTGGCAGGCCCTCGCGGCCACCAGCGCGGCCCTGGCCCAGGTGCCCCTCGGCGAAGTGGAGGCCGGCAGTCGGCCCCGCCCGCCGGTGGTCTCCCCCAAGGCGCCGGACTTCGTGCAGACCGTCACCGCCGCCATGCTGGCGGGGCTGGGTGACAGCCTGCCGGTCTCCGCCTTCCCGCCGGACGGCACCTGGCCGGTGGGCACCACCCGTTGGGAGAAGCGCAACATCGCCAAGGAGGTGCCCATCTGGCAGGCAGACCTCTGTACCCAGTGCAACTACTGCGTGGCCGCCTGCCCCCACTCCGCCATCCGTGCCAAGGTGGTGGACAAGGCGGCCATGGCCGATGCGCCGGCCACCCTGGACGCGCTGGATGTGAAGGCCCGCGACATGCGCGGCCAGCAGTACGTGCTGCAGGTGGCGCCGGAGGATTGCACCGGCTGCAACCTCTGCGTCGAGGTGTGCCCGGCCAAGGATCGTGCCGATCCGAATCGCAAGGCGATCAACATGGAATCGCGGCTGGATCACCTCGAGGCCCAGAAGGCCAACTACGACTTCTTCCTGGACTTGCCCGAGCGCAGCGCCGAGCAGCTGGAGCGCATCGACATCCGCACCTCCCAGCTCATCTCGCCGCTGTTTGAATACTCCGGCGCCTGCTCCGGCTGCGGCGAGACCCCCTATATCAAGCTGCTGACCCAGCTCTACGGGGACAGGTTGCTCATCGCCAACGCCACCGGCTGCTCGTCGATTTATGGCGGCAACCTGCCCAGCACACCCTATACCACCAACGCCGACGGGCGTGGCCCGGCCTGGGCCAACTCCCTGTTCGAGGACAACGCCGAATTTGGCTTGGGCTTTCGACTCACCGTGGATCAGCATCGCGAGCGGGTACGCCGCCTGCTGGCGAGCCTGGGGGACGCCGTCCCGGCCGAACTTCAACAGGGGCTGCAGGACGCCAGCCTGCCGGTCGCCGAGCAGCGGGCCCATATCGCGCAGCTGCGCGCACTGCTACAGAGGCGCACCGACACAGCGGCCCGGGAGCTGGCCCGTGATGCGGACTACCTGGTGGAGAAATCGGTCTGGCTCATCGGCGGCGACGGCTGGGCCTACGACATCGGTTACGGCGGGCTGGATCACGTGCTGAGCCTGGGGGAGAACATCAATGTGCTGGTGCTCGACACCCAATGCTACTCCAACACCGGCGGCCAGCAGTCCAAGGCCACCCCGCTCGGCGCCATCACCAAGTTTGGCGAGCAGGGCAAGCGCAAGGGGCGCAAGGATCTCGGTGCCAACGTGATGATGTACGGTCACGTCTACGTGGCGCAGATCTCCCTCGGCGCCCAGATGAATCAGACGGTGAAGGCGATCCAGGAGGCGGAGGCCTACCCGGGCCCCTCCCTCATCATCGCCTACAGCCCCTGCGAGGAGCACGGCTACGATCTGGCCCAGAGCCACGAGCAGATGAAGCAGCTGACCGCCACCGGCTTCTGGCCACTCTACCGCTACGATCCGCGCCGCAAGGAAGAGGGCAAGGCGCCGCTGGCGCTCGACTCCCGCGCCCCCAGCGCGTCGCTGGCCGACACCTTGCAGCAGGAGCCCCGCTTCGAGCGCCTCACTCGTCAGCTGCCGGAGGTGGCCAGCCGGCTCTATGAGGAGGCGCAGGAGGATGCCCACCGCCGCTTCGCCTGGCTGAGCCAGCTGGCCGGCAAAGAGGCGCCGGCGCAGGAGTAAGCGCTCAAGTTGCCACCAATAAAGAGGGCTCCCCACGGGGAGCCCTCTTTTTACCGGCTGGCAGCCATCAGGCAGGCATGTCGGCCAGCTCGTGGCGCTTCAACGCCAGCAGGGTGACCAGCAGGGCGGCACTGGCGATCAGCGCCATGCCGATATAGGTGGCGCTGAAGCCGGGCGCCAGCTCGACCGGGCTCAGGCTGGCCAGGTTGTGGCTGCTGCCCGCTGGCAGGGCGGAGTGGAACAGCACAGCGCAGATGGCCACCCCGACCGCCCCCCCCAGCTCGCGGCCGAAGTTGAACAGCGACATGCCGATGCCGCGATCTTCCCGCGGCAGGGCGTTTTGCACCACCACCGAGAGCGCGGGCAGCACCAGGCCAAGGCCGATGCCGGCAAACGCCAGTCCCAGCCTGATCCAGACGTCGAAGTGGATCTGCCACAGGGCCAGCGCCGCCAGGGCGAACCCCACCACCACGAAACGCTTGTAGTAGCCGGTGTGGCCGATCAGCTTGCCGCCGACGAAGGCCCCCGCCGTGATGCAGACCATGAAGATCACCATGATCTCGCCGCTGTCGCTGGCGCTCATCCCCTTCTGCCACTGCATCTGCAGCGGCAGGTAGACCAGCACGGCGAACATCAGCAGTTGCGAGGCCAGCGCCAGCAGCACGCTCACCAGATAACCGGGCTGACGCGCCAGGTGGGCCGGCAGGATGGGGTCATGGGCCCGCCGCTCGATCAGCACCAGCAACAGCAGGGCCACCACCAGCGCGGCCGCGAGCCAGATGGCGGGCAGCGCCGCCTCCGGCGAGAGCAACAACAGGGTGAGAGTGGTGACAGTGATGAGCAGCGCCGCCCCCTTCCAGTCGAAGCGGCTGTGACGACGCACATTGAGGTGGCCCAGGTTGCGGTTCACCAGCCAGAGGGCGATGGCCCCGAGTGGCAGGTTGATCCAGAAGATCCAGCGCCAGCTGAGCTGCTCGGTAAAATAACCGCCGAGCAAGGGGCCGGCAATGCTGGAAACCGCGTAGACCGCCGAGATGTAGCCCTGATACTTGCCCACCTCCCGCGGCGGTATGCTGTCGGCGATGACGGTGAAGGCGAGCGCGATCAGGCCGCCGCCTCCCAGCCCCTGCAGCACCCGGGCGGCCAGCAGGGTCGGCAGATCCTGGGCCAGGCCGCAGGCCACCGAGCCGGCCAGAAACAGGCCTATACCGATGTTGAGCATGCGCACACGACCGAACATGTCGCTCAGTTTGCCGTAGATGGGCAGGGCGGCGGTGGCCGCCAGCAGGTAGGCGGTGACCACCCAGGTGAGGGCGGCGCCGGCATTGAGCTCGGCCCCTATGATGGGCAGCGGGGTGGTGACTATGCTCTTTTCCAGTGAACCCAGCGCGATCACCAGGGCCACGCTCGAGAAGATGGTTTTGGGGGACATAAGACGGGCTCGCTCCTTTGTTGCTCCAGCGTCTGCGGCGCAGAACTTGTTATTGTCTCATACATCACCGGCGGATGACCAAAACCAGGGCATCCGTGCCGGCAAGCATGACCCCGGTCGCGGCATTGTGCCCCCCGCTCTGGTAGGCTGCCCTTTTACCCCGAGAGGAAGCAGCCCCATGTCCGAGCAGTTCCGGTTTGAGCAGTACGACGCCCTGATTTTCGATATGGACGGCACCCTGGTGGACTCCATGCCGCGCCACCTGGATGCTTGGGAAGCCACCAGCGCCGAGTTCGGCCTGCCCTTCGATCGCGCCCAGCTCAACGAGTACGGCGGTATTCCCACCCGCAAGATCGTCGCCATCCTGGCCGAACAGCATGGGCTGGATATCGATGCGGAGGCCTTCACCCGGCGCAAGGTGGCCCTCTACATGGAGCATATCCAGCAAGTGAGCGTCTTTCCTGCCATGTGGGAGCTGGTCAGGCGCTGCCACGGCAAGGTCCCCATGGGTATCGGCACGGGCTCGCCGCGCAATCAGGCGGAGTCGATCCTCAAAAGCACCGGGCTCGATGCCTATATCCAGGTGGTGGTGAGCGCCGACGACGTGGTCAACCACAAGCCCCACCCCGACACCTTCCTGCAAGTGGCCGAGCAGCTGGGGGCCAACCCCGCCAACTGCCTGGTGTTCGAAGATACCCAGATCGGCCTGCAGGCCGGCCGCGCTGCTGGAATGGAGACGGTACTGGTGCTGGAGGGGGAGCTCTACCAGCGCTAGGCCACACAACCCTCGCGGTCACCAATGAAAACGCCTCCGCAAGGGAGGCGTTTTGCATGCAGCAGTGCCGGAATCACCCGGCCCCGGCTTACATGGCGTTGGTGGACTCGAAGATCTTGTCAGCCGATGCCTCGACGAAGCCCGGATAGAGCACGCCGTCGGCCTGCGGGTAGCGCAGGGCGAATTCGTAGAAGCAGCTCGGGATGGTGCGCACACCGTCGCTGAAGGCCACGTCCGCCTTGTCGGCCATGGTGGAGGATTGCTCCAGCATCACCTGCGGGTCCCCTTTCACCTCGCCGCCCACGCTGTTGAGCACGAAGCCGGCCGCTTTCAGGGCAGCGTTGACCTGCTCTATGGTGTCGAAATCCCGCAGGCGGTTGATGTTGACGGTGAAGTGGTTGGCGCGATAACCCCAGGCCGCCATCCAGGCCGCATACTCGCTCTCCGCCAGCAGGGTCTGGTAGTCGGCATAGGAGACCTGCCAGGGGGCACCGGCATAGAGGAAGGCGGCGGTATCGGTCAGATGATCGGGCACCTGATCCACCAGCTTGTGGATGATGGCCTGAGCACCTTCGGAGAGCTCCTCTACCTTCAGCTCGCTGATGAACACCTTGGGAGCGTCCGGATCCTTGTGCTCGAAGTGCTTGGCGTAGAGCTTCTTGGCCTTGAACACGTACTCGCCCTTCTGCTCGTAGCCGAGCGCCAGGAAGTGGGCCGCCAGCTTCTCCAGCCCCAGCTTGGGCAGGTTGTAGGTGCGAAACGCCACGTGATCGTTGACGATGGGTTCACCGCCCCCCAGCAGGGTGTGCACCTTGTGGGCACTCGGGGTCACCTTGATGTAGTTGTCCCACAGATGACTGAACAGGGTGTCGATATCCTTTTGCATCTCTCTTTCCTTTGATTGCGGGTACAGACAGGGGCACCCTGAGGTGCCCCCTTTTCGTTGTTGTCAGAAGCTCAGGCCGGGAGACAGCTGATCCGGCATGGCGGCCTTGCTGTCTTCGACGGAAGCCACCGGATACGCACAGTAGTCGGCGGCGTAGTAGGCGCTCGCTCTGTGGTTGCCGGAGGCGCCGATGCCGCCGAACGGGGCGGCACTGGAGGCGCCGGTGATGGGCTTGTTCCAGTTGACGATGCCGGCGCGAATGCGCTTGAAGAAGTGGTTCCAGTCCGCCTCGCTGTCGCCGAGCAGGCCGGCCGAGAGGCCGAAGCTGGTGGCGTTCGCCTTCTCGATGGAGGCATCGAAGTCGTCGTAGCGAATGAGCTGCAGCAGCGGGCCGAAGTACTCTTCATCCGGCAGCGCGCTGACCGCGGTCACGTCTATGATGCCTGGGGAGACGAAGCCGGTGCCCGCTTCCAGGTGCTTGAGGGTAAGCAGGCTCTCGCCACCGAGGCGCTGCAGGTTGGCTTGCGCCTCGACCATGCCGAGCGCTGCCTTCTCGCTGATCATGGCGCCCATGAACGGCTGCTCGGCGGCGTCATAGAGGCCGACCTTGATCTGGCCGACCACCTCCACCAGGCGCTTGACCAGAGCATCGCCCCGCTCGCCGCGCTCGACAAACAGGCGGCGCGAGCAGGTGCAGCGCTGGCCCGAGGTGATGAAGGCGGATTGCACGATGGCGTGCACGGCGCCGTCGATGTCGCTCACCTCTTTCACGATCAGCGGGTTGTTGCCACCCATCTCCAGGGCCAGGATCTTGCCCGGCTGGCCGGCAAACTGCTGGTGCAGGAAGTGGCCGGTGCGGGATGAACCGGTGAAGAAAAGGCCGTCGATGTCCGGGTTGCCAGCCAGCGCCTTGCCGGTGTCCACCTCGCCCTGCACCAGGTTGAGCACGCCCTTGGGCAGTCCCGCCTCCTGCCACACCTTCAGCATGGCTTCAGCCACCATGGGGGTCAGCTCGGACGGCTTGAACACCACGGTATTGCCGGCGATCAGCGCCGGCACGATATGACCGTTGGGCAGGTGGCCCGGGAAGTTGTAGGGGCCGAACACGGCGACAACGCCGTGGGGCTTGTGACGCACGAATGCCTTGGCGCCCGGCATGGGGTTCTCCACCGTGCCGGTGCGCTCGTCATGGGCGCGGATGGAGATGGCGATCTTGCCCTGCATGGCGGCGACCTCGGTACGGGTCTCCCACAGCGGCTTGCCGGTCTCGCGGGCGATGGTCAGTGCCAGCGCCTCCTTGTGCTCGCCAAGCAGGTCGGCGTAGCGGCGCACGATGGTCAGACGATCGTCGAGGGCCAGATCGGACCAATGATAGAAGGCTTGGCGGGCGGCCTTGATGGCGGCATCCACCTGGGCGGCGCTGGCGGCCTCCCCTTGCCAGATCACCTGATTCTTGGCCGGATCCTTTGATTCGAACTGCTTGCCTTCACCGGCCAGCCACTGACCGTCGATAAACTGCACTAAATGAGTCATCCAATCACTCCCTGTGGTATGCAGGCAGCCGAGGCTGCCTGTTTCATATTCGGTTTCGTCGCCAGCCGGATCAGTCGAGATCGACGGCACGCACCATGTCGCCATCCTGCACCTTGAGCGCCGCCGCCATCTTGGGCGGAATGATGGCCTCGTGCTTGTCGAGATCGACCCGGATGTTGCCGTAACAGGCGCGGTAGTGCTCGTAGCGGGTGTTGCAGATCAGGTGGGTCTTGCCGCCGATGGGCTCGCCCACCAGTACCCGCAGCTTCTGGCTGCGGCGCACGCTGCGAATGTTCTTCACGTCGCACTCGACGGTGGGGCCGGCATCGAAGATGTCGACATAGCCGCGATTCACGAACCCTTCGTCCTGCAGCATCTTGATGGCCGGGCGGGTCTTCTCGTGGGTCTGACCGATGACGGCGCGCGCCTCGTTGCTCAGCAGATTGACGTAGATGGGGTACTTGGGCATCAGCTCGGCGATGAAGCGCTTCTTTCCGATGCCGGTGAGATAGTCGACGGTGGGAAAATCCATCGAGAAGAAATGCTTTTGCAGCCACTCGTAGAAGGGGCTGTGACCATCGCCATCGGAGACGCCACGCATCTCGGCGAAGACGGTTTCGTCAAACAGCTCGGGGTGTTCGGCCATGAACAGAAAGCGGTGCTTGGAGAGCAGACGGCCGTTGAGCCCCTCGCGGGCGCATTCGCGCAGAAACAGGGTGCAGAGCTCGGAATTGCCGGTGTAGTCGTTGGAGAGGGTGAGCGTCTCCACCACGTTGTAGATGCCGAGCTTGGGGGAAGAGTGCACCACCTTGCCGATGTGATAGTTGTAGAACGGCTGTGACAGGCCCACGGCCGCATCGATGGCGCAGGTACCGACCATTTCGCCGGTCTCCAGATCCTCGGCGACGAAGAAATAGAGGCAGTCACCCTTGCCCGCAGGCTTGTCCGAAAAGGTCTGGGTGGAGGCGTCTATCTTGCGCTGCAGCAGTTCATCGTTGACGGGCAACGAGGTCATGCCGGTGCCGGATTCGATGGCACAGGTCTTGAGACCGGCAAAATCTTTTTGCTCGATGGGACGGATAACCAACATAAATGACAACTCCCTTTCATTGACGACAGGTGGGGGCCCGGCTCCTGCCGGGCGGGTTCCCCACCTCAATTTGGATCAGGCGTTAACCACCTGGGCAACCGCTTTCTCGAACCGGGCCAGCCCTTCCTTGATGTCCGCTTCCGGAATAACCAGGGACGGCGCGAAGCGCACCACGTTGGTACCGGCAACCAGCGCCATCAGACCCTGATCGATGGAGGCCAGCAGGAAATCGCGCGAGCGTCCCTTGTAGTCATCGTTCAGCACGGCGCCCAGCAGCAGGCCCTTGCCGCGCACTTCGCTGAAGCAGTGGTACTTGGCGTTGATGGCTTCCAGCCCTTCGCGGAACAGCTGCTCGCGCTGCTTGATGCCGCTCAGCACTTCCGGGGTGTTGATCACGTCGATCACCGCCTCGGCCACCGCACAGGCCAGCGGGTTGCCACCGTAGGTGGAGCCGTGAGTGCCCACTTTCAGGTGGGAGGCGATCTCGGTGGTGGTCAGCATGGCGCCGATGGGGAAGCCGCCGCCCAGCGCCTTGGCGCTGGTGAGGATGTCCGGCGTGACGCCCAGACCCATGTAGGCAAACAGATCGCCGGTACGGCCGACGCCGGATTGCACTTCGTCATAGATCAGCAGGGCGTTGTGCTGGTCGCACAGCTCGCGCACCCCTTTGGCAAACTCGTCGGTGGGACGAATGATGCCACCCTCGCCCTGCAGCGGCTCCATCACCACGGCACAGGTATTGTCGGAGATGACCTCGGCCAGTGCGGCCAGATCGTTGTAAGCCACGTGGGTGATGTCAGCGGGCTTGGGACCGAAACCATCGGAGTAGGCAGCCTGGCCACCGACACTGACGGTAAAGAAGGTACGACCGTGGAAACCCTGATGGAAGGCGATGATCTGGGTCTTGTGGGCGCCGAACTTCTCGATGGCGTAGCGACGGGCCAGCTTGAGGGCGGCTTCGTTGGCTTCGGCACCGGAGTTGCAGAAATAGACCTTGTCGGCGAAGGTAGCGGCGACCAGCTTCTTGGCCAGGCGCAGAGCCGGCTCGTTGGTCATCACGTTGGAGAGGTGCCACAGCTTCTCGCCCTGGGTTTTCAGGGCCTCTACCAGCTTGGGATGGCAATGGCCCAGGCCATTGACGGCGATCCCGCCGGCGAAGTCCACATACTCACGGCCTTCCTGATCCCAGACACGTGACCCTTCACCACGCACCGGGATGATCTTGGCGGGCGCATAGTTGGGAACCATCACTTCATCAAACACTTCACGTGTCACTGCCAACAACTCTGACATATTGCTCTCCTTCGATCTGGCGACAGAATAATCCACCGCCCAAAAGTTAAATCCATGTAAACACATCGGCATTGTCACAGAAAAAAAGCTAAAAGTCTGCAACAAAGCGCGTTACAGGGAACAATGTTCGATTGCCCGTGAGATTTTAGGCAACCGCATTGCATAACGGCTCAGGGGGTGTTGGCAAGAGATAATTTGGACAGGGAGGCAGGTGAATAAAGTGTCAGGGAAAATATTTTTGGCCTCATCACGATTTTGAGAGGCCGATCACGACTTGTCAGGAATTTGCCAGAAAATTGGCCAGCAATTGATGGCCCTGTTCGCTCAAAATGCTCTCCGGATGGAACTGAACCCCCTCTATATTCAACTGCTTATGGCGCAGGCCCATGATCTCGTCCGGGCTGCCGTCGGCATGTTCGCTCCAGGCGGTGATCTCGAGACAATCGGGCAGGGTGTCGCGCTCCACGATGAGCGAATGGTAGCGGGTGACCCGCAACGGGTCGTTGAGCCCCTTGAAGACTCCCTCCCCCCGATGGCGAATGAGCGAGGTCTTGCCGTGCATCATCTGGCGCGCACGTACAACCTGAGCGCCGAACGCCTGGGCCAGGGACTGGTGACCGAGACAGACGCCGAGAATGGGAAGTTGGCCGGCAAAACGGGAGATGGCCGCCAGAGAGATGCCCGCCTCGTTTGGCGTGCAAGGGCCGGGAGAGATCACCAGATAGCGGGGAGAGAGCCGGGCGATGGCGTCCAGCGTCAGCTCGTCATTGCGCTTCACCACCACCTCCTGTCCCAGGGCGCCAAAATATTGCACCAGATTCCAGGTAAAGGAGTCGTAGTTATCGATCAACAACAGCATGGGTCAACCAGGGCAGAGAATTAACGATCCAGATAGCGGCCCTGCTCCATCTCGCGCTCGCGCTGGCACTCGGCCAGGTAGATGGCGGCGGCGATGGCGGGGATTTTGTGGTGCTTGTCGATGGCGTTGGAGACCATCAGTTGCAGGGTATGCAGGTTCTTGGCCTTGCGGAACTTGCGCAGCCAGTGACCCTTGTCACCCAACTCTTCAATCGTGGTATTTGATTCGACAGACATGCTAACTCTTGGGGCAGACGCCCGCGTTTGAAATTGGAAGATGAAAACAACGAATAGCAGGTCGGGTAAAACAAAGAAAGCCAGGCAAATACCCAGCTCTCTTCTACTACACCTTCCCAGTATGTCAGGCTCGAGGAACGAAGCCGACTACATCATATACGCTGGCCAGGGTTTTTTCAGCCCTTTCCCGCGCCTTTTGTGCACCTGCCGCCAAAATGGCCTGCAGATGAGCCTCATCCTGACGCAGCTCGTGGAAGCGCGCCTGGATCGGCTCCAGCAAGGCAACCACGGCCTCGGCGGTTTCGGTCTTGAGGTGACCGTACATCTTGCCTTCGAAATGCTGCTCCAGCTCGGGGATGGAGCGACCTGTCACCCCGGACATCAGGGTCAGCAGGTTGGAAACCCCCGGCTTGTTCTCCGGATCGAAACGCACCACCGCCGGCTCGTCGGAGTCGGTCACCGCGCGCTTGATCTTCTTGACGATCTGCTTGGGATCTTCCAGCAGGCCGATGAAGTTGGCCTCGTTGTCATCCGACTTGGACATCTTCTTGGTCGGATCCTGCAGGCTCATCACCCGGGCGCCTTCGGTCGGAATGAAGGGCTCCGGCAGGGTGAACACCTCGCCGTAGAGGTTGTTGAAGCGGGTGCAGATGTCGCGGGTCAGCTCCAGGTGCTGCTTCTGATCGTTGCCCACCGGCACCTGATTGGCCTGATAGAGCAGAATGTCGGCCGCCATCAGCACCGGATAACCGAACAGGCCGACGTTGACGTTGTTCTCGAAACGGGCGGACTTGTCCTTGAACTGGGTCATGCGCGACAGCTCGCCCATCTGGGTGTAGCAGTTCAGGATCCAGCCGAGCTCCGCGTGCTGCGGCACGTGGGACTGGATGAAGACGGTGCTCTTGGCCGGATCGATGCCCACCGCCAGATAGAGGGCGGCGGCGTCCAGGCAGGCCTTGCGCAGGGCGGCCGGATCCTGGCGGGTGGTGATGGCGTGCAGATCGACGATGCAGTAGAGGCAGTCGAAGTCATCCTGCATGTTGACCCACTGACGCAGGGCCCCCATGTAGTTGCCGATGGTCAGCTGGCCCGACGGTTGGGCCCCGCTCAATACGATAGGTTTAGTCATCAGAGTGTTGATCCTTGTTATTCGGCCTGCCTGGCCAGCTTATTCGGCCAGCAGCGCGTCGAGCTGGGCAAACTGTTCGCATACCCAGTCCGGGCGGGAATCTGCGATGGGACGACCGTAGTTGTAGCCGTAGGTCAGCCCCACCACCTTCATGCCGGCGGCCTGGGCGGCCAGCACGTCATTTTCGGAGTCGCCCACCATCAGGGTGCGCGACGGGCTGGCGCCCAGCTCGTGGCAGGCCAGCAGCAGCGGTTCCGGGCTCGGTTTCTTGACCGGCACGCAGTTGCCCCCCAGCCAGAGCGCGAAGCAATCGGCGATGCCGAGGGCATCGAGGATCGGCTGCACGAAGTGGCTCGGCTTGTTGGTCACGATCCCCTGCCGGTAGCCCAGCGCCTGAAGGCGGCGCAGGCTCTGCTCGACCCCGTCATACATGGCCAGCCCTTCCAGCAGGCAAGCCTGGTAGTGGCGGTCAAACAGCGGACGGGCGCTGGCAAACAGCTCAGGCGCCGCGCGATAGTCCAGCGCACGCTGGATCAGCTTGTCGGCACCGTTGCCGACCCAGGTCCGCACCACGGCCTCGTCAGCCTCGGCCAGCCCGAGTTCGGTCAGCGTACGGTTGACCGCCAGCGCCAGTTGCGGGGCGCTGTCGATCAGGGTGCCGTCCAGATCGAACAGCACCAGGTCAAAATCACGTTCAGCGTTTGACATGAGAGAGCTCCGCCCGCATCTCGTCGATCACCGCCTTGTAGTCCGGGCGGCTGAAGATGGCAGAGCCGGCCACGAACATGTCGGCACCCGCCTGGGCAATTTCACGGATGTTCTCCACCTTGACCCCACCATCGATCTCGAGACGGATGTCGCGGCCGCTCTCGTCGATCAGGCGTCGCACCTGGCGCAGCTTGTCGAGGGTGCCGGGAATGAAGCTCTGGCCACCGAAGCCCGGGTTGACCGACATCAGCAGGATCACGTCCAGCTTGTCCATCACGTACTCCAGGCAGGTGAGCGGGGTGGCCGGGTTCAGCACCAGACCTGCCTGGCAGCCTTGCTCCTTGATGAGCCCCAGGGAGCGGTCAACGTGGTCGGACGCTTCCGGGTGGAAGGTGATGAGGGAAGCACCGGCCTTGGCAAAGTCGGGAATGATGCGATCCACCGGCTTGACCATCAGGTGCACGTCGATGGGGGCTTCGATACCGTAGTCACGCAGGGCCTGACAGACCATGGGGCCTATGGTCAGGTTGGGCACATAATGGTTGTCCATCACGTCGAAATGGACCACGTCGGCACCGGCGGCCAGCACCTTGGCGACATCGTCCCCCAGACGGGCAAAGTCGGCGGAGAGGATCGAGGGGGCAATCAGAAAGTCTTTCATCAGCGTCATCCATTGGCAGCGTGGCAGAAAAAGCGGCGCAATTTTACCGCAAACGAGCGCCGAAAACGACCCGCACACGGTATGGAAAAAGCGAACCTCATCATGACAGAACATGAGAACCAAACATCGCGTCTACAAGTATCAATAAGACCCAGCCTCAAGTACGTGTTGTAAGGTGAACCTCAACGCTAGTTATCACCGCGAAAACCTTCTTCGTCATGTGTGATAGCCTTTCTACATCTACTCTCTCTTTTCCCATTGTTACTGAGCTTGCATCAGAGTCATCCCCCTCAACGACACCTGTGGTGAAGGCCGTGTTGCAACTATTCATATCTGGGCAGGACCTTACGGGAAGGAAGCAAACATCAGATGTGCCTGGATATCTCATGGGTACTCCATACAACACCTACTAGGACATAGTCTTTTTGCTCTGCACCTGACGATGCCCCCGTCCCGCTCATGGAGCGTCATCATCGCGGATAGACGGTTATTTTTTCTGCGCTTATAATCGCCGCACCGTGCCATAACGAAACACAAGGAGGTAAAAAATGGTTATCCAAGCGTGTCCGATGTTCTCGGCTCGCCTGTTCGGCACATTCGCCTGCTCTTGCCTGCATACCATCGCGCTGCGATAGCGGGTTCGAGCAAAGCCGACTCCCTTCCATACCGAGACCTTTCTCGACTCTGCCGTTGTCGCCAGCGCTCCTGATGACAGGGATCTCCGATCCCGCGATTTAAGAGAGCAAGAGCATGACAACCCTGATGAGTACCCATTCCCTGCAGATGAGTGCGGGGCACCTTCCGTTATTTGACCACCTCGAACTCGGCATTCGCGCAGGCGACCGACTCGGCCTGATTGGCGCCAACGGCTGCGGCAAGAGCACATTGTTGGCGCTGCTGGCGGGCGAGCGCACGCCCCAGGCCGGCCGGGTCGTGCAGGCTGCCGCCTGCCGCTGCGAGTTCGTGGCCCAGCAACTGCCAGCCAGACTTTCAACCCTCAGCACCCGCGCCGTGCTGCTGGATGCGCTGGGCAACGACCCGAGCGCCGAGTGGCAGGTGGACAAGCTGCTGGCCGAGCTGCAGCTGGAGGCCCAGGCCACGCTGCCGGTCAGTGCGCTGAGCGGCGGCCAGCACAGCCGGCTGCAGATAGGGCGCGCCCTGCTGCGCCAACCCAACCTGCTGCTGCTCGATGAGCCCAGCAACCACCTGGACCTGCCCGCCCTGCTCTGGCTCGAGCAGTTTCTGCTGGGCTGGCGCGGTGCCTTCGTGCTGGTTTCCCACGACGCTCGCCTGCTGGACAGCGTCACGGATCAGACCCTGATCCTGCGAGATGGTCGGCTGCACCGCTTCGCCCTGCCCTGCAGCCAGGCCAGGGCGGCGCTGGCCGCCGAGGATGAGCAGGCCCGCCTGCGCCGGGCCGACGAGCAAAAGGAGATCGACCGCCTGAGCGCCAGCAGCAAGCGCCTCGCCCTCTGGGGGCGGGAGCATGACAACGAGAAGCTGGTACGCCAGGCCAAATCCATGGAAAAACGCATCGCCCGCCTGCAGGAGGAGCAGAGTCAGGTCGCGGCGCTGGCCCCCTGGCGGCTCGAGCTGCGCGGACTGAGCCTGCCAGCCGACACCCTGCTGCGGCTGGAGACCCTCGACGTGGCGCCGGCGCCATCATTGCCGCCGCTGCTGCGGGCCGAGGAACTCTGGCTGCGGGCGGGGGACAGGGTCGCCCTGCTCGGAGCCAACGGCACCGGCAAGTCCTCCCTGCTGCGCCAGTGCTGGCGCGAACTGGTCGCGCAGAGCCCACAGGCTGGCTGGTACTGCCACCCCGGCGCCAGCATCGCCTATTACGATCAGTCCCTGCAGCAGCTGGCGGACGACGCCACCCTGAGCGACGCCCTCTACCCGCTGGCCCCTCTGCCAGAGACCATGCGGCGTCAGGCACTGATCCGGGCGGGCTTCCCCTATGTCCGCCACGGCCAGCAGGTGCACACCTTGAGCGGGGGCGAGCGGGCACGGCTGCTGTTTCTCGCCCTGTCGCTCGGCAGCCACCACATGCTCTGGCTCGACGAGCCCACCAACCACCTGGATCTGGCGGGCAAGGAGGAACTGGCCGAGGCCATTGCCGCCTTCCCGGGGGGCGTGCTGCTGGTCTCCCACGACCGGGAACTGATCGAGCGTAGCTGCAACCGCTTCTGGCTGATAAGGGATGGGCGCATCCAGGAGGCTCACAGTGCCGAGCGCGCCTATGCCGAGCTGCTCGGCAACCCGCCCTTGCCGGCAGCAGACAAGGCAAGCCTGGCCGCCCCCGCCATGGGGCAGGCCCCGGCCGGCCCGACACATGACGAAGAGGCACTGCTGGCACGCTGGTATGAGCTCGATGCCCTGCTCGCCGCCGATCTGGCCCGCAAGCCCAGGCACCAGACCCCGCGCCTTCAGCAGCAGTGGCGTGACGAACTGGCGCACCTTGCTGACCTGCTCGGCTTTGCCTGACACCAGCCAGCATCATCCATCCTTTATCACTCAACTCACGCGGCCAACTCAGGTTGGCCGCAAGGAGCCACCATGACATCAACGCAGCAACCCCACATCAGGCTGGATCCGGTCAGCGACGCCGATCTGCCCCACATCTTCCGCGGCCTGTCGGATCCGCGGGTCGTCGCCTACTACGGCGTCAGCTACGACAGCCTGACGGCGTGCCAGGCCCAGATGGATTGGTATGCCGAGCTGACCCGCACCGGCCGCGGCGCCTGGCACCTCATTTGTGACCGGCACACGGGCGAACCGCTCGGCGCCATCGGCTACAACGATGCCGACCCTGAGCACCGGCGGGCCGAGCTGGGCTACTGGCTCTATCCCGAGCATTGGGGCAAGGGAGTGATGAGCGCGGCGCTGCAACTGTGGCTGCCGCTCACTTATCGCACCACAGCGCTGCACCGGTTGCTGGCGGTGGTGGAGGAGCCCAACCGCCCCTCCGCCCGCCTGCTGGAGCGGGCCGGCTTTCACTACGAGGGCTCCGCGCGGGAGTGCGAACGCAAGGGGGATGGTTTCATCTCCCTGCGCCACTACGCCATCTTGCGCAGTGACCTGCCCGCCAACCGCTGACAGGCAGCAAAAAGCCCCGCACTGCGGGGCTTTTGTCGGGTTACTTGATGGCGCAGACACGATCATCTGGCGCCGAGCGGCGACCTCTGCGCCGCCACAACGAGAAGCAGCCGTAACCCAGACTGAGCACGACGGCATAGAGCACCTGGGAAGCGAGCGCCACCAGCACCAGGGCGCAGAGCAGCACGCTCACCCCCGCCAGCCCCTTGCCCACCCCGCCGAGCAGACGCCAGCCCGCCGCCATGCAGAGCAGGTAGACCAGCACGAAGTTGCCGTTGGCGTAGCGGATCAGCTCATCGAGGGGCAGTCGCAACCAGATGATGAGGGTGATGCAGAGCAGGCAGATGAGCAGTACCAGACCGAGCGCCCGCAGCGGCGCGCCCCGAGCGGTAAGCACCGCCAGCGAGGGGGGCAGCTTGCCTTCGCGCGCCATGCTCCAGATAAGCCTTGCAAAACCCTGAATGTAGATGTTGATGCTGGCAAAACAGGAGAGGTAGCCGAGCACCGCCACCAGCCACTTGGCGGTGGGGCCGAACAGCAGCGAGAGCAGGGCAGGAATGGCGGTGGCGTTGGTCGCCTCATCGCCGTAGAGGCCATATTTGAGCACCACCAGCGAGTGTATCCAGTAGATGAGCCCCGCCAGCAACACACCACCGAGCAGGGCGATAGGGTAATCCCGCTCCGGTCGCTTGAACTCCTCCCCCATGTGGGCGAAGGCCTCGAGCCCGACGAAACACCAGAACATCACCGCCAGCGCGGTGGCCATAGCGGGCCATTCCTCCGTCGTCGGCAGCGGCCGGGCGGCGTCGCGCCAGCTGATATCCCCCTTGAACCAGATAAGCAGGGTGAGCCCCAAAATGGCGAGCGCGATCAGCAACTGCAGGTTGCCGGAGGAGCGCGCTCCGCGCAACCCCAGCAGAAAGACCCCCAGCAGGGTGAGCAACTGGATGCCCCACAGGGTCCACTCCCCCAGATCGAACAGGGCATGCCAGAAGCCGGCGGCGATCATCAGGGCGGCGGGCAGGCCCACCGGCAGCACGGCCAGAAACAGGAAGGCGGAGAAGCGTTCGGCGCCGTTGCCAAAGGCGAGACCGATGAGGTGTGGCGCCCCGCCGGCGTGGGGGTAGCGGCGGCCGAGGCGAGCGAAGGTAAAGGCAATCGGCAGCACCAGCGCAATCAGCAACAACCAGGCCCAGAGCGAAGCCCCACCTGCCAACGAGGCAGCCGTCGCCGGTACCACGAAGATCCCGGTGCCGAGCAGGGAGGTGGCGAGCAGTCCCATCCCCTGCCAAAGCCCGAGATCCTTTTTCAACCCAGACATATCCTTTTGTCCTGTCTAGAAAAACATCCCGCCATGTTAGGCCTGCCCCGCCTCTTTGTTAAGGGCGGCGGCGAGAATATGCCCGGTTTTATGCAAGGCCGTAGCCCTGGACAGCGGCCATAAAAAAAGCCGCCTCTTGCGAGGCGGCTTCTTCATTCAAGCGGGTAACCGGAGTTATCAGGCAATCAGCTTATAGATGATACCGGACATGGCGATCAGGCCGATGATGGTCACGAAGCCGTTGCTGATGTTGCCAGCGTATTTGCGCATGGCCGGCACCTTGGTGATGGCGTACATCGGCATCAGGAACAGCAGCATGGCGATGATGGGGCCGCCCAGGTCTTCAATCATGCCGAGGATGCTCGGGTTGATGGTGGCGATGGCCCAGGTGGTCAGGATCATGAACACGGCAGTGACTTTGTTCAGTTGCTTGGTGTCAACGTTCTTGCCCTTCTCGCGCAGCGCCTTGGCCATCAGGCCGTTCATGCCCTCTTGCGCACCCAGGTAGTGACCCAGGAAGGATTTGCTGATGGCAACCATGGCGATGAGCGGTGCCACGGTGGCGATGACCGGGTTGTCGAAGTGGTTGGCCAGGTAGGACAGGATGGAGATGTTCTGTTCCTTGGCGGCAGCCAGGTCAGCCGGAGAGAGGCTCAGTACGCAGCTGAATACGAAGAACATAACGGTCATCACCATCATGACGTGGGCGCCCAGCAGGATGTTGCTGCACTTCTTCTCGGCACCTTCACCGTAACGACCCTTGTTGTCCACCGCGAAGGAGGAGATGATCGGGGAGTGGTTGAAGGAGAACACCATGACCGGGATGGCCAGCCACAGGGTCTTGATGAAATCGCCGTTGAAGGCATCACCCAGCGCCGGGGCTTCGGTAATGATGGCACCGTTCCAGTGCGGGATCAGGTAGAGCGCCAGGCCCATCAGGGTGATCACGAACGGGAATACCAGCACGCTCATCGCCTTGACGATGACCTGGCCGCCCAGACGAACAACCGCCATCAGACCCAGGATCAGCGCCAGTGACAGCACGGCACGGGGAGGTGCAGTCATGCCCAGCTGGTGAACAATCAGGCTCTCGACTGTGTTGGTGATGGCGACCGAGTACATCAGCACGATCGGGTAGATGGCAAAGAAGTAGAGCAGGGTGATGAACTTGCCTGCGGTCTTGCCGAAGTGCTCTTCTACTACTTCGGTGATGTCGCCGTCACGGGTGGAGCCGGACAGCACGAAGCGGGTCAGGCCACGGTGGGCGAAGAAGGTCAGCGGCAGGGCCAGGATCAGCATGGCAACCAGCGGCCACAGGCCACCTACACCGGCGTTGATCGGCAGGAAGAGCACACCGGCACCGATGGCGGTACCGTACAGACCCAGCATCCAGACCACATCGGCCTTGTTGATGCCACGGGAAGATGCATTACTGGCTAAGTTGCCTTCTACTGCAATGTTCATGTCAGACATAGGGGTGTTCCTGTCATCAAGGAAAATAGAAAATATCTAGTCAACCGGGCGCAATGCCCTGTCCCATTTCCCTGGAACGCCTGCAGTTCATCCCTGTTTTATTCTCATTCCCATCGCTCCGGCAAACTGGTCATCACTCCATGTAACAACCAAATTGCAACAAACAGACCGGTGGGGAGTGGGCCCGAGGGCCGCAAACGCGTCAGTTTTTACAACTCACTAACACGCCTTTGTTTCGATGAGCTGACTCTAATTAAATCCCCTTAGCGATCACAGTGTTTTTTTGAATTAATCAACCAAAGTTTGATTGGAATCGCCTTTCTGGCGTCAGAGATCACGTTTCGAGCCCAATTTTGTGAACAGCCGTTAACAAATAGCGGTAGTTTCACCCGTATCTATATCCTTATGGGTACAACAATTTCGCTACATGTGTCTGTTTGTTGGCCACGTTGTGCCTTGCCCCGCCCTGGCGTACCCTGTTGTTCAACATTTTTCCGCTGAATTAATATGGCCATCACCCGTACCGACCTCGCCGAACTGGCGGTGTTTGCCGCCGTCGCCCGTCACCAGAGCTTCAGCAAGGCCGCCCTCGAACTCGGGGTCTCGGCATCTGCCCTGAGCCACAGCCTGAAAGGGCTGGAGACCCGGCTGGGGGTACGGCTGCTCAACCGCAGCACCCGCGCCGTGGTGCCCACCGAGGCGGGCCAGCGGCTGCTGACCCAGCTGCTGCCGACCCTGAACCATCTGGAGAGCGCACTGGGCGAGCTGACCCGTCACAGCGATGAGCCGGTGGGACGGCTGAAGATCTGCGCACCGCGCGGGGCCATCGACGACCTGCTGGCCCCGGTGTTGATCGATTACCTGGTACGCTACCCGCGCATGCAGGTGGAGGTGGTGGAACAGGAGCTGATGCCGCGCCTCATCGAGGATGGCTATGACGCCGCCCTCTTCTACGGCGATCTGCTGCCCAAGGAGATGATCGGGGTACCGCTCGGGCCGCCCCAGCGCTATCTGGTGGTGGCGGCGCCCGCCTATCTGGCCGAACACGGCACACCACAGCACCCCCGCGAGCTGTCGCGCCACGCCTGCATCGGCTACCGGCTCACCCCCTCCCATCACTACCGCTGGGCCTTCGCCGGGGAGGAGGGGTCCCTGCTGGAGATAGAGGTGACGGGTCCGCTCACCACCAGCACGCCGGCCCTCTATCTGGGGGCTGCCGAGGCGGGGCTGGGGCTGGCCTACTGTCTGGAAGAGGAGGTGAGCCAAAAAGTAGCCCAGGGGAAACTGCTCACCGTGCTGGAGCCCTGGTGCCCCACCTTTGCCGGTTTTTATCTCTTCTATCCCAGCCGGCATCAGCTGGGCAGCGGCTTGCGAGCTCTCATCGACATGCTGAAAGCCCACTATCAACCGACCAATTACTGAATATTGCTCATCAATCCTTCAAGTAGAACCCGGATTATCGCAAAAACAATATTAATCTAGACTGTCTGCTCGATAATCGAACTCCCCAAGAGAACAGATATGTCTGCCTATTTCACTCTGCGCCAGCGGGCGATGACCCGCCGTTTCTGGGGCTATGCCCTCCCCTCCGTCATGGCCATGCTGGTATCCGGCGCCTACTACCTGGTCGATGGCATCTTCGTCGGCCACTACGTGGGGGCCGCCGGCCTCGCCGGTATCAACCTGGTCTACCCGGTCATCATGGTGCTGATCGGCCTTGCCGCCATGATCAGCATGGGAGCGGCCACCGCCATCTCCTTCCAGCAGGGCGCCAGGAACACCGGGCTGGCCCGCCAGGCGCTGGTCAATGCGCTCTGGCTGCTAGCGGGGCTGGGCACGGTGGCACCGCTGCTGCTGCACTACTGGCACATCGACATCCTGCTGGCACTGGGCATCGAGCAGGGCACCGACACCTGGCAACAGGCCAGCGACTACCTCTACTGGATCGGCGGCGGCACCCTGCTGCTGGCCTGCAACCTGGCGGTGCCCTATCTGCTGCGCAACGACGGCCGGCCGCGGCTCGCCATGCTGCTGGTCAGCGGCGGCGCCATCCTCAACATCATCCTCAACTACATCATGGTGGGCCGGCTGGGGCTGGGACTCATCGGTACGGCTCAGGCCACCCTCATCTCGGAAGGGGTGGTCAGCCTGCTGGGCCTGGGTTACTTCTTTACCCGTCACGCCAGATTGCGACTGGAATGGCGCCAGCTGCTGCCCAGCTTGCCGGCCATGCCAAACCTGCTGTTCACCGGTTTGCCGAGCCTCATCGCCCAGTTCAACCTTGGCCTGCTGCTGATGCTGCACAACAGCCAGCTGATGGTGCACGGCTCGGTCAAGGATCTGGCGGGCTTCACCGTGGCCGGCTACACCGAGGCGGTGTTCATCGTCATTCTGCAGGGGCTGGCTTTCGGCATCCAGCCGCTGGTCAGCCAGGCGGCCGGCGCCAAGCGCCATCGCGATCTGAAGTTCCTGATGGAGATGGGGCTCAAGATCACGCTCGTCTACGGTCTGGCGGTCTGGCTGCTGATCCAGCTGCTGCCGCGCCAGGTGGCCATGCTCTACACCGGCGATCAGGATGGCGAGCTGCTCGCGGCCGCCATCAGCAGCCTGACCCTCAATCTCGGCGCCATTCCGCTGGAGGGGATCATCATGTTCGGCATCGTGCTGCTGCAATCCATGGCGCGCACCCGTCAGGCGCTGTTCATCTCCATCGCCAAGACCCTGCTGCTGCTGCCGCTGATCTTCATGCTGCCGCTCTGGTGGGGCCGCGACGGCGTGCTGCTGGCCCAGCCCACCACTGTGCTGCTGCTGACCCTGCCACTGTGCTGGTTGCTGTGGCGCGAGTGGCACCAGCTCAAGCTGGCCTGCGCCCCGCACACCAGGCGCTCGCCCAAGGCGCTTGCCCGTCAGCAGGTCACGCTGGCACGGCGCGCAGGCTGATGCGCAGCTAGCCCAGCCGGCTGGCGCAGGTGCGGATCTCGGGCTCGACCAGCGCCTGCTGGGCGGCCACCAGCTGCAGCTCGTAGGCGCCCGCCAGCCAGGTCTGGGCCAGCACCATGTCCACGCTGGCATTGGTGCGCTCGAACGCCGCCACCGGCGTAAAGCCCGCCAGCAGGTTGGCCAGCATGGTGGCACTCAGCAGATCCCCCACGCCGATGGGCTGACGTTGAAACTCATAGAGGGGGCGCGAGATATGAAACGCCCCCTCTTCGCACACCAGCAGCATCTCGAACCAGTCCAGGCCCAAGCCGGCGCGGCCCAGATGCTTGACCATCACCAGCTCGACACCCCCGTCACGCAGTTGCTGGCAGGCGGCCATCGCCTCGCTCAGGTTGTGGATCTCGCGGCCGGTCAGCTGCTCCAGCTCCAGCAGATTGGGGGCCAGCAGGTCGGCGCAGGCCAGCGCCCGGTTTTTCAGAAAATCGGCGACGCCGGGCGCGACGATACACCCCTTGTCGGGATGCCCCATCACGGGGTCGCAAAAATAGCGGGCATGCGGATTGAGCGCCTTGAGGTGAGCCACCGCCGCCAGGATCTCCTCCCCCTGCTCGGCCGAGCCGAGATAGCCGCTCAGGATCGCATCGCACTGCCCCAGCACACCGATGTCGGCCAGCCCCGCCATCAGCTTGCGGATATGGCCGTTTGGCATCACCATCCCCTGCCAGCCTGCGCTGTACTGGGTATGGTTGGAAAATTGCACCGTGTTGACGGGCCACACCTCCAGCCCCATGCGGCGCATGGGAAACACGGCGGCGCTGTTGCCGGCGCAACCGAACACCACGTGGGACTGGATGGAGAGAACTCGCTTCATGCTGACTCGCAAAAAAATGGATGAACCAAAATGGGAAAAACGGGCCTTGCGGCCCGTTGTTGTCACTGTGATTAGCGCAGCACCTTGACGGTGTAGCTGCCATCGGCCTGACGATAGAGGCCGTGGATGTCGGTCTCGAAGCCCGGGTAGTGGGCACCGATCTCGCACAGCATCTCGAGGAACTCGAGCACCGGCAGGGAATCCTGGGTCACCATCTCGCCCGGCAGCACCAGCGGTACTCCCGGCGGGTAGGGCAGGATCATGTTGGCGCTGATGCGGTCCACCATGTCGCGCAGCGGTACTTCCACCACGTTGCCGGCCAGCTCCTGCTGCCAGGCGGCGTGCGGGGTCATCTTCATCTCCGGCAGCACGTCGAACGCCTTGAACATCAGCTCCGGCAGACGGTACTTGCTGGTCAGCTCGTGAATGCGCTGGGCCAGCTCCTGGATGCGCATCCCTTCGTAGAAGCTCGGGTCTTCACGATAGAGGCTCGGCAGAATGCTCTTGATAGTCAGGTTCAGGTCGTAGCCACGCTTGAACTCGGTCAGGGCACGCAGCAGCTGCATCGCCTTGGACTGATCGATACCGATGGAGAAGAGGAACAACAGGTTGTAGGGGCCGGTCTTCTCCACCACGATGCCGCGCTCGTCCAGGAACTTGGAGACCAGGGACGCCGGGAGACCGCGCTCCAGCAGCTGGCCATCGCGGCCCATGCCCGGGGTCAGCAGGGTCACCTTGATGGGATCCAGGTACATGTGATCGTCGTCGATGTCCTTGAAGCCGTGCCAGTCATCCTTCGGATCCAGCTTCCAGCACTCGACGGTGTCGATGTCGTCCGGCTGCCATACGTCGAAGAACCAGCCTTCGCTCTGCTCGCGCAGACGCTTGATCTCTTTGCGGAAGGAGATGGCGCGATCGATGGAGTCCTTGATCAGCCGCTTGCCGGTGTTGCCACGCATCATGGCGGCGGAGATCTCGGTCGATGCCACGATGCCGTACTGCGGCGAGGTGGAGGTGTGCATCATGAAGGCTTCGTTGAAGGTCTCTTCCTCCACGTCACCCTTGATGTGGATCATCGACGCCTGGGAGAAGGCCGCCAGCAGCTTGTGGGTGGACTGGGTTTCGTAGAACACCTTGCCCGGCATGGCTTCACCGCTCATGCCGCACTTGCCTTCATAGATCGGGCTGAAGTTGGTGTAGGGCACCCAGGCACTGTCGAAGTGGATGTAGGGGGTGTCCAGCGCCTCCTTGATGAAGCCGGTGTTGTAGAGCAGGCCGTCATAGGTGGAGTTGGTGATCACGGCGTAGCGCGGCGCCTGGGCACCCGGAGTGGCGGCCACCTTGGCGGCGATGGTGTCGCGGCTGAATTCGCTCTGCGGGATGCCACCCAGAATGCCATAGGCGTTGCGGGTCGGACGGAAGTAGAGCGGGGTCACGTCATTCATCATCATCAGGTGAGTGAGCGACTTGTGGCAGTTGCGATCCACCAGCACGGTGCTGCCGGCCGGCGCCGAGTACATGCCGACGATCTTGTTGGCGGTGGAGGTGCCGTTGGTGACGATGTAGGAGCGATCGGCGTTGAAGGTACGGGCGATGTACTCCTCGGCTTCCTTGTGCGGACCTGAGTGATCCAGCAGGGAGCCCAGCTCCGGCATGGAGATGGAGACGTCGGCCTTGAAGGCGTTCGGGCCGTAGAAGTCATAGAAGATGCTGCCGGCCGGGCTCATCTGGAAGGCGGTACCGCCCATGTGACCCGGGGTACAGAAGGTATACTTGCCCTCTTCCACGTACTTGAACAGCGCCTTGGTGAACGGCGGCAGGATGGCGTCCTGATACTCCTGGGTGGCCTGACCCATCTTGAGGGCGATGTCGTCAGCCATGCCGAGACGGTACTCGAAGAAGTGCACGTTCAGACGCAGGTCAGTCAGGTGAATGTCCAGGGTGGACTGGTCGTTGGCGAAGGCGAAGATCGGCAGCTTCTCGTTGCGATCGTGGATCTCCTTGCACAGACCCAGGGAGTATTTGTCCCAGTCAAAGATGGCGCCGCAGACGCGGGGGTTCTTCTCGATGAGTTTCAGCAAGTCGGCCACATCGACCGGATAGACGACCTCGAAACCCTTGCGCTCGAGGGAGGCTTGCAGCTGGCGAATGGGTTCTTCTTTGAAGAAAACGCCGAGGTGGTTGAGGATGGCAATGATGTTCATCTTGATGCTCCACACGTAAGAGGGCGCTCTCCATCAGGGATGGTGAGTGAAGAGCGCTCGGAAGATAAAAGGGGAAATCAGTTGCTGGGCTGTTCGCTCAGCAGGGCATCGTGCTGACGCAGGCCCAGTTTTTTGGCGTAGAACATCAGGATGATGAGCGACACCACGAAGGTTGCTGTGAGGTTGGAACCCTTGGCCCCCATCAGGGCAATCAGGCAGAAGACGCAGGCCACACCGGAGAAGATCATGGCGCCGATGCTGCGGGAGGTCATGCCCTCGAAGCGAATGAGGTTAATGCTGGAGTAGAAGTAGGGCAGCATGGTCAGCAGCACCGCATCTGTGGTCAGCACGTTGAAGAGATCAGCCGCGTGGGCGGACTGGGAGGTGAAGGCGGTCAGGCCGATCATCAGCGCAGTCATCTTGAGGGAGCCCAGGATCAGACCCTTCTTGGCGACGCCGTTCTTGTCCACTTCGCCGTAGATTTTCGGGAAGTTGCCGTCGTGGGCGGCGCGCTTGCCCGCCTCGCCCACCAGCATCATCCAGGAGCCCAGCGAGGTGAAGCAGGCCAGGGCGGTGAAGGCGGAGACGAACGGCGCGGACCAGTTGCCGAAGATGACGGAGGAGGCCATGGCAAACGGGGCGCCGGAGGCCGCCACTTCACCGGCCGGGAACATGCCGCTGATCACCTGGGTGGAGAGGATGTAGATGACCCCCGCGATACCGGTGCCCAACATGGTGGCGAGCGGTACGGTGCGCTTGGGATTTTTCACCATGCCGGAGGAGACGGCGGCAGATTCAACACCGACGAAGGACCAGAGGCAGATCAGCACGGCGCTGATGACCGCATGCAGGTCGCTGCCGCTGGTGGTGTTCCAGTTCTGGCTGTAGACGGCGGCATCAAAGTGACCCCAACCCACCAGGGCGGTACCCACCACCGGCAGCAGGATCAGCACCAGACCCAGGGTACAGAGCCGGCTCACCCAGCTGCCGCCCAGCAGGTTGACCAGGGTGAAGATCCAGACGGCGGCGATGGTGGCCGCGGCGGCCGGGATCGGGCTGTTGAGGATCGGGAAGAAGACGGAGAGGTAGGAGACGCCGGTGATGGCGATGGCCAGGTTGCCGATCCAGTTGGCGTGGTAGTAGAGCACACCGGTCTGGAAGCCGAACACCGGAGAGATCTCGCCGGCGTAGGCGATGGGGCCGCCCTCCTGCGGGTTCTTGGTGGCGAGGCGGGCGAACACGAAGGCCAGCCCCATGGCGCCGACCAGGCAGATGGCCCAGCTGAACACAGAGATGGAACCTATGGTGGCCAGGGCCGAGGGCAGCAGCGCGATACCGCTCCCCATCATGTTGCCGGCCACTACACCTGTACAGGCGACAAGGCCGATCTTCTTGCTCGTATCTAGGGACATAAAATCTCCGGGTCGATATTAAGGCATCAAACACACGCTTGGCGGAGCCTTCCGCCAATCAATGGCCACAGACTAGGCCTCTGCGCCCCGGAAAACATAAAGTCCCGCTAAGGGATAAAAACATGAGCAAACTTTTTCAGCCCGCCCATCGAAGCTGATAAAAACAGAGTTAAAACAGCAGGTTGACTTAAAGCACCGCAAGCATCTTGATAAAATCTTGATATCCTTCGCCCCCCTTGATGAGAGCACTAGGTGTCACCCGAACCACCTTGATATTTTTCTGATGACCCGCTGCGGTGCAGCTGGGCCAACAACCCCCTCTCCCCCGAACTGCATATGCCAAAGCGACCCTCTTTTCCCCTCACCGCCCTTCATTGCACCGCTCGCTTTGCACGACCCGGGGCCCACCTGACCGGCATAACGCCCCCTCACACACCAAACGGGCGCAGTGATGACCCGGTGCGATATCGACAAAGGCGGCCAGGTCACCGGGCGACGGTCACGACTGTCGGCATCGACAGGCTGCAGCTGCAAATGGCGGCCGGAGCTTTATCAGCAGAGGATGGAACAGGGGGATGGCGCCACCACAGGCCTGCCATGGCCAGTCGTTGCTGCGGGCAAGGGATAGGGATAGGGATAGAAGAGCAAGCCCGAGTGCCCATGGGAGGGCAAGAAACACGCAGGCCGCCCGTGGGCCGCCTGCGATCGGTGGAGCAGAGCGCGGCCGGCGCCGTTCAGAACAACTTGACCTTGCTCTGGCCCAGGGCGTTGAACAGCGCCGGGGTGAGGGTCTCCATGTTGCTGTAGAAGCCGAGCTGCTGGCAGAGCAGGTAGGTCTGCTCGGTCGCCTCCATCAGAAAGGCCTGGCTGTAGGCATCCCCCGCCGCTTCCGGGTGACCGTCCAGCTCCGCCAGCTTGCCGCGCAATATGTGATAGAGCACAGAACGACCCCGGCTGCCAGCCTCACCCAGCAGACGGTTGGCCTCCTGCTGCTGGCCGCCCAGAATGGCCTGCAGGGTCAGCGCCTCCCACACCCGGGCCGGCTGCAACGGCTGGCTCTGAACCACCCGGGCCAGGTGAGCACCTATCTGCTGCAACCGGTCGCTCTGGGGGGTGCCCGTCAGGGTTGCCAGCGCCTCCCCGGCCAGATAGCGCTCCGCCAGCAGCAGCGGCTGATCCGGCTGGCTGGTCAGCGACTTGTCGAGCAGCTCGACGCCACGCTTGAGGGCCACCGGATCCTGGCTGTTGATGTAGTAGTGCGCCTCCATCATGGCCATCAAGGCGCCGTCATCGGTGGGCCAGCCCATGCCAGGCTGCGCGTCCGGCTGATTGAGGGCGCTCAGCAGATCCCGGCTGCTCGCCTGCAGCACCCCGTGCACGTTGTGGCGGCTGAGCTGGTACTGGTGGCTGAACAGCACCCGGTTGGTGTTGATGTTGCGGTACTCCAGATCGAGATAGGTGCCCCCCGGCTGGCGGGAGACCCGCACGCTCAACTCCTTGCCGGGCAGGATGCCCCCCATCAGGGTGTTGGCGCCGTACTGCACCCGCAGCGGCGTAGCGGCGGCCACCTCCCCCATCAGGGCGCGGGTGATGCCGTCGGCGAGGCGCACGTTCTCGTTGCTGCCATCCATGCCGGAGTGAAAGCGAAACACCAGCAGCTCGGGATCCAGCATGGAGTGCACCTGAGGGCTGGCGTGCTGATAACTGAGCAGGCTGACCAGGGTGACCAGGATCGCCACCACGAAGATGTCGAACCCCACCAGCTTCCAGCGGCTGCCCCCCTCCCTGGCATGGGTGGTGACGGCGCGGGTCAGCGGACCGGCCGGGAAGGGAGTGACGTTGGCCTGCTCCTCTTCTTCATCCATGGCTGGCGCCGCAAGCGGCGGCCGGGGGGCAGTCACGCTCTCCTGCTGGCCTGCCATCACCACCGAGACCACCTGCTGCGGCCGCACCGGCACCACCAGCTTGTAGCCGCGCTTGGGTACGGTGACTATGTAGTCGGCGGCGTCGTTGCGGCCATCCTTGAGGATCTTGCGCAGCTCGAAAATGGATTGGGTGACCACCTGATCGGTTACCTCGGCGCCGTCCCAGACCTCGTTGATCAGGCAGTCGCGCCCGAACACTGTGCCGGCGTTGCTCGCCAGGAAGCGCAACAGATTGACCAGCCGGGGCTCGAGGTAGACCTCGCGGTCGGGGCGACAGAGCATGTTGTCGTCGACGCTCAGGGTCCAGTCGTGGATCTCAAAAACCGATTCGCTCATGATTCACTCGCTGCAGATGGAGACGATGCAAGATGAGAGTGACGTAACACCGGGCGGCTGAACGGGCAGCAGGGCGCTGCAAAAGGCAGTGCCGCCGGCAGGGTGAACATTCCTGTGAGTCAGGCCGGGCTGGCCTGTTTACGTCCGCAGAGCGTCCTTGCGGGCATGCCGATCGGGTCGATCGGAAAGGGTCACTTTAAGCAAAACGGGAGTGGGATCCCACTTTTTTTGGCCACAAATCGCCGCTGAATTGATCCAACATGGGGGTTTTGGCAAACATCGTGCCAATAGGTATCCATATGGACAGGATGTTTCCCTGCCGACAGGGCGTCAGCCGCCATAAAAAAGAAGGCCCCCGCAGTGCGAGGGCCTTTCGTCATCCATTTGTTCCCGACCGGGCTCAGCAGTAGCCGTAGCCCAGCAGACGCTGGTAGCGCTGCTCCAGCAGCTGCTCGTTGTCGAGCGGACGCAGGGCGTTGAGATCCTGCTGGATGCGGTCTTTCAGGTGCTTGGCCATCTTCTCCACGTTGCGGTGGGCGCCGCCGAGCGGCTCCTCAACGATGTTGTCGATGAGCTTGAGCTCTTTCAGACGCTGGGCCGTGATGCCCATGGCATCGGCAGCCACCGGTGCCTTGTCGGCGCTCTTCCACAGGATGGAAGCACACCCTTCCGGCGAGATGACGGAGTAGGTGGAGTACTGCAGCATGTTGACGCGATCGCCGACACCGATGGCCAGGGCGCCGCCGGAGCCACCTTCACCGATCACGGTGCAGACCACCGGCACGGTCAGACCGGCCATCACTTTCAGGTTGCGGGCAATGGCTTCGGACTGGCCACGCTCCTCGGCACCAACGCCCGGGTAGGCGCCCGGGGTGTCGATGAAGGTGATGATCGGCATCTTGAAGCGCTCGGCCATCTCCATCAGGCGCAGGGCCTTGCGGTACCCTTCCGGGCGCGGCATGCCGAAGTTGCGCTTGATCTTCTCCTTGGTCTCGCGCCCCTTCTGGTGGCCGATGACCATCACAGGCTCGCCGTCCAGACGGGCGATGCCGCCGACGATGGCCTTGTCATCGGCATAGGCGCGATCGCCGGCCAGCTCGTCGAAATCGGTGAAGATGTGCTCGATGTAGTCGAGGGTATAGGGGCGCTGTGGATGACGCGCCATCTGGGACACCTGCCAGGCGCCCAGATCGCCGAAGATCTTCTTGGTCAGCTCTTCGTTTTTCTTCTCCAGCCGACGGATATCTTCGCTCAGATCCACGGCACTGTTGTGCTCGCTCACATGGCGCAGTTCATCGATCTGTGCCTGCAACTCGGCGATCGGCTGTTCAAAATCCAGAAAAAGACTCATAGGGACTATAGATCCTCTAATCAAAAACCAATTCAACCCGCTCTCGTCCCAGCAGGACGCGCAAGTCATCTATCAGTTGATCGGTGGGCGTCACCCGCCACTCGGTGCCGAGCGTCAATCGCACCCGGGAGCCGGGGCGACGATAGTTTACCTGAACCGGACAGACTCCGGCACGGGCGGGCTCCAAAATCTCGCACAAACGCGGGAAAAAGCGATCATCGATTCGCTGTTCATCGAGAGAGATGCGGATTGCCCTGGCAAAACGCTCTCTCGCATCGTTGATATCCAGTAATTCACGGGCCGACATTTTAAGGCCACCGGAGAAGTCATCAAAGCTGACCTGTCCAGAAACCACCAAAATACGGTCTTTTTGCATCAACTCTTCATATTTTTCCAGCGCTTCACTGAACAGGGTCACATCGAGGCGACCGGAACGGTCGTCCAGGGTGAAGATCCCCATCTTGTTGCCGCGCTTGGTCACCATGCTGCGCGCCGCGATCACCAGCCCCGCCGCCGTGGTCACGGTATCGCGGGAGGTGGGATGCAGATCACACAGGCGACCCGAGGTGTAACGACGTAATTCGCCGCTGTACTGGTTGATGGGGTGACCGGTGAGGTAGAGACCGAGGGTCTCGCGCTCCCCTTCCAGCCAGACCTTGTCGGGCCAGTGCGGCACGTTGGCGAACGCCTTCTTGACGTCGTCTATCTCTTCGGTGAGCACGCCGAACATGTCGACCTGCCCCACCGCCTGGGCCTTGGCGTGCTGCTCGGCGGCACGCATCGCCTCCTCCAGGGTCGCCATCAGGGCGGCGCGGTGAGGGCCGAGCCGGTCCATGGCGCCGGAGAGGATGAGCTTCTCCATCACCCGCTTGTTGAGCTTCTTGATGTCGACCCGGTTGCAGAAGTCGAACAGGTCGCGGAACGGGCCATCCCGATCCCGTGCTTCCAGGATCGCATCGATGGGGCCTTCCCCCACCCCCTTCACCGCGCCGATGCCATAGACGATATGGCCGTCCTCGTTGACGCTGAAGCGGTAGCGGCCGGTGTTGACGTCCGGCGGGATCACCGTCAGCCCCATCCGCTGACACTCGTCCACTAGCGTCACTATCTTGTCGGTGTTGTCCATGTCGGCGGTCATCACCGCCGCCATGAACTCGGCCGGGAAGTGGGTCTTGAGCCAGAGGGTCTGGTAGGAGACCAGCGCATAGGCGGCGGAGTGCGATTTGTTGAAGCCGTAGCCCGCGAACTTCTCCACCAGGTCGAAGATCTTCATCGCCAGCTCGCCGTCGACGCCGTTCTTGATGGCTCCCTCTTCAAAACCGGCCCGCTGCTTGGCCATCTCCTCGGGCTTTTTCTTGCCCATGGCCCGGCGCAGCATATCCGCGCCCCCCAGGGTGTACCCGGCCAGGGTCTGGGCGATCTGCATCACCTGCTCCTGGTAGAGGATGATGCCGTAGGTGGGCTCCAGAATGGGTTGCAGACTCTCGTGCTGCCACTTCTCGTCCGGATAGGAGATGGCTTCATTGCCGTGTTTGCGGTCGATGAAGTTGTCCACCATGCCCGACTGGAGCGGGCCCGGCCGGAACAGGGCCACCAGAGCGATCATGTCTTCGAAACAGTCCGGCTGCAGCCGCTTGATGAGATCCTTCATGCCGCGGGATTCGAGCTGGAATACCGCGGTGGTCTCGTAGCGCTGCAGCAGGTCGAACGAGCGCTTGTCGTCGATGGGGATGGCGGCGATGTCGACCGGCGGCTTGCCCTCTTTGGCAAGACGCGGGTTTATCATGCCGAGCGCCCAGTCGATGATGGTGAGCGTGCGCAGACCCAGGAAGTCGAACTTCACCAGGCCGGCGTACTCCACGTCGTTCTTGTCGAACTGGGTGACCGGGTGATGACCCTCGTCATCGCAGTAGAGCGGCGCAAAGTCGGTGATCTTGGTGGGTGCTATCACCACGCCACCGGCATGTTTGCCGGCGTTGCGCACCACCCCTTCCAGCCGGCGCGCCATGTCGATGAGATCCTTGACCTCCTCGTCCTGCTCGTAGAGCTCGGGCAGCTTGGGCTCGGCCTCGAACGCCTTGGCCAGGGTCATGCCGGGATCCGGCGGAATGAGTTTCGAGATGCGATCGACGAAGCCGTAGGCGTGGCCCAGCACCCGGCCCACGTCCCGTACCACCGCCTTGGCCGCCATGCTGCCGAAGGTGATGATCTGGGACACCGCGTCCCGGCCGTACATCTCGGAGACGTGCTCGATCACCTCGTCCCGTCGGTCCATGCAGAAGTCGACGTCGAAGTCGGGCATGGAGACCCGCTCGGGGTTCAGGAAACGTTCGAACAGCAGGTCAAATTCGAGCGGGTCCAGGTCGGTGATCTTGAGGGCGTAGGCAACGAGCGAACCCGCACCCGAGCCCCGGCCCGGGCCGACCGGGATGCCGTTGTCCTTGGACCACTGGATAAACTCCATCACGATGAGGAAGTAACCCGGGAAGCCCATCTGGTTGATCACCTTCAGCTCGATGTCGAGGCGCTCGTCGTACTCGGGACGACGCTCGGCCCGCACCGCCGGATCCGGGAACAGGAACTCGAGTCGCTCCTCCAGCCCCTCTTTCGACTTGGCCACCAGGAAGTCTTCGGTGGTCATGTCGCCGGTGGGGAAGTTGGGCAGGAAGTATTCACCCAGACGCACCGTCACGTTGCAGCGCTTGGCGATCTCCACCGTGTTCTCCAGCGCCTCCGGGATGTCGGCGAACAGCTCGCACATCTCGTCCTGGCTGCGCAGGTACTGCTGCGGGCTGTAGCGGCGCGGGCGACGCTTGTCCATCAGGGTGTAGCCGTCATGGATGGCGACCCGGATCTCGTGGGCGTCGAAGTCATCGGCGGTGAGGAACACCACCTCGTTGGTGGCCACCACCGGCAGCGCGAACTCGCTCGCGAGGTTCACCGCCATGTGGAGGTAGACCTCCTCGTCGGGGCGACCGGTACGCAGCAGCTCCAGGTAGTAGGCGTCGGGGAAGTGGGTCTGATAGAAGGCGACGCACTGCTCGGTCATCTGGCGGTTGCCCTTGAGCAGGAACTTGCCTACGTCCCCCTCGCGCCCGCCGGAGAGCACGATCACCCCCTTGGCGTGCTCGACCAGCCACTCCTTGTCGATGACCGGCCGTCCCTGCACATGACCGCGCTGATAGCCGCGGGAGATGAGCAGGGTGATGTTCTGGTAGCCGTCGTTGTCCATGGCGAGCAGGGTGAGACGAAACTGCTCGTCGCCGAGTTCACTGCTCTGCACCCAGAAGTCGGCACCGACCAGAGGTTTGATCCCCTTGCCGTGGGCGGCGCCATAGAAGCGCACCAGGCCGCACATGTTCATCTGGTCGGTCAGGGCCAGCGCCGGCATGTTGTCGGCCGCTGCGGCACCGACGATGGGGTTGATCTTCTGCAGACCATCCACCATGGAGAAGTCGGTATGCACCCGCAGGTGAATGAAACGGGGGTCAGCCATCGTCATGCCCTCTCATTACGCAAGCAGCCATCGCTTAGACAAATCAGCATGGGTTATTCCACTCCCAGTGCGCGGCGCACCGGTTTGAAACTTTGACGATATTCCGGCAACGGGCCGCGCTCGGCCAGGATGGCGAGGTGCTCCGCGGTCGGATAGCCCTTGTGGCGGGCAAAGCCGTACTCGGGATGGCGGCTGTCCAGCTCGGTCATCTCCGCATCCCGGGTCACCTTGGCGAGGATGGAGGCGGCACTGATGGCGGCCACCAGGCTGTCGCCCTTGACCACGGCGCGGGCTTCCATCGGCAGAGCCGGGCAGCGGTTGCCATCGATGAAGACCAGCTCGGGCGTGACCTTGAGCCCCGCCACGGCGCGCTGCATCGCCAGCATGGTGGCGTGCAAGATGTTGAGCTCGTCGATCTCCGCCGGGCTGGCGCGACCGATGGCGAAGGCCAGCGCCTTCTCTTTGATCTCGTCAAACAGGGCGAGCCGCTTCTTCTCGGAGAGCTTCTTGGAGTCGTTGAGCCCCTCGATCGGGTTGGCCGGGTCGAGGATGACGGCGGCGGTCACCACGTCTCCCACCAGGGGGCCACGCCCCACTTCGTCCACACCGGCAACCAGCTTGTCGTCAGGAATATCGATCATCATCTTGTAGCCTTGAATCAAAACAGGCCCCGCAGGGCCTGGCGTCGCGTTGGCGCAGCCGCGCTGGCCGCCCGCTCTCTACCGGCCCAGCAGCTCGGCCACCGCCTCGGCGGCCTGGTGGTCGGCATTGCAGCGAATGAGTTGATGGAGCTCGGTGAAGGTATTCACCAGCACGCTGTTGTCGTGCTCGAAATACTTGCTCACCTCGACCACCAGGTTCTCCGGGGTGCACTCGTGCTGGATGAGTTCGGGCACCAGCATGCGGCCGGCCAACAGGTTGGGCAGGGAGACGAATTCGGTCTTCACCAGCCGCTGGGCCAGCCAGTAGCTGAAGGGCTTGAGCTTGTAGCCCACCACCATGGGTTTTTTCACCAGCATGGCTTCCAGGGCGGCGGTGCCGGAGGCCAGCATCACCACGTCGGCGGCGATCATCGCCTCGCGGCCCTGCCCTTCCAGCAGCACCATGTCGAGATCCGGCGCCACGTCGGCCTTGATGGCCATGAACTGCTCGCGCCGCTTCTGGTTGACCAGCGGCACGATGAAGCCGAGATCCGGGTAGCGCACCGTCAGGTGCTTGCACGCCTCGAGAAACAGCGGTGACATGAAGCCCACTTCCGCCGTGCGGCTGCCCGGCAGCACCGCCAGCCAGCGGCGGTTGGCGTCGATGCCGAGGGTTCTGCGCACCGCGGCCTGATCCGGCACCAGCGGGATGTCGTCCGCCATGGTGTGGCCGACGAAGCGGCAAGGGGCATCAAAGCGGTCGTAGAAGGCTTTCTCGAACGGCAGGAAGGCGAGCACCATGTCGGTGGCGGCCTTGATCTTGTGAATGCGGTTCTGGCGCCAGGCCCATACCGAGGGGCTGACATAGTGAACCGTCTTGATACCGGCGCGGCGCAGTTTCAGCTCCACCCCGATATTGAAATCCGGTGCATCCACCCCGATGAAGATATCGGGCGGATTGGCGATGAAGTGGCGCAGCAGTTCGCGGCGGACCTTGAGGATGCGCGGCAGACGGCCCAGCACCTCGGTGATCCCCATGACGGAGAGCTCTTCCATCTCGAACAGGGCCTTCACGCCGAGGGCCTGCATGCGCGGCCCGGCGATCCCTTCAAACTGCGCGTCCGGGTAGCGGGCCTGCAGCTCGCGTACCAGACCGGCAGCCAGAATGTCGCCGGAGACCTCTCCGGCGACGATACCGATGCGAACCGGATCAGGCACGGATGATCCCGCGCTCGTTGTCTTTGAGGAAGTCCACATAGAGCTGGACGGCCGGCTCGGCTTGCGCCATCTCGATCAGCACAGGCAGCACCTCTTCAACGGTCTTGCCGGAGCGGAAGATCTCCTTGTAGGCGCGCTTGACGGCGGAGATCGCCTCAGGCGTGTAACCGCGGCGACGCAGCCCTTCGGAGTTGACCCCGAACGGTTTGGCATAGTTGCCGGCGGCCATCACGTAGGGCGGCACGTCCTTGTTGAGGGCAGCGCAGCCACCGACGAAGGCGTGGGAGCCGACGCGGCCGAACTGGTGGATCGCGGAGAGACCGCCGAAGATCACGAAATCGCCGATCACCACGTGGCCCGCCAGGGTCGCGTTGTTGGCGAAGATGCAGTTGTCACCGATGATGCAGTCGTGGGCAACGTGGACGTTGACCATGAACAGGTTGCCGCTGCCGATCCGGGTCAGGGACTGATCCTGGATGGTGCCGCGGTGCACGGTGCAGTTCTCGCGAAAGACGTTGTTGTCGCCGATCTCGAGGAAGGTGCGCTCGCCGGCGTACTTCTTGTCCTGGCAATCCTCACCGATGGAGGTGTGCTGGAAGATCTTGTTGCCACGACCAATCTTGGTCGGGCCCTTGATCACCACATGGGAGCTGACCCAGGTGTTGTCGCCGATTTCCACCTCGGCACCGATGACAGAAAAGGGGCCGATTTCAACCCCTTTACCGATGACGGCAGACTCATGGACGACGGCAGTATCGTGAATGATGGCAGTCTGGTCGATCACGTGTGTTAAACCTCGCGTTTGGCGCACATCAGCTCGGCGGTACAGACCACTTCACCGTTGACCGTGGCCACACCGGTGAACTTGGCGATACCGCGACGCTCTTTCAGGAACTCCACGTCGAGCACCAGCTGATCGCCGGGGCCAACCGGACGCTTGAAACGAGCGTTGTCGATTGAGGCAAAGTAATAGAGTTCGTTGGGGGACGGCTTGCCCACCATGGTAAACGCCAGGATACCGGTGGCCTGTGCCATGGCTTCCAGGATCAGCACACCGGGGAACACCGGCTTGGCCGGGAAGTGCCCCTGGAAGATCGGCTCGTTGAAGGAGACGTTCTTGATGGCACGCAGGGTCTTGCGCTCATCGCTGATCTCGTAGTTTTCCACCTTGTCCACCATCAGGAACGGATAACGGTGGGGCAGCAGATCCATTATTTCCTGGATACCCAGGCTCTTCTTTTCAGTAGTCAAAACAGTACCCTATACCAATCGTGATTATTCTTGGTCCAGCTTCTTCTCAAGCTTGCTCAACCGCTTGTGCATCTCTTCGATACGCATCACCCGGGCGGCGGTCTTGCGCCACTCTTTATTGGTTTGCAGGGGGATGCCGGAAGAGTAGACACCGGGCTCGGTAATGGGTCGCATCACCATGGCCATGCCGGTAACGGTGGCCTGGTCGCAGATCTCCATATGCCCGTTAAAGACGGAGGCGCCGCCAATGATACAGTATTTGCCGACCTTGAGACTACCTGCCATCACGGTGGAGCCCGCCACGGCGGTGCCGTAGCCGATCTCGACGTTGTGGGCGATCTGGCACTGGTTGTCGATGATGACGTTGTCAGCGATGCGGGTATCTTCCAGCGCGCCGCGGTCGATGGTGGTGCAGGCACCGATCTCGACCCGGTTGCCGATGGTCACGCCGCCGAGCTGGGGGATCTTGATCCACTCGCCACGCTCGTTGGCATAACCGAAACCATCGGCGCCGATCACTGTGCCGGATTGAACCAGACAGTCGGTGCCCATGGTGACATCGTGATAGAGGGTGACGTTGGCCCACAACCGGGAGCGGGCTCCCAGTCGGGTATTCTTGCCAACGAAACAGCCCGGACCGATGCGCACATCATCCCCCAGCACCACGCCGGATTCGATCACCGCATTGGCCCCGATGGCCACTCTCTCGCCCAGTTGCACGTCCGCCGCGATCACCGCACTCGGATGGATATCCGTGGCCGGCTGCGGCGTGGTGTCCAGCAGTTGGGCAACCCTTGCAAAGCCCACGTAGGGGTCTTTGAGCACCAGGGCATTGGTGGGACAAAATGGCAGATCCGCTTCTGTGATGAGCACGGCGGTCGCCTTGCTCTGCTCCAGATAATGCCGGTACTTTTTATTGGACAGGAAGGTGATGTCCCCCTCCCCGGCCTTTTCCAGTGTCGCTACCTTGCGGATTTCCAGGGTTCCGTCGCCATGGACCTGGGCCCCCAGTTGCTGGGCCAGCTGTGCGAGAGTGAATGCCATCAATTAGTTGCTCTTGCTTACCTGAGAAATAACCTGGGCAGAGATGTCCAGCTTGCTGGCGGCGTACGGGGCAGCATTGCGCTCCAGCACCAGATCGTAACCATTGCTCTTGGCGATGGAGTCGATGGCAGCCTGCACCTTGGTCAGGATCTTGTTGCGCTCTTCGGACTGACGGCGACCGTTGTCCTGTTCAAACGCCTGACGCTTCTGGTTGAACTCCATCTGCAGCTTGGCCAGCTTCTCCTGGCTTTGTTTTTTCTGGTCGGCGCTCATGAAGGCTTCATCCTTCTTGAACTTCTCGACCAGTTTCTGACCATCGGCTTCCAGCTTCTGCAGCTCGCGCATGCGCGGCTCGAATTCGCCTTTCAGCTTCTTGGAAACGGCTTCACGCTGGGGCAGCTTCTGGAAGACTTCGCCCATGTCGACCACGGCGATCTTGGTCTCGGCCAAGGCGGAGCCCATGCCGGCAGCCATCAGTGCAAAACTCAAACCAGCTACTTTCAACGCTTTATTCACACTTACTCCTTGTTCCCTCATGTGAGGGCTACCTGATTTACCTGATTATGCAAGTGGTACCCGGACCGACTTGTTACCTGGTGAGGCACGCAGGCTGCGCGTCCCATCATTGAATACCCCCACCATTGGGTGGGGGCAAGGTCCGTCCTTAGAAGGTACGGCCGATGTTGAATGAGAAGAACTCGGTCCGGTCGCCCTCGTACTGCTTGAGCGGACGGGCAATCGCGAACACCAGCGGGCCCATGGGGGAGAGCCACTGCAGCGACAGACCGGCCGAGGCGCGGTAGTTGGTCGGATCCGAATAGTCGACCAGATAGTTGCAGCCGCTGAAGCAACGGTTGCGGTACTGGTCATAGTCGAAGGTGGTATCCCACACGGAGCCGGCATCGATGAAGAAGCTGGTCCGCAGCTGCGGCTGATAGGTCTCGGACGCAAACGGCGTCGGCACTATCATCTCGAGGGAGGCGACCGCCAGGGCGTTGCCGCCCACCGAGCTGTCGGTGCCCTGGATGACGTCGTTGCCGCTCAGGTTGTAGTAGTAGAGCGCCTTCGGACCCACGGTGTTGCTCTTGAAGCCGCGCAGGGTGTCGAAACCACCGGCGAAGTAGTTCTCGAAGAACGGCAGTACGTGATCATAGTTGCCGTTGCTGCCGTAGCCGTTGCCGTAGGAGGCACGCGCCTTGGCCATCAGCACCCACTTGTGATCCGCATCGAACGGGAAGTAGTGCGCGTCTTCCGCGTTGAGCTTGAAGTACTGCAGATCCATGCCCGGCACTGTGACCTTGGCGTTGACCCGCTGACGATCACCGGCGGTCGGGAACTGGCCCTTGTTGAGGGTGGAACGGGTCCAGCCGGCGGTGACGTCGACGGTGTTGAACACCATGCGGTTGTCGCCATCCTTGTTCTTGCTGTACACCTTCCAGAACTCATCCACCTGCAGATAGGGGTTGGGCTGGGACAGTTTGTTGTTTTCGACCCCGAGGCTGAAGTCGAGACGGTTGTTCTCGTTGACCGGGAAACCACTGGAGAGGCGGAAGCCGATGGTGGTGTTCTCGTAGTCCACGATGTTGGCGTCGGCCGCACTGAACTGGTTGTAGTAGAGACGACCGCCCAGGCTGACCCCGTCCACGGTGAAGTAGGGATCGTTGTAGCTGAGGTCGACGCTCTTGGAGTACTTGTTGGTACTGGCGGAGATGCCGATCTTCTTGCCGGTCCCCATGAAGTTGTCCTGCTGCAGGCCCGCCTGCAGGCTCAGGCCAGATTCGGTACCGTAGCCCACACCGGCGTTGATGGAACCGGCAGGCTGCTCCTTGACCTTGAAGTCCAGATCGACCTGGTCATCGCTGCCCGGCACCCGCTTGGTGTCCACTTCGGCGCTCTCGAAGAAGCCGAGGCGGTTGAGACGGGTCTTGGACTGCTCGACGCTGTCGGAGGAGAGCCAGGTGCCCTCCATCTGACGCATCTCGCGGCGCAGAACTTCGTCCTTGGTGGTGACGTTGCCACTGAAGTTGATGTTGCGCACGTAGACGCGCGGGCCCGGCTCGATGTTGACGATGAGCTCCACTTCCTTGGTCTGGTCGTTGACCTGCGGGAAGGTGACCACTTTCGGGTAGGCGTAGCCGTAACGACCGAGGAACTTGGAGAGCACCTCTTCGGTATGGGTCACCTGGCTGGCGGAGTAGATGCTGCCGGTCTCGATGGGGATGAGCCCCTTCATCTCGCCGCCGCGATCGATCAGATCACCCTTGAGCTGGATGCCGGAGACCTTGTATTGATCCCCTTCCTTGACGTTGAGGGTGACGTAGACCCCCTTCTTGTCCGGGGTCATGGAGACCTGGGTGGACTCCTGCTGGAAGCGGATGTAGCCGCGGTCCATGTAGTAGGAGCGCAGGGTTTCGATGTCGCCGGCCAGCTTCTGTTTCTGGTAGCGCTGGTCGCCGGTGAAGTTCCACCAGGGCACGTCATCCTTGAGGGAGAGCTGGGCCAGCAACTTCTCTTCCGGGAAGACGTTGTTGCCGACGATGTTGATCTGCTGGATCTTGGCCGCTTCCCCTTCCACGAAGGTGAACTTGAGGTCGACCCGGTTGCGCGGCAGCGGGGTGACGATGGCCTTGACCTTGGCGGAGTACTTGCCCACGCCGTAGTAGAAATCTTCCAGCCCCTTCTCGAGGGAGCTCAGCACGGTGCGATCGAGGGGATCACCCACCCGGATGCCGGAGGACTCCAGGCTCTGGGTCAGTTGCTCCTCCTTGATGTCCTTGTTGCCGGAGAATTCGATGCTGGAGATGGTCGGCCGCTCCTTGACCATCACCTGCAGTACCTGGCCGTCGCGGTAGACCTTGACGTCCTCGAAGTTGCCGGAGGCATAGAGCTTCTTGATGGCGTTGGCCAGCGCGACGGAGTCGACGGAATCGCCAACCCGGATCGGCAGGTTCAACAGGGCGGCACCCAGGGTCACCCGCTGCAGACCTTCAACCTGAATATCTTGCACCACAAAAGAGGCAGGGGCCGCCTGGGCCAGGAAACTGGCACCCAGCAGGCAACTCAACACCAATGCTTTTTTAACAGCCATTTTGTTCTTATGTGTCCTTGTTGATGCTCTGGCCTCAGAGGCGAGCGAAATCATTAAACAGCGCAATACCCATCAGTAACATCAGAATGGCGGCGCCAATCCGGAAACCCACTTCCTGAATTTTTTCCGATACCGGCTTGCCGGTGACCGCCTCGATGAGGAAATAGACCAGATGGCCACCATCCAGCACCGGCAGGGGGAACAGGTTGATGATCCCCAGGTTGACGCTGATGAGCGCCAGAAAACCGAGGAAATAGACCAGTCCATAGTCGGCACTGCTGCCCGCCCCCTTGGCAATGGAGATGGGGCCGCTCAGGTTGTCCAGCGAGACGATGCCACCGATCAGCTTGCCGATCATGTCGAAGGTCAGGGTGGTCAGGCTCCAGGTCTTCTGGGCGCCCTGCCACAGGGCTTGCAAAGGCCCATACTGTAACAGAATCCGATACTCATCCGGTAATGGAACCAGTTGCGGCGACAGGCCGACGAAACCGACCAGCTGGCCCCGCACCTTCTTGGCATCCGGGGTCAGGGTCAGGGTCAGCTCGCTGCCCGCCCGCTCGACGGTCACCTCAAGCGGCTGCCTGGGCGACTGCTGCACCTGGTGGACAAACTGAACCCACTCGGTGATCGCCTCATCCCCTACCCGCTTGATGCGGTCGCCAGCCTGGAGGCCGGCCTTCTCGCTGGCGCTCGCGGCCACCACAGCCTCGACCACCGGCAGCACCTTGCCACCGAGGGGCACTATCCCGAGGCTGCCGATGGGGGACTCCTTGTCGGGATCAAACTTCCAGCCGGCCAGTTGCAGGGTCTTGTCCACCGCATAACTGGTGTTGGCCGCCTTGAGCTTGAGCTGGACCGAGTCATCGCCAAGGTGGCTGATGAGGGCATAGGTCACGCTCTCCCAGTCACCTGTCTCCTCGCCGCCGACGCCGACGATCTCCATGCCGGGCTCCACCCCGGCCGCCGCCACGATGGAGGCGGGACGCACCTCGCCCACCACGGGTTTGACGGCGGGGACACCGATCATGAACATCAGCCAGAGGGCGAACAGGGCAAACACGAAGTTGGCCATGGGGCCGGCTGCGACGATGGCCATCCGCGCCCAGACGCTCTTGTGGTTGAAGGCGTATTGCTCGTCACCGGGCTTGAGCTCGTCGACCCGGCCATCCAGCATCTTGACGTAACCGCCAAGGGGGATCAGGGCCAGCACGTACTCGGTGCCATCCTTGCCGAGCCGGCGCCAGATGGCCTTGCCAAAGCCGATGGAGAAGCGCTCGACCTTGACGCCGCAGCGGCGGGCCACCCAGAAGTGGCCGAATTCATGTACCGCAACCAGCAGCCCGAGGGCGACGATAAAGGCACCAATGTTCCACAACACACCGCCCATCAGCCCATCACCTCGCATTCATGCATGGTCCTGTCTCCGACAATCAGGGTGAAGGCAGCACAATGCCACGAAATACTTCTCATCAGCTAAGCTCCTCAATCAAATTGTGAGCACGGGCACGGGCCGCCCCATCCAGCGCAATCAAATCGTCCAGCGAGCCGACATCCGTGCCGCCCAGTGCGAGCATGGTGGCCTCATTGACTCTGGCAATATCCATAAAACCGATCCGCTCTGCAAGGAAAGCCGCTACAGCCTCTTCGTTGGCGGCATTGAGGGCCGTGGTCGCGGCCTGACCCTGCTGACAGGCATGCATGGCAAGCTGCAGACAGGGATAGCGCTCATAGTCGGGACGGATAAAGCTGAACTCTCCGACACTGAAGAAGTCCAAAGGTTCCACACCGGACTCGACCCGAGCCGGATAGGCCAGGGCGTGGGCGATGGGGGTGCACATGTCCGGGTTGCCGAGCTGGGCCAGCACGGAGCCGTCCTTGTACTGCACCATGGAGTGGATGACCGACTGGGGATGGATCACCACCTGGATCTGCTCGGGCGCCGCGTTGAACAGCCAGCGCGCCTCGATATACTCCAGCCCCTTGTTGATCATGGTGGCGGAGTCGACCGAGATCTTGGCCCCCATGGACCAGTTGGGATGAGCGATGGCCTGGGCCGGGGTGACATGGGCCAGCTCGCCGATGTCGGTGTAGCGGAACGGGCCGCCGGAGCCGGTCAGCAGGATCTTGCTGATCCCCGCCCCCGCCAGGTCGCAAAAGCCCGGCTGGCGCTGGATGGCCTCGGGCAGGCACTGGAAAATGGCGTTGTGTTCGCTGTCGATGGGCAGCAGCTCGGCACCGTGCTCGCGTACCGCCTCCATAAAGAAGGCACCGGACATCACCAGGGCTTCCTTGTTGGCCAGCAGGATGCGCTTGCCGGCACGCACCGCAGCCATGGTGGGCGCAAGCCCGGCGGCACCGACGATAGCCGCCATCACGCTGTGGGCATCGGGGTGAGCGGCCACGTCACACAGGGCGGCCGGACCGGGCAGCACCCGGGTGGCACTGCCGTGGGTCTTGAGTTGACCGGCCAGCTCGGCAGCCGCAACCTCGTCCACCATGACGGCGAAACGGGGGGAAAACTCGAGGCAGTCGCGCAGCATGGCATCCACGCTGCGGGCCGCCGTCAGCGCCAGCACCTGCCAGCGCCCAGGATTGTGCCGCAGTACCTTGAGCGTACTCTGACCAATGGAGCCGGAGGCTCCCAGAATCACCAAGTTATGCATCAAAACTCCCGCTGTATGACGAATGGATGGCACCTGCGGCCTGCCGGATCATCGGGCAGTCCATCAGAACTCCTGGCTGAGCAGCAGGTAGCTGAGCAGGAACACCGGCAGGGCGGCGGTCAGGCTGTCGATACGGTCGAGAATGCCGCCGTGACCGGGCAGCAGGGTCCCTGAATCCTTGATACCGGCCTCGCGCTTGAACATGCTCTCGGTCAGATCGCCGAGCACAGAGGCGAGCACCGCCAGCAGGGAGCAGAACAGCACTATGGCCATCTTGGCGGGCACGAAGCCCATGAACCAGGTCACCCCCACCGCCAGCAGACTGGCGGTAAACAGGCCGCCACACATGCCTTCGATGGTTTTACCCGGGCTCACGGCCGGCGCCAGCTTGTGTTTGCCGAACGCCTTGCCGAAAAAATACGCGCCAGAATCTGCCGCCCAGACCAGCCCCATCACGAACAGCAGGATCCAGGCTCCCATCATGGGGTCGTGATAGAAGTTGTAACCACGGATGGCCACCAGGGACCAGAAGAAGGGCACCAGGGTCACCAGACCGAACAGGGACTTGAGCCAGATGGACTCCTTCCACAGCTTGGCGCTCTGGGGGTAGCGCAGCACCAGCAGCAGCCCCAGCAGCCACCAGCTGACGGCGGTCCAGAGCACGCCCATCACCAGCGGATGCAGATGGGGAGTCCACAACTGCTCCACCGGCAGCCAGAACAGGCTGGCACCGAGCAGCAGGCAATAGACCAGCGGCAGCCACTGTTGCGGTTTGGCGGAGACAAAGCCGCTCCACTCGCGGCTGGCCAACAGAAATACCAGGGATGCCAACAGGGCAAAGAATTTCAACGGCAGAAAAAAGAGGGCTCCCAACACCAGGGGAACCAGTAGCAAAGCGGTAATAATTCGTTGTTTTAGCAAAAGAAGCCTCTCTCTTGGGAGGGGGGTTAGCCGGTCTGTTGCTCGGCGATCAATTCCCGGATCTGTTCACCGGTGCAGCCAAAACGGCGCTCACGGGAGACGAAGGAGGCCACGGCCTCGCTAAACTCGGCCTCGTTGAAATCAGGCCACAGCACCGGGGTAAAATAGAGCTCGGCATAGGCGAGCTGCCACAGCACGAAGTTGCTGATGCGATGATCGCCACCGGTACGGATCAGCAGATCCACCGGCGGCAGGTCGGCCATGCACACCTCGCGGCCAAGCAAGGTTTCATCAATCTGCTCGGCCGACAATTCACCCGCCGCCACAGCCGTGGCCAGCTTGCGGGCCGCCTGGGTGATGTCCCACTGGCCACCGTAATTGGCGGCGATGTTGAGGGTCAGCCCCCTGTTGTTGGCGGTCAGCGCCTCCGCCTTGGCAATTTTGGCCTGCAGCCGTTCGCTGAAGCGGGCGGTATCGCCGATCACCTTGAGCCGAATGCCGTTGCTGTGCAGTTTTTTAACCTCGCGGCCCAGCACCGTTATAAACAGTTCCATCAGGGCACTGACCTCCCCTTCCGGGCGGCGCCAGTTCTCGCTGGAAAACGCAAACAGAGTGAGCGCATCCAGTTTGGCACGCGCGGCAAAGGTCACCGCCTCGCGAACAGACTTCACACCGGCCTTGTGGCCATAGACCCGCATCTTGCCACGGTTCTGGGCCCAGCGTCCGTTGCCATCCATGATGATGGCCACATGACGAGGCAAGGACGAATTGGCACAATCACCTACGGCTGCCAAAAGCGACATTCATTTCTCCCACAAAGACAAAAGCGCCGTGCAGGGGCACTACACGGCGCTCGTAATATACCTGTCAGAGGCTTAGATTTCCATTAGCTCCTTTTCCTTCACGGCCAGCGCATCGTCTACCAGCTTGATGAAGGAGTCGGTCAACTTCTGGATCTCTTCCTGGGCACGACGGTCGTCGTCTTCGGAGATCTCTTTGTCTTTGAGCAAGGCTTTCAGATCGGCGTTGGCATCGCGACGGATGTTGCGAATGGCAACCCGGGCACCTTCCGCTTCGGCACGCACGATCTTGGTCAGATCACGACGGCGCTCTTCGGTCAGTGGCGGCAGCGGCACCCGCAGGGTCTGGCCGTTGCTGGACGGATTCAGGCCCAGATCGGAGGTCAGGATGGCCTTTTCCACCGCCTGGATCATGGAGCGATCGAAGATGGAGATGGAGAGGGTGCGGGCATCTTCTGCCACCACGTTGGCCAACTGTTTCAGAGGAGTGGCGGCACCGTAATACTCCACCTGGATGCCGTCGAGCAGGCTCGGGTGAGCGCGGCCGGTGCGGATCTTGGACATCTGGGTCTTGAGCGACTCGACACTCTTGCCCATGCGGTCCTTGGCGTCGTTTTTAATCTCGTTGATCACAGTGGTTTTCCTTTTGGCGAACGAGCCGTCTACCGGCCCGTATCTATCTTATTTGCTGGCGTCATGGACAAACGAGCCGGAGCTCACGCTTGTCTCACTTGCTGACATGGTGGATCAGGGTACCTTCCGGCTCACCCATGATCACCCGACGCAGCGCACCCGGCTTGTTCATGTTGAATACGCGGATCGGCAGATCGTGGTCGCGGGCCAGAGTAAAAGCAGCAAGATCCATCACTTTGAGTTCTTTTTCAAGAACTTCATCATAACTCAGTTCATGGTACAGCACGGCATCCGGGTTCTTGACCGGATCATCCGTGAACACGCCATCCACCTTGGTGGCCTTGAGCACGACGTCAGCTTCGATCTCGATCCCGCGCAGACAGGCCGCAGAATCGGTAGTAAAGAAGGGGTTGCCGGTACCGGCGGAGAAGATCACCACCTTGCCGGCGCGCAGCTGGCTGATGGCTTCAGCCCAGACATAGGAGTCACAGATGCCTTGCAGGGAGATGGCAGACATCAGACGGGCATTCACATAAGCACGATGCAGGGCATCACGCATGGCCAGACCGTTCATCACGGTAGCCAGCATACCCATGTGGTCGCCCACCACGCGGTTCATGCCCGCCTTGGCAAGACCGGCACCACGGAACAGGTTGCCGCCACCGATGACCAGACCGACCTGAACACCCAGCTCAACCAGTTCTTTGATCTCTTGGGCCATCCGATCCAGCACCGCCGGATCAATGCCAAAACCCTCGGATCCTTGCAGGGCTTCACCACTCAACTTCAGAAGAACACGTCTGTATGCAGGCTTGGGATTGGTACTCATGTCACTGATTCCTGGTCATATAAAGACCGCGACATAAGTCGCGGTCTGGGGAAACGGAAAAACCGGTTCGATTAGGCCTTTTGAGCGGCCGCGATTTGAGCTGCTACTTCTGCGGCGAAATCGGTCTCTTGCTTCTCGATGCCTTCGCCCACTTCGAAACGGGTGAAGGAAACAACGTCAGCGCCTTCTTTCTTCAGCAGCTCGGCAACGGTCATGGAAGGATCCTTCACGAACGGCTGACCAGTCAGGGAAACCTCACCGGTGAACTTCTTCATGCGGCCTTCAACCATCTTCTCGGCGATCTCTTTCGGTTTGCCGGAGTTGATGGCGATGTCGATCTGGATTTCGCGCTCTTTGGCAACGACGTCGGCAGACACATCTTCCGGCTTGACGAATTGCGGGCTGTTGGCAGCAACGTGCATGGCCAGATCTTTGGCCAGCTCGTCGGTACCGCCGACCAGCTTGGTGATAACACCGATACGGGAACCGTGAACGTAGGTGCCCAGGTTGTCACCTTCAACCAGCATCACGCGACGCAGGTTCATGTTCTCACCGATCTTGGCGATCAGGTTGGTGATGGTCAGCTCGACGGACTCGCCGTTGCCGAAGTCGGCGGCTTTCAGCGCGTCAACGTCAGCAATCTTCTGGGTAGCGGCGATCTCAACGATTTTCTGACCCATGGCCAGGAAGCCGGCATCCTTGGAAACGAAGTCAGTCTCGCAGTTCAGCTCGATCATGACGGCAACGTTGCCTTCGGTACGGGCGAAGATCACACCTTCAGCGGCGATACGGCCAGCTTTCTTGGCGGCTTTGGCCTGACCGGATTTGCGCATGTTTTCGATAGCCAGTTCGATATCACCGTTGGCTTCTTCCAGTGCTTTTTTGCAATCCATCATGCCAGCGGCGGTGCGCTCGCGCAGTTCTTTTACCAGGGCGGCAGAAATGTTTGCCATGTCCAGTATCCTCGGTCTTGAATTGACAAGAAACAGGGGCCACAAGGGCCCCTGCTAACCAATTACATCAGCTTGGTTAATAAGGGCTTTGCAGTCCTTATCAATTACTCAGCTTCAACGAAGCCATCTTGTTCGGCTTGAACAACGATGTCCTGAGCGCGAGCTTCCAGTACGGTGTCAGCAGCAGCATTCAGGTACAGCTGAACGGCACGGATAGCGTCGTCGTTACCCGGGATGACATAGTCAACGCCGTCCGGGTTGGAGTTGGTATCAACGATGGAAACTACCGGGATACCCAGGTTGTTGGCTTCTTTGATAGCGATGTGCTCGTGGTCGGCATCGACAACGAACAGAACGTCAGGCAGGCCGCCCATGTTCTTGATACCACCCAGGCTCTTCTCCAGCTTTTCCATTTCGCGAGTACGCATCAGCGCCTCTTTCTTGGTCAGCTTGTCGAAGGTACCGTCTTGGCTCTGGGTTTCCAGATCTTTCAGGCGCTTGATGGACTGACGAACGGTTTTCCAGTTGGTCAGCATGCCGCCCAGCCAGCGGTGGTTAACATAGAACTGGTCGCAACGCTCAGCGGCTTCTTTTACGGCTTCAGACGCGGCACGCTTGGTACCTACGAACAGTACCTTGCCCTTCTTGGCAGCTACGGAGCTGATGAAGTTCATGGCATCGTCAAACATCGGAACGGTTTTTTCCAGGTTGATGATGTGAACCTTGCTGCGGGCACCGAAGATGTAGGATTTCATTTTCGGGTTCCAGTAACGAGTCTGGTGACCGAAGTGAACGCCGGCTTGCAGCATGTCGCGCATAGAAACTTTAGCCATTTTATACCTCTGTATTGGGGTTAGGCCTCCACACATCCCATATAACCGACCCGTTAAGGCACCCCGGCATATGTGTCGATGTGTGTGTGTTGTTTAAGTAAGGGTGATGGTACGGGGAGACAAGTTCCCCATTCCGGCGCGCTTTATACCATAACTTTGGTCAGGACACCACCAGCCGTACCGCTAAAAATGGATCCCTGCCGAGCAGGTTGCGGCACCGATTTGACGCTGTGATGACAATCACACTGGAAGTAAACGGGGGTTGGGGATAAAATTTTGGCCTGATTGCAAACGCATCTATTTTTCATTACCTGATTGCCGGACATCACAGGGTGCGCGGTCAGGTCCCAAGAGAGATCCCATGTCCATTAAAATCAAGACACCGGAAGAGATTGAAAAGATGCGCGTTGCCGGCCAGCTGGCCGCCGATGTGCTGGTCATGATCGCCCCCCACGTCAAGGCGGGCGTCACCACCGACGAACTGAACACCATCTGCCACAACTACATGGTCGACGTGCAGCAGGCCATCCCTGCCCCGCTCAACTATCACGGCTTCCCCAAGTCCATCTGCACCTCGGTGAACGATGTGATCTGCCACGGCATTCCGAACCACAAGAAGCTGCGCGAGGGTGACATCATCAACCTCGACATCACCGTCATCAAGGATGGCTACCACGGCGATACCTCCGCCATGTTCATCGTGGGCGAGACCACCCCGCTGCGTCGCCAGCTCTGCAAGGTGGCTCAGGAGAGCCTCTACGCCGCCATCAAGCAGGTGCGCCCCGGCATGTGCATCACCGAGATCGGTGCCGTGATCCAGCCCATCGTCGAGAAGGCCGGTTTCTCCGTGGTACGTGACTACTGCGGCCACGGCATCGGGGCCGAGTTCCACGAAGAGCCGCAGATCCTGCACTACCGCAACGGCGGCAAGCTGGAGCTCAAACCGGGCATGTGCTTCACCATCGAGCCCATGGTCAACAGCAAGAAGTATCACTGCAAGGTCAACCCGAAGGATGGCTGGACCGTGACCACCAAGGATGGCGGCGACTCCGCCCAGTGGGAGCACACCCTGCTGGTGACCGAGGATGGCTGCGAGGTGCTGACCCTGCGCCCGGACGACACTATCGACCGTCTCATCAAACACGGTTAACATCAAACCCCGGCCCCTCGCCGGGGTTTTGTTTTTATCAGCCGCAGGCCCCGCATGGCGGCCTGCGACAAGAGTGTGAGACGCCATGGACGCCAGCCTGCTTTCCCCCCATTTGCTGCCCGACGATCAGCTCACCCGCGAGAACTGCAAGGAGTACCTGAGCCGTTTTCTCGGCTGGCTGCACGCCCGCTTCGACGCCGGTGACAACATCATCGAGCTGGTAGCCACCCGCTCCGAATACATGGACCAGCTGCTGACCCGGCTGTGGCAGAAATTCGGCTTTGACAAGACGGATCTCACCCTGATCGCGGTGGGGGGCTATGGCCGCGGCGAGCTGCACCCCCACTCCGACATCGACCTGCTGATCCTCTACGAAGGGGACGAGCTGGACGAGGTGCTGGGGCTGCGCATCGGCGAGTTCATCACCCTGTTGTGGGATCTCAAGCTGGAGGTGGGCCAGGCGGTGCGCAACGTGCGCGAGTGCATCGAGCAGGGGCGCGGCGACATCACGGTCGCCACCAACCTCATCGAGGCGCGCTACATCACCGGCCGCGAGGCGGGCTTCCAGCAGCTCAAGGAGGCCACCGGCCCCCAGCACTTCTGGCCGAGCGAGCAGTTCTTCAAGGCCAAGCGCGAAGAGCAGGCCCAGCGCCATCAGCAGTTTCTCGGCACCGCCTACAAGCTCGAACCGGATCTCAAGTGCAATCCGGGGGGGCTGCGCGACATCCAGACCCTGGCCTGGGTGGCTCGCCGCCACTTCGGCGCCACCACCCTGTTCGAGATGACCAGCCACGGTTTTCTCAACCGGGCCGAGTATCGCGAGCTGCTCGATTGCCAGAATTTCCTCTGGAAGGTGCGCTTCGCCCTGCACATGGCCATCAACAAGGGCGACAACCGGCTGCTGTTCGATCGCCAGCGCACCGTGGCCCAGATGCTGGGCTTCGAGGGGGAAGGCAACGCCCCGGTCGAACAGATGATGAAGCGCTTCTATCAGACGGTGCGACGGGTCTCCGAGCTCAACGAGATGCTGCTGCAGCTGTTTGACGAGGCGATCCTCGGCAACACCGCCATGGACGTGCGCCGCCTCTCCGACGAGTTCCAGCTGCGCGGGCGCCTCATCGATGCGGTGGATAGCGAGCTGTTCGGCCGCGATCCCGCCGCCATCCTGCGCCTCTTCTACCAGATTGCGCAGCACCCGGAGATTGCCGGCATCCACTCCGCCACCCTGCGCCAGCTGCGCGAGGCGCGTCGCAAGCTCAACTGCTGGCTGCAGGACCTGCCGGAGTGCCGCCGCCTGTTCATGGCGCTGCTGCGCCACCCCAACGGCATCGGCCAACCACTCAGCCTGATGCACAAATACGGCATCCTGGCCGCCTACCTGCCGCAGTGGAACCTTATCGTCGGCCAGATGCAGTTCGACATGTTCCACGCCTACACGGTGGACGAACACACCCACCGGCTGCTCAAGAACATCCACCAGTTTCCCAACCCGGCCAGCCGCCAGACCCACCCGCTCTGCCACGAGGTGTTCACCCGGCTGCGCAAGCCGGAGCTGCTCAGCATCGCCGCCCTGTTTCACGACATCGCCAAGGGGCGGCGCGGCGATCACTCCGAGCTCGGCGCCGTCGATGCGCTGGAGTTCTGCCAGCTGCACAGTCTGGATCGCTACGAGAGCCGGCTGGTCGCCTGGCTGGTGCGCCATCACCTGCTGATGTCGGTCACCGCCCAGCGCCGCGACATCTACGACCCGGACGTGGTCACCGACTTTGCCCAGAAGGTGCGCGACGAGCAGCACCTCGACCTGCTCTACTGCCTGACCGTGGCCGATATCTGCGCCACCAACGACACCCTGTGGAACGACTGGAAGGGCACCCTGCTGCGCGAGCTCTACTTCGCCACCCAGAAAGCCCTGCGCCAGGGGCTGGAGAACCCGCCTGACATGCGCCTGCGGATCCGTGAAAACCAGCGCCAGGCCAAGCAGTTCCTGGCCCAGCGCGACGTGCCGGAGGAGGCCATCAACCAGCTCTGGAGCGATTTCAAGGCCGATTATTTCCTGCGCCACACCCCGGAACAGATCGCCTGGCACTGCCGCAAGATCATCGAGCACGGCGACAACCCGGCGCCGCTGGTGATCATCGGCAAGCACCCGACCCGCGGCGGCAGCGAGGTGTTCATCTACTGTCGCGACACCCCGAATCTGTTCGCCACCGTGGCCTCGGCGCTGGATCAGAAGAACCTCAACATCCACGACGCCCAGATCATGAATTCGCGCAGCGACTACGTGCTCGATACCTTCGTGGTGCTCGAACCCAACGGCGAGCCCATCAGCCCCAACCGCACCGCCACCATCAAGAAGGCGCTGGAGAAGGCGCTGCAGGAGCCGGGCAAGCTGGTGCTGCGCAGCAAACCGCTGTCGCGCCGCCACCGCCAGTTCAGCGTACCGACCCGAGTGGTGTTTCTGCCCCACAAGGGGGAAAACCGCCACACCTTGCTGGAGCTGACCGCGCTCGATACCCCGGGCCTGCTGGCCCGCATCGGCGCCGTGTTCCAGCAGTGCGGCCTGTCGCTGCACGCCGCCAAGATCACCACCATCGGCGAACGGGTGGAGGACTTCTTCAGCCTCACCACCCTGGCCGGGGAACCCCTGACCCAGACCGAGCAGCAGGCGCTGGAGGAGCGGCTGGTCAATCAGCTCAACCCTGTGGAGAGCGTTGAAGGGTAGGCCCATGGCACCCCGGACCGGCCTCACAAGACCCCGTTTATCAGCATGATTTTTCAGTCAGAACAAGTGGTTGGGCCACTCGAGTACAATAAATCGCCGTTCTTGTGAAGAAATCGGCCCGGGCCCTTAAAAACAGTTGGAAAAGTGTGATACAACAAACGGAATTTTTTAAAGGAAACCTGTCATGACCGAGTTGCAACAGATCATCGAAGCGGCCTTCGAGCGCCGTGATTCCATCACTCCCGGCTCCGTCGATGCCGCCACCAAGGCCGCCATCCTGCAAGCCATCGACCTGCTGGATTCCGGCAAGGCCCGCGTTGCCGAGAAGATTGCCGGCGAGTGGGTGGTGCACCAGTGGTTGAAGAAGGCGGTGCTGCTCTACTTCCGCATCAATGACAACGGCATCATCAAGGGCGACGATGCCCAGTACTACGACAAGGTTCCCCTCAAGTTCTCCGACTACAGCGCCGAGCAGTTCAAGGCCGCCGGTGTGCGCGTCGTGCCCCCTGCCACCGCCCGCAAAGGCTCCTTCATCGCGCCCAATACCGTGCTGATGCCCTCCTACGTCAACATCGGCGCCTTCGTCGATGAAGGCACCATGGTCGATACCTGGGCCACCGTGGGCTCCTGCGCCCAGATCGGCAAGAACGTGCACCTCTCCGGCGGCGTCGGCATCGGCGGCGTGCTGGAGCCGCTGCAGGCCAACCCGACCATCATCGAGGACAACTGCTTCATCGGTGCCCGTTCCGAAGTGGTGGAAGGGGTGATCGTCGAGGAAGGCTCCGTCATCTCCATGGGCGTCTTCATCGGCCAGTCCACTCGCATCTATGACCGTGAAACCGGCGAGATCCACTACGGCCGCGTGCCGGCTGGCTCGGTGGTCGTCTCCGGCTCCCTGCCCTCCAAGTGCGGCAAGTACAGCCTCTACGCCGCCGTCATCGTCAAGAAGGTAGATGCCAAGACCCGCGCCAAGGTCGGCATCAACGCCCTGCTGCGTTCCATCGACGAGTAAGCGGTTTTGCTGTGATTTAAAAGGGCGCCTGATGGCGCCCTTTTGATTTTGGCGCCCCTGTCACAGGCAAGCCACACCGGCTCGGTTAAGATAGACGTGACAGGATCGTTTCAAACCGAGGAAGCCTGATGTACGAGAATCTGAAGAGCCTGGGGATCCAGGATCCCGCCTCCGTCGACAGCTATACCCTGCGCCAGGAGGCCAACCACGACATCCTCAAGATCTACTTCAAGAAGCAGAAGGGCGAGTTTTTCGCCAAGAGCGTCAAGTTCAAATACCCGCGCCAGCGCAAGACCATGCTGGTCGATTCGGGCACCCATGAGTACAAGGATGTCACCGAGATCAACGCCAATCTGAAATACGTGGTGGACGAGCTCGACAACCTGACCCAGGGCGTGCACGTGCAGGCCGACCCGGACATCAAGCAGAAGATCTTGCGCGACCTGCGTCACCTGGAAAAAGTGGTGCAAAACAAGATCAGCGAAATCGAGCGGGATCTGGAAAAGCTCTAAACCGGTCTGATGCAGCAAAGGCGCCCACGGGCGCCTTTTTCATTGGGTCACACCAGACAGGCGCCATCAGGCCAGCCCCGCACATGCCCCACCGCCCAAACGCGGCCCAGCAAAAAGGGAGGCTTGCGCCTCCCTTTTCGGAACTCGGAATGAAAGCAGGGATTAGTTGCTCTTCATCCAGATGTCCATGTCGGTTTTCAGGTTGTCGGACTTGGTACCGAAGATGGCTTGTACGCCAGAACCTGCAACCACCACACCGGCGGCGCCCAGTTTCTTCAGACCGGCCTGGTCAACCTTGGCCACATCCTTCACGCCGACACGCAGACGGGTGATGCAAGCGTCCAGAGAAGCGATGTTCTCCTTGCCACCGAAGGCAGTGACCAGTGCGGCAGACATCTCGTCCTTGCTCTGACCAACGCTCTCTTCAGCAGTTTCGTCTTCACGACCCGGAGTCTTCAGGTTCATGGCACGGATGACCACGGTGAAGACCACGTAGTAGATGACGGCATAAACCAGACCCAGACCCACCAGCAGCAGCATGTGATCGGCACGCGGGGATTGCACCACGAAGTCGATGAAGCCGTTGGAGAAGGTGTGGCCGTGAACCACGCCCAGGGAGTTGGTCAGCACGTAGGCCAGACCGGCCAGCACGGCGTGGATGGCGTACAGTACCGGGGCGATGAACAGGAAGGAGAACTCGATAGGCTCGGTGATACCGGTCAGGAAAGAGGTCAGGGCGGCAGAGGCCATGATACCTACGATCTTGGCGCGGTTTTCCGGCTTGGCGGAGTGCGCGATGGCAAACGCGGCGGCAGGCAGACCGAACATCTTGAACAGGTAGCCACCGGCCAGCTGACCGAAGCCGTTGCCGGCAGCGCGGGAGGCGTCGTCAGCAGTCAGGAAGCAGGTCATGATGCCGTGTACGGTTTCGCCAGCGGCGTTGACACAGGTACCCGCCTGATAGAAGAACGGCACGTTCCAGATGTGGTGCAGACCGAACGGGATCAGGGAGCGTTCAACCACGCCGTAGATACCGAAGGCCAGTACCGGGTTCTGGTTGGCAGCCCAGTCGGAGAAGGCACCGATGGCGGCACCTACCGGCGGCCAAATCACGGACAGGATCACGCCCAGACCGATGGAGACGAAACCGGTGATGATCGGCACGGCACGCTTGCCGGCGAAGAAGCCCAGGTACTCTGGCAGCTGGATCTTGTAGAAGCGGTTGAACGCCCAGGCGGCCACGCCACCGGCGAGGATACCACCCAGTACGCCGGTCTCGATGGTCTCGACGCCCATCACGGGAGCCATCACCTTCAAGGTGGCGCTCATGATGCCGTAGCCAACGATGGCAGACAGGCCGGATACACCGTCGTTATTGGTAAAGCCAAGCGCTACGCCCACGGCGAACAGCAGGGCCATCTGACCGAATACGGAACCACCGGCCTGCTCCATCAGCTGGGAGACAATTTCCGGCAACCAGCTGAAGTGGGCAGCACCCACCCCCAGCAGAATACCTGCAACGGGCAAGACCGATACTGGCAGCATCAGCGCCTTACCGACCTTTTGCAGATTAGAGAAAGCATTTTTTAACATGTGTGCGCTCCTGAATGGAATGTCTTACCGTAGACGCTTCAGTCCAATTTATAGACGACCAAGAACATCATCTCTCATCGGCATGAATTCGACGCGGGTTTGTTTATTTTGACCAGCTGAATATAACCCAGCAGATCGCAAATATCTTCCATCAGGGGTAAGCGAATAAAAAATTTGGAGGGGAGATCACAAGATAATTTCGGCGGGAATTTTCAGCTAATCACAGCTATATTTCGGCATCTTCATGCTAAACCAGAAATATGAAAAGTGCTGTTTCGCATTGTATTTTAGCCAATCAAAACAATACACCATGAAACGCAATGTAACTTAATGTAACCATTTGCTGTTTTTTCTATTTTAGTCTACCGATTAAAAAGGCCTCCAACAAGGGAGGCCTCAAATAAATATTATCTTTTAAAGACCGGACGATATTCAGCCTTTCTGGGAACGCTTGACCGCATCCACAAAGACCGATTTCGCCTTGGTCGAACCTGCCCGTTCCGCTTCGCTGACCAGTCTCATCGCCTTGTCGATGTCACCGGATTTCACCGCTTTCTCGATCTGGAATTGATAGAAGGCCTCGGTTTCGCTCAGCATGGGGGCACTGCTCTTGACTGCACCGGCGGTCGCCAGGGGCACGACAAGCTTGTTTGGTGCCGTGTTGACTACCGGGGTGTTGGCATCAATCACATCCTGATAGACAGGCTTGTAGTAGTTGCTCTCGGTTTTGACGCCACTCAAGTCCTCCACAGAGAGGCTGACCACGCCCCAGGGGGAGTGCGGAATGACGGGGTCTTTTTCACCATAATCAACCACCCCCAGCGACTTGGTCATCAGCTTGGAAGGACTCAGGATGGTGGTTGTTTTGTCCAGACCACTCTGGTCCGTGTAGATCACCATGTAACTTTCGTTATTGGGGTTACCGACATAGGAGCGATCCACGGTAAACACGGCTTCCATGCGATCCCCCTGCAGCATGCGTGCAGGCTCGTACTTGAACACGTCGCTGCCCAACTTGCGGGTCACATTGAATTTGGAATCAAGCATCAAGACGGTCGGGTTGAACAGCGATTTGTCGATCAAGCCATCAACCGTGATGCGCAGGTCACCGGAGTTGACCGGCAACCGGAAGGCGGCGAAGTGGCTTTTCCCTTCGCTGAAAGCGTAAACGGGGGAGCTGCCATCAATGGGGATAAGCTTGGTTGCGCCCGGTTGTATGTCCTGAAACGGCAGACTGGAGACATCGCGACAGCAGCTGCTAACCGTAGCCAATTGGCTCATCGCAACGTCGCGATTTCCCATGATGGACTTGAACTCCTGAGTCGGCGCTACCGTCGTTTCCAACGTGGCGCACCCACCCAGCACAACAGAACAGAATACAGTCAAGGCTAATCTGGAATATCTCATCGCGTGACCCTAAGAAACGTGTTGTAAAAAAAGAGCCCCCGTCATGCGGGGGCACTTGCAGTCATGACGTCAACAGATTACCACCAAGCTTCAGCTTGAACACCGAAGTTCCAAGCATCATCTTGTTTAATACCGTTGCTGTCTTCACGGAAACTACCATCTTGCTGCATGTAAGAAGCAAATACGCGGATTTCCGGACGAGCCCAGAAGCTTGGGCCAGCAGACCAAGCTTGAGCCAAGGTATATTTGGCACCATCAGAGCTGGTTTTCACACCATTAACGTCTTTGTTATCTTTGAAATAGCCGACTTCTGCGATGGTTTTCATCACATCATTCCACTTGTACATCGGACGCACAACTGCGGAGAAAGTGTCCATGTCGGTGGTATCTTTGTCTAGACCATTCGCCTGTGCATAAAGAATCTGGTGACCAAATTCAACCTTATCACCTACCGGCAACACGCCCCAGTTAATCAAACGGAAACCGTCTCCACTCGATGCGGCTTGACTCAGACCACTACCTGAGCCAGCACCATAATCAACGCCTTGCTTAGCAAGACCATCGAGGAAATATTGGACCACTGTCTTGTTGAAACCACCTAGCATGGACTGGGTCAGCTCAGCAGTGAACATGTGACCATCTTTGTAATCAGGGTTCTGACGCTTTTGCTCATCAGTCAAGTTGGCTTTGGCATAGTCGTAGCCGACTTCCAGAGATGCATCGGTCCAAAGCGGGATGCCGGCGTAACGGATATCGAAGGTATTGGTATTTACACGATCATCAATCTTGATCTTGTTACCTTTATCATCCAGAACATAGTTGCCATTTGCATCAAGACGATATTGAGTGTTAGCCTCGGTGTCGCCTTTATAGATAGCATCCCATGGGTCGTTACGAACCACGGCAACAGACAGCTTGCCAGGACCTACTTCAATATTTTCTACACCAGCACCGGCACCAGAAACATCCCAGTAGTAGGTATCGGAGATATGGATGTCATGACGTTGGTAGTAGCGCTTGCCTGCCCAAAGGGTTTCGTTACCGCCAAACAGGTTTTTGGCCTGAACGTTGAACTGGCGCAGAGCGAAATCAGCGCTATCCCCATCTTTAGTACTCTCCCAGTCACGGCCTTGCTTGCCCGCAACCATTGCAAACATGGAGTCTACGTAGAAAGTCTGGTTGTTCTTGTTGTAGACCTCTTGACCCAGCTGAACTTCAGAATAAGTTTCAGCTTCGTTGCCAAGACGACCAACTCGGTTCTTGCTCATGGTCTGCATATCTCCGTTGTCGGAAATACCGACACCGGAACGCATGTAGCCGTGGAAATCAACGGCGAAGGCGGCTTGGGAAGCCAGGGCTGCGGTTACTGCTGCAGCGATCGGGAGCCACTTTGCTTTCATTTTCATTTTCCTTATTCCCGCTGTGAGGAGTGTGATCCTGAATATCCAAGTTCTTATCACCGTAAAAACGTTTGGGTGATAACCGAGGCCGATTATAGGTAGCCAATTTCGGGACAAACATGAGCTGATTCACAAAATGGCGACAAATCGCCCAGCATTGGCCGCAGAGGGTTTTATGGGATGGATAACTGTAAATTTATGCAATAACTCACTATTCACTATGGTTGAAATGCAAAAAGATCCACCATGAAACCGCTACCAACAATTAATTCGCTTCGAAGATTAAGTGATAAATATTCAAATTGATGACAAAAACATGACTGAAATCGCTTTCAATGGGGAACTTTTAAATTTACGGCATGTCAGCTGGCGCCGAAATAAATCACTGAGCAAACAAGGAACGGCTTGAAAAATAACCGGAGAAATAGCGGGCAAATATGGCCAGTTGAGACTGGCCTGCCCCACAAAATAAATATCCCCGCCAGACGGACTGAACGGGGATCTATAAGTGATGAAAAAGAGTGGTCGCTAGAGTTTATTTAGCCAGTCATTGAGCCAGGCCAGCGCCACTTTTTCCGGTTCATCGTCGACGGTGGCATCTATTTCCAGGCGGGGCAGCAGAGGGCTGGCGCCAAGCTCCTGCAGCAGTCCATCGAGGTGGCGACCGGCGCCGCAGAAGTGCTCATAGCTGCTGTCCCCCATGGCGATGAGGGCATAACACCACCCTTTCATATAGGGCGCCCGATCAGTCAGAGCTGTAGCCAGTGGTTGCAGATTGGGCGGAATGTCACCCTGGCCGGTGGTGGCGGTGATGACCAGCAAGAATCGACTCGCATCCAGATCTTCCAGCTCTGCCTCCTCGAACACCCGACAGCCGTGCCCCGCCTGTTCCAGCCGCGCCGCCAGCGTCTCGGCCACCAGCATTGCCGCGCCGTACACGGTTCCCACCACTATATCTATCTGCGCCATCACGACCCCCTTTGACCAGCATGGATGCCCAGCATGCCACAGCGCTGAGTCAGGCAACACCCCGAACGCCTCAGTAGTCGCTCTCGCTGGCAGGCCAGCCCAGTGCGGCAAACAGCTGCAGCACGTGCGACCCCAACGGGGCCTGGATGCGCATCGGCACCTTCAGCACCGGATGCTGGAAGCTGAGGGTGCGTGCCACCAGCAGCAGGCGATCGCAACCATAGTGCTCGCGAAAGAAGCGGTTGTGGCGGCCATCGCCGTGGGTGGTGTCACCGACGATGGGGTGGAACAGATGATCGAGGTGACGGCGCAGCTGATGCTTGCGACCGGTCTTGGGGAACAGGCGGACCAGGCTGTAGCGACTGGTGGGGTGTTTCTTGGAAACCGCATGGGGCAACTCGACCTGATGCAGGCGACGAAACGCGGTCACCGCCTCCTGGGCCGGACGATCCGGGTCGCTCATGGCATCGGCGATCTTGTCCAGCTGCTCCTTGAGGGGGTAGTCGATCACCCCCTGCTCCGGAGCCCAGCCTCGCACCAACGCCAGATACTCCTTGTGGACCTGACGGGCGGCAAAGGCCTCGGTCAGGGTACGGGCCACGGCAGGATCGAGGGCAAACAGCAGCACCCCCGAGGTAGGTCTGTCCAGCCGATGTACCGGATAGACGTGACGACCGCCGATGAGATCCCGGGTCATCTGCATGGCAAAACGGGTTTCGGCCTTGTCGAGCCAGCTGCGATGCACCAGCAGACCGGAGGGCTTGTTGACCGCCACCAGCCAGTCATCCTGGTAGAGCAGGGTCAGCTTCATCTCGCCGTCGTCTTGAGTGGTGCAAGCATCGGAACCGCCATCCGTCTGCTTTTTCTTCTGATGACCCGGGGTCTGCTCGCTCATCATTGTTCGACCACTTTGCCGGAGAGCAGCAGATCGAAGCGGGCGATCAGGCGCAGCAGGGCTTCGACCTCGGCCAGCTCTTCCTTGTAGACTTCACTGGCCATGGGATAGAGAGAGACGCTGCTGGGCAGCGGCGCCTGCAGCAGCACCAGCTGCTCCATGCGCGGGATCAGCACGAACTGCAGCCACTGATCGAAGCTCAGGGTATCGACGCAAAACGGCAGCTCGCTGGCCAGAGCCTCTTCCCCCGGATGGGTCGCTTGCCAACGTTCCAGACGTTGCAGTTCGGCGGTCAGTTCGCCCAGCAGGCCGGCTACCAGCAGATATTGATTCATTGCGCTCTCTTCCTCATCACCACGTCCCCGGTTCGCAGTTCAGTCAACAGCAAACCGGGCTTTGCAAAAAAGGGCGCTACTATACACCCTCCCCCCCGTTCTCTGCCATGCCCCCGGCGGCCATCCGTACGGGTCGCCGCCGGCCGCAACACGCCTCCCCGCTGGCTATCTTGTGCCAGCGCCTTATAATCGGCCCGCATCACCCTTAGCCGGATCACCTCATGTCCACCATCAATACTCTGACTGACTTTCTGACCCAGGCCGATACCCAGTTTCAGCTGTTCGACATGGGCCGCCAGGTGCGGCCGCTGGCGAGCGACACCTTCGTGCGCATCGAACAGCAGCAGGAGCCCTACCCCTGGCCCCTGCAGCAGCACGCCTGGCTCGGCGTCCATTTCTTCCAGCCGGCCGAGTCGCGCCACTACCTCTGGTTCCTCAAGTTTGCTCTCGACGAGCGCGGTCTGCTCATCTCGAGCGGCCCCAAACACTTCATGGATCAGGTGGTGGAGACCCTGGGCTACAAGCTGACCGGCGAGCTCGATGAGGAGAAGGCCCAGCGGCTGGCCGAGAATCCCTACACCTTCCGCCCGGCCGAAGCCAAGATGGCCAGCCTGCACGCCAAGCTTGCCCGCCAGCTGGAGCAGGCCCCGTCCGCCTATTACGACGGGCTCTGCCACTACCTGTCCGCTCCCTCTCCCGAGGGGTGGCAGACCCTCGGCGTACAGGGCTTTGCCGATCTGGCGGAGCGGCTGCAGGATGAGCGCAACCTGGCGCTGGTGTGCAAGGCGCTGCCGAAGCTGCCGCAAGAGCCGCTCTATGCCCTCTGCCAGAGCCTGGAGAACGCCCCGCTGCCGCCGGCCGTACAGGGCGCCCTGTTCGAGCGCATCGGCAAGGAGCAGGAGTGCGCCGAGCCCAACGCCGAGACCCTGGCCTACCTGTGTCGGGCGCTGGCCTCCAGCAACGGCAGCAGCATGCGCACCAACAAGCTGCTGACCCTGCTGCAAACCCAGCCGAGCCCGGCCCTGCTGCTGGCCATCGCCGGCCGGCTCTGGCCCGATCTGAAGGATGCCGCCCTGCTCAGCCTGTTCCTGGAGCAGCTGGCCCTGCAGCCGACCCAGTTCTTCAATCAGGTATTTGCCGAACTGGTGACCCTGACGGCCCTGCGCAATGATATGCTGGCCAGACTACGCGACCCCGAGCGCAGCGACGCCCTGGGCCAGGCCATCGGCCGCCTGTTCGCCTCGGCCTGATGATAGCGGCGCCCCGCCCCCTGGCGGGGCGCCACCCGACACGGACACACCGCAAAAGGAGCCCGCGATGGGTGAAGTGCTCGCCATCTTGCTGCTGACCCTGGGTGCAGGTGCCTTCTGGCACCAGCGGCGCCAGGCCGAACTCGCCTGGCAATACATGCGCCGCTACTGCCAGCATCACGAACTGCAACTGCTGTCGCTGGCACGCAGCCACCGGGCGCTGGCCCACCAGCCGCTGCGCCTGCTCACCTATTACGAGTTCGAATTTTCCAGCGATGGCGAGAGCCACTACCTGGGGCAACTGCGCATGCAGGGGCTGCAGGTGGTCGGCGTTGACCTCCCGCCACATCGGGTACCCAGCCTGTAAATCTCCCGCCTCGGGGCGAGCCTATACTGTTCTGGAATGTCTTTTCGGAGAGATGAGATGGAGTTCCTGACCCACGATCTGGCCGCCCTGTTTGCCCAGCTGGGGCTGGCCAACGACGAGCTGAGCCTGCACCGCTTCATTCACGAGCACCGCCTCGACAACCAGACCCTGCTGCCGGAAGCCCCCTTCTGGACCAGCGCCCAGGCCAATTTTCTGCGCGATGCCCTGTGGAACGATTCGGACTGGTCGGAAACCATCGACGAGCTGGACGTACTGCTGCGCCGGCACGATTGACCCGCTTCCCGCTTTTCAGTCTCCCGCGCTTTGGTTAAGCTCTGTGCCCCGTCCAGCCCCAATATCCCCATGCCGTGCAGGAGCACTCATGTCAGCCCAAGAGATCATCCGCATCGCCAATGAACTGGCGGCCAAGGGCATCGCCCCCACCACCGCCATGGTCAAGGCCCGCCTCGGCCAGCCCGTTCCCATGGCCGAGCTGCTCAAAGTGCTGAGTCAGTGGAAGCAGCAACCCGCAGCCGCCCCGGAAGTCGCAAGCCCGGCGCAGGAAGCCCCCGCTCCCGCCGCCGAGCCCACCCTGCTGCAGCTTGCCGAACGGCTCGAGCGTCTCGAACGCAAAGTGGATCGGTTGACCGAGCTGCTGCTCCAGCAGGGGAAGTCGTGAGCCATGTACATCCTCGAACTCTGCTTTGAGTGCTACCGTGACACCTCGCTGGGCGAGGCCGAGCGGGCCATCGTCAACTACCTCGACATGCTGCGCTACCAGGGCCAGATCCTCGGCCGGGAGTTTCCCACCAGCATGCACGAGGGCTACTTCGTCAGCCGGGTGGTCTGCCCGGAGCAGGACAGCCTGCACCCCGACAATCAGAGCGAGCAGGTCAAGCTGGCGGAGCAAGGCCTGCACCAGGCCGGGCTGCTCGCCCCCAAACTCCACCTGCAGGGGGCGGACCTGCTCTCCGACAGCACCGACCCTTGCGGCCATGATGGCGAGCGCCCCAGCTGGATGCTGCTCTATACCAGCTTCCTGCACACCTGCTCGCCGCTGCGCTGCGGCGATCACTTCGCCCCCATCCCACTCTATCGGCTGCCGGCCGTTGCCAACGGCGACCACAAGCAGATCATCAAGTGGCAGGAGGATTGGGAGGCGTGCGATCAGCTGCAGATGAACGGCTCCATCGCCGAACATGCGGCGCTGCACGAAATCGGTGAGGTGGGCAGCCGCCTCCAGCGCCGTGGCAGCGATCTCGGCAAGCGGCTGGAAGCCCTCACCGGCATCCCCACCTACTACTACCTCTACCGGGTGGGCGGCCGCAGTGCGGCCGAGGAGAAGGCCCGCCTCTGCCCGGGCTGCGGTGGCGAGTGGGCGCTGGCCGAGCCCTTGCACGAGATCTTCGACTTCAAGTGCGATCCCTGCCGGCTGGTCGCCAACCTCTCCTGGGATTTCAAGGACTGAGCCCGGCGGTGAACCAGACAAAAACGCCTTGCCGGTCGGCAAGGCGTTTTTCATTGTGGCTGACGCCGCTTATTGCGGCAGGGTCTCCAGCCGCTCCAGGAACGCGGGCAGAGAAGGCGCCAGCACCAATCGGCGGCCCGAGTCGAGCCACTCCAGCCACACCTGACCACTCTCGTTGTCGAGCGATACCAGCGTCATCTCGTTGCGGGTGGTGGCGATGAACAAAGAGGGTGAGCGCTTCAACTTGCGCAGCATCAGCAGGTGGCCGATGAGGTTCTCCTTGAGCAGGTCGAGATCCGCCTCGTTCCAGGGCAGCACAAACTCGAGCCGCAGCCCCTTGTAGAGACAGGGCACAGGGCGGCTGAACCAGCCACCAAACAGGGCCTGCGCGGCCGGGTGCAGGGTCAGCTCGAGCGCCTCGTTCATCGCCGTGAAATCGGCGGGCTCGGCGCGCCGATGCGGGCGCCAGGCGACCCGGCCCTCCTTGGGCTCATCCAGCTCGCAGGGGGAGCGCCAGTCCGCCTCCCACTCGCACAGGGGCAGCCCTCGCCTCACCTCGCCGTCGCGCTGCCAGCGCAAAAAAAAGTGTTCCAGGGCAGACAAGACTTGATCCGACATCGAAATTCCCCACAATTGCTGCCAAAGTCCACTATTGCACCATCAAAGCCATGAGCAGACAAGGTGAAGCGCGGATCGCCAGCCGGCACTCCCCGCCTTGCCACCCCAAGCGGGGCCCATGCCTCTGCCATCGCCCATTCAACGTTCGAGTCACACAGATGAGCAAACAAGATAGATACGCCGGCGCCAGCGCCCTGCAGGGGCTGAGCCTGGGCCAGCAATCGGCCTACATCAGCCAGTACACCCCGGCCCTGCTGCAGCCGGTGCCCCGCAGTCTGAACCGCGACGACCTTGGTCTTGGCGGCGAGCTGCCGTTCCAGGGCTGCGACGTCTGGACCCTGTACGAGCTCTCCTGGCTCAATGCCAAAGGCAAGCCCATGGTCGCCGTCGGCGAGGTCTCGGTGCCTGCCACCAGCGCGAACCTCATCGAATCCAAGTCGTTCAAGCTCTATCTCAACTCCTTCAACCAGACCCGCTGCGACTCGCTGGACGCGGTGCAGGCCATGCTGGTCAAGGATTTGAGCGCCTGTGCCGGCAGCGATGTGAGCGTCACCCTGTTCCCGCTGGCCCAGGCTCCGCACCACATTGCCGCCCTGCCGGGCGAGTGCATCGACGAGCAGGATATCGAGGTGGACCGCTACGAGTTCGATGCCGACCTGCTGCAAGGCGCGGCCGGCAGCCTGGAGGTGGAGGAGACCCTGCACAGCCACCTGCTCAAGTCCAACTGCCTGGTGACCAGCCAGCCGGACTGGGGCTCCGTGGTGATCCACTATCGCGGCCCGCAGCTGGACCGGGAAAAACTGCTGCGCTACCTCATCTCGTTTCGCCAGCACAACGAGTTCCACGAGCAGTGCATCGAACGGATCTTCACCGATCTCAAGCACTTCTGCGCACCGAGCCAGCTGACCGTCTACGCCCGCTACACCCGCCGCGGCGGCCTGGACATCAACCCGTTTCGCAGCGACTGGGAAGTGGTGCCGGCCAACCTGCGCCTGATCCGGCAATAATCCGCAGGCCCAGCCCCCGCCGCTCTGCGCCGCCAGCGCCCGGATAACGGGGCTGGCGCGCAATCTGTCAGTAAACTCTGGACGCACGGGGGCGGGCTTGGATAACATGCCCTCACTCCCGTGCTGCCCTTAATCCAATGAATCAACTGTTTTTTCTGGCAATGATGATGTCCTCCCTGTCCGCTCCTGATCTGGATCTGGCCAAGGAGCAGTTGTCCATCGATCTGCAACAGGCCCAGACCCTGGTGCTGACCGATCCTGCCAGATGCGTGCAGATCACCTCCGCCTTCCTTGCGCGCACGGCCAATAATCCCAAGCAAATCATCAGCAATCGCCAGGAGTACGGCTACCGTGAGCCGCTGTTGAGCTATGGCACCGCCGCCCAGGCCACCGGCGCCCACCTGCTCAAGGGGGAGTGCCTGCTGCAACTGGGCCAGTTCCAGGCCGCCCAGAAGTCCCTCGATCAGGGCATCGCCATGGCGGCCAAGGAGCAGCAGCTGGAGTTGCAGGCCCACGGCCTCTACCTCAAGATCCGCAGCCAGAACCTGCTGGAACGCTCCCACGGTGCCAGCAGCGGCCTGCTCGGTCAGCTGGAGACCCTGCTCAGCACCCCCAGCCTGAAAGAGAGCCAGCTGCAGGTTTACAGCCGGCTGTTGCGCACCAATGCCAGCATAGAGGCGCACCAGTTCGACGAGGCCAAACGCCAGCTGGCCGAAGCCCGCCGCTGGGCGGATCAGACCAAGAACCCGCTGGCCAGCGCCTGGGTCAGCGCGGTGAGCGGCGATCTCTACCACGCCCTCAAGCAGCCGCAGCTCTCGCTGGGCGACTACATCGACGCCCAGCAGCAGGCCAGGGGCCTGCAGGATCCCCTCTTCCTCGGCCTGCTGTCGAACCAGATAGTGAACCTCTATGAAGAGGAGCAGGAGCCGCAGAAGGCGCTGCAATATGCCAATGAGGCAGCCAACTACTTCCACGCCCTCGGCAATCCCTCCCTGCTGAGCGACGCCCTCATCGTGCTGGCCCGCCTCAACCGGGAGCAGGGCGAGATGAACATGGCGCTGGTCTACTTCTTCAACGCCCTGGACCTGCTGGACGAGGGCAACAACCGCACCCGCATCGCCAACCTCAAGTACGAAATCGGCAAAACCTATCTGGAAACCGGCAACCTGACCCTGGCCCGCAACTACCTCACCGCGGCCCGCCAGTCCCACGAGCTGGGGGATGACAAGGAGCCGCTGATCGACACCCTGCTGCTGCTGGGCGAGCTGCACCTCAAGCAGAAGGAGGCGGGCATCGCCATCCTGCAGTTGGAGAACGCGCTGGCGCTGGCCAACCAGATCGGCGACACCCAGCGCCAGTTCGAGATCTTCCGTCTGCTCTCGGCCGCCTACGAGCAGAAGGGCTATCTGCAACAGGCGCTGGAGAGCTACAAAAACTTCCACCAGCGCAGCGAGCAGGTCCGCCAGCAGCAGGTCGATCTGGAGCAAGAGGCGATCCGCGACAACTACGCCCAGGTGGAGCGTGAACAGCAGATCAAGGAGCTGGAGCAGCAACTCAGCACCAGCAAGCATCAACAGGATCGCTACCTCTGGTCGAGCGTGATAACCGGCCTGCTGCTGACCCTGTTCATCTACCTCTTCTTCACCCTCTGGCTCAAGTTGCGGGTCGCCCGCCTGCAGGGCAAGCAGCTGGGCGAGGCGCTGCTGCTCGAGCCACGCACCGGGCTGGCCAACTGGCAGCGACTGATGAGCCGCTGGCCGCGGGAGATGGCCAAGCGCCAGCAGCGCTCCGAGCGCTGGTATCTGAGCGAGCTGCCCAGCAGCGAATTTGACGACAAGCTGCACTACCTGCTGTTTCGGGTCCCCTTCCTGGTCAACAGCCTGGAGCAGCACGGCTATCAGGTGAGCCGCGAGATAGAACAGGCCTTCGGTGCCTACGTCAACGGCCTCACCCCGCAGGATGGTCGCATCTACGACCTGCGCGAGGGTCATCTGCTCTATGTGGTGCCCCAGCGTCATGTGGAGGATCTGCACCGGCTGGCCCGCGAGCTGCTCGCCGCACTGGCCGAGTTCCCTTGCCAGCATCCGCTCGATCGCCACATCAGCCTCGGCATCGTCAGCCACCCCTTCCTGCCCAAGGCGGCCACCGCCCTCGATCATCACGGGCTGTTCGACCTCTGCTATCTGGCGCTGGCAGGAGCCATTCAGCTCAGTGAAAAATCCCAGCAAAGCGTCTGGTTGGAGCTGGCTGCCATCGATTGCCAGCAGGCCGCATTTTTTAATGGGGATGTGTGGCAATGCTGCTTGATGGCAATTGACAAGGGACTGGTAAAAGTAAATTCTTCTCATGAAAAGCAATGGGTTAATTGGCTTCAACTTTCACGGAAGAGAGTGCCGGTTGATCAGTGACGAATAGATAATCAACTGGGTCTGGAACTGGGTTCGACCGCTGTTGCTATCCAACACAACAACGATAATGACAACAGGGCGACCTGAATAATGAATGATATCGCTGCCGTAGCCGGACAACTGGCCAGACTCAGGGAATCCCTTCAGCAAAAACAGCTGGAGCTGGACGGCATTGTCTCCTTCTCCGATACCGAGCGCGCCCGCAGCATCCAGTTCATCGCCAAGCTGATGCAGGCCTGCCGCGGTCATGACCGGGAGCTGGACAACAAGCTAGCCAAGCTCAAGCAGAAACTCGACGGCAACCCGCCGCTCTCCTCCCTCGACGCCGATCTCGCCATCATCGAGAAGCTGCTGCAGCAGCACGGCAACGCGCTGGAAGAGTCCATCTCCCTGACCAAGTCCGCCATCGAACTCGGTTCCAAACAACTCAAGGCGATCAAGGGCTTCCCGGAAGATACCCGCAAATCCCTCAAGGAGTTTCTGGCGAGCCCGGATGGCTATGGCATCGGCGATCACCAGAAGAAGGTGATCCGGCTGCTGGAGTTCTACCAGCAGGCCATCAAGATCCAGCTGTTGCCCAGCCAGCCCCTGCTGGCCCAGAACAGTCAGCCTGAGGTGGTCACCGATCTGGCAGCCCCCGAGCCGGATGCCCCCTTTGACGTCAAGATCCACGCCCACATCGCCGACGAGCTGCAGCGGCTCATCACCGAGCTCGACTTTGCCGGTGCGGTGGGCGAGAGCCTGGCGGACATTCGCCGCCAGTTGCTCAATGGCATCACCCCTCCCCTGCTGGCCGAGATCTGCCTGCAGGTGATCGAGCTCATCATCGAGGGCACCCGCGAGGAACGCAAAGCCTCCCAGGCGTTTCTCAGCACCCTCAACGAGAGCCTCTCGGCCGTCCACTTCAGCTTCACCGAATCCCTCGACGAGGGGCGGGCCCTGCAAAGTGCCACTCTGGATACCCGCAAGGCCATCGACCAGGAGCTGAAAGCCATCGACCATACCCTGGCCAGCCATGACACCCTGGGCGACCTCAAGGAGGCCATCTCCGGCCACATGGGCGCCATCAGCCTGCTGCTGCAGGACAGGGAAGCCATGGCCGCCCGCGAACGCCACCTGCTGACCCGGCTCTCCACCATGGAGGCTAAACTGCGACTGATGAAGGAGGAGACCGCCGAGTACAAGAAGCGGCTCACCATCCAGAAACACAAGCTGTTCCTCGACAGCCTGACCCAGGTGCACAACCGGGCGGCCCTCGACGAGCGGCTCGAGCTCGAATACAAGCGCTGGCTGCGCTACGGCACCCCGCTGTGCCTGGCCATCATCGACATCGACCACTTCAAGAACATCAACGACAACTACGGCCACATGGCCGGCGACAAGGCGTTGAAGGTAGTGGCCAAGGCGCTGCAGGGGGCCCTGCGCGACACCGACTTCATCGCCCGCTTCGGCGGCGAGGAGTTCGTGGTGTTGCTGCCGAACATCAACCCGGACAAGTATCAGAAACCGCTGGAAACCTTGCGCCAGACCATCAAGAGCATTCCGTTCCGCTTTCGGGATGCCAGGGTCGAGATCACCATCTCCATCGGCGCCACCCTGTTCAGGGAGGGGGACCACACCACGGATGCGTTCGAGCGGGCCGACAAGGCGCTTTACAGCTCCAAGCACTCGGGGCGGGATCAGGTGAATCTGGCCTGACGAGCGCCTAAAAAAGCAGCAAACGCACTTTCCCCCTATTCCCCTGCCCCACCGCTTGCAACTACTATCAAATTCAAGGGATGCCACAGGGCATCCCGTTTTCTCCCCAGGGAAAAGCACAACGATAACAAGCGAGTGAAAGGGGAACATATGATTACGCACATCAATCCAGTCGGCAGCATGGACTTGCTGTCCCAGCTCGAGGTGGACCGCCTCAAGCAAACCGCCTCCAGCGATATCTATCAACTGTTTCGCAACTGCTCGCTGGCGGTACTCAACTCCGGCAGCCATACCGACAGCTCCAAAGAGATACTGGAGCGCTTCAAATCCTTTGATATTCATGTGATCCGGCGTGAGCGCGGGGTCAAGCTCGAGCTGTTCAACGCCCCCGAACACGCCTTCGTCGATGGCGAGATCATCCGCGGCATTCAGGAACACCTCTTCTCCGTGCTGCGCGACATCCTCTATGTGTCGACCCAGCTGGAGTCGAACCGGCTGGTCAACCTCACCAGCTCCACCCACATCTCCAACGTGGTGTTCGCCATCCTGCGCAACGCCAAGGCGATCCTGCCCGGCGCCGACCCCAACCTGGTGGTCTGCTGGGGCGGCCACTCCATCAACGAGATCGAGTACCAGTACACCCGTGCGGTGGGCAGCGAGCTGGGGCTGCGCGAGCTCAACATCTGTACCGGCTGTGGCCCGGGCGCCATGGAGGGCCCGATGAAGGGGGCCGCCGTCGGCCACGCCAAGCAGCGGGTGCGCAATGGCCGTTACATCGGCCTCACCGAGCCTTCCATCATCGCCGCCGAGCCGCCCAACCCCATCGTCAACGAGCTGGTGATCCTGCCGGACATCGAGAAGCGGCTGGAGGCCTTCGTGCGTCTCGGCCACGGCATCATCATCTTCCCGGGCGGGGTCGGCACCGCCGAGGAGCTGCTCTACCTGCTCGGCATCATGATGCACCCGGCCAACGAGCGGCAACCCATGCCCATCGTGCTGACCGGCCCGAAAGAGAGTGCCGACTACTTCCGCGCCATCGATGACTTCGTCAAGGCGACCCTGGGCGAGGCGGCCACCAGCCTCTACCGAATCATCATCGGCGATGCCCCCGAGGTGGCCCGGGTAATGAAGGAGGCGATGCCGAAGATCCGCGAATACCGCAAATCGGTAGGGGATGCCTACTCCTTCAACTGGTCCCTCAAGATCGAGCCGGAGTTCCAGCTGCCGTTCGAGCCGGATCACGCCAACATGGCCAGCCTGGATCTGCACCGCAACCAGCCGCCCCAGCTGCTGGCGGCCAACCTGCGCCGTGCCTTCTCCGGCATCGTCGCTGGCAACGTCAAGGAAGGGGGCATCCGCGCCATCGAGAAGAAGGGTCCTTTCAAGATCCATGGCGACAAGGAGCTGATGCACCTGATGGACAAGCTGCTGGAGAGCTTCGTCAAACAGCAGCGCATGAAGCTGCCGGGCAGCCAGTATGTGCCCTGCTACGAAATCGTGCGCTGACGGGCAGCACAGATGAAACGAGGGGCGCATGGCGCCCCTTTTTTGTTGCTGCCTGCCCTTAGGCCATCAATCCCCCATTGAGCCCGCTGGTTTGTTACAATGGGGCGTTCCGACTGCCAAGAGTGCCCCATGTCAAACCCAAGGCCACACCTGCTCATCATCGATGCCCTCAACCTCATCCGCCGGCTGCACGCGGTGCAGGCTCAGCAGGCGCTGACTCCGGCCCAGGCGTTGATCGCCACCCGTGCCAACCTCATCAATACCTGCCGCAAGCTGCTGGCCGGCAGCGAGCCGACCCACGTCATTGCGGTGTTCGATGGCGAGGTGCACAGCTGGCGCAAGGAGGTCTATCCCGCCTACAAGGAGGGACGAACCCCCATGCCGGCCGAGCTGCGCGAAGGCTTGAACGAGCTGCAGGATGCCTTCTGGGAGTGCGGCGTCGATGCCCTGCTCTCCCAGACCGACGAGGCGGACGATCTCATCGCCACCCTGGCCAACGGCATTGCCCAGCACGGTGCCAGCGCCACCATCATCTCCACCGACAAGGGGTTCTGCCAGCTCATCTGCCCGCAGATCCGGATCCGCGACTACTTCAACAAGCGCTGGCTGGATGCCGCCTTCGTCGAGCAGCAATACGGGGTGACCCCGGCCCAGCTGGTGGACTTCTGGGCCCTGACCGGCATCGGTGGCTCCAACATCAAGGGGGTGCCCGGCATCGGCCCCAAGACCGCCACCCAGCTGCTGCAACAATACGGCGATCTCGCGGCCATGCTGACCGCCTGCCAGCAGGAGGACGCCGCCAAGCCTTTGCTCAAGCTGCGCCAGCACCAGGATGAGGCCCTGCTGGCCCAGCGACTGGTACGGCTGCAGCGGGACATCCCCCTTGGCTTCAACCTGCGGGAGATCCGTTATCCGCCCGCCCCGGATGTCTGATGACGCTATCTCGCCAAGCATGACCGGACTCACTCTCGCTGTTGACAAAAACAGATAGAATGTAAAGAAACATGGAGGGTTAGGTGGAGAAATGGTATAAAACCGCCGAATCCTCCCCCTCTGTTCCCTAGAAGTGGATACGTCTCATGTCAAAAAGAAAAATTACCGTCATCCCGGGCGACGGCATCGGCCCCAGCATCATCGAATCCGCCATCCAGATCCTGACCCACGCCGGTTGTGACTTCGAATACGAATACGCCGACGCCGGTCTGGTGGCGCTGGAGAAACACGGCGAGCTGCTGCCCCAGGCCACACTCGACCTGATTGAGAAGAACAAGGTCACCCTGAAGGGCCCCCTCACCACCCCGGTCGGTGGCGGTTTCACCTCCATCAACGTCTCCCTGCGCAAGAAGTTCAACCTCTACGCCAACGTGCGTCCCGTGCTCTCCTTCAAGGGCACCCGCAGCCGTTACGACAACATCGACATCATCACAGTGCGTGAAAACACCGAAGGCATGTACTCGGGTGCCGGTCAGAAGCGCAGCGATGACAACCAGAGCGCGGAGGCGATGAGCATCATCACCCGCGAAGGGGCCGAGCGCATCGTCAAGTTCGCCTTCGAGCTGGCCCGTCAGGAAGGGCGCAGAAAGGTCACCATCATCCACAAGGCCAACATCCTCAAGTCCACCTCCGGTCTGTTCCTGGAAGTGGCCCGTGAGGTGGCCAGCCGCTACCCGGACATCCAGAGCGAAGAGATGATCGTCGATGCCGCCTGCATGAACCTGGTGATGTACCCGGAGCGCTTCGACGTCATGGTCACTACCAACCTGTTCGGCGACATTCTGTCGGATCTGTGCGCCGGTCTGGTCGGTGGCCTCGGCATGGCACCGGGTGCCAACATCGGTGATGGCGCCGCCATCTTCGAAGCGGTGCACGGCTCTGCCCCGGACATCGCCGGCAAGAACATCGCCAACCCCACCTCGGTGATCCTCGCCTCCATCCAGATGCTGGAGTATCTGGGCATGCAGGAGAAGGCCGAGCGCATTCGCGAAGCGGTGCGCGCCACCATCGAATCCGGCGACCGGGTGACCCGGGATCTTGGGGGCAGCGCCTCCACCAGCGAGTTCACCCAATCCATCATCGAACGTTTGTAATTGGTGCCAACTTGTTGATTTAAAAAGGGAGCTTCGGCTCCCTTTGTTTTATCTCACGGCGCGTTCCCCCCTTTGTCGATTGGCTACTATGTTCAATAGATAAGGGATAAGGAGATCCATTATGCGCGCTATCGTTACCCTGTTGCTCATCAGCAGCAATGTCATGGCAATAGACAGACCGGTCGAGAATGCCTGGCCCCAGCTGCCGCCATCCACCCAGCCGGCCAGCCAGGTCTGGCAATCCACCCTGGATACCAATGACCTGCTCAAGGCCCCCAAACCCCTCTCCTTCGGGATGGATGTCGTCACCGACAGCAACGGCAACAGTCAGGTCACTCCCTATCAGAAGCTCAACCTGACCGCCGAGAAGAGCGTCAGCCTCTCCTTTGAGCAGCACAAGCCCAGGATCAAGTTCAAGACCGCCGGCATGAACACCTCTCTCAAGCTGCGCAGCAACGGCGTCAAGCTGGAGTTCAGCCCGACCGATCGCACCATACCGCTCGACATCGAGCTCAAGCTTACCGATGGCGAATCCTCGCTGCGTTTTGACTATCGCTTCTGAACGCAAGCCGAATAAAAAGGCCGACAACCTCGAGGTTGTCGGCCTTTTTGTCAGCCCATGTCAGCCAGCCTTCACTCCTGGGGGGAGAGCTTGGAGACCCAGTACTTGTTGAAGACGTGCACCGTGATCTCTTCGCGATCGTGATAGAGCTGCTTGGCCTGAATGATGAAGCCGCCGTCGATCTCCGCCAGCAGTTCACGCAACACCTGGATGTTGTGCACCGCCTCGGCGTAGCGTTTCTTCATCGGCAGCTTGAGGTTGAACATGGCTTCCTGGCAATCGCCCTCGCGGAACCAGTCGGCGATCATGTGGGTCACCCGCGCCGGCTTGTCGACCATGTCACACACCAGCCAGTAGATGTTCTTCTTGCTGGGACGCCAGACAAAGCCGTCATCGCGGATATGCTTGACCTGGCCGGTATCCATCAGGGATTGCGCCATCATGCCGTTGTCCACCGCGGTCACCATCATGTCGCGACGCACCAGCTGATAGGTCCAGCCGCCCGGGCAAGCACCGAGATCCACCGCCTTCATGCCGGAGCGCAGCCGCACGTCCCACTCTTCCCGCGGTACGAACACGTAGAAGGCCTCTTCCAGCTTGAGGCTGGAGCGGCTCGGCGCATCGGCCGGGAAGCGCAGACGCGGGATCCCCATGTGGAAGGCGGAGTTGTTGAAGGAGTAGGAGTAACCCAGCAACACATGGTCGTTGGCCAGGAAGAAGGCGTGGAACACCGGGCGGTTCGGGGTCTCCTTCTTGGTCAGGATCTCGTTGCTGCGCAGCGCCTGGCGCAGCGGCACGGTGAATTTGCGGCAGAAGGCGGAGAGCTCCTTCGCCTCGTTGGTATCGGCGGTTTCCACCCGCAGATCGCCGCAGATGGCGTAGTCGCGGGTCGCCTCGATGATCGGGGTGATCCGATCCGCCAGATCCAGCTCCTTGAGCTCGCAGGTCACCACCAGCATCTGACGGATGAAGATGAGCTCCTTGAACGGCAGCTTGCGCGCCAGCAGGTCGGCCTCTTCCTCGCCGTAGCATTCGAAGATGATGTAGCCGCTGTCGTCCTTGACCCGGGCAAAGCCATAACACTGCATGTTAGTGGCTCGTTCGGTGATCTCTGCCGCCGCCTCTTTCTCAAAACCGGGGCGGCAATAAAGCAGCAGATTATTCATTCTTTCCTCCAAGACGACAGCCAGCCCACATCAGGGCCGCCCATCCCAACATAAAACAGAGGCCACCGGCCGGGGTGATGAGCCCCAAGCCCTTGCTGCCAAGCAGCACCATGGCGTAAATACTGCCGGAGAATCCCAGGATCCCCAGCACAAAGGCGGTGCCAGCCAGGTTGATCACCTTGCTGCGCACACCGCACCACCCCAGCACCAGCAGGGCCAGGGCGTGAAAAAACTGATACTGCACGGCGGTATTGAAGGCCGCCAGACGCGAAGGGTCGATGCCGGTGGCCGCCAGACCGTGGGCACCATAGGCGCCCAGCATGGTCGCCGTCAGGCCGAAAAAGCCCGCCAGCACCAGCCAATGTCGATGAAATTGCATCCCTTGCCTCCTTGTTGTCCCGCGCCAGCCTCAACCCCGCGCCGGGATGGTCGCAATGAAATCCTTGATCCGTTCGGCCGCCAGGCGCAGGTTGCCCTGCTCGCTCGCACCGCTGCTCTTGCGCGGTTTGAAGCCATGATCACCATCGGTCAGCCAATGGACCGATACGGCGGATGAGAAGGGGAAATCAGCCAGTTCGGCACGGGTGCCGAAGGTATCGCGCTCCCCTTGCAACAGCAGGGTTGGCGTCTTGATCTGCTTGAGCACCTCGCCCCGCCAGCGGTCGGGGTTGGCCGGGGGGTGGAAAGGATACCCGAGAATGAGCAATCCTGCAGCATTCATCTCGTCCTCACTATCCTGATAGAGTTCGGCCGCCATCCGCCCCCCCATGGATTTGCCCGCCAGAAACAGTCTGGGATGGGCAAACGCCTTGATCATCTGGCGCCAGTGGTCGAGCAGGACGGGCTGCCGGTCCGGCGGACGACGCTTGCCATCCAGGGCCCGCTTGCTCATGTAGGGAAAGTTGAAACGCACCACCTCGATGTCGGGCCCGGCCAGCAGCCGCGACAGCTCGGCCAGAAAGGCGTGCTCCATGCCCGCCCCGGCACCGTGGGCCAACAGAATGCGAACGGGGGCATCAACAGCCCCCTCCCGGATCACCTCATGCATCGGCCAGCCGGGCCCGGCGACGGGCCTCCTCCTGCTCCACCAGTTCCAGCATCCAGTCGCGGAAGGCGACTATCTTGCCCTGATCGGACTGCTGCTCCTGGCACACCAGATAGAAGGCGTTCTTGCTCACCAGCACCTGCTCGAACGGACAGATGAGGCGGCCTGCCTCTATCTCTGGCTGGGCCAGCACGCTGTGACCAAGGGCCACCCCCTGGCCGTGAATGGCAGCCTGGATCACCATGGTGGAGTGGCTGAAGATGGGCCCCTGGTTGACGTTGGGGGCATCGATGTCGAGCTGGCGAAACCAGGCCTTCCAGTCGCGACGCGAGGTATCGTGCAGCAGGGTGTGGCGGGTCAGATCGTCCGGGGTGCGCAGCGGCTTGGGACCGGTCAGCAGCAGCGGTGAACAGACCGGGATCAGATACTCGGTGTGCAGCTTGTCGGCCCGCAGCCCGGGCCAGTTGCCGCGTCCGTAGTAGATGGCCACGTCCACGTCGTCGGTGAGAGAGCCCTCGTCCATGTCCACCGCCTTGATCCGCACGTCGATGTCGGGATGACGTTCGCTGAACTTGACCAGCCGAGGCACCAGCCACTGGATGGCGAAGCTCGGCTGCAGAGAGACGGTGAGCGCGCCCTTGGCGCTGCGGGCCAGCAACTTGTCGGTCGCCTCCGAAATGGAGGTGAAGATGTCCTTAATGTCGAGGAAGTAGCCCTGCCCCTCCTCGGTCAGCAACAGAGAGCGGTTCTTGCGGCGAAACAGCTTGATACCGAGGTACTCTTCCAGCGCCTTGATCTGGTGACTGATGGCGGCCTGGGTCACGAACAGCTCCTCCGCAGCGCGGGTGAAGCTTAAATGACGAGCCGCGGCTTCAAACGCTTTCAGTGCGTTGAGCGGGGGTAAACGACGAGACATGAGACCAGCCGACGATGAGTTTTTCTAATGGGCCGCATTATAATTTGTCGGTTGCGGGTCGACCAGTGAATAAACATAATTCGCTTCGCAATCCGTTGCCATATGGCTCACTTTTTCTCTTCCATGTTGGTTTACATGTGATTTTTGTGAGTCTCTGGAGTGCGATTGTGGTGTTGTGTTTCTTCCTCTGCGGGAAGAGGGGCTTAAATCGGACCGATTTAACCCAGTCTGTCATCTGAATGTGTTTGGCGCCTCCGGTTGGAAGGCGCCTTTTTTCTTATCCCTATACCTTGAACTGCCCCACCAGTTGCTGTTGCTTGTCGGCCAGCGCCGACAGCTCGCGACCATTTTCGGCGGAGCTGGCCGCCTCGGCCCGGATGGTGTGGCTCACATCGCGAATGTTGCTGACGTTGCGATTGATCTCGTCCGCCACCCCGCTCTGCTCCTGCGCGGCCCTCGCGATCTGCTCGTTCATCTGATGAATGGTGCCGACCGCGTGGATGATCTGCTCCAGCACGCTGACCGACAGGTCCACCTTGGTCAACGTCAGATCCGCCTGACCGTGGCCGGTCATGATCGCCTTCACCACCGCATCGGTGCCGGATTGCAGCTGGCCGATGAGGGTCTGGATCTCGACGATGGCGTTCTGGGTGCGGCCCGCCAGATTGCGCACCTCGTCCGCCACCACCGCAAAACCGCGCCCCTGCTCGCCGGCCCGCGCCGCCTCGATGGCGGCGTTGAGCGCCAGCAGGTTGGTCTGCTCGGCAATCCCCTGGATCACCACCAGGATGTCGTTGATGTTCTCGCTGTTGGCTGACAGGTGCTCCACCACCGGCTTGGCATCGCTGATGACCGCCATCAGCTTGCGCATCGCCTCCTGGGTGTCGGCTACCACGTACTTGCCCTCCTGCGCCGCCGTGTCGGCCTGGTTGGCAGCGGCCACCGCCGAGTTGGCGTTGCTGGCCACCTGCAGGGCGGTGGCGCTCAGCTCCTCGAACGCGGTCGCCACCAGGTCTACCTCCTGATACTGGGCCTGCATGCCGGCACTGGTGCGTTCGGCGACACTGGCCGCCTGTTCGGCGCTTGCACGAGTGCCGGCAACGGTATCGATGACCTGGCTGATGGTACTCTGCAGCTTGTTCAAGAAGCTGTTGAACCACTTGGCCAGCTCGCCTATCTCGTCGTCACGGCGTAGCTCGATGCGCTGGGTGAGATCCCCCTCGCCGCTGGCAATGTCCTTGAGGCGGGCCACCACGGCGCGGATGGGGGCCACTATCTGGTGGGCCATCAGCCAGATGCAGATCAGCGCCACCGCCGAGATGAGGCCGCCGATGAGCAGCTGGGTCATCACGCTGCGGCTGGCCTGGCCGGAGAGATCGTCCTGCAGCTGGAGGGCCGAGGCGAGCACCACGCTGCGCGGCAGCTCGATGTAGATGCCCCATTTCTGTTCGGTACCGCGCATCTTGACCGGCACGAAGGTCTGCAGCAGGTTGCCGTCCGGACTCCAGCGACTGGCCACCTGCCCCTGGCCCAGCCAGCCTTGCAGGGCGGCCGTCAGGGTCTGATACTGCTGACCGAGCGGACTGCCCAGGGTGACGTCGAAGCCGTCCACCCCGGCAACACGGCCCTGACTGCTCACCAGCAGCACCTTGCCCTGCCCCTCATAGAGCTCCTGATCCATCTCCTTGACCAGGCTCTGCAGCGCGGTCAGCGAGATATCGACCCCGACCATGCCGAGCAGCTTGTCTTGCTCCAGCAGAGGCACGGTCACCGAGGTCATCAATACCTTTTGCGACCCCACATCGTCCAGATAAGGCTCCAGCAGACAGAGGGCCTTGCTGCGAATGCTGCAGCGATACCACTCGTTCTCCACCCCGCCGGCCGCGGTCGGGCTCTCGTCCGCCAGCACGGATTCATCCTGCACCTCGGGTTCAATCTTGCCGTCGACCCGCGCCCAGTAGGTGGAGAAACGCCCCTGATCGTTGGAGCCCAGCGCGCTGGAGCCGTGGTAGTTGCTGTCTTCGCCGTCGAGCTGGTCCGGCTCGAACACCGCATAGACGCCGAGCAGGTGATCGGAGGAGGCTGCCGCGTCATGCAGTTGCTGGTTGACGGCGGTACGCAGTGATTCGGAGGAGCCGAAATTGTCGGCCGCATTCTTGCGCTGGAACAGGATCCCCTGGCCCAGCAGGGTCGCCCGGAAGTAGGCCTCGTCCAGATAACTGGTCACCTTGGCCGCCTGCTCCGAGCCCATCGCCTTCATCCAGTTTTCGGCCGCACTCTGGGCTTCCGCCGTGGTAGAAGTCAGCACCTGATCCTGCATGTTGGCAGCACTGAAGAGAGAAGAGGCCACCAGGGCACCGGCACTGGCCAACAAACAACAACCGGCGATCAGGGTGATCCGCCCCTGAACAGAAAGAGAACTCATGCCACCATTTCCTAGCTTCATACTGATGTGATCAGTGTATCGGTTTTAGAAACAAAAACTTAACCTTATCACGCTAAATCCAGGGCAAGTTGGTTCACTTCGCCGGCCGCGGGCAGGCCGACCACCAATCCCAGTAGCCGAATGGGTTTGCCCTGTGCCCGCAACAAACCTTCGTGCAACAGATCGTGAAACCGCTCCGGCTGGTAACCCCCACGCCGGTAGACGGTGGTCTGCTGAAAATCGGCAAACTTGAGCTTGATCCCCTGCCCCATCAACTGCTCCTTGCCGTGGCTGGCCGAGAATCGCTGCTCCAGCTCGGGAATGAGCCGGCTCAGCACCTGCCAACAGGCGGCCTCATCCAGCACGTCGCTGGCCAGGGTGGTCTCCACCCCTATGGTCTTGCGCACCCGCTGGGCCTGCACCGGCTGCTCGTCGTGGCCCCAGATCCGCCCGGCCAGCATCTCCCCGAGCTTGCCGAACCGGGCGATCAGCTCCTCGTTGCCGAGCTGACGTGCATCTTCGCAGGAGTAAAGGCCGAGCGACTCCAGCCGATCCGCGGTCTTGCGACCGATGCCGGGCAACTTGCCGAGGGGCAGCTGGCGCACGAACTCATCCACCTCCTGCGGGCGGATCACGAACAGGCCGTCCGGCTTGCGCTGCTCGGAGGCGAGCTTGGCCAGAAACTTGTTCGGCGCCACCCCGGCCGAGGCGGTCAGCCCCAGCTCGGCCTTGATCGCGGCACGGATCTCGCGGGCAATCAGGGTGGCACTGCCGCCACAGCAGGGGCTCATCGTCACGTCGAGATAGGCCTCATCGAGGGAGAGCGGCTCCACCTGCTCGGTGTAGCGCAGAAAAATGGCCCGCAGCTGGCGGGAGACCTCCTTGTAGACCGCCATCCGGCCGGGAATGAGCACCAGCGGCGGGCAGAGCTTGCGTGCCAGGGCGCTCGGCATGGCGGAGCGCACCCCGAAGCGGCGCGCCACATAGTTGCAGGTCGAGATGACACCGCGCCTGTCCGCCGAGCCGCCGATGGCCAGCGGTACCTCGCGCAGGGCCGGGTTGTCCCGCATCTCTACCGCGGCATAGAAGCAGTCCATGTCGATGTGAATGATCTTGCGCATACTACTGTACGAATAAACAGGTAACCTGCCTATGCTAACCCAGCCCTGCCATTTCTGCCATCGGCATGAAATGACGGGCCGACATAGACTCTTAAGGCACCATTTATAATCCATCGCACAAGGAGAATGAGATGAAGGGAGTCTGGCCGGGGTTGGCTCTGGGGTTCTGCCTGCTGCTGCCGCAGCAGAGCAATGGCAAGGACAATCCGACCGCCGAGTGCAGCTGGTTGCACGAGCGCATCAAGGCGCTGGAGAAGGCCATCAAACAGGGGGACGAGCTGGGTACGCAGGAGGAGCTGGCACGCTGGCGGGCCGAATTCAACAAGAAGGAGTGCCAGCGCTACGACTACTGAGCGCTCGCCATAAAAAACGGGCTGCCCCAAGGGTCAGCCCGTTTTGCTTTCGACATGGGTGCGAGAGCCCCCTGCCCGCTCAGATGATCCGGTTCTCGGCCAGCATCTTGCGACGGGCCTCTTCCTTGGCCATCTTCTTCTTGCGGTTGTCGCAGGGTTCCGGGCAATCACACTCTTTTTCGATACCTATGCTGCCAAGTCCGCCACAGGAGCCGGAGATGGTCTTCTTCTGGAAGATGTAGCCGATGGCCATGGCCACCACCACCACCAGAAACACCCCGAAGGTGATCAAAAAAATCTGCATGTTACCGCCCCTTATTTTCTAACCAGATACTGTTTGAAGGCATCGGAGTAAGACTCCTCGAAACCCTCATCCGTCTTGGTGATCACGAAAATGGCCAGCCCCCGCTCCTTGGCGTAGGCCAGGCTCTTCTCGGGTCCGAGCACCATGAACACGGTCGCCAACCCGTCTGCAGTCATGCAGGAGGGGTGGATCACGGTCACCGACACCATCCGGTGCTGGATAGGCTTGCCGGTCATGGGATCGATGGTGTGGGAGAAGCGCTTGCCGTCCAGCTCGTAATAGTTGCGGTACTCGCCCGAGGTCGCCACCCCGTTGTCGCCCGCAACTATCACCTCCTGCACCGAGCCGGCGTTGGCGGTCGGTTTCTCGATGGCGACGCGCCAGGGGTGACCCTTGCCGTTGACGCCATTGATCCGCAATTCGCCGCCGATCTCAACCAGATAGTTGCGCGAACCCAGGGACTCCAGATACTCGGCCACCTTGTCGACGCCAAACCCCTTGGCGATGGCAGAGAGATCCACGTAGAGATCCGGGATGTCCTTTTGCAGGGTATCGGCATCGGCGGAAGTGATCACGTGCAGATTGCCGAGCCCGGTCTTCTGGCGGGTCTGGGTGATCAGTTCGTCAGACGGCGTCTTGGTCGGGCGCGCATCGGGTCCGAAGCCCCACAGATTGACCAAGGGGCCGACAGTGACGTCCAGCGCCCCGCGGCTCTCACGGCCAATGTGAATGGCCTCGGTCACCACCCGCGCGGTATCGCGGGAGACCACAACGGGCGTCGAGCTGCGGTGCTGGTTGAAGCGCGACAGCTCGGAGTCCGGCCGGTAGGTCGACATCTGATCGTTCACCCGCTCCAGCAGTACATCGACTTCGGCCTGGAACTTGGCGGGATCGGTGATGACGTTGTCCGCCACCTTGATGGAGTAGTAGGTACCCATGGTGCTGCCGGTGATGTGAATTTCCGGCTTCGATTGGACCGTTTGTTCCTGACCGCACCCAGTCAAGAAAAAGGCTAGCCCGAAGGCTAGCCAGGTCTTTACAACACTGTGCATTGATTAACCACCAAAGTCATCCAGCAGGATGTTCTCGTCTTCAACGCCGAGGTTTTTCAGCATGTTGATGACGGCAGCGTTCATCACGGGAGGACCGCACATGTAGAACTCGCAATCTTCCGGCGCCTCGTGGTTCTTGAGATAGTTCTCGAACAGCACGTTGTGGATGAAGCCGGTGTAGCCGTCCCAGTTGTCTTCCGGTTGCGGATCGGACAGGGCCACGTGCCACTGGAAGTTGTCGTTCTCGGCTTGCAGCATGTCGAAGTCTTCGACATAGAACATCTCGCGCTTGGAACGGGCACCGTACCAGAAGCTCATCTTGCGCTTGGTCTTCAGACGGCGCAGCTGATCGAAGATGTGGGAACGCATCGGCGCCATACCGGCACCACCACCGATGAACACCATTTCCGCGTCGGTGTCCTTGGCGAAGAACTCGCCGAACGGACCGGAGATGGTCACCTTGTCGCCCGCCTTCAGGCTGAAGATGTAGGAGGACATCTGGCCGGGAGGGGCAGTCCAGTTGCTGGGCGGCGGGGTCGCAATCCGCACGTTCAGCATGATGATGCCGAACTCTTCCGGATAGTTGGCCATGGAATAAGCACGGATGATCGGCTCGTTGACCTTGGACTCCAGTTCGAAGATCTTGAAGCGATCCCAGTCACCGCGATATTCGGTAGGAATATCGAAGTTCTTGTACTGCACGTGGTGGGCAGGCGCTTCGATCTGGATATAACCACCGGCGCGGAACGGCACGCTCTCGCCATCCGGGATCTGCAGCTTGAGCTCCTTGATGAAGGTGGCCTTGTTGTCATTGGAGATGACGGTACATTCCCACTTCTTCACGCCGAAGATCTCTTCCGGCAGCTCGATGTCCATGTCGGAACGGACGGTGACCTGACAGGCCAAACGCTCGCCATGACGGGCTTCGCCCTTGCTGATGTGATCCAGCTCGGTCGGCAGGATGTCGCCGCCGCCGGATTTCACCCGTACCTTGCACTGACCACAGGAGCCACCGCCGCCGCAGGCGGAGGAGACGAAGATACCGCTGCCGGCCAGCACGCCGAGCAGCTTGCCACCCGCCGGGCTGGTCACAGCCTTGGCCGGGTCGCCGTTGATGCTGATTGTCACGTCACCGGCGGTCACCAGCTTGGACTTGGCGAACAGAATGACTGCCACCAAGGCCAGCAGGATCACGGTGAACATGACCACACCCAGAATAATTTCCATCTATATTTCCTTTCCGATTACAGGGAAATACCAGAGAAGGACATGAAGCCCAGCGCCATCAGACCCGCGGTGATGAAGGTGATGCCGAGGCCACGCAGGCCTTCCGGAACATCGGAGTACTTCATCTTCTCGCGGATCCCCGCCATCGCCACGATGGCGAGCATCCAGCCGGCTCCAGAACCCACGCCATACACCACGGACTCAACGAAGTTGTAGTCACGCTGCACCATGAAGGAGACGCCACCGAAGATGGCGCAGTTCACTGTAATGAGTGGCAGGAAGATACCGAGCGCGTTGTAGAGGGCCGGGAAGTACTTGTCCAGCGCCATCTCCAGGATCTGCACCAGGGCCGCGATCACCCCGATGAAGGTGATGAAGCTCAGAAAGCTGAGATCCAGACCGGACACCAGGGCACCGTCTTTGAGCACGTAGTTGTAGATCAGGTTGTTGGCCGGCACGGCCACGGTCTGAACCACGATAACGGCGACACCCAGGCCCATGGCGGTCTTGACCTTCTTGGACACCGCCAGGAAGGTACACATCCCCAGGAAGAAGGAGAGTGCCAGGTTCTCGATGAAGATCGAGCGAATCAACAGACTGATATAGTGTTCCATACCTTAATCCTTCGCCTCCACCTGCTTGGGATCCTTGGTGCGTACGCCCCAGATGATCAGACCAATGATGAAGAACGCACTCGGCGGCAGCAGCAGCAGGCCGTTCGGCACATACCAGCCACCATTGTTCACCAGCGGCAGCAGTTCGATGCCGAACCAGGTGCCGGAGCCCAGGATTTCACGCACGGTGGCCACGGTCAGCAGCACGGCGCCATAACCCAGACCGTTGCCGATACCGTCCAGGAAAGAGGGCAGCGGGGCACTCTTCATGGCGTAGGCTTCGGCACGGCCCATCACGATACAGTTGGTGATGATGAGGCCGACGAACACCGACAGCTGTTTGGAGATGTCGTAGGCATACGCCTTGAGCACCTGGTCAACCACGATAACCAGCGAGGCAATCACCGCCATCTGGGCGATGATCCGCACGCTGTTCGGGATCTGGTTGCGGATCAGGGAGATGAACAGGTTGGAGAAGGCGGTGACCGCGGTAACGGCCAGCGTCATCACGAACGCAGTCTTCATCTGGCTGGTAACGGCCAGCGCGGAACAGACACCCAGCACCTGCAGTGCGATGGGGTTGTTGCCGAGCACAGGCGTCAACAGCAACTTTTTCATTTCGCTCTTGTCAGCCATTGTTGATTTCTCCTGCACGAACCTTGGCCAGGAAAGGACCGAAGCCCTTGGGACCCATCCAGAAGTCGAAGGTATGCTGTACGCCGTTACCGGTCAGGGTTGCGCCGGACAGGCCGTCGATCTCATGCTCTGAACCAGCCGGAGCATGACCCTTGATCACCCGCAGCGCAGGCTGACCGTTCTGGTCGAACAGCTTCTTGCCGACGAACAGCTCGCGCCAGGCCGGGTTCTCGACTTCGCCACCCAGACCCGGGGTTTCACCGTGGTCGTAGTAGGTGATGCCCTTGATGGTCTGGCCATCGGCCGCGACCGCTACGAACGCATACATGGTAGACCACAGACCCTGGCCGTAGATCGGCAGGATGATGTTGTCGACCTTGCCTTCGGCATCTTTGGCGAAGAACACCGGGACCAGCTTGGAGATCTGACGCAGACCGGCCTTGTCGTCGGCCGGAGCCAGGCGAATGTTCTGGGCAGGATCCTTGGCGGCGACCTTGGTGTCGAAGTTGTCGGCATCGCCGTCAACGAACTCACCGGTGGCCAGATCCACCAGACGCGCTTCAATCTTGTCGCCATACAGCTTGGCCAGGTCACGCTTGGCCACGGCGCTGATGTCGACGCCGGCGACGGACAGGATGTTGCTTTGCTTGTCCAGCGCCTTGTTTTCCAGCTGGGCCGGACGCAGACCAACTGCGGCCACGGAGACCACGATGGAGCAGACCAGACACAGACCGGTCACTACGGCGAGAGTGCCGGTAGTAGAGTCTTTATTAAACGCCACGAGCGATCCTCCGCTTGATGTTCGCCTGTGCCACGAAATGGTCAAACAAGGGGGCAAACAGGTTGGCAAACAGAATGGCCAGCATCATGCCTTCCGGGAAGGCGGGGTTCACGACCCGGATCAGCACCACCATCACGCCGATCAGGGCGCCGTACCACCACTTGCCCTTGTTGGTGAAGGCAGCGGAGACGGGGTCGGTCGCCATGAAGGCCATACCGAAGGCGAAACCACCCAGCACCAGGTGCCAGTGCCACGGCATGTTGAACATGGGGTTGGTGTCGGAACCGATGACGTTGAACAGCAGGGAGGTAGCTACCATACCGATCATCACGCCGGCGATGATGCGCCAGGAGGCGATGCGCATGTAGACGATCATGGCCGCACCCAGCAGGATCATCAGGGTGGAAACTTCACCGATGGAACCGGGCAGGTTGCCAAGGAAAGCGTCCATCCAGCTGATGCTCTGGCCGGTGGCACCGTTGATCAGCGCCATCTGGCCGCCCTGGGCCCACTGGCTCAGCGCGGTTGCGCCCGAGTAGCCGTCGACGGCAACCCAGACCGCATCACCGGAGATTTGACCCGGGTAGGCGAAGAACAGGAAAGCACGACCCGCCAGCGCCGGGTTCAGGAAGTTCTTGCCGGTACCACCGAACACTTCCTTGGCCAGCACCACGCCGAAGGTTATACCCAGGGCAGCTTGCCACAGGGGCAGCTCGGGCGGCACGATCAGCGCGAACAGGATGGAGGTCACGAAGAAGCCTTCGTTGATCTCGTGCTTGCGCACCATGGCGAACAGCACTTCCCAGAAACCACCGACGATGAAGACGGTGATGTAGATCGGGAAGAAGTGGGCTGCACCGATCAGCATCTTGCTGCCGACGCCGGCCACCGCCGGATCCAGGGAGGCACCCAGCAGGGTAGCCAGGGCATATTGCCAGCTGCCAGCACCGGCGGCCGTGCCCAGATGGGCGATGGCGGCGATGGACTGGTTGCCGACGTTGTACATGCCCCAGAACATGGCCGGGAACACGGCCAGCCACACCATGATCATCATCCGCTTCAGATCGATCGCATCACGGACGTGGGCGGCATTGCGGGTCACGGAACCCGGGGTATAAAACAGGGTGTACGCCGCTTCGAACAGGGCATAGTACTTGGCGTACTTGCCACCCGGCTCGAAGTGATGTTCCATATTTTCAAGAAGTTGCTTGAAACTCATCGCTTAACCTTCCAGTTCAATCTTGGTCAGGCACTCACGCAAGATCGGGCCGTACTCGGTCTTGCCGGGGCAGACGAAGGTACAGAGCGCCAGATCTTCCTCATCCAGCTCCAGGCAGCCGAGCGCTTGCGCATTGTCGGTATCGCCGGAGACCAGATCCCGCAGCAGCAGGGTCGGCAGGATGTCGAGCGGCATCACGCGCTCATAGTTGCCGATAGGCACCATGGAGCGGTCACTACCGTTGGTGGTGGTAGTGAAGTTGATGAGCTTGCCCTTCACCAGGTGAGAGAGGGTGGTACGGGTGATGGAGAACTTGCTGGCGCTGGGATTGACCCAACCCAGGAACTCTTTCTCTCGACCTTCACCCAGTACGCTGACCTGATTGTGGTAGCGACCCAGGTAGTCATGGACCCCTTCAGCCTTGGCACCGCTCAGCAGGGAACCGGAAATGACGCGATTCTCGTCCGCACGCAGTTCGTTGTTGGTGAGCTGGCTGATGCAGGCACCCATGCGAGTACGCAGCAGACGCGGCTTGATGACGTTCGGGCCGGCCAGGGCGATCACCTTGTCAGTATGGATCTGACCGGTGGTGAACAGCTTGCCGTAGGCGATCACGTCCTGATAGTTGATATGCCACTGCACTTTCTTGGCACCGACAGGGTCCAGGAAGTGGATGTGGGTACCGGGCAGGCCGGCAGGGTGCGGACCGACGAACACCTCTTCCTTGACTTGCGCCAGGGAAGCGTGCGGCAGGCTGCCTTCGCCCTTGCAGACATAGACGGAACCATCGGTCAGGCGGGTCAGCACGGCCAGACCGTCGAGGAACGCCTGGGACTGTTCCTTGATGATCAGCTCCGCGTCGGCGGCCAGCGGGTTGGTGTCCATGGCGGTGACGAAGATCGCACGCGGGGTGGAACCCACGGCTGGCACCTTGCTGAACGGGCGGGTACGCAACGCAGTCCATTGGCCGGACGCGACCAGGATCTCCTGCACCTTGCTGCGTTCGAGCTTAGGCAGCTCGACGGAAGCAAAATGCTCGAAGGTCACCTGCTCGTCGGACCCATCGATATCGATGACAACGGATTGCAGAATGCGCTTGGCACCACGGTTGATCTCTGAAACCACACCGGTGGCGGGGGCCGTGAATTTAACGCCGGGATTCTTCTTATCTTCGAAGAGCTCCTGACCTTTAATGACGCGATCACCTACTTTGACAAACATAGTAGGACGCATCCCCACGAACTCTTCGCCGAGTGTAGCAACACGGGTGATGGCCGGGCCATCGTAGATTACTTGCTCCGGAGCACCCAGCACGGGGATGTCCAGTCCTCTTTTAATTGTAATCATACTCACTTGCACTACCGTTAAGGGAAGACAGGTTGGTTAGCGCCGAGAAATACATCACGACGAGTTGTTGAATGAGCCCGTTGATGTTGCGGCAAGATGTCGAAGAAATAAACAAATCAGCAACATACAGAGTCATTCAAAAGCGCCTGAGTTTACCACCTATGGCAAGTTTCCTGCCATGCAAAATGGGGAAAATCCCCGCTCTATCACAAAATCATCGCAATTTAATCGCGTCGCTTTTTCTCGTGAAACCTCAGGCGCGGCCTCGAGTTAGCCACCATTACCTCAAAATGGGTAATAATTTTTATGTTCGAAAAAGGATTAGAAATCTTGATGGCGCGGTGGGAGGGCAACGCTCCCCTCATGAGTACGAAACGTCGCCGAAACAGGTTTTGAAATTGTTAACTGGTCGAAGATTGAGTAATCAATTCGTCAATAGCCTTAAGAGAGTCCGTTTTTGCTGACGCAGCTGGGGGTGCTCGGTGCCTGCTCCCGTTGTTGCCACTCCTGCTCGGTATAGGTATGCAGCGCCAATGCATGAATGGCCCCCGCCAGCTCGTCGGCCAGCACCGCATTGACCTGACGATGGCGCCCCAGCAGGCGCTGCCCTTCAAACGCCTGGCTCACCACCACCACCTTGAAGTGGCTCTCCGAGCCCGGCGCCACCCTGTGCATGTAGCTCTCGTTGATCACTTCCAGGTGGCTGGGGGACAAGGCGGCGGCCAGCTTGGCCTCGATCTGTTGTTGCATGGTCACGAGCAAAACTCCCAAAATGGATGTCCGGCCATTGTAGCCAGGGTTGGTCGGATGACGAAATCGGGCGGTGTGGGAAAATCCCGCTTGCAGCCCTGCCGGGCTGGTGAAATTCTCAGCCCCCGCTAGAATAGCGCCACTTTGCGCCCCACCGGGGCCCGTTACATGACTCAGCTGGACAATTCGCCTATGCAAACCCTTCTCGACACGGCCCACTGTCGCCTGACCCTGTATCGCTATCCACGTCAGCAGCAGGATCCCTTGCAGGCCTGGGATGCCGCCGACGAGTATCTGATCAACACCCTGGCCGAGGAGCCCCTCGAGCAGGATGGCCCCGTCATCATCATGAACGACGGTTTTGGCGCGCTGGCCGCCAGTCTGCACCCTCATGCCCCTGTCTGCGTCACCGACTCCCACATCAGCGAGCGGGCTACCCTGGCCAACCTGGCAGAGAATGGCCTGGATCCCGCGGCCATCCGCCTGCAGGATGCGCTGGCTCCCCTGCCCGATGCCCCCGCGCTGGTGGTGATCAAGGTCTCCAAGTATCAGGCGCTGCTGGAGCAGCAACTGCTGGCCCTGCGCGGGGTCGTTACCCCCGCTACCCGCGTCATCGCCGCCGGCAAGGCCAAGGATATCCACACCTCCACCCTGGCGCTGTTTGAGAAATACCTGGGGCCGACCCGCACCTCGCTGGCCTGGAAGAAGGCGCGCCTCATTCACTGCACTCCAGCCGCTGCGCCCGCCGAGCGTCCCGCGCTGGCCAACCCCTTCCCCACGGTCTGGCCACTGGAGGGCACCGACATGCTCATCCATAACCATGCCAACGTGTTCTCGCGCACCAGTCTGGATATCGGCGCCCGCTTCATGCTGGACAATCTGCCCATCCACAGTGCCCGCAAAGTGATCGATCTGGGCTGCGGCAACGGCGTGCTGGGGCTCTCCCTGCTGGCGCGCGACAGCGAGGTGGAGGTCACCTTCGTAGACGAGTCCCGCATGGCGGTCGCCTCGGCCCGGCTCAACGTCGAGCACAATCTGCCGGCGGCCCAGCCCCGCGCCCACTTTATGGTCAACAACTGTCTCGACGGCGTGCCTGCCGGTTCAGCGGATCGAATCCTCTGCAACCCGCCGTTCCATCAGTTGCAGGCCATCACAGACCACATCGCCTGGCAGATGTTCAGCGACGCCCACCGGGTGTTGCCCAAAGGGGGGGAACTCTGGATAGTGGGCAACCGCCATCTGGACTATCACAACAAGCTCAAGCGCCTGTTCGCCAACGCACAAGTCGTTGCGTCGAACAGCAAATTCGTTATTTTGAAAGCCATCAAACGTTAAACGCCATCAAACGCGAAAGGAAACCCATGATGAAAAAGTCACTCTTGCTGCTGGCCGCCCTGATGCTGGGTGGTTGTGCGACTCACTGGCCGGAGAGCGCCCTGCTCAATCCGCAGGTGATCCCTTCCAACCAGCAGTACTACTCGGGCAACCGCATCACCCTGGAAGGGGTGGACAAGCGTGAAGCCGCCTACGTCTTCTCCATCAAGAAAAAAGAGAAGGCTGCGGTACTGGTCAACAGCAGCCAGCCCCTCAACAGCCTGCTGGCGGAGAAGCTCGCCGAAGGGCTGCGCAGCCAGGGTCTGGAAGTAGGCAACAGCGGCACCACCAACCTGACCCTGGCCATCTCCACTGCCGCGGTCACGGTAGAAGAGAAGACCTTCACCTATGTCACCAAGTCCCGCGTCAGCCTGCAGGTGATCGCCGACTTCCAGGGCAGCAAGCTGACCAAACAGTTCAACATGTCCTCCAGCAAGGAAGGCCCGGGCGAGCCGAGCATGGCCGAACTGGAGTCCACCCTGAACCAGCAGCTGGGCAGCGTACTGCAGCAGATCATGGCTGACACCGCCCTGCGCGGTTATCTCAAAGGTCAGCCGAGCTGAGCAAGGAGCGAATAAATGAAAAAACTCTGGTTACTGGCCATGCTGATCGCCCCGCTGGCGTTCGCCGGCCCCAAGGTCAGGATGGAGACCAACCACGGCAACATAGTGGTGGAGCTGGCCTCCAAGCAGGCGCCGCAGACGGTGAAGAACTTCCTGCGCTACGTGGCCGATGGCAGCTATGACGGCAGCATCTTCCACCGGGTGATCCAGGACTTCGTGGTGCAGGGGGGCGGCTACAACCAGCAGTTCCAGCAACTGCCCACCTTTGACCCCGTGGTCAACGAGTCCAAGGGCGGCCTGCCCAACAAGCGCGGCAGCATCGCCATGGCCCGCACCCAGGCGGTCGACAGCGCCACTCGCCAGTTCTACTTCAACCTGGTCGACAACAACAACCTCAACGCCAATGCCGGCGCCGGTTACACCGTGTTCGGCCAGGTGGTGCAGGGCATGGAGGTACTGGACAAGCTGGCCCAGGTGCAGACCGGTTACAGCCCCATCCTGCGTGCCAACGACGTGCCCACCAGCCCCATCATCCTGAAGAAGGTGGTCCTGCTGGCGGACAAATAACGCGGAGCGGATCACAATCCGCCATCCCCGCGGTCCGGGTCGCCGGCGCCCCTTTCTATACTCTGGCCTTGCCCCGATATCCGGGGCCAGGCCCACGAGAGGAGAAGGAGGTTCCGGTGACTTGCAACGACTACATCGCCCAGCACGCCATCCCGCTGGCCCAGACGGTTCGTCACTTTCTGGCACGAGAGATCCCCTATCAGCAGCTGGAAGATCTGAGCTGGCAGCTGTTGTCCCACTGGCAGGATCTGCCCCATGTCCCCACCGACAAGACCCCGGCCTCCGAGCAGGAGGGGGTGTTCTGGCACCTGCTGCACAGCCTGCATCAGTGGGATGAACAGCAGATCATCGCCGACGTCTGGCTGCGCCTGCAGCTGATGGAGTGCGCCAATTTCCTGACCACGGACGGGCCGCTGCCGCGCCACTGCATCGGCCTGCGCCCCTGAATATAGTGCCCTCCCCTGCCCGGCTTGCCTTGGCTATCCAACCCGAACCTGACAAAATGGCGCAATTTTCCCAGAGGAGTCAGGTATTTGAACACTGTCCGTACACCGAGCTGGCGAGACTCGCTCGCCGTCTACCTTGAGACTCGGGTTCTCATCCTGTTTGCCATGGGGTTCTCTTCCGGCCTGCCGCTGCTGCTGGTGTTCGGCACCCTCTCGTTCTGGCTGCGCGAAGCGGATGTCAGCCTGACCGACATCGGCTACATGAGCTGGGTGGCACTGGCCTATGGCTTCAAGTGGCTGTGGTCACCGCTGGTGGATCGGCTCCCGCTGCCACTGCTCTCCCGCTGGCTGGGCCGGCGCCGCAGCTGGATGCTCTTCTCCCAGCTGCTGATCGCCGCCTCGCTGGTGGGCATGGCCTTCTGCGACCCCAAGACCCAGCTCGCCCAGCTGGCCCTGTTTGCCCTGCTGGTGGCCTTCGCCTCCGCCACCCAGGACATCGTCATCGATGCCTATCGCATCGAGTCGGCCCCCGAGCGGCTGCAGGCGGCCATGGCGGCCTCCTACATGACTGGTTACCGGCTGGCAATGATCATGGCCGGGGCCGGCGCGCTGGCGCTGGCCGCCTGGCTCGGCAGCAACGACGGCTACGACTATCGCGGCTGGCAGCTCACCTATCTGCTGATGGCGGGGCTGATGTCCCTCGGCGTCATCACCACCCTGTTCTGTCACGAGCCCGTCATCGATCTCGCCGCCCAGAATCAGCAGCAGGCGACCCGCAAGACCCTGCTGCTCGCCCGCGGCTGGCCGGCTGGGCTGGCCGGTCTCGGTGCCTGGAGCTACGAGGCCATCTGGTGTCCGTTCGCCGATTTCTTTCGCCGTTACGGCGGCTCCGCCCTGCTGATCCTCGGGCTCATCGCCTGCTATCGCATCTCGGACGTGGTGATGGGAGTGATGTCCAACAGCTTCTATGTGGACATGCAGTTCAGCAAGACCGAGGTGGCCACCATCACCAAGGTGTATGGGGTTATCATGACGCTGGTGGGGGCCGCCCTCGGCGGCGTGCTGGTGATGCGTTTTGGCACCCTGCGCATCCTGTTCCTCGGCGCCCTGCTCACCGCCAGCACCAACCTGCTGTTTGCCCTGCTCAATGAAGTGGGCCACAACCTCGAGCTGCTGACCCTGATCATCTCGCTGGACAACCTCAGCGCAGGCATCGCCACGGCCGCCTTCGTCACCTATCTGTCGAGCCTGACCAACGTGGCCTTCTCCGCCACCCAGTACGCCCTGTTCAGCTCGGTGATGCTGCTGCTGCCCAAGCTGCTGGCGGGCTTTTCCGGCCGCTTCGTCGAGCAGTTCGGCTACAGCAGCTTCTTCATCAGCACCAGCCTGCTCGGCATTCCGGTGCTGATCCTGATCGTGTTGGTTGCCAAACGAGGAAGTGCCTTGTTACCGCAATCGGACAAATAGCAAGCGTTTGCGTAAAATTGGGGGTGATTAGATTCACACTTCCGAATAAAGTTCCCTGGTGCTGGTTTATCCGGTGAATTTATTTGGCTAGAATCCCTTCCGCTCCTTGTGGGCAGGCTACGGAAAACCTCAACTAACGCACAAGAGACCAATAAAATGGCCAAATTTACCAAGACTCTGATCGGTGCCGGTCTGCTGGCTGCCGCCGCTACCCCGGCTTTCGCTGCTGACTACAGCGGTGACATCCACAAGAATGACTACAAGTGGATGCAGTTCAACGTAATGCAAAGTGTTGATGCTCGCATTCCTTTCAACAATCAGAACACTACTTATTTTGAAATGGAGTTTGGTGGTCGTTCAGGTCTGTTTGATTTGTATGGTTACGTTGACGTATTTGACTTACTGGATCGTACTCATGATGACCGTCACAATGGTGACAATATGTTCATCAAGTTTGCTCCTCGTATGTCTTTGGACGCCCTTACTGGTGCAGATCTTTCTTTTGGCCCAGTTAAAGAACTGTATATTGCCACAGTGACTAACGTAGGTGACAAAGGTCTGTTTGAGCACTACATTGGTTTGGGCTCTGATGTTGAAATGCCTTGGTTTGGCAAAGTAGGTTTCAACACTTATGCACGATATGTGCGCGAGAACTATGGTGCTGAAAACGAGCGTGAGTGGGATGGCTACATGGTCTCCACTAACTGGTTTAAGCCATTCTATACATTTAGTAACGGTTCTTTTATCACCTATCAAGGTTATCTCGACTACAAGTTTGGTGCTGACAAGATTGCAGATAACGGCTTCAATGCATCCAATTCTCTTGAGTGGTTCAATGGTATCTATTGGCACTCTGACCGTTATTCTGTTGGATATGGGTTGAAAGTATTCAACAATATGGCTTTGATTCGTGATAACGAATCTAATAACCAAATGACTGATACTTCTGGTATTGGCCATTATTTTGCCGTTACCTACAAGTTCTAATCGAACGGGTATCAGGGATACAAAAAACCGGAGCAGCTGCTCCGGTTTTTTTATGGCCAGATGGTAGCGAACAGGGAGAGCCGCGCCCTCCCCGGCCATCCATCAGTCGCGGAAATTCTGGAACTGCATCGGCTGGCCCAGCTCGGCGCCACGCACCAGGGCCATGGTCTCCTGCAGGTCATCGCGTTTCTTGCCGGTGACCCGCACCTCGTCGCCCTGAATGGCGGCCTGCACCTTGATCTTGGAATCCTTGATCAGCTTCACCAGCTTCTTGGCAACTTCCTTGTCGATCCCCTGCTTGAACTTCACGGTCAGGTGGAAGCGCTTGCCGGAGTGAACGCTGTCACCCACGTCCATGGAGCTGTTCTCGATGTTGCGCTTGAGCAGGGCACCGCGCAGGATCTCGACCATCTGCTTGAGCTGGAAATCGGCATCGGCCTCCAGTTTGACCTCTTCCTTGTTCAACTCGAAGCTGGCTTCAACACCACGAAAATCGAAACGGGTCGCCAGTTCACGATTGGCGTTGTCGACGGCGTTCAACACCTCGTTCATTTTGACTTCAGAGACAATATCGAATGACGGCATAGTGGGCTCCTCATGTTGCGCTATAAGGGGGCAAATCTACCAGAATTACGGCAAATTTGCTGATTTCGATGGGACTGCTCTGCTAGAATCCCCTGCGCACAGGAATGGCGAGACCCGTTAGAACCTGTTCAGTATCTGTCGCGAGAGGTCGTCCGCAAGGTAAATCGCTGCGCAGGAGCCCGCTTGTATCTGAATACATGGGCTTCCGGTTTCACATACGCAAGCCTCGTACAAGCCTTGATCACGACCTAGCAGCAAGATCATGAACCCGTTCCAGGTGTCCGCCAGGCGACATCTTCACTTATCCCCGGCAGGTGGTTGACTGGAATGCAGCCCCTACCTTGATTGAGTCTCTCCATGCCAAGCGGATCACGCGATTACAACCTGACACACAGTCGACACACCCCTTCCCCCCAATGGACCCTGCTGGGCTGCGGCGCCCTGGGCGGTGTGTTTGCCTCCCTGTTGACTCAAAGCGGCCAGTCCACCCGCGTCTTGCTGCGCGAGCGCCACCGCGCCACCCTGCACCCCGGCATCGACTTCACCTCGCTGGAGGGCAACACCCAGCTCATCAACATCGAGCGCGGCTTCGTCGACCAGCCGGGTCAGATCCAGCGGTTGCTGGTGATGACCAAGGCCGGCCAGGTCATCGAGGCGCTGACCCCGCTGGTGGGCCAGCTGGCGACCGACGTGCCCATCGTGCTGCTGCACAACGGCATGGGGATCGCCGAGCAGGTGGTCGCGCTGTTCCCCCACAATCCGGTCATCGCCGGCGTCACCAGCCACGGCGCCATGCAGAGCGGTCACTTTGTGTTCCGCCACACCGGCAAGGGCGAAACCTGGCTCGGCCCGGTCAACGAGGCGGCCAGAGCCCATGCCGCCCTGGCGGACGAGCTGGCGGCCGCCCTCGGCCAGGCCGGCTGGGATGAGCAGATCCAGGCGCGCCAGTGGCAGAAGCTGGCGGTCAACTGCGCCATCAACCCGCTCACCGCGCTCTACAAGCTCAAGAATGGCGAGCTAGCCGGTCCGCGCTTTGCCGATGCCCTGCAGCAGATCTGCGTGGAAGTGGCGGACGTGATGCAGGCCGAAGGCCAGCCCACCGGCAGCGACGAGCTGCTGCGCCGGGTCATGACGGTGGTGGAGCTCACCGCCGACAATTACTCTTCCATGTATCAGGACATGGAGCAGGGGCGCGAGACCGAGATCGAGGCCATCACCGGCTTCCTGCTGGCCCAGGCCGCTTGCCACGGCATTGCGGTACCGGTCAATCAGGGTCTCTATCAGGCCATCAAAGAGAAGCAGTGAGCCCATCGGGCTCGCCAATGCAAGGAGCAACGGATGAGCGTACTGGTACTGGTGGCCCCCGGGTCGGAAGAGATAGAGACGGTCGCCATCGTCGATACCCTGGTACGCGGGGCCATCGAGGTGGTGCTGGCCTCCTGCTGCCCGGCAGGGCAGCGCCAGATCAGGACCTCCCGCGGGGTACAGCTGGTGGCGGATTGTCACCTCGACGAGCTGGCGGATCAGGAGTTCGAGGCCATAGTGGTGCCGGGTGGCCTGCCCGGCAGCGAGGTTATCCGCGATACGCCGCGCGCCATCACCCTGCTCAAGGCGCAGGCGGCAGCGCAGCGCTGGCGGGCAGCCATCTGCGCCGCCCCCGCCGTGGTGCTGCTGCACCACGATCTGCTGGGGGAAGCCCGCGCCACCTGCCATCCCGGTTTTCAGGCCCGCTTGCCCGCGGCGCAGCTCAGTCACGCGCGGGTGGTGACCGATGAGGCTCATCACCTCATCACCAGCCAGGGGCCGGGCACCGCCATCGAGTTCGCCCTCGAGCTGGTGCGGGTGCTGCGCGGTGACGAGGCTGCCGGTGCGGTGGCCGGCCCCATGGTGTTGCCCCCCTCCTCACCCATGCCCTGAGTAAATAGCCCTCTCGCAATGACAGAGCGTCCCTTGCCGATTGGCAAGGGACGCTCTGCTTTGAGGCGAACTGCAAGCAGTCAGCCGGTTCAGCTCCGGCTCAACTGAGCATTTCGGGCCTGAGCTGCTCCATCAGCAGGTGGTTGTCGCTGTAATCCACCGGGATGGCCACCACCGCCGGCCCGCTCACCGCCATGGCGGCGCGCAGGGTCGCCCGCAGATCCTCGGCACAGGTGACGGCAAACCCGGCCGCCCCGAACGACTCGGCATAGGCCTTGAAGTTGATGGGACCAAAACTCACCCCTGAGCTGCGGCTGTACTTTTTCTCCTCCTGCATAGCCACCATGTTGTAGCCGTTATCGACCCAGATGATGTGTACTATGTTGGACTTGAGCCGCACCGCGGTCTCCAGCTCCATGCTCGATTGCATGAAGCTGCCATCGCCAGACACCGAGATGATCTTCTCCCCCGGGCGTACCATGGCCGCCCCGATGGCCCAGGGCAGCGCCACCCCCATGGTCTGCTGACCGTTGGAGATAAGCACCTGGCGGGCCCGGAAGCTATAGAGGTAGCGGGCAATCCAGATGTGGAAGCTGCCCATGTCCACGCACAATGTCATGTCCTGCCCGATGATGTCCTGCAGCTCCTTGACGATGCGCAGCGGATGGATGGGGGTACCCCCCAGCCGGCCGGCATGTTCGGCGAGTTGATGGCGCTGGGCGCGGATCTCGCCGAGCAGGGCAGTAATGGCTGGATCTCGCGCCAGCGGCTGATGCAGCATCCGGGTCAGCCGCGCCAGGTTGGCGCTGATGGAGCCCACCAGCTCCACCGCCGGGCAGTAGCTGCTGTCGATCTCCGCCGGCAGCGCATCGATGTGCAGCAGCTGGCGCTCACCGGTGCCGTTCCACAACACGGGATCGTATTCGATGGGGCTGTAGCCGATGCAGATCACCAGATCCGCATCCTGCAGCAGCTTGTCCCCCGGCTGGTTGTTGAACAGCCCCACCCGTCCGGCGAAGTCATCGAAATGGTGGGTATCCACCACCCCGGCCGCCTGATAGGTGCCGGTCACCGGCAACCGGCTCTTGTCGAGGAAGGCGCGCACCGCGAGAGAGTTCTCCGGCCGGCTGGCCAGCAGGCCGAGCAATACCACCGGTTTGCGAGCCCGCGCCAGCAGGCTCAGCGCCCGATCGATACCGCTCTCGTCGGCCGCTCCCGGCTCGGGGATGGCGCTCGGCACCAGAATGGCGCCGTCGGCCGGCTCGTTGATGATGTCCATCGGCAGGCTGACGAAGGCCGCTCCGGGCCTCCCCAGCTCGGCGCTGCGAAAGGCGTTGGCCATCACTTCGGAGAGGGCGGAGCCGGTGCCCACCTGGGCGCTGAACTTGGTAACCGGCCGGCACAGGCTGACGGTATCCAGGCTCTGGTGGGTCAGCTTGAGGCCGTCGGCCCGCCGCACGGCACCGCCCAGCGCCACCATGGCATCCCCTTCCGAGGTGGCGGTGGCAAGCCCCGTGATGAGGTTGGCGCAACCCGGCCCCGAAGTCACCAGCGCCACTCCGGCCTTGCCGGTCAGCCGGCCGACGGCGGCAGCCATAAAGGCGGCATTCGCCTCGTGACGCACCACTATGGTCTCGATGGGGGAGTCCTCCAGCGCATCGAATACCCTGTCTATCTTGGCCCCGGGAATGCCGAACACCTGCTTGACCCCCTGCGCCTCCAGATGGCGCACCACCAGTTCGGCCCCACAGGCCCAGTGTTGATTTTCCATGATGTCACTCCTTGTTAAGCGAAGGGCTCAGCCTTCGGCGGCGCGGATGGCGCGGTCCAGATCGGCGGGATTGAGGTCGGCCTGCTGAAAGGCCGGATTGCGGGGCAGCTCGATGTTGAGGTGTTGCACCACCGACAGCTGCAGCTGGCCGTGGCCCATGGCGTAGTCGAGGATATGGCCGCCGCCCCGGCGATCCTCGGTGATGAAGTGCTCGTGATAGCCGGCCACGTTGATCCCCTGCACGAAGGGCGGGCAACGAAAGCCGACCAGGGTGCCGCGCCGCTGGCTGAACGAGAACAGCGGCTGAGCCTCGATGGCCTCCAGCATGGGCTTGTAGGGGGGACTCTGACAGGGGACGGTGCGCACCTGCGCCTGCTCGAACAGGCCGTCGAGTCGAAAGGCGACGAAGACGTTGTCGGTACCCACCAACCTGTCCACCCACTGGTGGATCTCCTCGCGGCTCAAGGGGTGATCGAAGCGGCGCTGCAGGCAGGGGCGAAAGTGGGTCATCACCGCGAACGGGGTCTTCTGCTCGGCCCTGGCCGGACGGGCCGAGCCGTCAGCCTTGAGCTGGTGGATCTGGCGCTCGAACGCAATCAGCTCGCCGTCGAGCCGGTTGAAGGTCCCGAGGCCGAAGTCACCGTGGCGCAGCAGGTCGGCCATGGTGGTCTCCCCCTCGTAAACCCCCGCCAGCAGGGCGCTCATCAGGGAGCTCTGGTAGACCTCGCCGCCCCCCTGGCGAGCCTGCCAGCGAGCAAACTGCTGGCTGATCTCGATGGCGCAGTCACATGATGAATTGGTTTCCATTTGGATTTCACCTCCAATCCTGTTAGGTTGGCAAATCAGGATTCAATAGTGACCAAGATCACAGTTTGATACCAATATCCAAACCCATCAGCTTCGAGACGTACCAGATATGGAATTCCGTTACCTGCGCTACCTGGTGGCCGTGGCAGACAAACAGAGCTTTACCCGCGCCGCCGAGGCGCTGGGCATGGCCCAGCCGCCGCTCAGCCAGCAGATCCGCAAATTCGAACAGGAGGTGGGCACGCCGCTGTTTCACCGGCTGACCCGCAGTGTGGAGCTGACCGAGGCGGGGCTGAGCCTCTATCAGGATGCCAAGGGGATATTGGCGCAGACCGAGCAGGCCATGCAGAAGGCCAGGCGCATCGCCCGCGGCCAGCTGGGTTCGCTGCGCCTCGGCTTTGCCGGCTCTACCGTGCTGCACCCGAGCGTGCTGCAACTCATCCACGACTTTCGCCAGGCCTGGCCGGAGGTCAGCCTGCACCCCATCGAGAACAGCATGCCCAATCTGGTGCGCGATCTGGTGAGCGAGGAGCTGGATGCCGCCATCTTGCGTCTGCCCTGCAGCAGCAGCTCGGCGCTGGCCCACCACCTGATCGACGAGGAGGAGATGCTGATCGCCCTGCCCCCGCACCATCCGCTGGCCGGCAGTGGTGCCATTCCCATTGAGGCGCTGGCGCAGGATCCCTTCATCCTGTTCCCTCGCGAGCTCGGACCCGGGCTGCACGACGCCATCACCCAGCGCTGTCAGCGGGCCGGCTTCAGCCCCCGCCTCGGCAGCCAGAGTCCGCAGGTGATCTCTACCGTCGGCATGGTGCAGGCCGGTTTCGGGGTCGCCATCATCCCGCGCTCGGTCAGCGAGCTGCACCCCCACGGCGTCAGCTATCACCCCATCGCCGCCGAACAGCTCACCACCCGCATCAGCCTCGCCACCCGCCGCCATCCCCGTCAAAAAAGCCTGCAGCATCTGATTGGGCTGATCCCGCGCCAATCTTGAATCAACATCATGCAGAGCTTGATGATAAAGAGGGGGACTTTAGAGACAGGGGCTGGTTACAAGGCTGTGCAGAGTCTCTGTCAGCATATATTTTTGGTAGGATAACGATACGGCTCCACCTGACCAACTCGCACCAAAGGTTGCTCTATGGCAATCAAACCTATTGTGTGCCCTTTAAAGTGAGTAGGAAAATATAGCAGTGATAGCCACTAGGCATGGCCTAGCGTCCATCCAGCCCTGAGGTACTGGGTATATAACTGTCAGGCTTGACTTGCTCCAGGCTTATTCACCAGTTGCTCAAACGCGAGAGTCCTTCATTGACTGGTCAATTTTCCCTTTTCTTGCCCAAAGTCGATTGCAGCAACCATTTATCTAGCCACGAGTATTTTAAAATATTGAACAGCACAGCAAACCTAAGTAAACATCAACAAGCGAGAGCCTCTTTAAAATTACTTGATAAGCTCATCTAGCCTTCTTGGTACGCCTACATCCAGAGAACTGTGAGGTGCTCTATTTAATGAAAGAATAGTCTTGAATTCTCTATATTCTTGGCAATTTAATATTGAAAGCAAAGACACCAATATTTTATTTAATTCATTTTTATAGCAGTAAAAACTTGCAAACCCTGAGTAACCAAATGGAATAGTTTCGAATTGAACGAAGGCCATATTACTGACCACTTTAATTACATTAACTTTATTTTTGTTGAACAATGTATATTCTACACTTTCCTCCTTTTTGAAATCAGTGAAGAAAATTGCAAAAATAGCCATGCCACCAGCACCGACCAAGGATAACGGGCCTAATACGGCTACGGCCATAACACATACAAGTACACCTAACCAAGCCAATCCTCGAACCATTTTATAAGCGACATCAGGAATAGCATCCTGATAAATAGCAATAAGCCCTTCAGAGGTAAGTCGGTAATGATAATCTTTATCCGCCATTACCAAATAACGAAAATAAAGGGCTACCCCACCGCCCATCACAATAAATCCCCAACCTAGAGATATCATATTATCGCCTGACGCTAACCAAGCCCCAATCAAGATCAAAATCCCTATTGGTATTGATATGATCAGCCAAGTGTGAGGGCTTCTCACTCTAATGTTCCACTCATGTAACGTAGGAGCCTCACGCACTCTTTTTTGATTGGTATCGATAATGCGTTGTTGCTCCCCATGCGGTAGCACATGAAAAGGGGTTTCCTGCTCGCTCACCTCGATTACCTCATTCACCTTGTCCATCAGTTATTCCCCAACTTGCCGACCACCAACGCGGGCATTTTACCCAGATCGCCGCTGCTACTATTCAATATGACGCTCCCGCAGAATCATACCCTCGAAATAAACTAACTCCAATTTGATAGCCGAATTGGTATCAATCCCCAGCGGCAGGGTATAGACCATACCACCCAAACTTCCGTATTGGTGCTCAAGAAGATCGCCGGATAGTAAGCCAGCTTGTCCACCGAACAAACTGGCCTCCTAGTGAATAGCAATAACAGTTATTTCTCAATGGCAGTCGAGACAATAGAATCAAATCATTGGATGACCTTTTATATTTTTCATATCGACACACCTGATTTGATTTTTAATTATTTCAATAACACGTTCAAAATCCTCAGGCTTGCAATATAAATTGTCGCTATATGCGACTTTAAAGGGGGTGGATTCAAATCTCAGTGCCTTTTTTCTATTAGAAATAGAAAGCGTGTAGGGCCAGTCTTTTTTAAACATGGTTTCATGCTCTGTCACTTCACTCTTAAAGTCAGTGAAAAACACCGCAAAGAGCGCCATGCCACCTGCACCAACCAGGGCTAACGGCCCCAATACGGCCACGGCCATCACGCAAACCACCACACCAAGCCAAGCCAAACCACGCACTATAGTGTAGGCAGCCTCTGGAATAGCATCCTGATAGGTGACGATAACACCTTCTGTTGTGAGCCGGTAATGATAGTTTTTATCTGCCAACCATAAGTAACGAGTAAAGGCCGCAACTATTGCCCCCATGATAATAGGGGCCCAACCAGCATCATCATCGCTATACACTAGCCATATACCAATAGACATCATAATACCAACTGGGATTGAAATAACTAGCCAAACAAAAGGTGTTTCTACCCTAATATTCCACTCATGTAGCGTAGGGGCTTCACGCACTTTCTTCTGATTAGCATCGAGAATGCGCTGTTGGTCTTCCTGCGATAATAGATGAAAAGGGGTCTCCTGCTCGCACGCTTCAACTACCTCGCTTACCTTGTCCATTATTTATCCCCTTGCTTACCGACCACCAACTCGAGCATGGTACCCAGATCGCCGCTGCTGCTATTCAATGTGACTGGGCCACCACTGCTACTGCTGCCCTTGAAAAGAAACTTCCGCTGAATCATGCCCCCGAGATAACCCAGATCCAGTTTGATGGCCGAATTGGTATCAACCCCCAGCGGCAGGGAATAGACCATGTCATCCCAGCGCCCACGTAGCGTCTCTATCACCTTGGGTTTCATTGCAGCCAGATAACGGTCCAGCTCCTGTTTGGAGCGCGCGGGGATCATTTGGCCAGCACTGGCAAGTGATTGCAAAGTGACATTTAACCCTATGGGTTGTCCTCGTAAATGGGCAGGGAGTGAGAGTTCCAACTGTCACTGGGAACGACCTGTGTCCATCCAGCCCTAAGGTGCGGTGCGTACCACAGTCAAACTGCCCCCTGACTTATTGACCAGCATTTCAAAAGAAACCAGATCATCTACGATAGACTGATTGCACCAGAGTTGATTGAAATCACCACTTTTTTGACACCAATAATTTCTCTATAACTGTCATATCTGACAAAAGTATTACTCGAAGGATTTACTTATTGATCTCATCCAGCCTTCTTGGCGTGCCAACATCCAATACACCAACGGGAGCTCTGCGAAGAGATAATTCACTTTTAAACTCTCTATATTCATCGCACCCAAGCTCCTTCATTAAACTTGATAAAATCCTATATAGCTCACCTTTATTGCAATATAAATAAGAGAACTCAAACCAACTGAATGGAATGATATCAAAGCGAATAAGGCTTCTATTTTTTACAACTTTCACAACATATTTTTTATCTTTATTAAAAACCGTGTATTCAACTGAGACTTTCTTTTCGAAGTTAGTAAAAAAAACAGCAAAAAGTGCCATTCCACCTGCACCAACCAGTGCTAACGGTCCCAATACAGCCATAGCCATCACGCAAACCACCACCCCAAGCCAAGCCAAGCCACGCACTATGGTGTAGGCCATTTCGGGAATGGCATCTTGATAAGTGGTGATTAAACCTTCTGTCGTTAGCCGATAATGGTAATGCTTATCAGCCATAACCAAATAGCGCAAATAGGGGAACATAATCACCCCCACTATAATAAAAACCCAGCCATTGGATGAACTATTCCATAACATTCCCGCACCGATAAGTATAGGTGTACCGATCAACAAAAATATAAAAACAGGAACAAAAGACTCTCTAACCCTTATTTCCCATTCATGTATCGTCGGTGCCTCGCGTACTCTTTTCTGATTGTTAGTGTTGATTTCATGCTGCTCTTCCTGCGATAGTTGATGAAGAGGGGTTTCCTGCTCACTTACCTCAGCCATTGCATTCACCTTATTCATTATTTATTTCCTTGGTTGCCAACTACCAAATCCGGTATTTTTACCAGTTCACCACTACTTGTATCCAATGTGATTGGGCCGTTGCTATTTCCGCTCCCCTTGAAGATAATTTTCCGCTGGACCATACCGCCCATATATCCCAGTTCCAGCTTGATGGCCGAATTGGCATCCACACCCAGCGGCAGGGAATAGTCCATGTCCTCCCAGCTCCCGCGATATGTCTCCAGCGTTCTGGGTTGCATGGCGGTCTGATAGCTGGCCAAGTCCTCTTTCGTGTGTACCGGCACCATTTGACCGACCAGAGCCAGAGGTTGGCCGATAACGCTTAGCCCAATGGTCAACCCCCGTAAGACGTTAGCCACCAAGTGTTGAAATTTGATCAACCAGGAAGATGGCTTGCCCCTGATGGATTACAACGGTAGAAATTTCACTACGTAAAAATTGACGACCAGCTCTATTTAACATAGCTGGTCGAATAAAGAATTTAATTTGTTTCGTTAAATCCCAGGGTGACCTTTGATATATTTTACACTTTCAATAAAGATATGAGACTTTATTAAGTTGAGAATAACGTCTATATCCTCGACTCTACAATAAAGTGTACGACTGAACGCAGACTTAAACGGTACAGATTCAAACCGCAATGCTCTATGTCTCTTCGAGATGGTAAAGACGTGTGGCCATTTTTTGTTAAATAGAGTGAATTCCTCACAGACTTCACTCTTAAAGTCAGTGAAAAATACAGCAAAGAGAGCCATGCCACCTGCACCAACCAGTGCTAACGGACCCAATACAGCCACAGCCATCACGCAAACCACCACCCCAAGCCAAGCCAACCCACGGACTATGGTATAGGCCATTTCGGGAATGGTATCTTGATAAGTGGTGATTAAACCTTCTGTCGTTAGCCGATAATGGTAGTGTTTATCCGCCATCACCAAGTAACGTAAATAGAGCATCATTACTATCGACATTCCGATCATCATATAAACAAAAGTCCAATCATTATCTCCAGCAAACCATACCGCCGCACCTCCAAATAGCATCATTGAACCAACGACTATTAATATCATTGGCCATGCAAATGCTGTAGACACCCGGATATCCCATTCATGAAGAGTTTGTGCCTCACGCACCCTTTTCTGATTGGCATCTATTATGCGTTGTTGCTCTTCCTGCGGTAACAGATAAAATGGGGTTTCCTGCTCGCTAACCTCGATTGCCTCGTTCACCTTGTCCATCAATTATTCCCCAACTTGCCGACCACCAACGCGGGCATGGTCCCCAGATCGCCGCTGCTGCTATTCAATGTGACAGGGCCGCCACTGCTACTGCTGCCCTTGAAAATGCACTCCCGCTGAATCATCCCCTCGAAATAAACTAACTCCAGTTTGATAGCCGAATTGGTATCAATCCCCAGCGGCAGGGTATAGACCATGCCACCTAAACTTCCGTATTGAGGCTCAAGAAGATCACCGGATAGTAAGCCAGCTTGTCCACCGAACAAACTGGCCTCCTAGTGAATAGCAATAACAGTTATTTCTCAATGACAGTCGAGACATTAGAATCAAATCATTGGATGACCTTTTATATTTTTTATATCGACACACCTGATTTGGTTTTTAATCATTTCAATAACACGTTCAAAATCCTCAGACTTACAATATAAATTGTCGCTATATGCGACTTTAAAGGGGGTGGATTCAAATCTCAGTGCCTTTTTTCTATTAGAAATAGAAAGCGTGTAGGGCCAGTCTTTTCTAAACATTGTTTCATGCTCTGAAACTTCACTTTTAAAGTCAGTGAAAAATACAGCAAAGAGTGCCATGCCACCAGCGCCAACCAAGGCTAGTGGCCCCAATATGGCAACCGCTACGACACATACCACCACACCAAGCCAAGCCAAACCACGCACTATGGTGTAGGCCACCTCGGGAATAGCATCTTGATAAGTGACGACTACACCCTCCGTAGTTAACCGATAATGGTAATCTTTATCCGCCATCACTAAATATCGAAGATAGGGGAGCATAATTGCCCCCACTATAATAAATACCCAACCATTGGATGACTCATTCCATATCATGGCACTACCAATCAAGGTAGGTATTCCGATTAAAAAGAGTATCCCCAGCCAGGCAAATGCAGCTGGAACTCGGATGTCCCATTCATGAAGAGTTGGTGCCTCTCGCACCTTTTTCTGATTGGCATCGAGAATACACTGTTGCTCTTCTTGAGGTAGCAGATGGAAAGGAGTCTCCTGCTCATTGCCCTCAATAACTTCGTCTGTCTTTTCCATTATTTATTCCCTTGCTTGCCGACCACCAACGCGGGCATGGTACCCAGATCACCGCTACTGCCATTCAATGTAACAGGACCGCTACTATTACTGCTGCCCTTGAAAATAAACTCCCGCTGAATCATGCCCCCGAGATAGCCTAGTTCCAGTTTGATAGCCGAATTGGTATCTACACCCAGCGGCAAGGAATAGACCATGTCATCCCAACGCCCTCGTAGTGTCTCTATCATCTTGGGTTTCATTGCCGCCAGATAACGGTCCAGCTCCTGTTTGGAGCGCGCGGGGATCATCTGACCAGCACTGGCAAGTGGTTGAGAAGTGACATTTAACCCTATGGTTTGTCCTCGCAAATGGGCAGGGAGTGAAAGTTGCAACTGCCACTGGGAACGACCGGTATCCATCCACCCCTGAGGTGCGGTGCGTACCACAGTCAAACTGGCCCCAGGCTTATTGACCAACATTTCAAAGCGAGCCAGCTCATCTTCAGTAGACCAGTTGGCAGGCTGCTTGCCCCAGGTTGATTGCAGCAACCATTTCTCCAGATCCGAGCGTTTAAAGATATTGAGCAGCACTGTCAGCACCAGATAGGCGGCACCTAGCACAAAGAGCCCAACCAGCATCCAAGGCGCAAAAATCGCAGCGACTGATGAGAAACCCAATCCATTCCCCAACAGATAGAAGAGTTGTGCGCCAAAGATGATTCCTTGCCCCAGCAATACCCCTGCTTTCATCTGCAAGAGTGTTTTTTCCATGCTGCTTATCAAGGGATCCTTGCTGGCCTGAAAGGTATCCCACATTTCTGCCCCGGCCGCCGCCATCCCTAGGCTAGAAAAAGCCACCATACGCCAGGCAAAGCTTCTAACCCAGACCGCATGCTCACCTTCTTTTATTGCTGCTTTTATCGAGATTGCTGTCAGGGCTCGTTTACCTCCATCAGTAGTGAGCGGCTTTAACTTCTCCCACGCCGCCCCCTGATAGAGCGCGGCGATGGCATTACCCGTCCAGGCAAAGGCAGAGCCCAGCTGCAAATTGGCCCGTTCCCGGCCGATGGACTGGGCGTTTTGCGCCGTCCCTGAGATGACCACTGTCAGATTCCAGAGGTTGAGCAGGGCAACCAGCCCGCCAAAGGTCGCCAGATTGGGAATTCTCTCGTTCATGGCCGTGATGCGTTGATTCACGCCGCTACGTACGCTCGCCAGATAGTCACCAACATATTGTCTGGCTTGTTGCTGGTAGAGATCGCCTTTCAGTTTCACCAGCAGGGGCATTTCGCTGGCAATCAGGGTATCAAGCTGTTGCTGCAAGGTTTTTAGCTGACCGTTGATGGCCTTCACCGTGGTGCTGCGCCCGGGAGGGGGGGAGCTGATGGCCGACATCTCCTTGACTATGATCCAGACCTTCTGCTGGAAGCGGTTGTGGAGCATCCGATAGTCTCGGTTGACCTGCAGCGGCTGGTCGCCGAGCAGGGATTCCAGCAGTACCAGTCTGAGGTTGCCCGCCAGGCTGTTCTTCCAGGCATGGGGCAAGATGGCCGCCATGATCTGGGCGTGAGCCCCCTTGGCCATGGACTTTCCAGCCATTTTCATGGCTTCAATGACGGCTTCGATCGTCTGGAACCAGGACTTTTGCTTGAATCTCTCGTCCCCCAATAGCGTCTCCAGATCAGCCGTTCTGCCATAGAGGGCTGTCATATCCCCAGAGGAGGTGCTGAGCCAGGCATTGTCTACCGTCAGCTCGCTCAGTCCCTTGTGCAACGCGGCATCAAAGCCATAAGGGGCCAGCGCCAGCAAGTTGTCGCGGCTCTTTTCGCCCAGCAGTTTCTCCAGCGCTTTCTTCCTCTCCTCCGTGCGGCAGCTAAGAGAGAGAACCGGCCCGGCCTCGGCAAACAGGGTCTGCAGATAGGCTTGTCCCTTGGGTGTTCTGTTGTCCAGACCAAAGGGCAGCGGATCGGCCTTGAGGCGGGTCACACCGTTGAACAGGTCTTCATGAGCCCGCGTCAGGGCCAGATCCAGCTCATTGAGTGGCACCTGATACTGCTTGATAAAGGCATTGAGCCCGCTCCAGTTGACCTCATCCTGGAAGGCTGCGCGCTCTTTCCATTGGGAAACCTGTTTTTGAGATGGATTGAAACCATATTGTTCCCGCAAGATTTTCAGCTTCTCATCAGCCCGTTTCTCCATGGGGGAGTTGAACCGCACCATCCCGGGCTCTGCCGTCATGCTCTCCATGTCGGCGAGGTAGCGATCCCCAAGATAATCATCCAGCGCCTCTTCAAAGGCCTGGGTCCTGGCGACATTGCCCCTGACGGAGGCGGGCAACTCCTTCTCGTCGAGCCGCACCCTGGCCAGGTTGCGCGTGACCTCCGCCATCATCAGCTTGTGGCTGTTGACCTTGATGGTGGCATCATCTTTCCCCAGCAGTGCTTCGCGCTTGGCGAGCAGTTGATTGACCTTCATGGAAAGGTCGGCAAGGTCGGCCAGCGGGTCCTCCAGAGCGACCACCATGGCGCTCTTGGGATCCGGTATGCCCGCCTTGTAGGCAGTCGGTGAACTCGCCGGTTTGTGAGCCAGCAACTTGATCCCCTGCTTGTCCTCTTCGGCAGGCTTGGCAAGGGGGGTAGAAGAGAGCACAAATCCCTTGTTGGACATCCCCAGGTCCGCAACCTTGTCGAGCACATCGGGCAGACCGCAATGAGGGGCCTTCATGGTGCTGGCAAAACTGCCCAGTTTCACCTGCCGCATCCAGGTGGTGCGCAAACCGCCGCTCTTTTCCATCTCATGCTTGATGCGCCCCGTCCAGCGCAGGGGAGAATAAGCGAGGGAGAGGGTATGGCTCGCCGGGTAGAGCAGATGCCCCTTGCTTCCCTTGCTCTGGCTGATGAAGGTCGATCCTTTTATCTCGTACTCATCAAATGTCTTGGTCTTTTCGTCATACACATAGAGCCAGCCATCACGCAGTTGGCGCAAGGCATAACCGCTCTCTTTCAACTTGAGAGGCACCACAAAGCCTGCTCCGGCGGGGACTGGGTGAGGCTGCTTTTGTGGCAGGGAGAACGGCTCATCCAGGGCATAACGCACCGGGATGATGGCAATCTTCTTGTTCTTGAGCGGACAGACTCCTGCCGGGCTCTTGCTGTCGGTCGTGTTTGCACACTGGGCGGCTTGATTGGGCGTACTCATGCGTCTTGATCCTTGTTGCTCAATGCGGCAGCAAGCTCGGCGGCCTGCTCGATACGTTGCGAAGGGGTCTGGGGCGAACGCTGGGTAATCAACGCCTTGATCCGGGGATGCTCATCTTCATCAAACCAGTCACTGCCGAGATACCCCATCACATTGAAAAACAGCAGCAGATCCCGCTCGCTCTCGAATCCCTGGGCATAGGCGTAATCAGCCCAATGGGCAATCCACGCCATGGGTTCTGGCAGCTTCAGCATGCGAGCCCCAAACCAGGTGTGCATGTGTGCTCTTATCCCATCGAGGGTGTTCAACCAGCTCACCTCTCCCAGACGGCGCCACTGCACGTCGGAAAGTCGCAGGCGCTCCCCCATGGGGGACCCCATTCCAGGCTCGGCAACCTTGTGCTGCCACACCTGCCCCTCCCCCTGCCGGGTCGGGATCCAGACTTGAGCCACCCCCTGCCAGAGCCAGGGTTCATCATCCATAAACAGCCGCCACATGGTCTCCGGCATGGCCAGCTTGAGCAGAATCCTGCTGCCATAGGGACTCTCCACCTCGATTAGCTCACGCAGTCGCTCGGCCAACGGCAACAGAGCAAGAGGGGACGATAACAGGTAACCCCATGATGCATCGCGGTTTTGCATAAACCAATCCAGCAGATTGGGCGTTACACATATCAGACAGGGGCTCACTTCTCGCAAGCTGTCCCAGGGGGCGTGAAGGTAAACGGGTTGATAGGAAGGAGATGCGTCCTGCTCGAACAACACTCGCTCAAGCGCGGGAATGCGCGCCCCATCTAGCAACAGATAGAGTTGCTCACCTCTGTTCAGTTCGATGTCGGGACGCTCTGCGACTAAAGCCATGGCCATCAGCCACCACCCTCCTGTCTGGCCAGTTGCTCACAGATCTCGCACACAGGTTCGGCAGACTTGAGCGTCGCAATCTGACGTGCGGGGTCCATGGGAGGCGGTGGCGCCACCACTTCAACCGCACCGGGCTGGATCGGCATCTGCCCGGCCCAACCGGAGCCAGAGCCCGGGCTGCCGCCAGAGTTCATCTTGATGGAGCCGCCTGAGAGAGTGACGCCACTCGGATCGATTTTGACAAAACTCCCCCCCACCTTGAGGGTAAGCTCAGCCCCCGCTTCCATCACGATCTTCATACCCGCCTTGTGATGTACCTCGGACCCCGCCTCCACCAGCAGGGACTGCCCCAACTTCTGGTGCAAACTGGCATCCACCGTCAGCGAGTAGTCGGCTTTTATCTGGTCACGCTTCTCGCCCTCCACCGTCAGGTGGTCATTGGCCTTGATGCGGGTCACCCGTTCATTGTCGATATCGGTGTGCTGGTCGTGTTTGATATGCCAGGCCGCATCGTTCTCTATCAACACGTTCAGGTCTTTCTGGCCGTGGATGTAAATCTCTTCCTGCCCAGCCTGGTCTTCAAAACGTAGCTCGTTGAAGCCCTCACCCTGATGGGTCTCGGTGCGCAGCACGGTGCGGGTCTTGTTGGCCGGCAACTCGTAGGGCGGCCGGTTGGTGGCATGGAAGGTTCGGCCGGTCACGATGGGCTGGTCTGGGTCCCCTTCCAGGAACGAGACAATGACCTCGTGGCCGATGCGCGGGATGGCCATCATGCCGTACTGACCACCGGCCCAGCCCTGGGAGACTCGCACCCAGCAGGAACTCTGATCGTTACTCGAACCGTAGCGGTCCCACGGGAATTGCAGCTTGACCCGGCCGTGCTCGTCGCAGTAAATCTCTTCCCCGTCGGGGCCCACCACCATGGCGATTTGCGGGCCATCCACCATGGGCTTGTGGGGGGCCTCTGGGCTGCCGATGCGCGCCCGCCAGGTGGTGCTCGCCTTCACCACCCCGAACTCGTTGTGGTAGACGGTGGGGCCGCTGCCCCCCTCCTCTTCCAGTGCCTGCGGTTGCAAGCCGGTGTGCTGGATGCGCACGATTTGCCAATCGGTGTTAAGGCTGCCGTTGGGGTGTTCGGTGAGTGAAAACGTCTGCCCCGGCTGCAAGGCCGCGCAGTTGGACTTAGCCTGGCCCGCTACCGCATCGTTGCGCAGCGCATCGAGCCGGTGCTGGGCAAAGGCCTTGCCGCTCGGGTCCGCTTTGTAGCGGCCCGGGAAATCGAAGTGCTGGTAGGTGTCGCGCTGGTGTTCGAGCTCTGCGCCCTGCTTCTTGTGGGAGAGACCGTAGGCCGGGGTCTTGAAGCTGTAGTCTTTGAGCTCCACATCCGACGGGCGCACCGCCTCACGGTAGTGGAACTGTCGCACATAGGGGCCTTGCTCGAGGGAACGGTTACCGAGGTTGAAGAAGAGCTCGGGGCCGGCGGTCAGGGCCGCCGCGTCATCGGCAAACACAATGCTGTGTTTGCCCGCTTCAAACTCGTGGAAGTAGAACATCCCCTCTTCGGCTGCGAGCCGGTTCACGAAGTCGAGGTCGGTTTCCCGATACTGCACGCAATATTCGCGCTTGGCGTGCTCGTTTTTCAGCGCAAAGGCATAGTCGGTGATGCCGTGCTCTTGCAACAGGATAGAGAGGATTTCATCGGGCTTCTGCGCCTGAAAAATGCGGGAGTTCTGGCGCAAAGAGAGTCGCCACAGCGCCGGCTGCACCAGCAGCTGATAGCGGGTGCGGCGAAAGCCGCTGTCCCCTTGCGCAAAGTCACTGACCACCCCGCACACCCGCCGCTGCAGCTCGCCGTGGTACCACACCAGCAGCTCGCACGGCTGGTCCAGCACGGTGCCAAAGTCGATGTCGGGCTGGCTGCTTGCCAGCTCAAGGCGCAGGTTGAACGGCTGGTTCAGCGCTTCATCCAGCGCAAACTCGGCCACCACGAAGGTGCTCTCGGGCAGGGCCCCCACCTTGACGGTAAATTGTAATCCTGTGCTGTCTGCCATGAAGCGCTCCTTAACCTGCCTGTCCACTGCCCGAGCCAATCACCACGCCGCCGCAGCCGACGGCGGTGCCGGTCACTGCGATGGGTTGGCCGCCACACCGTAAAGTACGCAGGCGACCAGAGCTGCTGCGCGGATGGAGGGCATTGTCCGATTTATCGTACGGGGCCAGCGGCTTGCCATCGATTCTGGCAACTGTCGATGGGGGAATCCCATCCTGATCGGTGAGCATGTCACCGGACGATGCAATGGTGGAACACATGACGACTGGCCTCTGTTGTGCTTTGCAATAAGGTCGGCTCGCAGCCATATGGCAAAACACAAAAGCTCCGACCGCATCCAGCTGAACGGGTCGGAGAAAGCTTGCACTGGCCTGATGACGGCTGACACTGCCATCACCAGGCCATGGGGTGCACTACAAGGAATAACGGCAATCAGAGATCGAGAATTAGGCCTCGATCGGTGCGCGCCAGTCATCAGCACCGGAAGTACCGGCAACGGTGTGCTCCCAGTCAATCTTGCGATAGGCCAGAGAGACCTGGATCAGCTGGGTGAAGTCAGACTTCGCCGGATCCTGGCAGTGCGGCATCTGGCAGTCGATGTCAACGATGGTGGCATCGGTCAGCACAGTAGAGAAGAAGTGCTCCTGCTTGCCCTCGACGGAGGTGCGGTACCACTTCAGGGTCACTTTCGGCAGCATTTCGCCGGAGGCCAGGGAGTTGTACATCAACGGCACGGCCTTGTTCAGGGCAACGGTGAACTTGAACGGCTTGTGGACGCGCTGGCCAGCAGGCTGACCGGATTGCGGATCGGTCGGTACGGTGACGACGTGCTGGAACTCTTGTACCAGCATCTCGTCTTCGTGGCCCTGCACGAAGATGTTGCCGACGGAATCGGAAGTGAAGGCACCTGCGGTGATATTGCCCTGGGTTTTACCTTCGATGCTGATATAACATGGAGTTGGCATGAGTTTGCTCCTGATTGGTTGAACGGTAATGACACTCGACCTAACCAGTTAGCAGCGACCATGCCACTCTTTTTTATCCATATTTTTCAAAGCATTAACTAACAATCAAGCAAGCCGGCCTGATGCGTGGCGCAAAAAGTTGCAACCAGCAGGTTATTGCACCATAAATTCTTGCACATGCAGTGGAACATCTTGCCATCTACGCAACGAGTTGCTTGCCACAAACAGAATCACTGCTCCTCATCCACATTGGCCACCAGCGCCATCTCCACGTTCAACCTGACCATCCCCTGTTTCAATGCCCATGAGATGGCCTGGCTCTTGCTGCTGGCCCCCAGCTTGTTGACCACATTGTTCAGATGAAACGTCACGGTACGGGGCGTGATCCCGAGGATCTGGGCAATATCGCTCACCTGCTTGCCCTCCGCCGCCCAGCGACACACCTCCAGCTCCCGCAAACTCAACGCATCGTGCGGTGACTGCCCCGCCAGACAGACCCGGGCCACCGCCTCGAAAATATGCATGGAGAGCCAGCTGATAAAGGGCACCGCAGAGAGCCATTGCTGGCTGGTACGAGGCGTACTGGTGATAAAAGAGAGCAGGCCGACATGACCGTTGGCACCGTGCCAGGGCAGGGTGATGCCGTCGCCAATGCCGTACTCGCTGGCCAGCTGCATCACCTCCCGGCCCTGCTCATCACAATGCTCCTCATCGTTCACCACATCGGCCCACAGAATGGGGGTGCTCCTGGTCATGGCGCATTTGACGATGGGATCGATGGCAAAGAAGCCGCTGCTGGTGTAGGTATCCACCCAGGCCTGCGGACAGCCGTTGAAGATGATGACATCCGGACGCTGGATGGTGCTGGGGAAGATCAGGGCAAGGCGAAAATAGTCGAATCCCATGCGGCCGCTCAGTTCGCGCAGCAGGGTCACGATGGTGCGCTCGTCAGCCGCCGTCTCGAACTGGGCGATAAGTTCCAGCGCGTGTAGGGTATTCATTTCTGGGGTATGGGGATTGTGCACAAGGTAGGCTAGCCAAACATGGAAACATACTGAATGTTAACAAGCGTCAATAGATGACACACCCCGGCACATAGGAAAATCAGAACTGTCCCACACTTTATGCTACCGAAGAGAAAAATTTGTAATAAAACACTACAAGAAAGTCAGAAGTATCGTGGCGTCCCAGCCTAAGGCACCGGTGGAAAGGCCGTTCTTGCCCCCTCGCTACCGGCCAGTTGGGTGTGCTACCCCAGATATCAAGACTCTGCTGGCTGGCAAGACGCCGGTCTGTTGAACTACACGTTCACAGTCACTGTTGATCTTCTGACGGCTGGCATTGACGTAACCAGAGGCAGCAATGCTAGCAGAGATATTGCTCTACTGGCTCTGGTAGTGGTAGTGGTAGTGGTAGTGGTAGTGATCGTTATCCTGCTGGCTGGTCAGGGGATTCCCGGTAGTAATAGTGATTTGGTATAACGCCCCATGTTGCCCAGATTCTTACCCTTGGCGACATTGGGATTGGCAAGCATGCTCAAACCAACCCCTTTTTCACAAATTCCCGATTACCCTTTGCTAGTCAAGTCTACTGGTCCATTTCATCTTTCAGACACTCAAAAAATGAAATAACATTCTCTATATCTGTGTTCCATTCAGATATTTTAATACCATCTTCATCATAGGTAGTGCGAGCATCAATAAAATCATTAATTTTATCTGGCGAGAATTCATTGCATTTATCTAAGAAAATCACGTTATTCTGTACAAAAACCTGACTGCCCTCGAAATACAACACCCATGCAAAAACAAAGTTTGTTACTTCTGGCCTGTACATTGATACAACCAAAGCAGCATGTTTCCCATCACATATCCCCTGTTCAAGAGATAGAATCCAATTTTTTTTATAATCCGATACATTCCAATAAGATAATGGAATGTGCATGGATTCTTTGAAGTCATCAATTATTATTGATGCGGGCAAAACTTGCTCACCATTATTAATTATTGCTTTACTCTCTATGAAAATACCAAACATAACTTAGTCCTTAACCCAATTAAGTTCACTATCGTAGGTTCCAATCCGCTTACCTTTGCTATTGAAAACCTTCCAGCCATTAGATACGTTGTGGCTATCTACATCAGGTGTAATATACTTTTTCCCATCAAAAAAAACAGGCTGGCCATGCGAGTTAAATGGCGCTTTCTGTGGTGGGATTCTACGATCAAAGCCTAGATCTTTAGCTGCCTCCTGGGCCTCTTTTCCTTTAAGAGCCAAATAAATAATATCATTTTTATTTGGTTCATCAGGTACAGGTGTAATTGTCGTGCCACTACCTACATCAGGTCTATCACTGGTATTACCCGTGTGTCCTTCCCCGAGCTTAACATTCCCATCATTATTACCTGTATGGATAGGTTTTTGATCAGGCAGCAGATCTCCACCAGTGTGTGTTGGCTCTGATTCAATGTTGTGATCGCTACCGGTGTGTGATGGCCCATATTCATCTTGTGATGAAAGGATATATTTACTATCAGAAGAACAGGCACGCCCAAAGGCGCATTGAGTGGCTTTGTCCAAAGTATCTAACGCATCATCCAGCAGTCCTTGAAGCCCAGAGGCTATCTTCTTATCCGCATCCTCTTTTACCTCATTGCCAGGACCTACGGGGACGCCTGGTGCGGGCACAGGAGCCGGAATTGCCAACAGATTGTTCTCCACCACCGTCTTGCCCGTCTGGGCACCAGCCAGTACCTCGGTGGAGCTATCCCCGGTCAGGCCACCCGCCAACCCAGCTGCCAAAGTCGCCAAGGTGGAGACGGTCTCCTTTTCCCCCTCTGTCAGCTGGCTGGCGTCTTTGTGGTAAAGCTCGGTCGCCATCATGCCGGCCAACTCACCAGTCGCGGCGCCGGTGGCACTGATCATGGCATTCTTGTTCTGAGCAGCGGCCAGCGCCCCCTGTACCAACGCGTGTGCCATCACGCGGGACGGACCATCATCGGTTTGTTGCTTGACCATCTGGGCCAGGTAGGGGGCCGCGGCCCCGGCTGCAGCCTGGGTCAGGTCGCCCCCCGCCAAGCCTTGCAGTGCCGCCGTCGCTGCCTGCATCCCGCGCTGGAAGTCGCTGCCCACGCCCCATTTTTCCTGCAGCTCCTTATACGCCTTGCTGTTGGCGTACTCGGGATCATTCTTGGCCTTTTCATTGGCTTCAGCCAGATGGTGGCTGACCACCATCTGGGTCGCCTGCTGCCCGACCTCACCAATCAGCTGGGCCTCCTGCATCCTTTCCAGCTCTTTTTGCTTGTCAAAAATGGGAGAAAGCCCGTTGACCGCCAGGGTGGGATCACGATGCAAACTCACCAGATCCTGTTGCTGGCCGGCTGTATTACGGATCTCGATATCACCTGCCCCGATTGAGGCGAAGGTAGTCGAGCTGGCGCTGCCGCTGCTGTTGCTGCCACCAAGTGAAGTCATACCCGCAATGCTGGAGAAGCCCTTGGTGCTATCACCACTGCCACTGATCCCCACACTCTGGCTTTCAACCTTGTACTCGGCACGGTTGACCAGATCGTTCCACCCCAGCGTACCGGTGGATAGATGGTTCTTGCCGGCATCCTCGCTACCCGCCAGCACGGCGCCATTGAGCTGGGTATGCTCGCCCACCCGGATATCAAAACCCTGTTTGCCGGCAAAGACGCCGGTCTGCTCTACCACGCTCTCAAAGTCACTGTTGATCTTCTGACGGCTGGCATTGACGTAACCAGAGGCAGTCATGGTACCAAAGGTAAAGCTGCCGCCCGCCGAAATGCTGCTCTGCTGGCTCTGGTAGTGATCGTTATCTTGCTGGCTGGTCAGGGTCAGGTTGCGGCCAATATCCGCCGTTACCTTGTCTCCACTCACCTGTGCACCAAGCAAAGTCGCATCCCGTCCCGACTTGAGGGTCAGGATATCGCCGGCCGTGATATTGGTTTCGGTATAGCGATCCGAATCCCCGTTCTCTTTACCTTTGGCGGCGTTCATGTTGGCGAAGATGCTGATCCCCGCACTCCCCTGACTAAATCCAAAGCTCACACCAGCATTCCAGCCACTGCTGTGATTGCTGCCGCTACTGTCACTGCTGTTGACTGCCGATTGCAGCACCAGGTCACGTGCAGCGCCCAGCGTCACATTCTGCCCCTTGATGCTGCTGCCACTGACGATCAGGTCGCCGCTGCCATTGGCCTCATCCCCCTTGGCCAGCACGGTGATATCACCACCGGCATTGAGCTCCGAGGTCAGTGCATTGGTTTCGCTGCTCTGGCTGTTGGATTGGCTGCGCTGATTGCCCACCGAGATGGCGATCCCGACAAAGGAGGGATCGGGCACACCACCAGAATTCGCCATCGCCTGCATCCCCTGCCAGGCCTGATAACCATTCATGGCCGCCTTGGCCCCCTGCAACGCCACCAGACGATCGTTGCTGCTCTCCTTGCTGGTCTTGACGGTGTCATAGGCGCTCTGCAAGGCAGTGACGGCGCCACCGGTCAACGCTACCGTAAGCCCACCACTCTTGCTCTTGAACTCCTCCTTACGGGTGATCTGCTGCTCAGCCGAGGTGATGGCGACATCTTTGCCTACCAGCAGCAGATCCTTACCTGCAATGACATCGCTGGCGCTTATCTGCAGCCGGTTGCCGGCCTGCAGAGTGACATCCCCCTGAACACTGCCAACACTGGATCCTTCTCTGATCTGCGTAGTGCCCGCCATGTCACTGCTTTGCTGCTGCTTGCCGATGGTAAAGCCGATCCCACCACTGCCCATCAGGCCGGAGCGCTTGGTTTCACGGAAATGGAGCTCACGATTGAGCAGATCGACGGTATCAATGTTCAGGTCGCGCCCAGCCAGCAGGGTCGCGCCAAGATCCCCAACCACATTGCTGCCTTTGACCGCCATATCCTGCTGAGCCTTGAGCAATACATACTGACCACCCAGCTCGGTAGCCTGAGCCATGTGCTGTTCGCTAATGTCGTGGCTTGTGGTGGTCTTCTTGCTGAGTGCCTTCTTCTTGCTCTCCTTGGTGTAGGATTCGCGATAGTCCATTGCATCACCCGCTTCCAGCAGCAGGTCTCGACCGGCAGTGACGGCAAGCTCGCCTTCTGCCTGCACATGGGCTGCACGCATCGCCAGATCACTGCCAGCACGCAATGCAATGTTATCGGCGCTCAGATTTGCCCCCACCTCTTCACGCTGCTGAACGATGTCATACCCATTGCGACGAGTGGTGTATTGGTTGGCATCATTAGTGGCAGTCTTGAGCATGAGCTCATTGCCGGCAGTCAAGGAAGCGTCCCCTTTGGCAGCCAGGGAAGACGCTGAGATGGTGATATCACGCTCGGCTGACAGACTCAGGGAGTGACCCGCCTCAAGACCGCTCATCAGTTGCTCAACCCGGGCGAAGCGGCTGTTGCCTTCCTCCCATTTACGGCGATCTTCGACACTGCCGATGTTGATGTCCCGCCCCGCCGACAACGACATGTCGAGCCCCGCCAGCAGATTGCTGGCCGACAACGAGATATCCTGCCCTGCCTGCAGCAGCAGGTTGCCCGCCGACTCGATACGGGCAATCTCACCCACGTCGGTACGGCTGAAACGGGTCTGCTCGGTCAGCTCATTTGACAGCACGCCGTTGACATCTACGTGACGCTGCGCCGTCTGGGTTTCATTGCGTACCGAGCCATCCCGCGAGGCAATGACAACGTCACCCCCTTTGATGAGGTTCTGGTTGAGAATATCCCCCTTGGCAAGCAGCTCAAGACGCCCACCCGCCTGGATCTGCCCCTGGTTGACCAACGTACTGCCGCTCTTGAGCGACAGGGTGCCGTCGGCCAGCAAGGTGCCGCTGTTATTGATGCCGCCGGCCGTGAGATCGATGTTGGTGGCGGTGATCACGCTGCCAGAGAGGTGGCGCTTGTCGGCCTCGGTCAGGTAGAGCTTGGGCGCTAGCACGATCTTGCCCTGATACCAGACCGGCTCCCACCACACCATGCTGCGGCCCAGCTGCGCTACCTGATCGGCGCTCAGCGCCACCCCGGCGGTCAGTCCCAGCTCGCGCTGGTTTTGCACCGCGCTGTCGATGAGCGTGCGCATCTGCGCCAGATCCGATCCCATCTCGTTATTGATAAAGCGGCGGCCGGTCTGGGCCAACACCGCATCCCGGATGACCCGGGTATCGAAGGCGGCATCACCCAGCAGCTTGATGTCTTTCTCCGGCGCATAGTTCATCTGCGAGAAGAAGTAGCTAGAGCCGAGGAACTGGTTGACCTGGGTCAGGGTCGGACTGGTTTCAAGTTGCGGCTGGGTCGCCAGCGCCGGCACGGCTTGCAAGCCGGTCTGCACCGAGCCCGGCGCCGTTACCGCCACGGCCGTGACCACGGAGGCTTGCCAACCCGGCTGCAGGCTCTGTTGCCACTGACCTGCCGCACTGGTTGTACCGCCAACTATGTGCGGACCGGAGCCATTTGCATGAAAATCAGGCTGCAGGCTCTGTTGCCACTGACCTGATGTGGCGACATGGCTACTGTTTGACAGTGCCATACCGCTTAACGACCGCAACTCAGGGGTGTTGCCCCCGCTGCTTGCTCGTCCCGGCAGTGCCCAGTCAGCATATTGACCTGCCACCTGGGCAACGCCCCCATTGCCCGAGACCGCATCAAAGGAGAGTTGTCCCGCGCCCTGCAACTGCTGCTGGAGCGCAGCATCGATACGATCCAGCATGCCGCTGCCGGCCTGACCCAGATTGGCCAGCAAGGGGTTTACTTCGATCAGATAGGGACTGTCGCTATTGCCGTTGACGGTAAAGAGCCCCTTATTGCCGCTGGGCAACTGGAAGTCCGGCAAGGGCACCCCGTTGTCGGGACCGACCGGTTTTAACTGCTGGGCCAGGTATTGGGCATCCCCCTGTAAACCGGGAGCAGCCCCCGTACCCTGAGCCTGCGGCAGAGAGAGGGAAGGGCGTTGGGTAGTACTACTGACCGGCCCGGCATGAGCTTTAATGGTGACATTATCGATCATACCGACAACGGAACCAGTTAGGTTGCCGCCGGCCGAAATATATGAACTGCGATCTTCCCCTTTAATTTCAGCTGAGTTTATGACATTCCCATGCCGAATATACATATATAAATCCATTGAACCAAGCACCCCCCCAGAAAGGGATTCCTTGTCATACTCAGCATATTCATATCGTCCCCCAGAGCTAAACCCATGATTATTTAACGCACTGGAGGACACGTTTAAATCACCACCTGCAGATATGGAGCTACTTAAATTGTTTACTATATCAGCATAAATCGCAATTTTCCCTGAAGAATTAATTGATGATGCTAAACTGTCTTTTACTATAGTAGATTGAGACCTCGTAATATAAAGCCTTAGCGCACCTGTATTTTCATCCTCATTGACTACATAAAGCTCATTAATATCGCCAAAGGATATTGCAATTTTATCTTTATTTCTTAATGTCGTTTTAAGTTGATAGTATTCGGCCTCACTGGCCATAACAGTACGACCAAAATATCCATCAGGAGGAGTGTCAGGAACAAGTACCAACGCTCCAGGCACACCATCCTGAGTGTATGGATGCGGTTTAAAAACTATCCGCTCATTCTCTCCAGAGATATATTCAAATACTGCTTTTTTATTAGTTAGTTCCAATGCAGATATTTTTATATCTCCACTCCCTCCATCAATCGTCCCAGACGCATTCACCAGCTGACCATTATTCACCTTGATAGTCGCGCCCCGCTCCGCCAGCAGCGTGCCATATTCGTTGGTCAGGTTGCTATTTGCGGTGAGCATTTGGCTGCCACCGCTATATACTGTCCCGCCATTAAACAGCGACTCACCTTGCCACCCCAGGTCACCCTGGCTCGCTAGCGTACCGGTGTTGCGCAGCTCACCCTGCGTATTGAGCGTCAGCCCTTGCCCACTCTGCACACTACCGCTGTTCTCCAGCCGCTGAGCACCCAACTGCATGACACCATTGCTCACCAACGCACCGCGGTTATTAAGCTGACCGGTGACGCCCGCATTGAAACGCTGGCCTGCTCCCCACTGTCCCTGATGTTGCCAGTCCCCCTGCACCTGCAGGTCCAACGTACCCTTGGCGCTGAGGGTGCCCTGGCTGGTCAGCGATGACCCCGTCTTGAGTGCCAGGTCACCACCCGACAGCCATTCACCGATACCCGTTACCCGGCCCGCATCCAGCGTCGCCTTCTGCCCCGCCAGTATCTTGCCCGGTGCATACAGCTCGCTGCTGCGCAGGGTCAGCTGTTGCCCAAACAGGGTGCCGCTGTTGGCCAGCCGCGCCAGTGGCGAGGCCTCCAGTAAATTGGCACTGATGAGACCACGGTTGTCGAGCTGGTTGCCCTTGAGTAAAAGTTGACCGGCAGAGGAGAGTTCACCGGCGTTGGTCAGCGTTGTGGCAGTGATGTCCCCCACATGCTGGCCGCGCAGAACGGCCCCCTGGCCGTTGTCCAGCTGCTGGGTCGTCAGGTTCAGCGTCCCCCCCTGTACCCGCCCCCGGTTGACCAGGGTGTCATGGGTCAGTGTCAGGGTATTGCCCAGCAAGGCACCACGATTGTCGAGCTGGCGACTGCTGATGGTGAGGCCATCCCCCTGCAGGGTACCCCGGTTATCCAGCCGCGCACCACTGATGCTGCCCTGGCCCGTAACCAACATCACCCCATCATTTTGCAGCGCACCGCCGCTTTGCAGGCGAGTCGTTTCAACGCGGCCCTGCTGCTCAATGCGAGCGGCATTCATGGCCAGTTCGCCGCCGCTCAGCAAGTTGCCGAGCTGGCTTATCAGGGTATTGGCACTAAGCGCGACGCTGCCTTTGGCGACCAGGGTCCCCTTGAGGGTGAGCGCGGGCGCCGAGAGGGTTGCATTGCCATCGGACTGCACAGTCCCTGCCAGGGTCGCCCCCTCGGTCAGCTCGGCGTTCAGTCCCCCGTTTGCCCGGGCCTTGCCACCTTGTTGCCAATAGCCGCTGCGCAAGAGCAGGTCACCGCCAGCCAGCAAGTCACCCTGCTGCTCGAACCGCGAGCCCTTGAGGCTCATGCCACGCGCCGACTGCCACAGCCCTTGTTGCGTCAGGGTAGCGCCATCAAGCGACAGTGCTCCTCCCGACACCAGTTGGCTGCCCGCCTGACTGGTCAATGCCCCCCGACTGGTAAGCGTCAGGTTGCCGCCACTCACCAGCGAGCCCCCCAGCGTCATGCTGTCGGCCTGAATGTCTGTCTCGCCACGAATACGCCACGGGCCGGCCAGTTGCAGTTGGCCGGTACGCAGCTCAAGCGCGCCGCCACTGCCGACGCCACCGCTTCCCTGCCAGCTGGCACTGCGCAGCACAACCTGATTGCCTTGCAATTGGCCATGGTGCTGCACCGCACCACGGGCATTGACCACCAGGTCGCCACGGCTGGTCAGCTTGCCGCGACTGGTGAGTGTGCCGGTATCCAGCAACACCCGCTCCCCTTGCAGGTCACCGTCCAGGGTGACGGACTCACCCCGAAGCGTCAGCGCGCCATTGGTCACGGCACTGCCGCTGTGTACCAAATTCGCGCCTTGCCAGCTCAGATCCCCCGCCGATGACAGCGTCCCTTGGCTGGTCAATGTGCCCGCATGGAGTTGCAACTGGCCATTGCTGGCCGTGGTGCTGCCACTGCCCAGCGTGGCTTCGTTGGTGTTCAGAACAAGGTCTTTATTGGCCAGCAGCTTGCCGCTGCTGCTCAGCTGGGGCACGTTGATGGTGAGGTCCGCGCCGGCAAGCAACGTTCCGCTGTTATCCAGTGCATCCAGTGTCAATGTCTGACCCAGGCCGCTAACCCACTGACCGCTGTTGAGCAGCCGGTTGGCCGTCAAAGTGATGCCCTGGTCCGATTGCCAGTGGCCCCGGTTAGTCAGGGTACCAGTCTTCAGGTTCAGTGCGTCCTTGCTGACCAGCGCACCACCGTTGTCGATGTGTGCCGCCGTCAGCGTTATCGCTTGCGCCGACACCTTGCCATCATTGCGCAGGGTATCGGCGACCTGCAGTGACAGTGAGCCACCGCTGGCCAATACCCCCTGTTGTGACAACTGGGTAGCTTCGATGCGCTGAGCCCCTCCCGCTACCGCACTGCCCTGTAGCGTCATCTGGCCAGCCGTCAGCTGTTGCCCTGCTTTGGCCAACAATTGACTCTGCTGACCGGTAGTGAGAGTGGTCGCAGTCACCTGCTGATGGTCCCCTTTGAGGGTGCCATCCAACATCACTTGTTCACCATTCAAGGTGGTATCGCGCGCGGCCGCCGTGCCAGACATCACCAGCGTCTTGCCGCGCCACTGCAGTTGGTCGGCTACCAGGTTGCCAGCCAACGTTGCCTGCTCCGCCGTCACAACCAGCTCACCGTCGGCCTGGGTCAACCCATTCAGGTTTAGTAGTGAGGCCCCCAACTGCATGGAACCATTGCTCAGCATGTCACCCTGCGAGTCCAGGGTCGCCGCCGTCAGGTTTATCCCCTCCTTGCCAACCAATACACCGCGGTTGTCCAGACGGGTGGCCGCCTTCATGGTCAGTTGACGGGTACCCACATCCCCGCTGTTGAGCAAGGTATCGCCCGTCAACGTGGCATGCCCTGCCAACAGCGCGCCCAGATTGCGCCACTGTCCACCCTGCCAGTTAAGCTCACCACCGCTCTCCATCCGGCTTCGGTTTTCAAGCTCATTCACGGTCAGGTCAAGACCGGCAGCCCGCAAGGTGCCGCTGTTGACCAACTTGCTCCCTTTCACCTGCAAGGCACCGTCACCCAGCCACTGACCTTGCTGGGTTATCTCGTCGACCGTCAGGGTTTGGCTGCCATTACCCAGCCAGCTCCCTTGTTGCAGCAGGCGCTGGCCGGTCAGGTTCAACGGTCCCGCGGCAACCAGGGTCGCGCCCTGCTCGTTGTGCCACTCCGTCACCTCAAAATTGGCCGCCTGTTCGCTGGCCAGTCGCCCCTTGTTGGTGAGCGCATCAGCCTGCAATTGCCACTGACCCGCCTGCCAGTCACCAGCCAACGTCAGTTGTTTACCGGTGCTTTGCAGCAACCCGCCAACCCGCCAGACGCCGGCCAGCTGCTGCGTATCCCCCTGCAGGGTGAGGGCGCCACCGATGTTTGCATTGCCGCCCAGCGCCAGCAGTTTTGCGCCCAGCTGGACCGCCCCCTGACTGACCAAGCGCCCGGTCAAGGTGGCCTCTTCCGCCTGCAGCGTAATACCCTGCTTACCCTGCAACAGCCCGCCGTTTTGCAACGCTTTGGTTGTCAGAGAAAGTGTCTTGCCTGCCAGGTTGCCCTGATTGGTGAGGCGCTCCGTGGCGTTGAGCTGGTGGTCGCCACCGGCGATGACCGTGCCTTCGTTATCAAGCGCACGCCCTGTCAGCGCGAGACTCTCTCCCGCTTGCAGCCACCCCAGGTTGGTCAGGGTGTCGCTCTGCCAGTTGAGCTGCTGGCCTATCAAATGTTGGCCACGGCTACTTCCCACTTGACTATGCAGCTGCGCCGTCTTCGCCTGGGTAGTGCCATCCAGTTGTAGCCTAGTCGCATCGATACGCAGCCCCTGGGCCGCATTCATGGTCCCCTGTTGCTGGTACGCATTGGCCACCACTGCCACATCCCCTTTGGCTGCCACATCCCCGGCCAGGGTGATGTCATCACCGCTCAGGTTCAGCACGCCACCGGCGCGCAGGGCGCCGCCAGCCTCTTGAGTCAGCTTGTCACCACGCCAGACCAGCGCATTATCGGTGGTCAATTCGCCACGCTGTTGCCAGTTGGCCGCCGCAATATCAGCCTGGTTTGCCAGCAGCTTGCCACTGCTGGCAAGCATCTTGGCATCCAGCTTGAGCAGCTTGCCGACTTCCAGCTCTCCGCTCACATCGGCCTGCTCGGCCTGCAGTTGCAGGTCGCCGCCAACATGCTGAGTTCCGGACAGCGTCAACAAGGTCGCTCCAAGTGCCAGGTCAGCCCCGGTGCGCAGCTCCCCCCCCAGTTGCAACTCGTCGGCCGTTATCTGCGCGGATGACTTGCTTTCCAGCGCCCCCTTCAACAGCAGGCGGGACCCCGTCACCGCCATCTCATTGGCAAACAGGCCCCCCGTGCTGTTCAGCTCTGCAAAAGTGAGCGCCAGCTTACCTGCCGTCACAGCCGTACCGCTGTGGGTCAGCCGCTCTCCGTTCAAATTCAGGGCCTGGCCGGCCTGCAGCCAGCCATTGCCATCCAGCTGCTTGCTGTGCCAGTTCAGCGTATCGCTGGCCAGGATGCGCCCCTGCTGGGTCGCACGCTCACTGGTCAGGGTAATTGCACGCCCTTGTACCTGCCCGGCCAACGCCAGTTCATCGGCATCGACCTTCATCACCTGGCCACTGGCAAGCTGACCATGTTGTGTCACCCGCTTGCCCTTGATGACCATATCCTGGCCCGCACCAACCGTACCACCCAGTACCAGCTGGTCACCGCTCAGGCTCACGCCCTGGTTGGCCAGCAGCTCGCTCGCACTCCCCATCGCAAGCCGTTGCCCTTCCCATGCAATACCTTCCCGGCTGTGCAGCTTGCCCTCGCTCGTCGCCTCCTTGACTGCCAGCACCAACGACTGCGCCTTCAGCGCGCCATCGAAGTTACCTGTCTCGGCCGTCACCCTGGCCTGGCCACCGACCAGACTTTTGCCGCTCAACTGCAGCAATCGGCTGCCCAGCTCCAGTTCACCGTCGGTCAGCTGCTGCCCCGTCAGGGCCAGCTCATCCCCTTTGAGAGTCAGCCGGGAGACCCCAAGCAAGGTGCCGCTGCTGCGCAGCTGACGACCGACCAGCGTCGCCGACTGACTGGCGATGCGCCCCTCGTTGTCGAGGGTGTCGGCCTGCAACGTCAGGCTGTCGCCCCCCGCCAGGGTGCCCTGGTTCTGCAAGGCATCCCCCTTGAGCACCAGTTGTTTGTCCCCTTGCAGGGTACCGCTGTTGGCCAATCGGCTACCCTGCCAGTTCAGGGTCTGCCCCGCCTGCACCTCGCCCCGGTTGGTCAGCACACCCGCCTGCAACTGCACCGCGTTGCCTTTCACCTTGCCCGCTACGGTCAGCTCATTACTGTGAACATTCAACGCGGCAGCTTCTGTCTCTCCCTCCAGCAGAAACTCATCGGTATCGATATTCAAGATCTGCCCGCTGATCAGCCGGCCATGTTGCGTCACCTGCTTGCCCTTGATAGCCATATCCTGGCCCGCACCAACCGTACCACCCAGTGCCAGCTGGTCGCCGCTCAGGCTCACGCCCTGGTTGGCCAGCAGCTCGCTCGCACTCCCCGTCGCAAGCCGTTGCCCTTCCCACGCAATACCTTCCCGACTGTGCAGCTTGCCCTCGCTCGTTGCCTCCTTGACCGCCAGCACCAGCGACTGTGCCTTCAGCGCGCCATCGAAGTTGCCTGTCTCGGCCGTCACCCTGGCCTGGCCACCGACCAGACTTTGGCCGCTCAACTGCAGCAATCGGCTGCCCAGCTCCAGTTCACCGTCGGTCAGCTGCTGCCCCGTCAGGGCCAGCTCATCCCCTTTGAGAGTCAGCCGGGAGACCCCAAGCAAGGTGCCGCTGCTGCGCAGCTGACGACCGGTCAGCGTCGCCAGCTGACTGGCGATACGCCCCTCGTTGTCGAGGGTGTCGGCCTGCAACGTCAGGCTGTCGCCTCCCGCCAGGGTGCCTTGGTTCTGCAAGGCATCCCCCTTGAGCACCAGTTGTTTGTCCCCTTGCAGGGTGCCGCTGTTGGCCAGTCGGCTACCCTGCCAGTTCAGGGTCTGCCCCGCCTGCACCTCGCCCCGGTTGGTCAGCACACCCGCCTGCAACTGCACCGTGTTACCTTTCACCTTGCCCGCTACGGTCAGCTCATTGCCGTTGATATCTAGCGTCGGGGCACCTACGTCACCCGCCAGGCTCACCTGCTGCGCCTGCAGTTGCAGGCGCTGACCTGCGTTGCTCTTGCCCTGCTCTCCCTGCTCCCAGCGTGTACCAGCCCGTATCGCCAGGTTGTCGCCTGCACTTAGCTCACCGGCGTTATGGCCTCGCTCTCCGAGCGCGATGCTCATCACTTGCCCGCTCTTCAACGTTCCCTGGTTATCCAGCGTCGTCGCATCGATAGCCAGGTTCTGTGCTGCCTGAGTCGTGCCCTCATGGCGTAGCGCACCCGCCGCCAATCGCACCGAGGTGCCCTGCACATGGCCCGCCTGACGCAACTGTTCGGCCTGCAGTGTCACGTCCTTTGCCGTCAGTGCCGACTGGGTGTCCAACTGTTGCGCCGTGGCATGGAGCCTCTCACCCTGCAACTCGCCTTCTCGCACCACCAACGCATCGCTCGCCTGCAGCGCCAAGGTGCCACCGCTGCTGACCTTGCTCCGCTGCAATTGCTGTGTGCGTGCCTGCAACGTGGCATCGCCTTTTGCCGCGATATCGGCATCTTGCGCCGTCAACTCACCGCCAGCGGCCAGCTTCGCTGTACCACCGCTGTGGATAGCCCCCGCCACCGCCAACTCACCCTGGCTGCTGACTTGCAGGTTGCCGGCACTGCTGCTGTCACGCAGCCGGATCTTGCCGTTGGCATCCAGGGTCAGCTCCCCCTGCGTTGCCACCGCATTGGCCAGGTTGACCCCTACCCCTTGCTCGGTCGACACCAGCCGGATCTTGCCGGCATACATGCCCCCCATGGCAGCCGTGTCGATGGCTACTTCCGGCACCACACCCTCACCTTGCTGAGCACGGATCTCCCCCGTCTGCCGGTTGACCGTGTTGGCCCCGGCGATCACGTTGACTTCCTTGCCATGCAAGGCACCGTTGAGCTGCACCGCGCGGGCAATCAGGTCGACCGACGCCTGACGGCTGCCATCCAACCCCTTGCCCCCCACCGTCAACGCCCCTTGTTTCACATCCAGCAGTTGCAGCTGGCCATGGGCATCCAGCACCGGCTTGCCAGTGGACAACGTGACATTGGGGGTATTGATAAAGCCACAACCATCACAGGTCAGGCCGTTGGGGTTGGCCACTACCACGCCAGCCTGTTGACCCGCCACCTCCAGATAGCCTTGTAAATGAGAGGGATTGGCACCGATCACTTCGTTGATGATGACGTTGGCCGGCGTACCGGTGAGATGAGGGTTGTTCTGGATAAGCCCGCCGAGCTGGGTCTGGGTCAGCTGACCTGTGGCGTTGTTGAGGATGACGCCAGGTTGCGCCACATTGAAATCCTGGTAGAGGTTGTGTGATACCCCAGCCCCGTTGGGCGTTGCGATGTCGACAACCGGTACGCCATTGCCCGCCTGATTGAGCGTGGTATTGCCCGTTGCCACCGCAATCCCCTCGGCGAAGGCAGGGTGTGCAGGCTGCAAGGCCAGCAATGCACTCAGGTGGTAAGCAAGCAGGCGAAGGGTCAGGGGCAACTTGGGTGTCGACATCACTGTGTTTCCGTTAAAAATTGATGCTCAGGCGGTAGTTCACAACATAGGGATCGGCATTGAGCCAGGCCGGGGCGCTGATCGGGAACCCCACGCTGAGGTTGCCGGCCACATGGCGATAGCGCTGCTCCCAGCCAAAGGCCGTGCCCACCATCCCGCGCCAGCGGTCACCTTGGTTGCCAAGGTCAGCTTGCCCCATGTCGAGGGCCAGCCACCCTCGCCACTGGCCGAGCCAGGCTGGCACCTGGGCCTGCCAGCTCAGTTCGTTGCGCAGGTAGCCGCCGACATCGCCACTGAGGCTCTGCTCTTTAAAGCCCCGCACCGAGGCATCCCCCCCCAACGAGACCCGCTCCACGCTGTAAAGCGTGTCAGGGCTCCATTGGCCATAGAAGGTCGAGAGCCAGCCCAGTTGCTGCCAGGCCGTGCTGTAACTGCCAAACAGCCCCCACTTCTCAAACTGGGCCCGGGGAGCAGCAACCGGCCGGCCGCGGTCACTGTCGGCACCAAACCAGTCCGTTCCCAGAGTGAGCGTCGGATTGAGCGTGAAGAAATGATGATCGACCCGGGTCGCCAGGTTGAGCCCGCTGCGCAGTGAAGAGAGGCGGTAGCTGCTGCTCTCCAGCAACTGCTCCATGATGAAGTTGCGGCTTTGCCGGTGGGTGATCCCCAGCACGGCGGACACCTTGCTCTGACCATCGCGATAGAGGGTGCGTGACAGCGTACCGGTGCTGGTGCGTGTGTTGCCGCGACTGTCATACACATAGCCACGCGACAGCAGATCGTTGCGATAGTCGCTGTACTGATAGCCGGCATCAAACAGCCAATAGCCATACGGCAGGCTCAAACCGGCCTGCCAGCTGGTCGCATCATGGGCAGCCCGCCCATCCGTGCTGCGTGAACCTCCCAGGTTCCACTGCTCGGCCAGTGACCACAGGTTGTCAGCACTCAGCGACATCCGTCCCTGCTCTTCTCCCGTGCTCTGCTGTCCGCTGTTGTCAAACTCGAGGCTGCCCTGCAAGGGAAGTCTGCGCGACCCTTTCAGGTTGACGATGGATTGGCCCGCCGCCGTGCCCGGCTGAATGTCCAGTTGATAAGAGAGGGTGCGCAGGCGGGAGAGCTGATCCACCCCTTGCTCCAGATCCCGCAGATTGAGCACCTCCCCCACCAGACCCGGAAAAAGGGTACGGGTGATCCGGTCAGGCTGACCGTCGACAACGATGCGCTCCACTCGCCCTTCCAGCACGGCAATCATCAGCGTACCGCTGGCCAGATCTTGCTCGGGCAGGAACGCGCGGCTGGTGATAAATCCCTGTGCCAGGTACCACTGGCTGACATCGCGGATCAAGGCATTGATATGGGGCAACCCCATACAGGTGTGTAAAAACGGATGGGTCAGCGTGGTGCGTGCATCCGCATCAAGCTGGCCTGCGCCCTCGAAGCGGATGTCAGTCACCACAAAGCAGGGGCCTGCGGCTTCGGGAGTGGGGGTTGCTGGCGCGGCGGGTAGCTGGGTTTGCCGGGCGACGTCGTCGCGCTGGCGCGCAGCCTCTTCCAGCAAGCTACGCTGACGCTGCTCGACATCATTCTGATCCAGCGGTGAGGACTGTGCTCCAGCGGCATTAGCGCACTGGATGCATAGCAAAAAAGAGACGGCAGTGCGCAAGCACCAACGCAGACGAAGGCAACAACCCATTGTTATTGAATCTTTTAGTTATTTTTACTACTACCTTGCCGACCAAGAACTGCATCCTACAAGGCAGCTAAACAGCGGTGACAGGACCTGAACGGTCGCGGATTATACAGTAAAGGCCTCGCATGCGACACAATCTGTCACAAAAATGTGCGTTGTGCCGTAGAGAATAGGAGTATCTCCATATTAATGATGAGGTTAGCTCTTCGATGAAGCGCCTTATCAGACTTTCAAGATGTCATTAATTAGCTCGTGAAAGGCCAGAAGCGCTTGATGACGGTTAGCAAGAGGGCTAAATGAAAGATAAAAGCAGCGAGCAATACAGAGAAAAGTAAGAGATTGGAGTGTAGATAGCAAAAAGGCCATCCTTTCGGATGGCCTTTTTGGCTGAATAAATGGCGGAGGAGGTGGGATTTGAACCCACGGATGGTCGCCCATCGCCGGTTTTCAAGACCGGTGCATTCAGCCGCTCTGCCACCCCTCCGCGACAGTGCGGCGAATATTACCCATGGCGATCGCCCTTGTAAATCCCCTCGCCGCTCGTTTGCCGATTTATTGGGCTAAATGACGCACAAAGTCGACAATTTGGGCATAACCAGCGCTTTTTCAACCAGATAACTTGACTTGAAAACAGACTCACCCACTATAGTCAGCATCACGAAATCCCCAGCAAGATGGACTTATGAAAATCAAACATGCCCTGCTTTGTGCCCTGACGGGTGCCACCCTGCTTGCGGCGCCGGTTCAGGCGAGCGAACTGACCAAGAGCGACGTGGAACAGATAGTGCGCGACTATCTGGTCAAGAACCCGGAGATCCTGGTCGAGATGTCCAACACCCTGCGCGCCAAGCAGGAGAGCCAGCAGGCCGAGAGCGACAAGACCTTGATCAAGGCACACGCCAAGCAGCTCTATAGCAACCAGGACCCGGAAACCGGTAATCCCAAGGGCAGTCTGACCGTGGTCGAATTCTTCGACTACAACTGCGGCTACTGCAAACGCGCCCACCCGCTGATCAAGCAGCTGCTGGCGGAAGACAAGGACATTCGCTACATCTACAAACAGTTCCCGATCCTGAGCGAGACCTCCTACTTCGCCGCTCGTGCCGCCCTGGCGGTACAGCTGGGTCAGCCCGACAAGTACCAGGCCTTCCACGAGAAGCTGTACGCCCATCAGGGCCCGCTGGCCGACGAGGCACAGGTGAAGCAGCTGGCGGAAGCAGCTGGCGTCAACTGGAGCAAGGTTGAAGCCAAGATCAAGGATGGCAGCATCGATCAGAATCTCGGTACCAACCGGGCGCTGGCCGAAGCAATGAGCATCTCGGGCACCCCGGCCTTCATCATCGGCGATCAGATCCTACGCGGCGCACCGCGTGATCTGGCCAGCCTGAAAGGCCTCATCAAGGATGTGCGCGCCGGCAAGAGCATTCAGTAATCCCGCTCAGGCATATAAAAAACGCCCCGGCATGCCGGGGCGTTTTGCTATTCATGCTGCAAACCATCAGGCCTGATGGGCCGTCGCGAGAAGCTGTCAGCAAGGCGAAGAGCAGCGCAGGGACCCGAGTTTATATGAATAAATGAGGTTCCCGAGCAACGCATGACCCTTGATCACGGCTTCGCAGCAGGGCCATAACCGTTCGGGTTCTGGCTTTGCCAGCGCCAGGTATCCACCATCATCCGCTCCAGACCGCGCTCGGCCTGCCAGCCCAGCTCGGCACGAGCCTTGTGCGGCTCGGCCCAGCACTCGGCGATGTCGCCGGGGCGACGGGGCTTGATCTGGTAGGGAATGGTACGGCCGCTGGCCGCTTCAAATGCCTTGATCATCTCCAGCACCGAATAGCCCTGACCGGTCCCCAGGTTGTAGGTAAAGACGCCGGTATCCGACGCGATGCGCGCCAGCGCTTTGAGGTGACCAATGGCGAGATCCACCACATGGATGTAATCGCGCACCCCGGTACCGTCCGGCGTCGGGTAATCGTTGCCAAACACCCCCAGCTCCTTGAGCTTGCCCACCCCCACCTGACTGATATAGGGCAGCAGGTTGTTGGGAATACCGTTGGGATCTTCCCCGATAAGGCCGCTCTCGTGGGCGCCGACCGGGTTGAAGTAGCGCAACAGCACGATGGCCCAGCGGGGATCGGATTTGGAGAGATCCCGCAGGATCTCCTCCACCATCAGCTTGGAGCGGCCATAAGGGTTGGTCGCGCTGGTGGGAAAATCTTCTCGCAGCGGTACCGAGGCCGGATCGCCGTAGACGGTGGCCGAGGAGCTGAATACCAGCCGGAACACGCCGGCTTTTGCCATCTCTTCGCACAACACCAGGGTGCCGGTGATGTTGTTCTGGTAATAGGTGAGCGGGATCTGGCTCGACTCGCCAACCGCCTTGAGCCCGGCGAAATGGATCACCGACTCGATCTTATGGGCGGCAAACAGCTGTTGCAGGCAAGTCCGATCCAGCACATCCCCTTCGACGAAGATAACCGGCTTGCCGGTGATACGCTCGACCCGCTTGAGCGACTCGGGGGAGGAGTTGGAGAGGTTGTCCAGCACCACAACCTGTTGCCCGGCGTTCAATAACTCAACCAGGGTGTGGGAGCCGATATAGCCGGCGCCCCCTGTGACCAGAATTGTCATTTTTTATCCCGCGTTCGACTGAAACTGAGGTTGAGTCTACCCGCCTTGCTTCTTAGCGAAAAGAGCAGGGTGCCCATTACCTTCCCTCAATAGTCGACGCAAACATCCCCCCTGACGGTGCAGGAGCAGGCCAATACCACCCCACTCTCCAGATCCTGCGGGCTGAGAGTCATCACGCTCTGGCGCTCGATCTCGCCCTCCGTGGTGCAGCGACAGGCGCCGCACACCCCGGCGCGGCAGGCTGCCATCATGGTCTCCCCCGCCCCCTCCAGCGCCGCCAGCAGGGTCTGCCCCGGCAGTATCTTCACCTTCTTGCCGCTCTTTTTGAGGGTCAGCCAGAAGTGGTCGCTGCCGGCCGCAACTGGCGCCGCACTCGATGTTCCAGCAGGCAGGCCGAACGACTCCTGGTGCAACTGCGCTGCCGGCAGGCCGAGCCCGGCCAGCATTTCGCTCACTGCCTCCATGTAAGGGGTTGGGCCGCACAGATAGACGTGGCGACTCAATAGATCCGGTGCCAATTCCTTGAGCATCTCTGGGCTGAGCCGGCCAACCCAGGGATAAACCGCCGGCGCCTCGTCCCCTACTTTCTCCAGCACTAACGCGTGGCGCACGCCGGCATGGGCCGCGGCCAGCGCAGCCAAGTCGTCTGCGAAGATCACATCCTCTGGCGAGCGGGCACTGTGAATGAAGCGAATATCGGCATCCGGCCGTTTGGTCAGCTCGTCCCGCAGCATGGCCCACATGGGGGTGATGCCGGAACCGGCGCTCAAGAGCAGCGGCCGCTCGCAGGGCAAGGCCATCAGATTGAAGTCGCCGAACGGGCCATCAACCCGGATCTCATCCCCCACCTGCAGGGTCTGGTGCAGATGGTGGGAGACCAGTCCTACATCCTTGATGGTGACCTGCCAGAAAGGATCCCGCGGGCTGGAGGAGAGGGTATAGGCACGGCAGTGGGGCTTGCCGTCAATCTCGGTGTGCAGGGTCACACATTGGCCGGCCAGCACGGCAGGCAGGCTGCCCGTCTGAGGCACGAACTGCCAGCTCGCCACGTCGTGGGTATCCGCCCGGCGGCCGATGCACCTGAGGGTGAGGGTGAGGGAGGTCATCGCAAGGCTCCTCTTGTTGAAAAATGTAGGAAAGGGGTCGCTAAAAAAAGGCGAGCCATCAGGCTCGCCAAAGGCTTACAACATGCTGAGCGTGTAAGGCTGTCTCTTTGCTCAGGCCGCCAGGATCTCGGCCAGATCGGCTTCTGCGGTGGTGGTACCTTTCAGACCAAACTGCTCCTCCAGCACCTTGAGCAGGGCCGGGGTGAGGAAGGCTGGGGCAGTCGGGCCGGTGCGGATGTCCTTCACACCCAGCGCCAGCAGGGTGAGCAGAATGACGATGGCCTTTTGCTCGAACCAGGAGAGCACCAGGGTCAGCGGCAGATCGTTGACGCCGCACTCGAACGCTTCGGAGAGCGCCAGCGCCAGCTGGATGGCAGAGTAGGCATCATTGCACTGACCCACATCCAGCAGACGGGGAATGCCGCCGATGTCGCCGAAATCGAGCTTGTTGAACTTGTACTTGCCGCAGCCCAGGGTGAGCAGCAGGCTGTCCTGCGGGATCGCCTTGGCAAACTCGGTGTAGTAGGCGCGCTCGGCACGGTCACCGTCACAGCCACCGACCAAGAAGAAGTGGCTGATTTCGCCGGCCTTGACCTTGTCGATCACCGCCGGGGCAGCCTGCATCAGGGCGTTGCGGGCAAAGCCGATGGTGATGAAGTGCTCCAGCTCAACGTGCTTGAAGCCTTCCAGCGCTTGCGCCTTGGCGATCACGGCGGAGAAATCCTCCCCTTCCAGATGGGTCACGCCCGGCCAGCCGACGATGGAGCGGGTGAAGATGCGATCCGAGTAGTTGCCCACGTTCGGGTCGATGATGCAGTTGGAAGTCATCACCACCGCGCCCGGGAAGTTGGCAAACTCCTTCTGCTGGTTCTGCCAGGCGGAGCCGTAGTTGCCCACCAGGTGCGGGTACTGCTTGAAGAAGGGGTAGGCCAGCGCCGGCAGCATCTCGCCATGGGTGTAGACCTTGATGTCGGTCCCCTTGGTCTGCTCCAGGATGAGCTTGAGATCCACCATGTCGTGACCGGAGACCAGGATGCACTTGCCCGGTACCGGAGTGACGCGTACCTGAGTCGGCTCGGGGTGGCCGAAGGCGGTGGTTTCACCGAGATCCAGCATCTCCATGATCTTGAAGTTGAGCAGGCCAATGTCCATGGCGCACTTGAACAGCGGATCCAGATCGCTCGGATCCGTACCGAGCCAGCTCATGATGCGGTGGAATTCGGCGGCTACCTCGCTGTCTTGCTGATCCAGCACCCGGGCGTGCTCCATGTAGGCGGCGGCGCCCTTGAGGCCGTAGAGGCAGAGCAGGCGCAGCCCCATGATGTCTTCGTTGACCTCGTTCTTGCCGCGGTTGACCGCTGTCTGCGGTGCCTGGGCCAGCTGTTCCAGCAGCTCGCTACCCGGCTCGAAACGGGCGGCAGCAGGCAGTGTGTCGGCCTGCACCGCCAGCGGTGCCAGCTTGGCAGCCAGCTGCTGGCGATAGGCCAGCGCCTGATTGACATAGGCCACGATGCGGGCGGAATCGAAGTTGACGTTGGTGAGGGTGGCGAAGAAGGCCTTGGGCACGAAGGCATCGATCTCGCTGTCGACGATGCCGTGCTCGCGGGCGGCCAGCGCCCAGGCGCTGAGCCCTTGCAGGGTATAGATCAGCACATCCTGCAGATCCGAGGTTTCTGCCGTCTTGCCACACATACCTTGTGCATAGGCGCAGCCGTTGCCTGCCGGGGTACGAATTGTCTGTTCACATTGCACACAAAACATCATGCCTCTCCTAATTGGACATTTCAGTTGTTTGTTTTGTGGCGATTCTATTCCCCTCGTGGAAAACTTAATAGGCATTCAATTTGCCAATTCAATTTTCATTGATGCAGATCAAAAACAAAAAAAGCCGCCCAAACAGGGCGGCAAGCGGGTGGATAAAAGGAGAGACAACTCAGGTTTGCAACAGAACACGGTAAGGGAACGGGTTGGGCTGGCGTCTGGTCTGGCAGATCCAGCCCTTCACTTCATCAAGCCGGCATACTTCGCAGTATCCGGCCTGGTTGGCTATCAGGCCAGGTAAGCGCGCAGCATCCAGACCAGTTTCTCCTGCTGCTGCACATAGTCGGAGAGAATGGACGCAGTCCCTTCATCACCGGCATCGGCGGCCTGCCCCAGGATGCGGCGCTGGACCACCAGCAACTCGCGGAAACTCTCCAGCAGGGATTCGACGCAGGCACGACCGTCGTGCAACCCCTTCTGCTCGGCAATGGCGGAAACGTTCAGGTAGTCGCTGAAACTGTGCAGCGGCACGCCATCCAGGGTCAGGATGCGCTCGGCCAGCGCATCGACCTTCAGCAGCAGGTCGTTGTAAATCTCTTCGAACTTCAGGTGCAGCTCGAAAAACTGGTTGCCGCGGATGTTCCAGTGGAAGCCGCGAACGTTCATGTAAAGGATCTGGTAGCTGGCCAGCAACTTGTTCAGCTCGGCGGCCAACGCTTGTGATTGAACGGTATCAAGACCAATCGGACTCTTCATGTTTCACCTCCAGATTTGACGACCTGGTCATCTTAGAACTCATCAGACTCAAAAGGTAATAGTTAAGATCTAACTGATTGATAGCGTGCGGCTATCATCCCAGCAGTCGCCGGGCTAGGCGGCTCATTCAGGCTGCCGCTCGATGTAGAGGAGCACCTCCCCCAGCTGGATGCCGAACTTGCTGATGGCGGCCCGGTTGAGCAGGCGATTTTCATCCAGCAGATACATCCAGTCATCGAAACTCACCCGCACCACGCTGCCGTCAGGCAGCGCCAGATCGAGCTGATAGCGCCAGTTGAGGGCAAAGCCTGCCGTCTTGCCTACCGCCTCCCCCACCACGTCGGCAGCCGTGCCGCGCCAGTGACCATCCGCCCCCTTGCTCAAAAACCAGGTGCGGGTCTGCTGGCGCCCGTCGTCAAAATAGAACTGCTCGAACAGCTCCCCCTTGTCCCCCTGCCAGTGCCCGCGCATCTCTACCCGAAAACGGCTGGTCACCTCGCCGCTGCGATCGGTCACCAGACCGTGCGCCGTCAGCTTGCCATTGAAGAAGCGAGCGAGATCCCACTCGGGGCCCTGACCGCGATACTCCTCCAGACTGCTGCCGCAACCAGCCAACAGCAGTAGCGGCAACAACAGCAGGTAGCGCCAGGTGCGGATGTATTTCATGAATCCCTTTTGCATCAGAACTCTCCTCGCAGGCTGCGGGTAAGCGCCGGATCGCGGCTCCCTTCTGCCAGCCAGATGGCAAGAAAGGCCGCCGAAAATTGCGGATCGGCGAGGGTGCCGAGCGGCTTGTCCCGCCACCAGAAATGGCCCGCGCCGCCCTTGTCGACATAGAAGGTGAGCCGATCGCCCGCCCGAACATCGGGCCAGAGTGCGGCGAGCCGGCCAAGCCACTCCTGGCGCTGCTGCTCGCTGCCAAGCCCCAGTCGCTGCCACTCGGCGGCGGTGGCGCTCAACAGATCTTCCCGTTCGATGGCTCTGGCGTAGGTGAGGCTGAGCGCCTGAGGATAGTGGCCCGGCCGATAGCGGCCGTTCTCGCTGTAGAGGGTGGCGTCATAGAGCTTGAACCAGAGCCAGCTCATCTCGCCGCGCCCGACCGGGTGCAGCTGCTGCCAGGGGGTGATCAGGGCTTGCCCGGTCTGGGCGAAAGGGGTCAGCGGTAGGCTCAAGCCTGCCAGCAGCAGGCTAATTCCACCCCATGTGCCAATGGGCGGGATCTTCGAGTTCATGCCAGTCCATCTCCTGTTCCAGCAGCGTGTTGATGTCCTGCATCACCACCTGCTGCAGCTGCCCCTGCGCATCGCGCTGACAGGCCACCACCAGATAGAAACGCTCGGTCAGCTCGTGCTGGCTCTCTTTGGTCCACTTGGAAAACAACAAGGTGTCGGTCGAAAAGGTGTTCATCTCGCTTCACCCTCCAGCTTGACCGTTACCCACAGGAGTACGGGTAACCACCACATCCAGATCACCGCCAGCAGTGCCGCACTGATCCCGATGCCCCAAGGTAAGTGTACTGCCCCCATGGCGGCACCCGCCACATAGGAGGAGCTGCCGCCGACCATGCCAAACAGCCCCTGCTGCCAGCGCGGCAAGGGCCGCAGCCAACGCAGGCCGTGGCAGAGCGTCAGGGCAAAGCCGCACCAGAGCAGCACCAGCCAGAGCGGAAAACCGGCGTTGAAATCAAACAGCCCGAGCTGCCAGAGCAGGGCATCGAGCAGGCTGCCGGCCAGGGCAACCGGGATGAGCCGCCAGTCGTGCCAGCGGCGGGGAGAGCAGAGAAAGTGGAGCAGCAGCATTACCAGCAGCGGGCCCGGCTGCTGCCACTTCACCGCCAGCAACCAGTAGAGGTTGAACCCCAGCAGATGGGCCCACTGCCACATGATCAGCGACCGCCGACGGGCAGATCCCCACTCCAGCCGAGTGGGCCCGGTTTGGCCGCTTCCAGCTGCACCAGGCTGATGGTGCGCTCCCAGAAGCCCCCCTCGCAGTAGGCGAAATAGAAGTGCCATAACCGAATGAAGTCCTGGCTGTAGCCAAGAGCTGGCAGCTCGGGCGCCAGCGCCAGGAAGCGCTCGCACCAATCAGCCAGCGTGCGGGCGTAGTGGTGGCCGTGATCGTGCAGCCGCACCAACTGCATGTCGGTCTCGCGCGCCAGCAGCCCCGCCATCTGGGAGACGCTCGGCAGGCAGCCGCCGGGGAAGATGTAACGCTGGATGAAATCAACCCCGCGCAGGTACTGGGCATGGCGTTGATCGGCAATGGTGATGGCCTGAATGAGCAGGCGGCCACCGGGTTTGAGCAGCCGCGACAGCTGGCGGAAATAATCGGGCAGGAAGGCGTGGCCCACCGCTTCGATCATCTCGATGGAGACCAGCTTGTCATAGCGGCCCTCCAGCTTGCGGTAATCCTCCAGCAGCAAGGTGATGCGATCCCCCAGCCTCTCCCGCGCGATCCACTCCTTGGCATAGTCGTGCTGGGCCCGGGAGATGGTAGTGGTGGTCACCCGGCAGCCGTAGTGGCGGGCCGCATAGACGGCGAGGCCGCCCCAGCCGGTGCCGATCTCCAGCAGATGATCGTCTGGCCCCAGTGCCAGTCGCTCGCAGATAGTGCGCAGCTTGGCCTGCTGCCCCTCCTCCAGGCTGGCATCGGCATGGGGATAGATGGCGCTCGAGTACTGCATATGGCTATCGAGAAAGCCCTGATAGAGGCTGTTGCCAAGATCATAGTGGGCGGCGATGTTGGAGCGCGACCCGGTCAGGGTATTGCGGTTAAGCCAGTGACGCACCTTGTTGAACGGGAAGCTGAGCCAGCCGAGGCGCCGCTCAAGGGAGTCGAGCAGCGCCAAGTTGCGGGCCAGCAGCCGCACCAGCGCCACCGGATCCGGGCTGGTCCAGAGCCCCTCCACCCAGGTTTCCCCGGCGGCGATGCTGCCCCCCAGCAGCAGGCGGCGATAGAAGGCCGGATCCTGCACCACCAGCTCGGCGTGCAGGTCGGTGCCCGCCACGCCAAAACTGTGACGCTCGCCGCCATCCCACAGCAGCAGCTGGCCGTGTTCGAGGCGCCCCAGCAGATTGAGCAGCAGTTGCCTGGCCCCCTTGTCGATGAAAGAGGCAGAGAGGGTTGATTGCACAAGTTCCATTAGCGGCTCTCCGGATGGGTGAAAATGGGAGTTCGTTTGATAAAAAGACGCAGGGCCTGCCAGTAGATCCCGAGCAGCACCTTCATGGTCATCCAGGGCCAGCGGACCAGCAGGGCCGCCAACCCCTTGCACGACAGCGGCGCCCGGCGCAGCGCCAGGGTGGCGTCAAACAGCTTGGCTTCACCGGATACGGGGTGGCTCTCGATGTGGATCAGTGTCTCCTGCGCGGGCGGGCGAATGCGCCAGTGGTAGCGCATCGCCAGCCCCATGAAGGGGGAAACGTGAAAATCCTTGTCGTGGGGGGCCAGCGCCGCCAGATCCAGCAGGTAGTAGTGACGCTCGTTCCAGGGGGTATTCGACACCTCCGCCAGCAGATAGCGTGCATCCCCCTGCCGGTAGCAGAAGTAGAAGTTGACCGGGCTGAAGTAGAAACCGAGGCAACGCACGTTGCCAAGCAGCAGCACCCGCCCCTCGGGTTCGGCATCGCCACCCAGTTCACTCACCTTCTGCCACACCGCCTGCTTGAGAGGCCCATCGCTGCCGCGCAGGTAGTCGTCACGGCGAAACGAGAGCAGCCCTGCTCGCTCCACCCCGAACCAGCGCCCGCGATCGAGTTGTGGCAGCTCGTCGAGATCCAGCCCCAGCATGAAGAGGTTGTAGGAGAAGGCATGGGCGCGCGGTGTGAAGCGACGATGGCGCACCGACCCCTGCCAGATGGCGCTGAGGGTGCCGGTCATGGCCTCGACACTCGCCTCCTGTATCAGGGCTGCATCGTTCATAGCTCGGCTCCAAAGCGCTTGGCCACGTCCAGGGCGCTGCGCACCCCGTCTTCGTGAAAGCCGTTGTACCAGTAGGCGCCGCAGAAGTGGGTGTGCTGCTGGCCGCAGATCTCGGCCCGCCGCTGCTGGGCGGCGATGGAGGCCTGATTGAACACCGGATGATGATAGACGAAGCGGCGCAGCACCTTGCACTCGTCCACCTTGCCTTGCGGATTGAGGCTGACGCAGAAGGGCTCTGGCGAGCTCACCCCCTGCAGGATATTCATGTTGTAACTCACCAGCGGCCGCGCCCCGTCGTTGCCATCGAGCAGATAGTTCCAGCTGGCCCATGCCTTGCGACGGGTAGGCAAGCAGCGCGCATCGGTGTGCAGCCAGACATCGTTGGCCTGATAGGGCATGGCGCCGAGAATGGCCTGCTCCCGCTCGCCCGGGTCCGTCAGCAGGACCAGCGCCTGATCACTGTGACAAGCGAGGATCACCTCGTCAAACCGCTCCTCGCCATGGCGGCTCTGGATCAGTACCCCGTCCGCCTGACGCCGGATCCCCTGCACCGGGCAGGCCAGGCGTATGTGTGCCTGCCAACCCGCCGTCAGCGGGCCTATGTATTCCCGCGAGCCACCCGGGATCACATACCACTGGGGCCGGTTGGCCACCTCGAGCAAGCCGTGGTTGGCAAAAAAGCGCAGGAAGAAGCCCAGCGGAAAGGCACGCATATCGGCCAGCGTCGACGACCAGATGGCAGCCCCCATCGGCAAGATGTAGTGGCGGGCAAAGTAGTCGCTGAACTCCCCCACCTGCAGAAAATCCCCCAGGGTCAGCTCGAGGCCGGCCCCCTGATGTTGCCCATCGGCCAACCAGGCCCGCGCCTCCCGATTGAAGCGCAGGATCTCGGCGACGAAGCCGTAGAAGCGTGAGCTCAGCAGGTTGCTGCGCTGGGCGAACAGGGTATCCAGGTTGTGGCCGTTGTACTCCAGCCCCTGCGGGCTTTTCACCGAGAAGCTCATCTCGGCCGGCTGGCGCGCCACCCCGATCCGTTCCAGCAACTTGAGGAAGTTGGGGTAGGTGCGGTCGTTGAAGACGATGAAGCCGGTGTCGATGGCATAGTGGCGCCCCGCCTGCTCCACATCGACCGTGGCGGTGTGGCCACCCAGGGTCGGCGCCGCCTCGAACAGGGTGATGTCGTGCAGCTTGTGGAGCAGGAAACCGGCGGTCAGACCTGAAATACCGGAGCCGACGATGGCGATCTTTTTCTTCATGAAGGGCGTCCTTTCGATACGAGTGCGCGGCCAAGGCGCAGCCAGAGCCCCGTCGGCAGCGCACCGAGCAGGCGCAGCAACCAGATGAAACGGCGGGGAAAGTGGATCTGGTGGCGACCGGCGGCGAGCCCCGCCATGATGGCGCGGGAAGCCTCTTCCACCGTCACCAGGCAGGGCATGGGAAAATCATTTTTGGCGGTGAGCGGGGTCTGGACAAAGCCGGGGCGGATCAGGGTCACCCCAATCCCTTTGCCGGCCAAATCCAGACGCAAGGTATCCGCCAGATAGTCGAGGGCCGCCTTGGAGGCGCCATAGGCCTCGGCTCTGGGCAGCGGCAGCCAGCTCACCGACGAGCTGACGATGGCAAGGCGCCCGCCCGCCCCCAGCAGCGGCAAGAAGGCAGCCAGGGCATGGCCGGTGGCAACGAGGTTGGTCTCGATGACCCTAGCAAACAGGGCGCCGTCAAACCCCTCGTCCACCGTCATGTACTCGCAGTTGCCGGCATTGAGGATCAGCAGATCGATCCATGGCAAGCCGGCGGCCGCCTCGCTCACGGCGTTTGCATCGCGCCCGTCAAACTGCAGCGGCGTGATACCGTGGCGCCCCAGAGCCAGCAGCCGCTCGCCATCGCGCCCGCAACCCCACACCTGCCAGCCGGCGCGCCGATAATCGAGCGCCAGCTGATAGCCGATACCGGAGGTGGCGCCGGTGATCAGCACCCGGCCGCTCATGCGCCCAGCCTCCCCTTGATGGTGCGCACCACGGACCCAAGCAGCGGCAACTGCTCGTAGAGCATGGCGCCAAGGTCAAAATAATCCCGATGCAGGCACACCTTGCCCGTCTCGTCGAACTCGAGGCGGGTTGCCCCCTCCACCGTCACCGGCGCACCGCCACGCAATCTGGGATGGGAGAAAGTCATGGTCCAGCCGAGCCAGGCCTGGCGCCCCTGCAGCAGCTGGCTGGTGATGACGAAGCGGCAGTAGGCCAGACGCTGGTAGAGGACGGCAAAATAGTCGGTAAGCGCCGCCAGCCCCTCGATGCGATGAGCAGGATCGGTAAAGACCACCTCGTTTGCGTAGACCTCCGGCAAACGGTGCAACTCATCTAGGTTTAGCTGCTGATAGAGGGCCACAAAGCGGGCCAGCGACTCATCCATGCTATTTCTCCAGGGCGCGAAACATCTCGATGGCTCTCACTCGGGCAACGGCGTGATCCACCATGGGGGCCGGATAATCGTGCCGCCCCTTGAGCCGCAACCAGTCGTGGGGCTGGTGCAGATAGGCGGCAGGCAGATCAGCCAGCTCAGAGACCCAGGTACGAATGAACTCCCCTTGCGGATCAAATCGTTGCCCCTGGGTGGTGGGGTTGAACACCCGAAAATAGGGCGCCGCATCGGCCCCGGTCCCCGCCGCCCACTGCCAGCCGCCGTTGTTGGCCGCCAGGTCGCCGTCGATGAGCCGGCTCATGAAGTAATCCTCCCCGAGCCGCCAGTGGATATGGAGATCCTTGGTGAGAAAGCTCGCCACTATCATCCGCAGCCGGTTGTGCATCCAGCCGGTGGCGTTGAGGCAGCGCATCGCCGCATCGACGATGGGGTAGCCGGTACGCCCCTCGCACCAGGCGGCGAAGGCATCCGGATCCCAGCTCCACGGCAGGGCCGATGTTTCCGGCTTGAAGGGCCGATTCATGGAAAGGGTCGGGATCAGCACCAGCAGGTGGCGATAGAACTCGCGCCAGATGAGCTCATTGAGCCAGACAAAACCGGGCTGTGCCTTGGACTGGGGCCGGTAGCCAAGCCGCTGCTGGAGCGCCGCCACGCACTGGCGCGGGCTGATGATGCCGGCCGCCAGGTAAGGGGAGAGCACCGAGGTGCCCGCGATGGCAGGGAAATCCCGGGTCTCGCCATAGTCGAGCACCGCCTGCTCCAGAAAGTCATTCAGACGGCGGCTGGCCTCGGCCTCCCCCACCGGCCAGCGGGGGTCCGTCGTCAGTTCGCCAAGGGCGGCATCCACGAAGTCCCGCTCGGCCAGCGGCTGCCACGGCAACGGCTCCCCACGGGGTGCAGGCACCCGATGAATGACGAAACCATCCTCGTCGAGGGCCTTGAGCCAGGCGCGACTGAAGGGAGTGAAGACCTTGAACATCTCGCCAGAGCCGGTCAGCACCCGCCCGGGCGGCAATACGCAGCAGCCGTTGAACCAGTGACAACCAATCTGCTGTTCCGCCAGCGCGGTAGTGACGACCTGATCCCGGCGCAGCTCGTCGATCTCGATGGCCTGATTGGCGTAGAGCTGGGTTACCCCCAGCTCGCGGCCAAGATCTGCCAGCTCCGCCGGCACCTCGGCAAAAGTCTCCACTCGCAGCAGATGCAGCGGGATGCCGAGCGCCGCCAGCTCGCGGCCCAGCGCATCGACCTGGGCCAGCAGAAAACGCTGACGGACGGGGGCCAGCTTGTGCTGCCGCCACTGGGTGGGGGAGAGGATAAAGAGCGCGGCGACCGGTTCATCATTGGCGCAACCGTGACGCAAGGCCGGGTTGTCGGCCAGGCGCAGATCATTGCGAAACCAGACCAGCTTCATGATTTTTTCCTCCCGCGTCCGCTGGCACCTGCCGCCACAGGCATGTCTGCCATCGCCTCGGCAAGGCTCGCCTGCCAGCCGTGGACTTGCAGCCACTCACCATCGTAGAGGCGTCCCAGCTCGCCAAAGAAACGGGTAGCGGCGGGCCAGCCGGCAGCCAGATCCGGCTTGCCAAGGCCGGCCCCCAGCAGCACCAGCCAGGGGGTCACGGCACGCCCCTCCAGCAGGCTGGCATGGCGCGGCTCCACCGCCCCCAGCAGTTGCACCTCATGGCCCTGACCGATCAGCTCGTAGGCGGCCCAGACCAGGTCGAGCGGGCCGACCTGTCCCCAGCTCGCCAGGGTGACCGGCACGCCCTTCTCCTGCTCGATCAGGTGGCGGGCGAAGCGGGTGTGCAGCCAGCCCAGCCACACCTGTTGCAGCAGTTCGCCATCGGGACGCTCGCGCCACAACCCCAGCAGCCGCTCCAGTAGCGGCTGCAGCACCCGGCTGCGCACCAGTTCGAACGGGTAGCTCGCCAGCAGGTCGTTGAGCTCAGCTTCCGCCTTGCGCTGGTTGAAGGCGAGCAGCGCCTGACTGAACTGCTCCAGGGTCTGCTGCCAGTGATCGCTCACCGGCTGGGCTTGGGGTTCGCTCAGGAGCCCCTTCACCTGCCCGATGCTCACCCCCCGCTCCAGCCAGCTCAGGATCTCGCCTATCTGGCAAATATCCTGCTCGCTGTAGAGGCGGTGGCCCTTCTCGGTGCGGGCCGGTTGCACCAGCCCGTAGCGGCGCTGCCAGGCGCGCAGGGTCACGGCGTTGACGCCGGTGAGGCGGGAGACCTCGCGAATGGGGTAGATCCCCTCCTCCGGCGAAGGAGAAGCGGCGTGCGGTAAATCAGACATAACGGCATCCAACAAAGGTTGAGGGAGAGGCCCCGGCCATCCGCCGGGGCCTGCACAGCATATTCAGAGCCCGTAGCGCAGTTTCAGCGTGTCGGGATGGGGATTGAGGTACACCTGCTCGGCGAGATAGGGGTTGGGGTATTCGCGCAGGTAGTGGCGGATCAGGGTGAGCGGCACCAGCAAGGGGAAGACACCGGTACGGTATTTGTCGATGGTGTCGCACAGTTCCTGCTTCTGGGCCGGGGTCAGCACCCGCTTGAAGTAGCCTTGCAGGTGCATCAGCACATTGGTGTGGCTGCGTCGGTTGGCCCGCAGGGTCAGCGCCGCCATCAACCCCTTGATGTAGCTGTCGGCCACCTGCTGCAGGTCGGCCCTGGCCAGGTTGCCGAGCAGCTTGCCGAGCGCCCGATAGTGGGTGGTGGCGTGGGAGAGCACCAGATACTTGTAGCGGGAGTGGAAACGGATCAGCGCAGAGGCGGTGATGCCGCGCGCACAGAGCTGCTGCCAGTCGTGGTAGGCAAAGACCCGCAACACGAAGTTCTCCCGCAGGATGGGATCGCACAGGCGGCCATCTTCCTCCACCGGCAGCAGGGGATTGGCCTCCATCAACGCCTTGGCAAACAGACCGATCCCCTCCTTGGCACTCCCCTCGTTGTTGGCGCCATAGATCCGCACCCGCTCCATGCCGCAGCTGGGGGATTTGGCGCAGAGGATGTAGCCGGAGATGAAGTCGAGCTGGCGCGCCTTCTGCTCGCTGAAGGCGATGAGCTGGTCGGTGACATCGAAGCTGCCGTTGCTCGCCTCGGCACGGATCTCGCCGTGGCGCTTCACCAGCCGGATGGCGGCGCGGGGCGCGCCGAGACCAATGGCCATCTCGGGACAGACGGGGTGATAGTCAAAGTGGGCACCGAGATCCCGCTCGCAGAAGCTGGAACGCTTGTGACCCCCGTCGAACCGAACCTCCTGCCCCAGCAGGCAGGCGCTGATACCAACCTTGATCTTGTACATGTCATCACTCCTTGTATAAGTCTGAATCAGTTATAGCAGTTATACAAAAAAACGGAAGTTGTATAACTATTGCAGACTGATACGGCGCAAGGGTGAAGGGTGGATCAACCGGAAATGAAAAAACCCATGACCGAAGTCATGGGTAAAAATGAAGACACTACAGGAAGGATGATTAGAAGCTGTACTTCACACCCAGGCTGGTGATGGAACCCTGTTGCAGATCCCACTTACGATAGGTGTAGTCGGCGGTGAGGGCCAGGTTCTGGCTCACCTTGTAGGCAGCGCCCACTTTGAAATCGTGCATGTCGTCGGTCATGTTGGCGTAGCGGTAGGCGGTGGAGAGCTCGACGGCGCCGATGTCGTAGCGCAGGCCGGCCTCACCGTACATGCTGCCGCTGTTCTTGCGGGTGATGACGTCCCAGCCGCTGTCTTTGACGTTGGCAGCCACCTGACGTTCCATGGTGTAGCCCATCAGGCCCGCTTCCCCATACAGGTTCAGACCTGTGCTGAGTGGGGTGTAGACACCCAGACCCAAGCTGGAGATGCCCATGCTGTCGTTGCCGCTGTTGCGGGAGGTGTACTCGCTGCCCAGACGACCGTAGAAGTTGGAGCCGAAGCTCTTGGAGAGATCCAGGTTCAGACCGCCGAAGTCGCGGTTGTTGCTATCTTTGCCGCCAATGTAGTCTGACTTGGTGTGCGCCCAAGTCAGACCGCCTTTGGCGTAGCTGAAGGCATCCTCAGCCAGAGCGGAAGTAGAAGCGAAACCGGCCAGAACCAGAACAGAAAGTGCAACTTTTTTCATTTTGATGACTCCATCGTTGAGCTAGTTGAGACCTAGCTGGAATGGGGTCATTGTGCAGAGGACGGGGAGAAATGCCGAGCGGCAAGCTGTTGCCAAACCATGTCAGATGTAAGCAACTGTTGCTGGCGGTTACCGGGTTAACAATCAAGACAGGCTCCACGAAGGAGCCTGTTGCATGAGGGATCAGCGGAACTCCACTTCCTCAATCTCGACCCGCACCAGGGGTTTGCCGGTGAGACCGGCCGGGCGCGGCACCTCGAGTACCATGGAGGGGCGCTGCTGGCCCTTGCGCAGATAGGACTCCGGCAGACGGTTCTCGCCAACCCAGAAGCGGGCCTCCTGCTTGACCAGCTGGGCCCCCTGTTCGCTGAACAGGGTGATGCTGCCGCGCACCCGCACCACGTTGCGGGTGCCGGTGTTGCTCACCATGAATTGCAGTTGCAGAGGATCCGAGCCCTCCAGCTTGGCGAGCTTGACGCCGATCCCGTCCTTGACGGCCTGGGCCAGCAGATCCGGGTTGTTCATCGCCTGCTCGGTCAGCACCGGCACGGCCACCGTGCCCTGCACCGCGCTGCCGTCGGCGGCGGGCTTGAGCAGCAGGTATTCCCAGGTGAAGTCATCGTTGAGCTGCACCTGGCGACCATCCGGCAGGGTCACCTGGGTGAGCGGGGCGGCCTGTGCCAGCAGGGGCGACAAGCAGAGGGCAACCAGCAGACGGGACAAGGGTTTCATAGGGTGATGACTCGCGTCGATGGAAAAGGGCGTCAGTATAAAGAGTCCACCGCACCTTGCCTATGACCGCACTCACGTTCCTGCCCTCGGCTGCCTAGACCACCAGCTCCTGACGCTCCTCCGCCGGCATCATGTCCAGGGTCACCAGATCGAACGCCGTGCTCTTGAGGGCGGTGAGGATATCCGGCTGCAGATCGAACGCCCGGGCTCGCAACCGGGCCGGCAGCCGTACCCGGGCCAGGGTGGTGGCCCGATCGCCCAGGGTATGGAAAAACACCTGCGCCTCCTCCAACCCCATGTCGGCCAGCATCTGCTCCGCCATGTCCACCATCCGCAGATGACGGCGATCCACCAGCTCGGGATCGGAGAAGCGGTGGCTCAGGCAGCCATGGGCACTCTTGCCCCAGCGTCCCAGCTGACGCTTGTTGAAGCCGTAGCGAAAGTCCCTGTGGGTCATGCCCTGTTTGGCGAACAGCCAGAGGGTGTTGTCCGGCAGGCTGCCGAAGCGACGCAGATACTCCCGCAGCTCCTCGACCGGCGCCGGCAGCAGCATGGGCAGGTGACTCCAGTCGGTTTCCAGTGCGGTGAGGTGACAGATGTAACGCACCGGATCGATCACCTCGTTGAGGTGGCGCAGGTGATCGCAGAAGATCATCTCATCGGTCTTGATGACCCGCTGCTCGATGCCGTAACGCTGGCAGTAACGTTTGGCACGGGCCACTTCCTTGCGGCTGCGGGTCGGGCTGTCCAGAGTGATGGCGCGGATCCGGATACCGCTGGCGCGGCACAGATCCATGCTGTAGCAGGACTCCAGTCGACCGGAGAAGGAGACCGCCAGTTCGCCGTAGCCAGCCAGGGTCTCGATAAGCGACTGCTCCCTGGTCTGAAAGGTCTGATCGTATCCTCGATTCAGCACAACGATATTGGCATCCATAACAACGGCACCGGATGATGAATTGGGCGCCATTGTGCAGCAATAATCCTGAATAAACCCTTAAAGAATGCGGATAAATTAGAATTTAATGATTATTTCATACCAATTATCATCATATTCATCCAGTTGCGTGTCATAAATCCGCAGTTTCGCCTGATGAACCTGGTGCATGCGCAGAAAACCCTCGGCCTGCTCGAGGGAGGCGAACGTCAGCCTGCCCCCCTCGCTGTCGGTAAGGCACTGCATCTCCCCATCCACCTCGACACAGAGCTGATAACCGCTGCCATCCAGACAGGCGATCAGCAGCCCCGCATCCGGATAGTGACTGAGCCAATTGCGAAACCTGCCGTGTTCCATAACTTACCCCGCGTTCCCGCCCGCTCAGGCCGGCAGGTAACCCTGTGTCACCAGCTGCTGGCGACAACTGTATGCATCGGTAAACACCAGGCCGCCGATCCCCTGCGTCTGTGCAGCGGCCACGTTGGCCGGGCTGTCATCGATGAACAGGCACTGCTCGGCCCGCAGATCGAACGACACCAGCAGATAGCGGTAGATATCCGGCTCCGGCTTCATCATCCGTACCCTTGCCGACACCACCTTGCCGCTGAAGAAGCGCCAGAAATCCTGATGTTGCTCCAGCCAGTCGATGCTGGCGTGGCCCATGTTGGAGAGTGCGTAGAGGGTGTGCCCCTCCCCGTGCAGTGCCTCTATCAGGCTCAGCATAGCGGGATCCGGCACAAGGGATGGCGGCACCGCCTGCAAAATGGCCAGATTCTCCGCCGTCGACAGGCCGGTTCGCGCCTGCGCCTGACGGGCCATGGTGTGCAGCGACAGGGTCCCCCGGTCCACTTCCAGCCAGTCGCCATGGTTGAACAGTTGCTCCGCCAGCTGCTCCGCCCCGTGCGGCCCCCGTACCGAGCGCACGATACCGACCGGATCCCAGCTCACCACCACTCGTCCCAGATCGAAAATAATCGCCATTCTCACCTCCAGCTCTCTGCTTCATTACGACGGCAAGCGGGCCCATTCGACACACGCCTGCCTCCACAGGCTCACGCCCCTACCCTGCCCCGTTCGCCACCCACGGGCAAGTTTTACTTGCATCGCACGGTCAAATCCCTTAATGCTTATGCCGTTACCTCAAGGACACACTCATGCACGCACCATTCTTTTTTGCTTTCTCGTTTATCCGGCCCTCATGAGGGAAGGCCAGTCGTCACGTGAAGCACTCGCGTAAACAGAAAGCAAAGACGAATCGAGCCTCCCCTAGCGGAGGTTTTTTTTTGCAGCCACCACAATCGATTACTTGGATAGGGAACCATCATGGCAACGCTCGACGAGATCAGACAAGACATCACCCAGTTGGATCAGGAGCTGCTCGCCCTGCTGGCCAAACGCAAGACCCTCAGCATCGAGGTCGCCCGCGCCAAGCAGGCCAACCCGCGCCCGATCCGCGATCCCCAGCGCGAGCAGGATCTGCTGGTCGCCCTGATCCAGAAAGGGCGCGGACTGGGGCTGGATGCCCAGTACATCACCCGCATCTATCACACCATCATCGAAGACTCGGTGCTCTCCCAGCAGGCCTATCTGCAGAGCCTGCTCAACCCGGAGCAGCAGGAGCCGATGACCAGCGTCGCCTATCTGGGGCCGCGCGGTTCCTATTCCAGCCTCGCCGCCCGCAAGTACCTGGCCCGCTACAAGGATCAGGTGATCGAGGTGAACTGCCAGAATTTCCGCGAGGTGCTGGATGCGGTGGAGTCGGGCCGTGCCGCCTTCGGCGTGCTGCCCATCGAGAACACCAGCTCGGGCTCCATCAACGAGGTGTACGACGTGATGCAGCACACCAGCCTCTCCATCGTCGGTGAGCTCACCTACCCCATCGAGCACTGCATCCTCACCGCCGTGCCCACCGAGCTGTCCCGCATCAAGACCTTCTACGCCCACCCGCAGGTGTTCCAGCAGTGCTCCCACTATCTGAGCAAGCTGGAAGGGGCGCGCCACGAGATCTGCGACTCCTCCTCCAGCGCCATGATGAAGGTCAAAGAGCTGGCAAGCCCGGAGGCGGCCGCCATCGGCAGCGCAGCTGGCGGCGAGCTGTATGGTCTGGACGTGCTGGCCGAGCAGCTGGCCAACCAGAAGGAGAACTACAGCCGCTTCATCGTGGTGGCGCGCAAGCCCATCGACGTGGCGCCGCAGATCCCGGCCAAGACCACCCTCATCATGTCCACCTCCCAGAAGCCGGGCTCGCTGGTGGAAGCGCTGCTGGTGCTGCGCAACAACGAGATCAACATGACCAAGCTGGAATCCCGGCCGGTGCAGGGCAACCCGTGGGAGGAGATGTTCTACCTGGATGTCTCCGCCAACCTCAACACCCCGTCCATGCAGGCCGCGCTGATGGAGCTGACCAAGATCACCCGCTACATCAAGGTGCTGGGCTGCTACCCGAGCGAAGACGTCAAGCCGACCACAGTGCCGCCGGTGCTGATGGGCGGCTGATCCACCAAGGTTGGGTCGGCCCGGGTATCTGCCGGCCGACACCGCCCATGAAAAAGGCGACCCTGCGGGGTCGCCTTTTTGTGGTCCATTCGCTGCGGGCACGCCGTCAGAACTGACCTGCCATCAGCTGGTTGATGTTGTAGAGGGCGCGAGTATCGAGCTCCATCTCGGTGGCATAGGTGTTGCCGCGGGGATAGGAGGCCACCACCCTGGCGCCGCGCACCATGCCCGCCACCGACACGTCCAGCGAGTTGGAGGTCTGGGTCAGGTCCTTGTAGCTGCTCTGGCCGCGCACCTGCTGGCCGTTGAGCTGCTCGGCCAGTTCACGGTAGGCGTCCATCTTGGAGGCGCGGATGGCCTGCAGCATCTTCTCGGACTGGGAGGGGCCGGGCTGGATGTCGATCACCGCATAGCCGACCGCCTTGAGTACCGGGAAGTCATCCGGCTTGTTGTTGCCGCCGTAGTTGACCACCCGATTGCCGCCGCTGCACGCCGTCAGCAGCAGGACCAGCAGGCATCCGAACAGGATTCTCATTGCGTCTACTCCTTGTCAGGGCGTCAGGTTGACCAGATGGCCGCCGGGACGCGCCTGGCTGTCACGCATCAGGTAACCGCGGTTGATCGAGGCCCGGCCAAACGAATTGTTGGCACCGAACAGGTATTTCTGCGGGATCATGCTCTGGGCCGTGGTCTCCACCATCTTGGTACGCAGGTCGATGATGCGGGCGTTGACCAGGATCCCCTTGCTGTTGCGGCTGAAGGTGCCGACCAGGATGCGGGAGATGGGCAACCGGGGAGAGAGATCCTTGTAGTTGCGGCTCAGCACGAAATCCCCCTGCGGCGTCACCTTGATGCTGCCGGTCAGCTTGAAATCCACCACCACTTCCCCACGCCGGTTGAGCTCGTAGATGAAACTCTCCTCGATCTGCTGACCCATCCAGTTGGTGTCCTGCAGGGTGTCGAGATCGACAAAGGAGGCGACCGCGATGGGCTCGGTCAGGGTGGTGAGCGACTTGCGCTCCATCAGCTGATCGGTCATGCGAGCCACCAGCCAGTTGAGTTCCATCCCCTGCGCCGCCTGGCGCGGATCACCCAGATCCCGGTTGATGGGGTCGGTGCCGCAACCGGCCAATGCCAGAGCGAGCGCCAACGCCGTGATGAGTTTGTTCATGGATACCTTTCCTGTATCTGCACCTGATTTGTTATCGGTTCGACCGGCCAAAGCTTGAGCCGGGAATGAGGCATGGATCTTGCTAAATATTCACGGTGTGCTGTGTAACCGGCACGGCTCTGTAATCTGTATCGGCCGGCGACCTCACTTCGACAGGGGTGAATCGCGCCGACCCGCATATTCAAGGTGTTTGTCATGAAATTACCGCTGCTGTTAACCCTGCTGCTGGCCAGTCTGTCGGCCCGGGCCGAGATCATCGAGGCGCAGGGCAGTGCCGCCATCCTGGGCGGGGACGAGGTCTACGCCCGCGAGCAGGCGACCCGCGATGCCCTGCGGCAGGCGCTGCTGGCGAGCGGCGCCGCCGTCTCCAGCATCCAGCGCCTGGAAAACGGCAGCCTGCGCTCCGAGCAGATCCAGATCCGCTCCGGCGGCGACATTCGCCAGTACCGGCTCAAGCGGGAAGAGGTGCGCAACGGCCGCATGTACATCACAGTGATGGCCGACATCCAGGCCGAGCGCCAGATCTGCCAGACCCAGCACTACGCCAAGGATTTGACGCTGGTGCGGCTGCGGCTACGCTACCCCGAGCAGGCGAGCTACGGCGCCCTCGACGACATGCCCGCCAACCTGTCACGACGCATGTTCGAGGCCCTAGCCAGCGCACCGCAAGGGGTAGCCGTGCGCCAGTGGCTGGACGAAAACCTGCGCATCGACCCGCTCCACCTGCAGCAGGGGGATCGCAGCGCCCTCGAGGAGATCAAGGCGCTCAGCCTGCGCACCGATAGCCAGTACCTGGTGCTCGGCAGCATCGACGATCTCTCCATCGAGCCGCAGGGCAACCAGCTGACCAGCTGGTATGAAGATCCCATCCGAAACTTTCGCATGCAGCTCTATCTGTTCGACGGCATCAACGGCAGCCTGCTCGGTCGCAAGGAGTACCAGGGCCGGGCCAACTGGACCTTCGCCAAGCGGGATCAGGTAGGCAGCAGCAGCGGCCAGTTCTGGCAGTCGAGCTACGGTCAGGAGGTCAACTACCAGTTGCAGGAGGCGGTGCAGGATCTGGTGGCCCAGCTCAGTTGCGCCCCGGTCACCGCCCGGGTGGTCAGCCAGAACGAGCGCGGCCCCTACATCAATCTGGGCCGCCGCAACGGCGTCCGGCTCGGGGATCAGTTCCGCATCCAGCACGATGCCGATTTCATCGACCCCTACGGCAAGGCACGCATGCTGCGCAACCCGGCCGACGGCCTGTTCGAAGTAGTACAGGTATTCGAGGATGGCGCCATCATCAGCAGCCAGAACAAATATTCGCCGTTTAACATCCAGATCGGCGATCTGGCAGTATTGGAATAAGAATCAAGGGTTTAAAAGGGAGCCGCTTCTTGTATAATGCCGGCCACAAGGTTCCCGTAGCTCAGCAGGATAGAGCGGTCCCCTCCTAAGGGACAGGCCACTGGTTCGACTCCAGTCGGGAACGCCATACAAAACAAGGGGTTGGCATCGTCATGATGCCAACCCCTTGCTCGTTTTTGGTCAAGGCCGCCGTTCGCCGATGGCGGGTGCGTCAGCCGCCCCCTCATCCCGTCGCCACCGAACCTACCTGCCAAACTAATCCGCCAGCCCAGTAGAATGGTCCTGCTGAACCTGCTCAACCTGCTGTTCGGCTCCGGCGGCACCTGGCTGGATCCCTTACTGCCCCTGCTGGTGCTGGCGCTCATCATCTGGGGCGTGCGTCGCCAGCAGTTGCCCGCCATCAGCAGCGCGGTGACCGACAGCAAATAATCGCACTGCCACACCACCGGGGTATGGCCACCAGGGAGGGCCGGTCTGCTAGACTGGCCCTCTTTTTGTTCATTCATCTGCAAAGGAGTGTCGGATGTCTGCTGCTTCGTGGTGCGACAAGTCCACCGGGCTGGCGCTGCTGACCATAGTGCTGTGGGCCTCGCTGGCGGCGCTCACCTCCCGGGTCACCAGCGTGTCGCCGCTGGTGCTGGTGGGGCTGGTGCTGTTTTTCTGCGGGGTGGGAGCCCTGCCGTTCTGGCGTCAGTGGCGGGCTCGTCCGGTCAACTGGCTGGTGACCATCAGCGCCCTGCTGCTCTACCACCTGCTGCTGTTCATGAGCTTTCGCCACGCCCCCGTGCTGGAGGCGAACCTCATCAACTACCTCTGGCCGCTGTTCATCATTCTGTTCACCCCCTTGCTGCTGCCGGGTCACCCGCTGCACGGCCGTCACCTGCTGGCCGGCGCCCTGGGTCTGGCCGGCTCGGTACTGGTGATGGTGAACGGCGAGCTGCAGCTGCAACAGGCCTATCTGCCGGGCTATCTGCTGGCACTGGGGGCCGCCATCGTCTGGGGTGCCTACTCGGTGCTGTCGCGCCGGCTCCCGCCGGCCCCGGCGGTGATGACGGCGGCGGCCTGCCTGCCAGCCGGGTTGCTGGCGCTGTTGCTGGCCCGGCTGCTGGAGGGACCGCTGCCGGTGGCTCAAATTCCGGCCGGTGACTGGGGCCTCATCATAGGGTTGGCACTCGGTCCCATGGGGGCGGCGTTCGTCACCTGGTATCTGGCGCTGCGAGACGGGGATCCGCGCCGGATCGGAGCGCTGGCCTATCTGACGCCGCTGCTGAGCACCCTGCTGCTGGTGCTGCTCAACGGCGAGCAGCTGACCCCCCGCCACCTGCTGGCCGGCGCCCTTATCATGGGTGGCGCCCTGCTCGGCATGCTGGGCAAGCCCCCTGCCCGCCAGCAGCAGGAGGCCCCTGCCCTGCGGCCGTAAGCCAGCCCTCTCGACAGTCAGTCCGGGCCGCCGGGTTGACTGTCATAAAAGCGCCATCTCTGCTGCTTAAGCTCACGCCGACGCCCATCGCCGTGGTTCAACAAGCAGGAATGCTGCCGTGAAAATTGCCCATTACGCCTCCCTCTCTTCTCTCGCTCTGCTGCTGGTCGCCGCCGTGCAGGTCGCTGCCCTCTGGCACGGCTGGCAACAGCTGAACCAGGCCGAGCAGGCCCAGCACCAGCACGAACGGCTGCAGCAGCGGCTCACCGGTACCCTGCAGGGCACCCTGCGCGACTACCTCGCCAGCGGCGATCCGCTGCGGCTGACCGAGGCCGAAGGGGTGCGCAAGCAGGCGCTCGCCCAGCTCTCCCAACAGAATGGGGCGCTCACTGCCCCGCTGCGCACCCTGCTCGAGCAGATGGGAGCGCGCATCGACAGCGACTATCTGGCGGCGGGCAAGCTCTCTGGCAACAGCCAGTGGCTGCTGCAAAATGCCGAGAACGAGCTGACCGATCAGGCCAGGGCGCTGCTGCGATACGGTCAGCAAGGGGCGACGGGGAGCGACCCGGCCAGCGCCGAGCGCTATCGCCAGCTGGCAGGCGACCTGCTGGCAGCCCTGCCGGCGCTCGCTCACCTGCGCCAGAACTACATGGAGCAGGCCAGCCCCAAGCTGCTGGAAGGGTTGCAATTCGAGCTGGCGGCCCTGCAAAAACAGGCCGAGCAGCTGGCGGCCCTGCCGAGTCTGGCGCTTTTCGAGGCGCCTCCCGCCGACGAGTTCACCCTGGGGGAGCCGGAGCGCAAGGAACTGGGGGATCTCCCCAAGGCCGAGCTGATCTCCCTGCTCAAGCGCTACCCGCAGGAGCTGGAAAACAGCCGCAAGGCGCTGCAACAACAGCAGCAGGCGCGCCAGGCGGTGCAGCAGGACATTGACCAGATGCTGCAGGCCACCGGCCAGATGGGCAGCGAACTGGCCGCCGCCCGCCAGGCGGTGAACCAGCGCCTGGCCGCCATCCTCGGCAGCCTGGCGCTCTGTCTGGTGCTGGTGGCCCTGCTGTTTGCGCTGGTGCAGCGCCGCTGGCTGGTCAGGCCGCTGCTGCGCCTGCGCGAGGCCTTCCTGCAGCTCGACGAGACCGGGCAGGCCGAGACCCTGCCAGAGGGGCGCGAGCGCAACGAGCTGGCCGACATCGTCGCCAGCTACAACCGCCTCATCCTGCGGCTGCAACAGGATCAGCAGCAGAAAGAGGGTCAGCTGTCGGCGGTGTCGCAAAGCCTGCAGGGGATGGTCAACCAGGTGCAGGAGATCCATCACAGCACCCGCACCACGGAGCAGGCGGTGGACGAGAGCGATCTGATGATGAGCGAGCTGAACCAGCTGGCCGGCGAGGTACACCAGGTGGCCGCCGAGATAGCGCAGCACGCCCAGCACAACGAGCACTCCATGAGCCAGAGCGAGCAGCTGGTGGGCGGCATGTTGCAGGCCACCGCCCAGACCGGGCTTGCCATCGACGAGAGTGGTGGCGCCCTGGCCCAGCTCAAGCGCTCGGTGGAAGATGTGACCGCCATCGTCGACGTGATCGGCCACATCTCCCAGCAGACCAACCTGCTGGCGCTCAACGCCGCCATCGAGGCGGCCCGGGCCGGGGAACAGGGGCGCGGTTTTGCGGTGGTGGCCGACGAGGTGCGCCACCTCTCCGCCGATACCCAGCGCTCCCTTGGCCAGATCACCGAGATCCTGACCAGACTGACCCAGGCGGGGGATCAGCTCGGCACCGTGCTGGCGCGGATCACCGCAGAGGCCGCCGCCCAGCGTCAACAGGCGGAGCAGCTGCGCCAGACCACCCAGGCGGTGCGGGAGATGGCGCGCAGCACGGCGGTCATCGCCCTGCAGGGGGCCGACAACGCCAAGAGCCAGGAGCACAAGCTGGCCAGTTTTGCCGATCTCATCGGCCGCATCAGCCAGCACGCCCGCCAGGGCAGCCGCCTCTCGGTGCAGGTGTCGGAGCACATCCACCACCAAGCCAGCCAGATCCCGCGCATCCTCGGCCACCAGGCCTGATCCGCGCCGGTTCAGCCGGCGCCCCCAACCCGGCCCCTGCCATCGCGCAGGGGCTTATCTTTTTTTGTGGCACAAAATTATCTGTTATCCGCAGGTTAACGAGGAAAGATCCCTCTGCACAGTGCGATCCGTCCGGATCGGCCGGCAATTTCATCTGAAAACGTTGTCATCGCCGTTATGAGCGGGCTGGGAGTGTCCACAACGAGCGTCATGATTATTTGCACTCGGTCATATTTTTGAAACTTGGTGGGAACTTTCCATTGATATTTCGCACCGCGAACGTACTCTTGAGCTGTCCGATAGCCAAGTATCGGAACACAAAAAAACAAACTATGTGATGAACAGAACTGCACCCACCGCAGATGTGCCAAGACGTCGCGGCCGCAGCCGACATACTCGAACTTTTTGCCCTTCGGGGTCTTGATTGCAATGCCAATACCGAGCGGCGGGCACCTGCCTGACTGCCGGACAAAAAAAGCTAAGTCCATAAAATCAGGAGCAATACAAAATGGAAAAAGTGATCTTCAAACGTGCCGCATTGAGCGCAGCCGTCGTTGCTGCCATGCTCGCCCCCGGTATGGTGTTGGCTGCCGACGAAGCAGGTCCCGCCTATGCAGCCGCCGCCAGCAAATTCTATGAAGAAGGCAAACTCAACGGTGGCCTCTTCTACTTCCAGCGTGATCGTCAGCGTATCGACGGCGACCCCACTGCCAAGAACAAAGAAGGCAAGTACCAGTCCAACCTGAGCCACGCCACCACCCAGGCCTCCCTGAACTTCAACTCCGGCTACGCCTGGGACGTGGTGGGTATCGATGTGGGCGGTTTCGGTGCCTATGATCTGGCCGTGACCGAGAACCACCCGGTCAACCAGGAGAACGAATTCTCCTTCGCCGGCAACAAATGGGGCGAAAACTACAAGGACGGTTCCCCGGAAGGCGGCTTCAGCCTGGCCAACGCCTCGCTGAAATTCAAGGCGCTGGACGGTGCCCTCACCGCCAAGGGCGGTCTGACCCAACTCTACGTACCAGGCGTGATCGGCGTGAACTGGTCCTATCAGCCGGGTACCTACCGTGGTGGCCAGATTGAAGGCAACTTCGGCGGCCTCTACCTGACCTACGCCATCGCCGACGAGTACAAATCCCCCTGGTACAAAGAGACCCAGAAGTTCTCCCGCGCCAAGGCATGGATGGATCCGTTCGCCGATGAAAACGTCATCGACTACATCCAGGGCGTAGCGGCGCGTTACACCTTCGAAAACGGCACCTCCATTACCGGTTCTTACGGTAACTCCGAAAACTACATGGACAGCTACCACTTCAAGCTGGCCCACAAGTTTGACGTGCTGGGCGGCCTCTCCACCAGCTACCAGTTCTACGGCTCCGACACCGAGACCTATCAGAAGGGCGGTGCCGACATCGAGACTTACGACGGCCTGGCATGGCAGCAAGCGCTGACCGCCGCCTGGGGCATGGGCCCGTACGGCTTCCGTCTGGAAGGTCTGTGGACCAAGGCCGAGGGTAACGAAGGCAACTACCTGCCCCGTCTGACCCGTGGCTACGGCAACTCCCAGGGCGCGAACGAAATCTGGTGGGATTCCCGCTCCGACTGGAACGCCAACAACGAAAAAGCGCTGTTCTTCGGCGTGACCCGCTCCCTGGATGACCTGGTGGGTGCACCTGGCTGGTCCGTCGGTGTCTCCGGTGCCTACGGCTGGGATATCCAGAAAGGCGACGGCACCAAGGCCACCAACGGTGAAGATACCGAATGGGCAGCCAACTTCGACGTCATGTACACAGTGCAGGATGGCAAGCTGAAGGGCACCCTGTTCAAGCTGCACTACACCGATTACAACAACGACATCAGCCAGGGCGGCGGTTGGACCGAATACCCCAACATCTTCGCCTCCGAGAAAGACGTCAAGTTCCACATCATCATGCCGTTCACCATCCTGTAAGCAGGTGGTTGAAGTTAGCAAACCGGGCCGATTGGCCCGGTTTTCTTTTTTCTGATCAGCGGGTTAACATGAAAAACCGCAGGCACTTCTGCCTGCCCTGCTACCACAAGGATGCGCCCATGTCCCGCTTCGTTCTGATCACCGGCTGCTCCAGCGGCATCGGCCTGGCCGCCGCCAAGGCGCTCGGCCAGCACGGCTACACCGTCATCGCCTCCGCCCGCAAGGCCGAGGACGTGGCGCAGCTGCGCCAGCTGGGTTTGCTGGCCGTCGAGCTGGATCTGGCCAACGAGGCCAGCATAGAGCGGGGCGCGGCCGAGGCACAGGCACTGGCCGGTGGCCGCCTGTATGGCCTGTTCAACAACGGCGCCTACGGCCAGCCCGGCGCGCTGGAGGATCTGCCCACCCAGGCGCTGCGCGAGCAGTTCGACACCAACCTGTTTGGCTGGCACCACCTCATTTGCCAGCTGCTACCCGCCATGCTGGCGGCCGGCGAGGGGCGCATCGTGCAGAACAGCTCGGTGCTGGGGCTGGTGGCCATGAAGTATCGCGGCGCCTACAACGCCAGCAAGTTCGCGCTGGAAGGGTATACCGATACCCTGCGCCTGGAGCTGGCCGGCAGCGGCGTGCAGATCAGCCTGATCGAGCCGGGCCCTATCGATACCCGCTTTCGGGCCAATGCCCGCGCCGCCTTCCTGCACCACATAGATCCCGCCGCCAGCCGCCATCAGGCCGCCTACCAGCAGACCCTGAGCCGGCTGGAGCGTGAAGGGGGTGCCCGCGGTTTTACCCTGCCAAGCGAAGCCTGCATCGCACCGCTGCTGCACGCACTCGGCAGCCCGCGCCCAAAACACCGCTACCCGGTCACCTTCCCGACCCGGCTGTTCGGAGTACTGCGCCGACTGTTGCCAAGCCGCCTGCTCGACCGGATCCTCGCCAAGTCGGCCTGACGACAACCGCTTCGCCACCCGACACGCCCGCACACTACTGGCAACCAGAGGCGACGACGCGCATCGTCGCCTCTCGTCTCATCTCCACCAACCCGCACCAGAATGGCTTGAATCAGCCAAACCGCCATCCCTGGCAGTACCCGCTCAGTAGTGCTGGCCGTTGCTGTAATAGCAGCTCTTGACGATGGGCAGCACCTGCACCACCACATAGGTCTGCTCCCCCAGCACCGCTTTCAGGTGGCGGGTGATCAGCGCCGCGGCCGCGTCCTGCAGCTCCTGCGGGCGTTCGAACCAGACCAGCTCGACAAACGGAAAGCCGGCCTCGCGCTCCCCTTCGCGCACCCAGTGGCTGTCGATGCACTCCAGGGTGACGAACTCAGGTTTGCCCCCGGTGAGGGCACAGAGATCCGCCAGCAGAGGGGGGCTTATCTGCTTGAGGGTGTCGACGGAGACGGCCCGAAAACGAAGGTGGGGCATGGGAAAACCTCTTGGCTGTGACAAATGAGGACTTATCATAGGGGTTATTGTGACGAAGAGAAGCCATCCGCTGACATAAGGTGCCCCATGAGACTCCATCGCCTGCTGCTCCCCTTCCTGCTCTGCCTGCTGCTACCGCTGAGCGCCTTAGCCGACCCCGCCTTCTATCGGGTCAGCAAGGGCGATCAACAGCACTGGCTGCTGGGCTCCATCCACGCGGGCAAGCCCTCGCTCTATCCGCTGCCCGACCCCATCGAGCGGACCTGGCTGCAGAGCCGCGCCCTGGTGCTGGAGGTCGATCTGACCCACATCAGCCAGCAGCAGTGGCAGGAGATGGGGGCCATCACCCGGCTGGTGGACGGCAAGACCCTCAAGGAGCACATACCGCTCGACCTCTACCGGCGCACCATCATTGCCGCCGGCCAGAACGGCCTGACCGAGAACATGCTGGCCCCGCTGCGCCCCTGGTTCGCCGCCATCACCCTCACCCAGGCGGCGCTGGAGCGCACCGACTTTCGCAGCGCGCTCGGGGTGGATCAGCACTTCGCCAAACAGGCCACCGACGGCGGCAAGCCCATCATCGGCTTCGAGACCCTGCTCGAGCAGCTCGGCTACCTCGCCAGCGTCGGTGACAACCAGACCCTGATGCTGGAGAGCACCCTGGACGAGCTGCCCGAGCTCGAGCGCGGCTTTGGCGAGGTGATGAAGGCGTGGGAAGAGGGGGACGAGGCGACCCTCATCAACCTGCTCAAATCGGAGATGGCGCCGCCCAAACTGCAGGCCTGGCTGGAACAGACCCTGCTGGCGGAGCGCAACCACAACTGGCTGAAGAAGTGGTCCACCCTGCCGAACGAGAGTTTCATCGTGGTAGGGGCGCTGCATCTTTACGGCGACCAAGGGCTGCTCGCCCTGCTGGAACAGCAGGGCTGGCGCATCACCCCGCTCACCGAGCCGGGCCCGCGCAAGCCTGCCCGCCAATAGGCGCCGACGGGGCCACACCGGCCCCGTCAGGGTCTTGAACTGGGAGGAGGCTCACAGATCCGCCTGCCGATTAAATAACCACAAGGGGACTTGATCGAGATCATCTCTTTGCTCCCAAAGAGGTATCTATCATGCCTGTCATCAATGGGATGACAGGAGTGCACGAGATGGATTTTTGGATGAACCTGATGTTCGGCAACAGCGTGGGACTGATGTCCATGTTGGTGATTATCGGTACCTTCCTGCTGATCAGTTCCTACGCGGCCTATTTCATCTACAAGGTGATGAACGCCAAGCCGCCGAAAGAGGGCCAATAAGCCTGCGTCAGGCGATCCCCGATCGCCTGATCCCGCCCTCGCCTCCCCTTTGCTCAGGGTCTGAGCAGACCCGCGCCACTGCCGCGCCCGCCACTTTCAGATCCGCCCCCGCCCGCTATAATGGCCGCTCATTCCACCTGCGGGGAGCCTGCCGTGTCTCAAAACGACGAACTCTCACTGTTTCGCAATGAAGTGGCCGATGTGCGCCCCATTCGCAACGACCATATCCGCCTCCAGACGGCCAGCAGCCCGACCGACGCCCAGCTGGCGCGGCGCCAGGCCGCCACCGCCGAACAACTCGCCCTGGATCACCTCAGCATGGAAGCGGTCGAGATGCTCGACCCCCACGCCATCGTCGGCTTCAAGCGCGACGGGGTGCAGGAGGGGGTCTACAAGAAGCTGCGGCTCGGCAAGTACGAGCTGCAGGCGAGTCTGGACCTGCACCAGAAGACCCTGAACGAAGCGCGCCAGAGCCTGGTGCAGTTCATCGCGGATTGCGAACTGCGCGACATCCGCTGCCTGCTGATCCTGCACGGCAAGGGAGAGCGCAGCACGCCGCGCGCCCTGCTGAAAAGCTATGTCAGCGCCTGGTTGCCGCAACTGCCGGCGGTGATGGCCATGCACAGCGCCGAGCGTCGCCACGGCGGCGGTGGTGCCCTCTACGTGCTGCTGCGCAAGAGCGAGCGCAAGAAGGCGGAGAACCGCGAACGCCACCAGAAGCGGCTCGGCTAAGCGGCGGCTCGCACCGGGCGGTGAGCGGTGGTAGCATCGAACGGCCCCGAGCATGCCAGGTACGGGGTGTACGCCATCAGGGACGATAACAAGGATCATCCCATGTCATATCAGAAACTTGAACAACATCAGCAACAGCTGCACCGGCTCTCCCACCTCTCCGCCATCTGTGGCTGGGATCAGGCCGCCATGATGCCAGAGGGGGGCAACGAAGCCCGCGCCGAGGCCATGGCCGAACTGGGACTGCTGATCCACCACAAACGCACCGCCCCCGAGCTAGGCGACTGGATTGCCAAGGCCGAGAGCGAGCCGCTGGACGAAACCCAGCGTGCCAACCTGCGCGAAATCAAGCGCCACTGGCAGGATGCAAGCCTGCTGCCCGGGGATCTCGTGGAGGCGCTGTCGCTCGCCGGTAGCAAGTGCGAGCACGCCTGGCGCCGCCAGCGCAAGGAGAACGACTGGGCCGGCTTTGCCCCGAACCTCGCAGAAGTGGTGAAACTGTCGCGGGAGGTCGCCTCCTTACGTGCCGAGGCGCTCGGGGTGCGCCCCTACGACGCCATGCTGGCGCTCTATGAGCCGGGCATGACCAGCGCCCGGCTCGACGAGATCTTCGGCGATCTGACCGGCTGGCTGCCGAACCTGATCCAAACCGTGAGCGAACAGCAAAAGAGCGAAACCATCCTGATCCCGCAAGGCCCCTTCCCCATCGCCGCCCAGCAGGCGCTCGGCCAACAGGTGATGGGGCTGCTCGGCTTCGATTTTGCCCACGGCCGGCTCGATGTGAGCAGCCACCCGTTCTGCGGCGGGGTGCCGACCGACGTGCGCATCACCACCCGCTACAACGAGCAGGAGTTCGTCTCCAGCCTGATGGGCATAGTCCACGAAACCGGTCACGCCCGTTACGAGCAGGGCTTGCCGCGCCAGTTGCTGGGCCAGCCGGTGGCCGAGGCGCGCTCCATGGGCATTCACGAAAGCCAAAGCCTGTTCTGCGAGATGCAGCTCGGCCATGATCCCGCCTTCCTCACGCTGCTGGCGCCGCACATTCGCGCCCACTTCGGCGAGCAGGCGGCGTTGGCGCCGGCAAACCTGGTCAAGCTCTACAATCGGGTCGAGCCCGGCTTTATCCGGGTCGATGCGGACGAGGTGACCTACCCGGCCCACGTCATCCTGCGCTACGAGCTGGAGCGCGATCTGATGGAAGGTCGCATCGAGGTGGCGGACATTCCCGCGCTGTGGGACACCAAGATGCAGCAGTGGCTGGGGCTCTCCACAAAGGGCAACTACCAGAATGGCTGCATGCAGGACATTCACTGGACCGACGGCTCGTTCGGCTACTTCCCGAGCTACACGCTCGGCGCCATGTACGCGGCGCAGCTGCGCTTCGCGCTCGAGCGAGAGCTCGGCAACATGGGCGAGCTGATCGCGGCGGGCCGCCTGCCGGAGATCTTCGCCTGGCTGGGTCGTCACATCTGGTCCCAGGGCAGCCGCTACGGCACCGACGAGCTGGTCAGCCGCGCCACCGGCGAGGCGCTGAATCCGCACTGGCTGCGCAAACACCTCGAGCAGCGCTATCTGAAATAAGGGGCCAACGTGCCCGCCAGCAGATAACAAACGGGGCCTCGCAGCCCCGTTTTTCATCGCGACACTGCGCGTCAGCGCCCGTCCGGCACGCCAATAAACTCGCGCAGCTGCAGGATGTTGCCCTCGGGGTCGAACGCATTGCGCACCACGAAGCCTGGGCCTGACCACTGCTGTGGCAGCAGGCCTCCACCGAGATCGGCCGCTTTCGCTTCCGCCCAGGCGAGGCTAGGCACGGTGAAAAACAGCTTGATGGCGCCCTGCTCGCGCAGCTGCGGCGGCGTGGTGATGACCACCTGCTCGGCATAAGGAGCTGGGATCGCGTGCAGCAACAGCTGGATGTCGGCGTTTTCCTGCACGATCAGCTCGTCACTCTGGCTGCGGATCTCCATCTGCAGCAGGGTGCGATAAAAGTGGCTCAGCAGGCCGGGATCCCTGGCGTAGATCAGGGCGCCGGCACGTGCGGGTCCTGGCATGGCTCTCTCCTCCTTGGATGTTGTCAGCCCAGATTCGCACACTTGCCCCCTCAAACCGATCTGTTTTTCATACCGTGCACACGGCATCGGCTTTATTTCAATTGCTGTCCGTTTCTGGCTAGTCATCGCCTTCGTTCCTGCTTAGTCTCTCACTCATCCGGGCCGCCGTGCCCACCCCGTTTTCGGCGCAAGGAGCCACCGATGCCAACAGATCACGTCATGACGATGCCGCCGGCCCCAGAGGATGAGTCAGGCCTGCCGCTCAGCGCCGAGCAGTGCCATGCCGCCCGCCTGGCCCGCGATGCGCGCTTCGACGGCCGCTTCTTTACCGGCGTGCTCTCTACCGGCATCTACTGCCGCCCTGTCTGTCCGGCGCGGCCACCGCACGAGCACAACGTGCGCTACTTCCAAAGCGCCGCCGCAGCGGAGCAGCATGGCCTGCGCCCCTGCCTGCGCTGCCGGCCTGAGCTCGCGCCCGCCGCCCCCGGCGATCTGCCGCCGACACTGGCACGCCTGCTGGCCCGGATCGATCGCGGCGAGCTGGCGGAACGCTCGCTCACCGCGTTGGCTGAACAGGTCGGCATCAGTGAGCGCACGCTGCGCCGCCAGTTCGAGCAGCACCTCGGCGCTTCGCCAAAACAGGTGGAGCAGACGCGCCGGTTGCTGCTCGCCAAACGGCTGCTGACCGAAACCCGGCTGCCCATCACCGACATCGCGTTTGCGGCAGGTTTTGCCAGCATTCGCCGCTTCAACGACGCCTGGCAGCAGGCATACGGGCTGGCGCCGCGGGCGCTGCGTCGTCAGAGCGAGCCAACCGGCGACGCCGCCGCCCTGACGCAGGCTGCGCCACAGACCGAGGAGGGGGCGATGCTCACGCTGCAACTGCCCTACCGCCCCCCGTACGACGTGGCGGCCATGCTGGCGTTCTACCGGCTGCGCGCCATTCCGGGGCTGGAGCGGGTAGATGGCGAGGTGTATGAACGCCTGCACCGGGTCGGCGATCGGCTCGCACGGGTGCGCATCAGCCAGGGCAAGGGGCACAGCCTGCAGCTCAGCGTCCATGATCTGCCGCCCGCCGCGCTGCCTGATCTGCTGTATCGGGTGCGCCGGATGTGGGATCTCGATGCCGACATGCAGCGCATCGGTGCGCGGCTCGGGCAGGATCCGCTGCTGGCACGCCTGCAGGCACGCTGGCCGGGGGTTCGGCTGCCCGCCGGCTGGGACGAGTACGAGGTGATGCTGCGCGCCATCGTCGGCCAGCAGGTGTCGGTCAAGGGGGCCATCACCATACTCGGGCGGCTGGTGGCACGCACCGAGGCGCAATTCGGGGTGGCGCAGTTGCCCACCCCCACCCAGCTGTGCGAGCTGAACCTGGACGGTATCGGCATGCCCGGCAGCCGGATCAGAACGCTGCAGGGGCTGGCACAGGCGCTGGCCAGCGGCGAGTTGAACTTGACCTGCGCCAGCGATGAACAACTGCTGGCGCTACCCGGCATCGGCCCCTGGACGGTCGCCTACTGGCGGCTGCGCTGCGGGCTGGATCCGGATGCCTTTCCCGCCTCGGATCTGGTATTGCAAAAAGCGCTGGGGGGCGGCACCAAGTTGCCAGTGAAGGAAGTATTGGCCCAGAGCAAAGGGTGGCGGCCCTGGCGTGGCTACGCGGCGAGTTGGCTGTGGCATGCCATGAGCGAGCAGCTGGCACTGCTCACCGAATCGGCACCAGGCGGCGCAGCAAGCGACAACCAAGCAAAGGAGACAACCCCATGATCCGCTATGACATCTTGCCCAGCCGCTGCGGCGATCTGCTGGTGGCCATCGACGAGCGCGGCCTGTTGCACGTGGACTTTGTAGCGGGGCTGCGCGCACTTCCCGAGATGCGCGACTGGCAACAGGACAAGGTGGCGCTGGCCCCTTTTCTCGCACAATTTGAGGCCTATTTTGCCGGCAGCCTGCAACGCTTCACCCTGCCGCTAGCACCAAGAGGCACGGCGTTTCAGCAAGCGGTCTGGCAGGCACTGTGCGACATCCCCTACGGCGAGACCCGCAGCTACAGCGACATCGCCCGCGCCATCGGCAAGCCCAATGCGGTGCGGGCGGTGGGGGCCGCCAACGGCCGCAACCCGCTCTCGATCATCATTCCGTGCCATCGGGTGATCGGCCAGAACGGCAGCCTGACCGGCTATGCAGGGGGACTGGAGATTAAAAAGGCGTTGCTGCAACTGGAGAATATCAGTGAAAGATAATGTAATACCTGTAAACCATAGACACTATCTATCATAAAATAATATCCACTGCAGATTTACGATTTCAGCGACTTTTCTAACCCGGGTATAGTGGCAGAACCATATTTATTAAGGAGAGATTAAATATGGAGCAGCTACTATCTGCCTTTAGACAAGGCAACGTGATTCTTTTTGTAGGGGCCGGGGTATCGATGAACCTTGGTCTTCCATCATGGTCAACCCTGCTCGACAAAATAGCCAAGGATCTGGGCTATGAGCCTGAAATATACAAATCTTTTGGCGATCACTATGCGCTGGCAGAGTATTATCGTTTGCAGAAAGGCAGCATAGGCCCTTTAAGAAGCTGGATGGACAGAGTTTGGCATTCACCTGACATCGATATTTCAACGTCCAAAGTCCATGAATACATTGCCAAAGCTAACTTTCCGATAATATACACCACCAACTATGACCGCTGGATAGAGCATGCCCTCGCATATTATGGCAAGCCATTTACCAAAATCGCATCGGTATCAGACTTTACCAGAATCAAAAGTGACAAGGTACAAGTTGTAAAATTCCATGGTGATTTTGATGATGACAAATCCATTGTCATTGATGAGACCAGCTATTTTGAGCGGCTTGAATTCGAAACACCACTGGATATAAAACTGCGTTCGGATGTGCTGGGTAAATCAGTGTTGTTTATCGGATATAGCTTGGCCGATATCAACCTGCGGCTTTTATTTTACAAGCTTTCCAAATTATGGAAAGCCAACCGGGCGGGTGATGCCCAGCCGAAATCGTATATTTTCTCGGCCAAGTCGAATCCGGTACAAGAGGCCGTCCTTGAGCAATGGGGGATCAGCATGATCTCATCTGAAAAAGAGAACCCAGGAGAGGCATTAGAGGCGTTTCTGAATAAATTCCAATAACTGAAAATCTTGAAGGCACCTCCCCGCACCGGCAATCCAGCAGGGGCGCCATCCCTGTAGATGCCGCTCGCACTGCCCAGTATCGAAGGGGCTGTGCGGCCACCTCACCACCTCCGATAACACTCTCCATGGGGATCAACCCACAAGCCGATGCCTGTTCCTCTGCCCAGCCCTGTTTTAGCCGCAATGTGCGCCCAGAACGCCCGAGCCGTCTACCTCATACAGCTTCCTCTGCGCCGGCACCACGGGCCCATCGACCACAGGACGCACGTTGGACAGCCGCCACGCAAAGTAACCCGGCTCCCAGCCCCCCGAGCAGGCGGCCAACACCTCATCGGGTTGCCACTCATGGGCCTCCTCGACGTCAACCAGGGCGACCGCTCGACCGGCCGGATCCACAGGATGATCGGCGCTGAGGTATCGGCCATTTTCAACGATCAGCAGGTCGCGAATGGGCAGTGAGGGAGGCAACCACGAGCGAACCTCGAGCGTCTTCTTGCCCGAAGCAATATTGGCGCCATGGGGCGCCACGATGGAGAGTGCGAGCATAGGTCCTTCCTTGCAGCTTGCTGGGGATCCCTGGCACAGGATGATAACTCAATCCCAAATGGGCCACACTGCCCGAGCCATGGAACCTGGCGGCATCGTGCTCCTCAGCGTTTCAAACTCCCCATCACATGCATTTCACAGCGGTTGCAGTCAAAGCGCAGGCGGAAGGTCTCCTTGCCCATCTTGAGTTCCAGCGGCTCGGCCTTGAGGCCGGGCACCTCGTTCGGGCAGAGGTTCTGGCTGTAACGGATGCAGTGTTTGGTGATCATCAGCACCACTTCCCGCTCCTCCTTGTTCGCCTCATAGGCGGGCGCGATGCGCTCCACCCCGTGCTCGCGGAAGAACTGCTCGGCCGCGCTGTTCAGCACGTTGCCAAGGTAGGAGAGACGGTGCTGGGGATAGTGGATATCCCGCAGGGCGATGCGCCGCTCGGGGCGCTGGTAGCCGGCTATACGCGCCGCCTCCAGCGCGGCGATGCCATCCCGGCGCAAACCGTTGAGCATGGATGCGGCAACGAATAGCGGGTGAGTGAATACCAACTCAATCTTGCACGCCACGAACAGGGTATTGCCGAGCTTGCCAAGTTGATCCCGCGCCTGTTGCAGCGCCCGCTCCGGGTTGTCGGCAGGCTGTTTGTCACAGGGGAGCGTGACGGCGGCGCTGATGCCCTGCTCGTCGGTAAGCGTGAGGCGCAAGCCCTCATCGCACTCTGCAAGCACCATATCGACCCGGATGCGGCGATCGGCGCTCGCCTTCTCCAGCACCTTGCTGAATGCCTGATCGTGGTTGCGGTAAATTTCGGTGCCTACCTTCAAGCCCGGCATACGTTCTGACAGGAGTAACTGCTCACCTTCAACTTTATTGAGGCGCATCCCCACCAGCTCGTTGTTCGGCTTGAAGAAGCCGAGGCCATCGCCGTTGTTGAGGCTCATGGGCTTGCCGTCGATCTCGATGCCATCCTTGGTGACTCTGGTGACCCGGCCCAGCGGCTCGCCCACGTATTTCGGGCTCTTGGTGGAGTCGATCCCGGGCTGGCGGCCATGGAGGAAGTAGTCGGTGCTGCCGCGGTTGAAGCTCTTTTTGGGATCAGGCGCGAAGCTGTAGCTGCAACGGCCGGCCGAGGAGGCCACCAGATCGCTGCGGCTATCCAGAATGGCGTCGAGCTTCTGCCGATACCAGGCGGTGACGTTCTTGACGTAATCGAGCCCCTTGAGGCGCCCTTCAATCTTGAAGGAGCGGATCCCCGCCTCGATCAGCGCCTCCAGGTTGTCGGTCTGATCCATGTCCTTGAGGGAGAGCAGGTGGCTGTCAGCCACCAGCACCTCGCCATCCGGCTTTTGCAGCGAGCAGGGCAGGCGACAGAGCTGGGCACATTCGCCACGGTTGGCGCTGCGGCCGGTCCGGGCATGGCTGATGTTGCACTGACCGCTGTAGGAGACGCAGAGCGCGCCGTGAATAAAAAACTCCAGCTGCACATTGGTGGCCGCACTGATCTCGCGGATCTGCGCAAGGGACAGCTCACGCGCCAGCACCACCTGGGAGAAGCCCACATCCTGCAGAAATTTCACCTTCTCCGAGGTGCGGTTGTCGGTCTGGGTACTGGCGTGCAGCGCGATGGGGGGCAAGTCGAGCGCCAACAGCCCCATATCCTGCACGATCAGCGCATCGGCACCGGCTTCGTAGATCTGGTGAGTCAGCCGCCGCGCCTGTTCCAGTTCGTGATCGTGCAGCAGGGTGTTGAAGGCGACAAAGACCTGGGCACCGAAGCGATGGGCATGGCGCGCCAGCGCTTCGATATCCTCAATGGAGTTGCCCGCCGCGCTGCGGGCGCCAAAGGCGGGGCCGCCCATGTAGACGGCATCGGCGCCGTGGTTGATGGCTTCGATGCCGTAGGCGAGGTTCTTGGCCGGAGCCAGCAGCTCCAACCGGTTGTGGTGGCTTAACGGGTGCTTGTTCTGGTGCATGGTCTCGGGATCAGGGCGGACAGCAAATGGGCGCCACTCTAGGGCATTGCCCCCCTCCCCGCCTTGATCCCGCTTAAGATCACCGCAAAATACAGGATTGGATCAGAGCACCACCTTCAGGGCCAGCCCCAGCAGCACCAGACCGCTCACCTTGTCGATGACGAAGGACTTGGCCTTGAGCCAGGCAAGCACGGGGCCACGAGAGAGCACCAGCGCCACCAGCACGTACCAGACGGCGTCGATCCCGCCGGCGGTCAGCATCATGATGCCACCTTCGCGCCAGCCGGTATCGGCATGCACAAACTGGCTGAACAGGGCGATGAAAAAGACCGCGAGCTGGGGATTGAGAAAGGCCACCATAAAGCCTTCAAAGGCGCCTTGCCGACCGCGCAGCTGGTGCACCTCTTCGCTCGCCTCCCCCTTGGCGGATTTGGCCAGCAGCGCCTTGACCCCGAGCCAGGCGAGAAACGCCGCACCGCCGTAGCGAATAACGTCAAACAGCAGCGGAGTCTGGGTGATCAGGATGGCGAGGCCCAAAGCCGTGATCAGCGCATAGATGCCGACTCCGAAGCCGTGGCCAAGGGCGGTGGCCACGCCGTGCCCCTGCCCACCCTGCACCGTGTTGCGGATGATCAGTGCCAGGCTCGGCCCCGGGCTGATGGCGCCCATCACGCAGATTGCGGCCAGTGCCAGCCAACTCGTCAGTTCCATGGTGTTCCTTGTCTCAAGCGGAGTATGAATGTCTGCGCTCAGGGTAAAGGGCCCCTGGTTATGCCAGAAGTGAAAGTTGGGAATAGAACCCATAGCCAATGGCTATAGGCCAACACAAGCGTCTGTTGCTAGCGGGGCGGGTTCAGCACCTTGCGGCTCGCCGCCACCGTGCACTGCAGGTGCTCGCGCAGGAAGGGATAGGCCAGTTCGCGAAACCACTTGTGGGCCGGATCCTGATGGTGGCGCTGGTGCCACAGCAGATGATACTGCTGGGTGCGGCTGGCAAACGGCAGATCGCAAAAATGTAGGGCGTGCTCACAGGAAAGCTGCCAGGCGATGTGGGCCGGAGTGGTCAGCAGGCAGTCGGTGCGCAGCAACACCTCCACCGCCGCCTGAAAGAAGGGCACCCTGGCAAACCAGCGCCGGGACAGCCCCTGCGGTGCCAGCACCTGCTCCACCGGGCTGTCCTTGTCGCCCCCGCCACTCACCTGCAGGTGGGGCCAGGCGAGGTAGTCATCCAGACTCAGCGAGTGCCCTGCCAACGGATGGTGGCTACCCATCAACACCACCAGCCGATCTTCCCCCTGATGCAGACCGCGGATCTGATCCGGCACCAGTTCGGTGATGGTGGAGACCATGTCCAGCTCGGATTGCCACAGCTGCGGCAGCAGGCGCTTGTCCCACAGGCTGTACTCCAGCGCCGCCAGCGGCGCCTCCCTGGCCAGCGCCGCGCAGATGTCCGGCAGGATATGTTGGGCCACGTAATCGGAGGAGGCGAGCCGGAACACTCGCTCGCAGCGGCTCGAGTCAAAACCGGGAGCCTCGTAGAGTCGCTCCAGCGCACCGAGGGAATCCGCCAGCTGGGCGGCCAACGCCTCGGCCCGTGGCGTCAGCAGCCAGCGCGGCCCTTCCCGCACCAACAGCTCGTCGCCAAACTCGCTGCGCAGCTGGCCCAGCTGCTTGCTGATGGAAGGCTGGCTCAGATGCAGCAGCTCCGCCGCCCGGCTGATGTTGCGGGTCTCCAGCAGCACCTTGAGGGTCGGCAGCAGGTTGAGATTGGCTTTGTGCAAAGGGGTGGTTCCATCCAGTGGCGAAAGCCCTATCTTAGGTCAGCCAAGCTCTGTAGTTTAAGCGAAATTTCCCGCCGGCCCCCGCAACCTGGCGTAACCCTGCAGCCAGATAACCATGACCACAAGATGACAGTGGTTGCCCCGTGCGGCATAATTGCGCGATTTTCCGCCCGCGGGCGATCCACTTGAGAAGCGGTAACAAGATGAAATACGCCAATATCACAGGCTGGGGCAAATGCCTGCCTCCCTCCGTACTGACCAACGACGACCTCAGCACCATCATGGATACGTCGGATGAGTGGATCTACCCGCGCACCGGCATCAAGGCTCGCCGCATCTCCCACGTCAGCACCTCCGATCTGGCCACCCTGGCCGGCCGTCGCGCGCTGGCCTGCGCCGGGCTGGAAGCCAGCGACCTCGACGGCATCATCCTGGCCACCGCCACGCCGGACAACCTGCTGCCGAGCGCCGCCTCCGCAGTGCAGAAGAAGCTGGGCGCCACCAATGCCGCCGTGTTCGACCTCAACGCCGCCTGCACCGGTTTCGTCTACTCCCTCTCGGTCGCCACCTCGCTGGTACAGACCGGCATGATGAAGAAGGTGCTGGTGATCGGCGCCGAGCGACTCACCTATCTGCTGGACTGGGCCCGTCGCGATACCGCCGTGCTGTTTGGCGACGGCGCCGGCGCCGTGGTGATCGAGGCGAGCGAGCAGGAGAGCGGTCTCATCGCCAACAAGCTGGGCTGTGACAGCGAGGCGCGCGAGATCCTGCACGTGCCGAACTTCGGTACCGACCGGGTGCGTTTTGCCGACATCGACGGCCTCTTCACCTTCAACTTCGAAGGCCAGGAGATCTTCAAGCGGGCCGTACGCGGCATGGGCGAAGCCACCAACACGGTACTGGCGCAGGCCGGCATCGCACCGGAACAGATCGACCTGATCGTGCCGCACCAGGCCAACATCCGCATCATCGAGACCCTCGCCAAACGCATGAACGCGCCGATGGAGAAGGTGATGGTCAACATCGAGCACTACGGCAACACCTCCGCCGCCACCGTGCCCATCGCCCTGTGCGAGGCACTGGAGCAGGGCCGCGTCCAGCCGAACAGCTATCTGCTGACCGCCGCCTTCGGTGCCGGTCTGACCTGGGGCGCCGCCATCATCAAGTGGGGCGATCGCGTGACACCCATCAAGGCGTGCGAGGCCGAGCTGCCGCCGTGCGACAAGAGCGCCCTCGAACTCATCGCCCATGCCGTGGAAGGGTGCCAAAAGGCCCACGCCAACGAGGCATAAAGCCGCCTACACAACGCCAAGAGCCTGCCATATGCAGGCTCTTTTTCGTTCTATCCTCCTTCCTTATTGTGCAGATACGCCATTCCCCGCCAACAAGGGACAGCAAGCCGCCAAATGCCCCCTCCATATTCCATTTTTCTCAGTAACACCAAGCAAGAAAGAGCAATTTGTAACCAGGCGATTTTTTTGCGCTAACCTTACTGAGTTATTGATAATTAGCGGGTTGCGCTTGGCTCATTCGGTCTGACTGAAATGACGGCTCACCCTCTTCACATTCAAGAGCAGGGGCGAGTTTGCGTATGACAGACAACACACGGGCACACACCTTAGCCTTCTGGGAGCCGGTCAGCTGGGCTTGCGGCCTTGGCCTGGGCCTGTTCAGCACCCTGCTGTTGCTGCTCGCGGGCAGCCCCCTCCCTTATCTGCTGACCAACCTGGCGGCTGCACTGGCCGCCACCCTCTGGAGCGCCCGCCACTACCACGCCAAACCCGCCGACAAAGAGAGTGAGGCGAAGCAGACCCATCCATTTGCCGATAACGGACTCAACCACTCCATCATCGGGCTCGAGCAGGTATGTGAAAAAGCGGTGCCTATCTGGTCGCAACAAATTGAAAACTCTCGCCAGCAAACCGAAGGAGCCATGATCGACCTCACCCAGCGCTTCGCCGGCCTGACCACCAAACTGGAAGAGGCGGTCGCCGCCTCCCACCATGCCGCCGGTGATCTGGGTGGTGAAAAATCGGCCGGCATGGCCGCTGTGCTGGCCCAGAGTCAGGCCCAGCTCAATCAGGTCATTACCATCATGCACTCCACCCAGGCCAACCGCGATGCCATGCTGGCTGAGATCAAGACGCTCACCGCCTACACCATAGAGCTCAACACCATGGCGCTCGACGTGGCCAAGATAGCCTCCCAGACCAACCTGCTGGCCCTCAACGCCGCCATCGAAGCGGCCCGGGCCGGTGAGGCTGGTCGTGGTTTCGCCGTGGTGGCTGACGAGGTGCGCACCCTGTCGCGCCTCTCCAGCGAGACCGCCCAGAAGATGACCGACAAGGTTGACACCATCAATGCCGGCATCGGGCGCGCCTTCCAGATTGCCGAGAGCGCGGCCGGGCGCGACCAGGTTGCCGTCAGCGATGCCGAGCACGCCATCGAGCAGGTACTGGAACGCTTTCGGATGGCCACCACTAGCCTGGCAGAATCCGCAGCCCTGTTGCAGAGCGAGAGCAGCGGGATCCATCGCGAGATCTCCGATGTCATCGTTTCGTTACAGTTCCAGGATAGGGTCAGTCAAATCCTCAGCCATGTGCGTCAAAACATGGACAGCCTCAACGACCACCTGGTCTCGTCACGCAACAGAACACACCAGTCAGGCCCCATCCGAATCGATGCGGAGAGCTGGTTGGCGGACATGGAGCTCTCATACGCCACCGATGAACAACGCAACATTCATCATGGTCGCCAGCACCAGGCGGCAACCCCATCCAGCAATGCTGATGTCATTTTTTTCTAGGAGAGATATATGCCCAAAACAGTCCTGATCGTGGATGACTCGGCCACCATACGCCAAGTCGTCGGCATGACACTCAAGGGAGCCGGTTACGAGGTGATGGAGGCCAGTGACGGCAAGGATGCCCTCAAAAAGCTCGACGGCAAGAAGATCAACCTCATCATCAGTGACGTCAACATGCCGAACATGGACGGCATCAGTTTCGTCAAGGAGGCCAAGAAGCTGGCCAGCTACAAGTTCACTCCGGTGATCATGTTGACGACAGAGTCCCAGGACAGCAAGAAGCAGGAGGGGCAGGCCGCGGGAGCCAAGGCCTGGGTGGTCAAGCCATTCCAGCCGGATCAGATGCTGGCTGCCGTGGCCAAGCTCATCATGCCCTGAGCCGGGAGACGTTCATGCCGCTGCAAATCGAAACGGGTGAGCACAAGTGTGTCGTGACCATCTCGGGCGAGATGACCATCTACACGGCAGCCGAGCTGAAACAGGCGCTCACACCCCTGCTCTATCGCCAGCAGGAGCTGGAACTGAATCTCTCCCAGGTCAGCGAAATAGACAGCGCTGGTTTGCAGCTGCTGCTGGCGGCCAAGAAGACGGCGCAGCAGGGAGGCTATCCGCTGCATCTGGTCATGCACAGCCATGCCGTGCTTGATGCCCTTGAGCTGTGCCAGCTGGCGGCCTTCTTCGGTGATCCCACCCTCATTCCCCACGCCGATCACGCCTAACCGGTTCCGCGGACAAGGAGTCATTCGTGAGCATCAATCTTGATCAGGCCCTGCAAACCTATATCGCCGAGGCGCGCGAGCTGCTGGAGGAGATGGAGTCCGCGCTGCTGACCCTGGAGAACGACCCGGACAATGGCGAGCTCATCGGGGCCATCTTCCGGGCGGCGCACACCATCAAAGGTTCCGCCGGCTTGTTCGGCCTGCAACCCATAGTCAGCTTCACCCACATCGTCGAGGACCTGCTCGATCAGGTACGCAACCAGCAGCTGGCGATAAGTGCCCCCCTCATCAGGGATCTGCTGGAGAGTCGGGATCACATCGAACGCCTCGTCAGTCTGGTGGCTGAACAAGGGGAAGCCCTTGGTGCGGATGAACAGGCTCAGGATGAGTTGCTGCGGCGCAATCTGGCTCGTCACCAAAGCGGCAACCAGACCACGCTGCCGGAGCGGACCCAGCCTGCCGATGCCGATCCGGTCACCAAGGAGGAGAGTCATGTCAGCGCTACCTCCCTGTGGCACATCTCCCTGCGCTTTGGTCCTGACGTGCTGCGCAACGGCATGGATCCCACCTCTTTCCTGCGCTACCTCGGTACCATGGGTACCCTCTGCGCCATCGAGACCATTCACCATGCCCTGCCGGAGTGGGAACAGTTCGATCCGGAGAGCTGTTACCTCGGCTACGAGATCGATCTGGACTCCCAGGCCGACAAGAGTGCCCTGAGCGACGTGTTCGAATTCGTGCGAGATGACTGTCTCATCAGCATCTTGCCGCCCCACAGCAAGATCGCCGAGTACATAGCGCTCATCAACGCCCTGCCGGAAGACAACGAGATGCTGGGGCAACTGCTGGTCAAAACAGGCGCACTGACGGCCAGCGAGCTTGCGCTCGGCCTGCAAGCCCAACATGAGCAGCCGCAGGCCGACACCAACAAGCTGGGGGAGATCCTGATCGCCCAGGGTGCCGTCAACGAAGTGGTGGTGGACGCCGCGCTCAAGAAACAGAATCAGAGCAAGGAGAACAAGAACAAGGAAGGGCGTTATGTCCGGGTCCACGCCGACAAGCTGGATGAGTTGATCAATCTGGTGGGAGAACTGGTCGTGGCCAGCTCCGGCGCCAACCTGCTGGCCCAGCGTTCACGGGACAGCCAGCTGCAGGAGGCCAATTCCACCATTGCCATGCTGGTCGAGGAGATCCGCGATGGTGCCCTGCGCCTGCGCATGGTGCCCATCGGCGATACCTTCAACCGCTTCCAGCGGGTGGTGCGGGATGTCAGCCACGAGCTGAACAAGGACATAGCGCTGGTGATCACCGGCGGCGACACCGAGCTGGACAAGTCTGTGGTGGAGAAGATCGGCGATCCCTTGATGCATCTGGTGCGCAATGCCATGGATCACGGCATAGAAGCGGCCGAGAAACGGCTGGCGGCCGGCAAGCCGGCACGGGGCACCTTGACCCTCAACGCCTATCACGACTCCGGCAGCATCGTCATCGAGATTCAGGACGATGGTGCCGGCCTCAACAAAGCCAGGATCCTGCAAAAAGCACAGGAGCGGGGGCTGGCGGCAGCCAATGCCACCCTGTCGGATCAGGAGATCTACCAGCTCATCTTCGAGCCCGGCTTCTCCACCGCGGAGGCCATCACCAATCTATCCGGGCGTGGGGTGGGCATGGATGTGGTCAAACGCAACATCCAGGCCCTGCGTGGCAGCGTCGAGCTGGACAGCAAGCCCGGCCTCGGCACCCGGGTACAAATCAGGTTGCCGCTGACTCTGGCCATCATCGACGGTTTTCTGGTGCGCGTCAGCACCACTTACTACGTCATCCCCCTCGACATGGTGATCGAGTGCGTGGAGCTGACCCAGAACGCGCTGGCCGATACCCAGGGGCGCAACTACATCAATCTGCGTGGTGAAGTGCTGCCATTCGTCCGGCTGCAGCACTACTTCGATGTCGAGGGAACCCGTGGCCGCCGGGAAAATATCGTGGTCGTCAGCCATGGCGGCAAGAAATCAGGGTTGGTGGTCGACGAGCTGTTAGGGGAGTTCCAGACCGTCATCAAGCCGCTCGGCAAGCTGTTCCAGCGCCTGCAGGGGATCAGCGGCTCCACCATTCTGGGTGGCGGCGAGGTAGCCCTCATTCTGGATATTCCCTCTCTGATCCAGCATGCCATCGACCAGGAACTGGGCCAGCTGAGCCAGTACGCCATTCCACGTCTGCAATCCCAACCAAGAGTCAATTAACATCAGGAGCCTGACATGTTCAAAAACTCCACCATCAAACTACGACTCACCATTCTGCTCTGTCTGCTCTGCGTACTGCTGTTTGGCGTAGGAGTGCTCGGGCTCTACAACATGCATAGCAGCAACAAGGGGCTGCAACGGGTCTACAACGACCGGGTGGTGCCGCTCAAGCAGCTCAAAACCATCTCGGACAACTACGCCGTCGCCATCATAGACAATGTCAACAAGGCCAATGCCGGTCTCGTCAGCGCCGAGGAGGCGTTGCAGCAGATCCAGCATGCCCAGCAGCAGATCAAGCTGGAATGGCAACACTATCAGGCCACCAAGCTGACCGCAGCCGAACAGAAGCTGTCGGCCGAGGCCAACAGCCTGTTTAATACCGCGGATCGAGACATCACCAGGCTGGAGGCCTTTCTCTCAAATCAGCATGGTGTCATTGCGGATACGCTCAATGAGTTTGACGGCAAGCTATATAGCTCCATCGACCCCATCGGCAGCAAGATAACCGAGCTGGTCAGTCTGCAGCTCGACGTTGCCAAATCCGAATACGAACAGGCACAGGCCTGGTATGACGTCATGCTGCTTACCATGATGGCTGTGGTCGCCGCCGGCATGGTGGCCGCAGCCTGGTTTGGCATCGTCCTCATTCGCAGCATCATCTCTCCCATCAACCAGGCCCTGCAGGTTGCCAACCACCTGGCGGACGGCAATCTCGACGTCACCATCGACATCGGAGCCCACGATGAAGCCGGCCAGCTGTTGCTGGCCATGCAAAACATGGTCAACAAGCTGACGTCCCTCATCACCGACATAGAAACGCTGGTGACCGCCGCCGTCGAACAGGGGGATTTCAGCTACAAGATTGAACTGGACGGACGGCAGGGTTACATCAAGCGCCTCTCCGAACTGCTCAATCGTCTCTCCAACGTGACCGACACCAGCCTCAACGACGTGATGCGCATTGCCACCGCCCTGTCGCAGGGTGACCTCACCCAGAAGATCGAGCAGCCCTATCCGGGGATTTTCGGTCAGACCAAGGATGGCCTCAACAGCACCATCGCCGCGCTGACCGCCATCATCGAGGAAGTACGCAACGCCGCCGACAACCTGACCAACGCCTCCAATCAGGTCAGCACCACGGCCCAGTCCCTCAGCCAGGCCACCAGTGAGCAAGCGGCCAGCGTGGAAGAGACCAGCGCCTCCATCGAGCAGATGAGCGCCAGCATCAACCAGAACACGGACAACGCCAAGGTGACCGACAACATGGCGAGCAGCGCCGTACTGGAGGCCACCGAAGGGGGCCGTTCGGTACAGCAGACGGTTGCCGCGATGCAGCAGATCGCCCGCAAGGTCAGCATCATCGACGACATCGCCTACCAGACCAATCTGCTGGCGCTCAATGCCGCCATCGAGGCGGCCAGGGCCGGCGAACATGGCAAAGGCTTTGCTGTGGTCGCCGCCGAGGTCCGCAAGCTGGCCGAACGCAGCCAGATCGCGGCGCAGGAGATAGGCGAACTCTCGTCAAGCAGCGTCGATACTGCCGAGAAGGCGGGCAGTCTGCTCGACAAGATAGTGCCCTCCATTCGCAAGACCTCCGATCTGGTGCAGGAGATCAACGCCGCCTCCGGGGAGCAGGCCAGCGCCGCCAACCAGATAAGCCTGGCCATGAGCCAGCTCAATCAGGTGACCCAGCAAAATGCTGCCAGCAGCGAGGAACTGGCCGCCACTGCAGAAGAGATGAGCTCCCAGGCCAACGAGCTGCAGCAGACCATGGACTTTTTCTCCCTGCAAGGCAGCGGCCGCTCACCCAGACAGGTCGAAAACCTGCACAAGGGGGTGCCTCCCAGAGGCAAGTTTGTGATGCCGGCCCAGCCCCCGTTGCATGGCAATGCGGCTGCGCAACCGCAGGTTGACGAAACCGATTTTGTCCGCTTTTAACCGGAGAGCCTCATGAGCATGTCTACCGAAGTGGTCGCCCAGCCTGGCACGCTGGTACATGACAATCAGGGTGATGCCCAGTACCTGACTTTTCTCATCAACGGTGAGATGTTTGCCATCAACATTCTCGGGGTCAAGGAGATCATCGAATACGGCAACATCACCCCCATCCCCATGATGCCGAGTTTTATCCGGGGTGTGATCAACCTGAGGGGCGCCGTCGTCTCTGTGGTGGATCTCAACGCCCGTTTTGGCAATGCCCCCTCCAGCATCACTCGCCGCAGCTGCATCGTGATCATCGAGAACGTGCACCCGGACGACCCGGAACACGGCAATCAGGACATAGGCGTGGTGGTGGACTCCGTCTCCGAGGTGCTGACCATCCCCTGCAACGAGATTGAGCCGCCACCGAGCTTCGGAGCCCGCATCCGGGCCGACTTCATCAGCGGCATGGGCAAGGTCAACGGCAAGTTCGTCATTCTCATCAATACCGAGAAGGTGCTCTCCATCGACGAAATGGCCCAGCTCAGCGAGCTGACCCAGCAGCAGGAACGGCTGCTGGAACAAAAACCACAAACGCCATGACAACAACATAAATCAGCGTTTCGCTCCACCACACAGCAATGACATGTCGCACAAGGATAAGGCCCATGACTCAATCACTCTTTGGCAATCTGTTTGGCAACGGCAATGCTCATGCCTTGCTGCAGGAACAACTGCGCCAGTTGACTGGTGCAACCCGCACCCTGGCTCAGGGGATCCAGCAAGGCAAACAGTCCGCCCAGCTAGAACTGGACACGCTCACCGGCCCTCTCAAGGAGCTCTGCCAGGAGTTCAATGCCGTACTGGGGCTGCTGGGAGATCGCCTTGGCAGTGCGCTCGCCGCTCGCGAGGCCAATCAGGCGCTCTACGAAGAAAACCTGCGAGTGCGCAAGGCGCTGGATGGTGCCTCGACCAATGTGATGATCGCCGATACCAATTTGAACATCGTCTACATGAATGAAGCCGTGCTGGCCATGCTGGGACTGGCAGAGTCGGATATTCGCAAGGATCTGCCGAGCTTCGACGTCAGGCACCTGATGGGCAAGAACATCGATACTTTCCACAAGGAGCCCTCCCACCAGCGCAACATGCTGGCCAAGCTGGACAAGACCTACCGTACCCAGATCACGGTCGGAGGCCGCACCTTCTCCCTGATCGCCAACCCCGTTTTCAATGACGGTGGCGAGCGGCTCGGCTCCGTGGTGGAGTGGGCCGACCGTACCAAGGAGATCGCCATCGAGAATGAAGTGAAAGCCGCCAATGCCGCCGCCAAGCAGGCGGCCGCCGAAAGTCTGCGAGTCAAGAAGGCGCTCGACGGGGCCAGCACCAACGTGATGATCGCCGATACCGACCTCAACATCATCTACATGAACGAAGCGGTCAGGGAAATGCTGGGCCAGGCCGAAACCGACATCCGCAAGGAACTGCACCACTTCAGCTCGGCCAACCTGATGGGCGCCAACATCGATAGCTTTCACAAGAATCCAGGCCATCAACGCAGCATGCTGGCCAAGCTGAACAACACCTATCGTACCCAGATCATGCTGGGGGGACGCACTTTCGCCCTCATCGCCAACCCGGTATTCGGCGACGATGGCGAGCGGCTGGGCTCCGTGGTCGAGTGGTCGGATCGCACCAAGGAGGTCGCCATCGAGCGGGAGATGTCGGAAATCGTCCAGTCTGTCATCAATGGCGAACTGCACCGTCGCATGGATCTCACCGGCAAGAGCGGCTTCTTCCAGAACCTTGGGGAGGGGATAAACCGTATCGCCGAGGTGATCGACACCAGTCTCAACGACGTGATCAGGGTGGTTCAATCACTGGCGCGCGGGGATCTGACCCAGCACATAGAGGCCGATTACCCCGGCGTATTCGGCACGACCAAGGACTCCCTCAACCAGACCATCGTCTCGCTCACCAACATTGTCACCGAGGTGCTGGGGGCATCCGACAACCTCTCCAGCGCCGCCGAGCAGGTCAGCGCCACCGCCCAGTCCATCAGCCAGTCCAGCAGCGAACAGGCTTCCAGCATGGAGGAGACCAGCGCCTCCATCGAGCAGATGAGCGCCAGCATCAACCAGAACACCGACAACGCCCAGGTTACCGATGGCATGGCCAGCAAGGCCGCCAAGGAGGCCGTGGAAGGCGGCGAGGCGGTCAAGCTCACGGTCGATGCCATGAAGCAGATCGCCAAGCGGATCGGCATCATAGATGACATCGCCTACCAGACCAATCTGCTGGCCCTCAATGCTGCCATCGAGGCCGCCCGGGCCGGGGATCATGGCAAGGGCTTTGCCGTGGTAGCCGCCGAAGTGCGCAAACTGGCGGAGCGCAGCCAGGTAGCGGCCCAGGAGATTGGCGAGCTGGCCTCAAGCAGCGTCGACATGGCGGAGAAAGCGGGACGCCTGCTCGATCAGATGGTGCCCTCCATCAACAAGACCTCGGATCTGGTGCAGGAGATCAGCGCCGCCTCCGCAGAGCAGTCAACCGGCGTCAGCCAGATCAACATCGCCATGAACCAGCTGAGCCAGGTAACCCAGCAGAACGCATCCTGCAGCGAAGAGCTGGCCGCCACCGCCGAGGAGATGAGCAGCCAGGCCGAACAGCTGCAACTGGCGATGGAGTTCTTCACCCTTGAGCGGCACAAGCTCAATGCCGGCCAGAAGGTGACGGCCACCCGCACCGGCCCCCGCGGCCGCTTCATGCTCGAGAACAGTGCCGCAGAGGGTAATGGCAACCTGCCCCGACCCCACAATGACGGCGACTTTGTTCGTTTCTAACCCGGATGCGGGTGAGTGGAGCTCACCCGCACCCCGTTTGTTTCGGGAGCCCTTCCGTGTATCAGACCCAGTTGCATGATGATGAATTTGCGCAGTTTCAACGCTGGATCCACCAGACGGCGGGGATCGATCTGTCACCGGCCAAGAAGGCCCTGGTCGCCAGCCGATTGTCAAAACGGCTCTGTTACTATGAGCTGGAGAGCTACGGCGACTATTTCAGCCTGATCATGCACAACCGCGGCAGTGAACTGCAGATTGCGCTCGATCTGCTCACCACCAACGAGACCTACTTTTTTCGCGAACCCAAGCACTTCGAGTTTCTCGGGACCAAGGTGCTGCGCCAGTTGCCAAAAGAGCGGATGGTTCGGATCTGGAGCGCAGCCAGCTCTTCCGGCGAAGAGCCCTACAGCCTGGCCATGACCCTGGCCGACCATCTGGAGCTGGGTAACTGGGAAGTGATCGCCTCGGATATCTCGACCCGAGTGCTGGAACAGGCGAGAACGGGGCTCTATCCCATCGAACGGGCCCACAACATCCCGCTGCCATTGTTGATGAAGTACTGCCTGAAGGGGGTCGGCTTTCAGGAGGGCACCTTCATCATCGATCGCAAGCTGCGCGAGAAAGTTCAGTTTTACCATATCAACCTGAATCAGGAGTTGCCTGACATCGGGCTGTTCGACGTCATCCTGATCCGCAACGTGATGATCTATTTCAACCGGGAAACCAAGGGACAGGTGCTGCAGCGGCTGGTGCCGCGCCTGAGAAAAGGGGGCTATCTCATCGTCAGTCACGCCGAGAGCCTGAACGGCCTGCCCCACGGCCTGCAACTGGTATCCCCTTCCATCTATTTGAAACCTTGAGTTTTTCAGTATGAAAGAGGTCATGCTGCAACCGGGCGAGTTCTTCTTTGGGCAGGATGACGCCATCATCCGCACCCATCTTGGCTCCTGCGTGGCCATTACCATGTGGCATCCGGAGCAGAAGCGAGGTGGCATGTGCCATTACATGCTGCCCAGCCGCGGCCACAGCGCACCGAGTCTGGACGGTCGTTATGCCGATGAGGCAATCCAGCTGTTTATCCACGAAATAGGCAAGCACCCCGCCCCCATCCACGAATACGAGGTCAAGCTGTTTGGCGGCGGCAACATGTTTATAGAACAGCAAACGCTCAACACCATGAATGTGGCCATCAAGAACATCAAGGCGGCCTGGCAGCTGACCCAGCACCTGGGCCTGACCATCAAGGCCCATCATCTTGGCCATGCGGGACACAGAAGTCTGATTTTCGAGCTGGCCAACGGCAATGTCTGGGTGCGTCATCATCGCTTGCCACACCGCTAAGGGGACGGGAATGAAACAGATAAGAGTCATGCTGGTGGATGATTCCGCCGTGGTGAGGCAGGTGTTGCAGGCCATTCTCGAGCAGGAGCCCGATATCAAGGTGATTGCCACCGCCTCCGACCCACTGTTTGCACAAGAGAAACTGAAGAAGGAGTGGCCAGACGTGATCGTACTGGACGTGGAGATGCCACGCATGGATGGCATCACCTTCCTCACCAAGATCATGGCCGAGCACCCCACCCCAGTGGTGATCTGCTCCTCCCTGACCGAGAAGGGGGCGGAAACCACGCTGCAGGCGATGGCCGCCGGCGCCGTCGACATCATCACCAAGCCCACGATCGGTCTGAAAAGCTTCCTGCAAGAGTCGGCACAAGAGCTGGCCATGGCGGTGCGCGCTGCCGCCCAGGCCAATGTCAGACGCCAAGTCAGAACCCAGTCCACCACGGTCGCCCCCAAGCTCAATGCCGACGCCATCATGGCGCCGGCCAGCCAGCATGCCATGGCCCAGACTACGGAGCGGATCGTGGCGATCGGCACCTCCACCGGCGGCACCCAGGCGCTGGAGGCCGTGCTGACTACCCTGCCCCGGGTCTGCCCCGGCATCGTCATCGTGCAGCACATGCCGGAGAAGTTCACCGCCTCCTTTGCCGAGCGGCTCAACAACCTGTGCCAGATAGAGGTGCGGGAGGCCAGAAGCAATGATCGGGTGATCCCCGGGCTCGCGCTCATCGCCCCCGGCGGCAAGCACATGCTGCTCAAGCGCAGCGGCGCCTACTATCACGTCGACGTGATGGACGGCCCCCTCATCAACCGCCACCGCCCTTCGGTGGACGTGCTGTTTCGCTCGGTGGCCAAGTTTGCCGGCAGCAATGCCACCGGCATCATCATGACCGGGATGGGGGATGACGGTGCGCGCGGGCTGCGCGAGATGCTGGAGGCAGGTGCCAATACCTTTGCCCAGGATGAGGCCTCCTGCGTGGTCTTCGGCATGCCCAAGGAGGCCATCAAGCTCGGCGCCGCCCGCCATGTCCTGCCACTGCAGGATATCCATCACGCCATCGTGGGACGCTAGCAGACAGATGAGGCGACGCAGCCCGGCCTGACCCGGGCTGTGTTGTTTCAATGCGGCATGTCGTCGAGCAGGGCAAACAGGCGATCAATCTCCGCCGAGGTGTTGTAGTGCATGCAACCTATTCGCAGCACACCGTCGCTCACCCCCAGCTGCTCCACCAGCGCCAGCGCATAGAAGTGGCCGGCCCAGCTGCACACCTGATGTTGCCCCAGATACTCGGCCATCTCGGCGGGACTATGACGGCTTGAAGTGAGAGCGAAGGTAGGAGTGCGCCCCTTGCTGCCCTGAATGCCGTGCAGGGTGAACCAGGGGCGCTCGGCCAGCCTGGCCAGCAGATGCTCGCTGAGCTGCCGCTCATGGGCCTGGCTGCGGGCAAACGCCAGATCGAGGCGAGCTTCCAGCTCATGCTCGGTGCCGTCCAGCCCGGACAGGGAGGCCAGATACTCTACGGTCGCTTCTACTCCGGCCAGCGCCTCCCAGCTCTGGGTACCGGTTTCCCACTTGTAGGGCGCCACATTTTTGGCCGGCTCGACTTTGTAGGGGGTGAAATGCGCCAGGTGGCGATGCTTGCCGAAGAGGATGCCGAGGTGCGGGCCGAAAAACTTGTAGGCGGAGCAACCGAGGAAGTCGCAATCCCAGGCCTGCACATCGATGCGCTCATGGGGCGCAAAGTGCACCGCATCTACATAGAGCAGGGCCCCCACCCCGTGCACCGCATCGGCGATACGCGGAATATCGACCAGAGTGCCTGTGGTGTTGGAGGCCGCTGTTACCGCCACCAGCCGGGTTTTGGGCCCGAGCAGGCTGAACAGATGCGCATAGTCCAACCCCCCGGTCGTCACATCGACTCTTGCCTGATGCACTACCACGCCGCGATCCGCTGCCGCTTGCTGCCAGCTGGAGACGTTGGAGTAGTGATCGAGCGCGCTGACGATGATCTCGTCCCCCGCCCGCCACTCTCTGGCCAAGGCACGACTCAGCGCAAAGGTCAGGGTGGTGAAGTTGGCGCCAAACACTATCTCTTCAGCCCGCTCCGCCCCCAGCAAGGCCGCCACCGCCAGCCTGGCCCGCAGGGCCTGCTGCTCGGTCGCCCTGGCCGAGAAAAAGGGGCCGCCCAGATTGGCGTTGAAGCGGCCGAGGTAATCTGTCATGGCCGTGAGCACGGCATGTGGCACCTGGGCCCCGCCGGGGCCGTCAAAAAAAACGGGGGTTTTGCCTTCAACCAGCTGATTGAGAGCGGGAAACTGGCCGCGCAACACGGCGATATCGAGAGCCTGCATAGGATAAGTCCACAATCCATGTTAACAGTTGAATAACATGGCGAGAGTAAAATGCGGCAGCAGCAATGTCCATCAGCGAAGCGGTCAGCCATCACACTTACAAAATAAGGTGAGTTTTTTGGTATAAAACGCTGCCTGATGGCTACCGGCTGGTGCGACACCTCGCCTCGCCTCGCCACCATCGTGATCAATGCCAGACAGCAGCAGGGAAGTCGTTGATAAGCGTGAAAAATGAGCGACAAATATCAAAAAATGACCGAATGATACTTTTTTGTCGCCAGATATGCCCGCAAGGGGTTCACAAAGAGCGAAGATCTGATAGTATGCGCCTCGCACTTGGGGAGGGGTTCCCGAGCGGCCAAAGGGATCAGACTGTAAATCTGACGGCTCTGCCTTCGAAGGTTCGAATCCTTCTCCCTCCACCATTCAAGTGCAACAATCAGGAAAATACCCCGTGGAGGGGTTCCCGAGCGGCCAAAGGGATCAGACTGTAAATCTGACGGCTCTGCCTTCGAAGGTTCGAATCCTTCTCCCTCCACCATATTCCTGAACAATTTGTGTAGTACCCCTGTGGAGGGGTTCCCGAGCGGCCAAAGGGATCAGACTGTAAATCTGACGGCTCTGCCTTCGAAGGTTCGAATCCTTCTCCCTCCACCATCATTCAAGAAAACCCGGCCTAGTGCCGGGTTTTCGCTTTTCACGCATCTATCCATTTGACACTGTCAGATCTGACAATTGCCTGTGGGCCCGCTTTTAGAAACAGTATTGCCATATCGTTCAAGGACATGACCATGTTTGAGATCTGGGATGAAGCAGGGCAGGCGAAAGGATTGAACCTGCAGCAATTGCAGCAGCGGCTGACCAGCTACCGGGGTGAGGTGATGGTGCGTTATATCAACCGCATCGGCTTACCGACCACCCTGTTTCTGACGGTCGACAAGGGCCTCGCCTATCAGCGTTTCAAGGCAGACACCCCCCTGCTCGACTGGGACTGGCTGGCACAGGCCATAGAGCCAGAACAGCGCAAAACCCAATTGCTGCCGCTTGAGGCCGTTGCCCGCTGATAGTCAGCGCCCGCGATACCGTTACATGCAGAAATGAACTCAATATCGGTATTTATTTTAAAAATTCTGTCCAAGACTTTTACCACAAGCTACTCACTATAGCTGGCCATGCGGCTGGATATATTTTCTCAACTAGGCAGTATATTTCTTCAATTCCGACCATCATCACCCTCACTCATCATGACCCCTGCGAAATATCCCGCCAAGCTATGACTCCATAAAAATGACCTTAATAAAAGACATTGAAAACTCGCCATCAATATTTTTGGTCAGTTACCAAGTCTGTTTCTCATAAACATTCTATTTCCCCCTCCCCTGTGGTCCTGGTTGATGACCCCAGAGGGAACGCCACCTAAGTCCTGCCGACTTTGCTCTGCTAAGGTGGTGAGCAAGGCAGGCCGGCTAGCGGGTAATCCAATGAATGGCAACTCTCGCCAACACCTTGGCACCCGCCAGTTTGAGTGCCCAATTGTTACCAAATCATGCTGACCTGCCATACAGCGTTGAAATACTTGTTCAAGCCGACATTTAGGCACTGCCATTTAATGCCAGCATCCGGTTAACTTCTCTTCTGCATGATTACATGCAGTCAGGAAGTATTGATTTTATATAAAAAATATATTTCATCGAGGCACATCAATATATCCATCCGGCTAGTTCACCCATATTATCAGAGAATTCCTACAGAACATTCCGCGCCCCCTCCGCTATTATCCACGGCCATATCCGTCAACAGGTGAGTGCCGTGTTTGCATTTCAAGAAGAGTACCCAATGAGTGACATGGCAAGCATCCCGGTGGCCGAGCTTGCTGTGCCCTTCTATCAGCCGATCATAGGGCGGGATCATCAGGTCAAGGGCTATGAGGTGCTGGCCAGACGCTGGGGGCCGGCTCAACTGAGTTATCAGGGCATCGACTTTGCCTCCCTCAGTGAGGAGCAGTCACTGCATCTGGACATCGTCATGCTCAGAGCCGTCATGCGGGATCTGCCGACCTTGGCAAAGGCGGGCTCCTATCTGCTCTCCATCAACCTCAACCCGACCCTGAGCAGCCCCACCTATCAGAACCTGTTGTTGCTGGTGCTGATGCAGGCGCGCAAGCTGGGGATCGAGATCTGGTTCGAGGTGCTGGAACAGGCCCCGCTGCATCCTCCGCATCGGGCGCTGATCGAGGTGCTGCGCGAGCACGGTGCCCACATCGCCTGCGACGATTTTGGCACCCAGGCCTGCAACTTCCAGCGAGTGATGGCGCTACCCTACGAGATCATCAAGCTGGATCGCTCCCTGCTGCTGCAAGCCAGCAAGACACCCCATGCCCTGCGCATGCTGACCGGTCTGGTGGAGTACCTGCAGCGGCTTGGCATCAAGGTGGTGTGCGAAGGGGTCGAAACCCTGCAGCACATCGAGACAGCCAACCGGCTCGGCTGTGACTATCAGCAGGGTTACGCCTACACCATTCCTTCCCCCCTCTCCCGCTGGGCCTGAGCGGCCCATTTTACCCGTCGACTCGCGCCGGGGATGATTCCCTGCCAAATTGCATGATGCGGTGAGGGCGAGTACAATCTCGCACCCCGTTTATCCGGCCGATGCCGGGTATGCCGTGACCGGGTGGCGGTGTGAGTATCCACTCCCGGCGCAGCTCAACCCATACGACGCCATCAGGTGGCGCCGTCCTGATTTGCAATCAGACATAAGAGTCCGACATGTTTAAACCAGAATTGCTCTCCCCCGCAGGTTCCCTCAAGAACATGCGTTACGCCTACGCCTATGGCGCCGATGCCGTCTATGCCGGCCAGCCCCGCTACAGCCTGCGGGTGCGCAACAACGAATTCGATCACGAGAACCTGCAGCTTGGCATCAACGAAGCCCATGCCCTAGGCAAGCAGTTCTACGTGGTGGCCAACATCCAGCCCCACAACTCCAAGCTCAAGACCTTCATCCGCGACATGCGCCCTGTGGTGGAGATGAACCCGGATGCGCTGATCATGTCCGACCCCGGTCTCATCATGATGATGCGTGAAGCCTTCCCCGATATGCCCATTCACCTCTCGGTACAGGCCAACGCGGTCAACTGGGCCACGGTGAAGTTCTGGCATCAGATGGGCCTGACCCGTGCCATCCTCTCTCGCGAGCTGTCGCTGGACGAGATCGAAGAGATCCGCATGCAGGTCCCTGAGATGGAGCTGGAAGTGTTCGTCCATGGGGCGCTGTGCATGGCTTATTCTGGCCGCTGCCTGCTCTCCGGCTACATCAACAAGCGCGACCCCAACCAGGGCACCTGCACCAACTCCTGCCGCTGGGAGTACAAGGTGCACGAGGGTAAAGAGGACGAGGTGGGCCAGATCGTCCACCGCCAGGAGCCCATCGCCGTGCAGAAAGTGGACCCGACCCTGGGTGCCGGCAAACCGACCGATGCGCTGGTGCTGCTGGAAGAGTCCAACCGCCCGGGCGAGTACATGAGCGCGTTCGAGGACGAGCACGGCACCTACATCATGAACTCCAAGGATCTGCGCGCCGTCGAGCACGTGGAGCGGCTGACCAGGATGGGCGTCCATTCGCTGAAGATCGAAGGCCGTACCAAGTCCTTCTACTACTGTGCGCGCACCGCCCAGGTCTATCGCAAGGCGATCGATGATGCGGTAGCCGGCCGGCCGTTTGACCGCAGCCTGATGGGCACCCTCGAAAACCTGGCCCACCGCGGCTATACCGAGGGTTTCCTGCGCCGTCACAACCACAGCGAATACCAGAACTACGACTACGGCTACTCTGTCTCCGACACCCAGCAGTTCGTCGGCGAGATCACCGGTCGCAACGGCGACATGGTGGAAGTCGAGGTGAAGAACAAGTTCCTGGTGGGCAACAGCCTGGAGCTGATGACCCCGCAGGGCAACCTCAGCTTCAATCTGGAGCAGATGCAGAACCGCAAGGGCGAACTCATCGACACAGCGCCGGGCAACGGCCACGTGGTCTACGTGCCGGTTCCGAAGGAAGTGGACGTTAACTACGGCATCCTGCTGCGCAACCTCGGCGAGCGCGAGGACACCCGTCAGCCCCACTCGGCCGCCTGAGATGTCCCTGCTCATCACCGACAAGTGCATCAACTGTGACATGTGCGATCCCGAGTGTCCGAACCAGGCCATTAGCCTTGGCGAGGAGATCTACGAGATCGACCCCAGTCGCTGCACCGAGTGCGTCGGTCACTACGAGAAGCCGACCTGCATCAGTGTCTGCCCTATCGACTGCATCATCTGGGATCCCGCCCACGTGGAGACCGAAGATCAACTGATGGAAAAGTTCGTGCGGATGCACAGGCAGTAGCACCGGCATCAGCATCTGCGCCACATGGACTGCATCCTCCGGGATCCCCTCCATATGGTGGAAACCGAAGAGCAGCTGATGGAGAAGTTCGTGCGGATGCACCGGCAGTAACATCGGTAATCTGCAGGTCGCAACAACATCATAAAAAAAGCCCCGCATGCGGGGCTTTTTCACGTTTGGTGCTCACGGCAGCTAGACGTATTCCATAAAGACCCGGGAGGTGAGCTTGGTGATGAGCTCGTAGGGGATGGTGCCAATCTGGTCGGCCACCCGCTCCACCGGCAAGCCCTCACCCCACAGCACCGCCTCGTCGCCCGCCTTGTCGGTGGCGCGTGGGCCGAGATCCACCGTGGTCATGTCCATGGAGACCCGCCCCACCAGGGGTACGATGCGGCCATTGACCAACACAGGCGTGCCGTTGGGGGCCATCCGTGGATAACCGTCGCCGTAACCGATGGCGATGACCCCGAGCCGGGTATCGCGATCCGACACCCAGTTGGCGCCATAGCCCACCGGCTCGCCCGCCTTGTGATCCCGCACCGCAATCAGTTGTGTCTTGAGGGTCATCACCGGCTGCAGGTCGTAATCCGCCGCCACCGTATTGGGGAAGGGCGAGACGCCGTAGAGGATGACGCCCGGGCGCACCCAGTCGCAGTGGGAATCCGGCCAGGCCAGGATGCCCGCCGAGTTGGCCATGGCCCGCTCGCCCTTGAGCGGCGCGGTCAGCTGGCTGAACAGGTCGATCTGCTCGCGGGTGGTGGGCTGCTCCAGCTCATCGGAGCGGCTGAAGTGGGTCATGATGTTGAACGGCTGCACCACGTTCTTGCACTTGCCGAGCCGTTCGATAAAGGCAGGCATCTCGTCGGCCCGTACCCCGAGCCGGTGCATACCGGTGTCGAGCTTGAGCCAGGCCACCACGGGGGCAGGCAGCTCGGCCTGCTCCAGCGCCTCGAGCTGCTCCCAGGTGTGCACCGCGGTCTGCAGGTTGTTGGCCGCCAGCACCGGCAGGTCGGCGGCGCTGAAGAAGCCCTCCAGCAGCACGATGGGCTTGACCACGGCGCAGGAGCGCAGCATCAGCGCCTCTTCGATGCGGGCCACCGCGTAGGCGTCCGCATCCACCAGGGTGCGGGCGACCGGCAGCAAGCCATGGCCATAGGCGTTGGCCTTGACCACCGCAATGATCTTGCATTGGGGAGCGTGGCGTTTGACCACGGCGAGGTTGTGGCGCAGGGCCGCTGTATTGATTTGGGCGATAGCCGCTTTCATCTGTTTTCCCTTACGAGGGCATGATAACGCGCCAACGCGTCAGGCACCGGGTGGTGTCAGCCCTCAAATGTCATCGTCTAAGGCCGGACCGGCAGAATTGTCGAACCGGGAAAACTGTTTATGGAACTCTCTTTACCATCATCAGGGTGACGCACGCAGAGCGGGTCACCTGATGATCAGTAGTCATCATCAAACGCCGGACCCGCGTAGTTGTCAAAACGCGAGAACTGCCCCTGGAAGGTGAGCCGCACTCTTCCTATCGGGCCGTTACGCTGTTTGCCGATGATGATCTCGGCGATCCCCTTGTCGGGACTGTCGTCGTGATAGACCTCGTCGCGGTAGATGAACATGATCAAGTCCGCATCCTGCTCGATGGAGCCCGATTCCCGCAGATCCGAGTTGACCGGGCGCTTGTCGGCGCGCTGTTCCAGGCTTCGGTTAAGCTGGGAGAGCGCCACTACCGGGCACTGCAGCTCTTTCGCCAGCGCCTTGAGGGAGCGGGAGATTTCACCGATCTCTAGGGTACGGTTGTCGGAGAGGCTCGGCACCCGCATCAGCTGCAGGTAGTCCACCATGATCATGCTGATGCCGCCGTTGTCCCGCGCCACCCGACGGGCGCGCGAGCGCACTTCGGTCGGGGTCAGGCCGGAGGAGTCGTCGATATACATCTTGCCCTTCTCGAGCAGCAGCCCCATGGTGGAGGAGAGACGGGCCCAATCCTCGTCGTCGAGCTGACCGGTCCGCACCTTGGTCTGGTCGATGCGCCCCACCGAGGCGAGCATACGCATGATGATCTGCTCGGAGGGCATCTCGAGGGAGAAGATAAGCACCGGCTTGTCGGCGGTGAGCGCCGCGTGCTCGCACAGGTTCATGGCAAAGGTGGTCTTGCCCATGGAGGGACGGGCCGCGACGATGACCAGATCCGAGCGCTGCAGGCCAGCGGTCATCTTGTCCAGGTCGTTGTAGCCGGATGAGACGCCGGTCACCCCGTTGTGGGGGGTTTTGAACAGCTCTTCAATCTTGTCGACGGTCTGCTCGAGGATGAGCTTGAGCGGCTGGGGGCCCTCGTTGGCGCTGGTGCGCTGCTCGGCGATCTGGAACACCTTGCTCTCGGCAAGATCCAGCAGATCGTTGGAGGTACGCCCCTGGGGCTCGTAACCCGCTTCGACTATCTCGTTGGCGACCGAGATCATCTCCCGCACCACCGCCCGCTCACGCACGATCTCGGCGTAGGCGCTGATGTTGGCGGCACTCGGGGTGTTCTTGGCGATCTCCACCAGATAGGCGAAGCCACCGGCCTCTTCCAGTTGCTCGGAGCGCTCGAGCTCCTCCTGGAGGGTGATGAGGTCGATGGGGTTGCCCGCATTGGAGAGGCGGGTCATGGCCTGGAAGATCAGGCGGTGCGGGCGGCTGTAGAAATCCTTGTCGATCACCCGTTCGGCGACCCGATCCCAGGCCTCGTTGTCCAGCATCAGGCCGCCCAGTACGGACTGTTCGGCCTCAAAAGAGTGGGGAGGTACTTTCAGCTGTTGTGTCTTGGCGTCTTTTTTCGCCGTCACTTGCTCTGCCATACACATAAAAACCGCAGCGGGAAGGGGACGGGAATTTTACAAAAGAAACCCCGCCATCGCGAGCGCAAATACGCGCTATTCACTTCTCTGTGGCCCAACCGCCCTCCTGTTGGTTGCTGCCATCGCCTCCTGATGTCCGTTGCCGCGCAAAACGGGGCTCAAACCACGATAAAGGGCCAGACCAGGGTCAGTTCCCCCTTGCTCTGTCTGGTTTTGCTACGCAGTTTGCGCTCCTTGCGGCTCAACCGTCTGTTTTTCATGGGACACACTCCTGCCATTGATACCCACACGATGTGGTTCTTCGTTCATGAATAATTCATGCCAATCATGGTACATATCGCCCCAAGCTGCGACACATTTAGGGACATGCAGCCTGCCATGCGCCTCGCTGAGCTTGCCAAAGCAGAGCATGCCCCACCCACAGACGAGAGTGAAAAGAGTCAAAATGAAAAAGATGCTGACCCTGTTTGCCGTGATCCTGGCCATTGGCCTGGGGGCACCTCACGCCGAAGCCAAGAAGTTTGGCGGCGGCAAATCCTTCGGCAAGAGCTACAAGACGGCACCGGCCCAGCCCGCCGCCAAGCCGGTCGACACCAAGAATCCCACAGTGGGCGCTCAGGCCCCCAAGAAAAGTGGCATGATGGGTGGTCTGCTGGGTGGTCTGCTGGCCGGCGGCCTGTTCGCCTACCTGCTGGGCAGCGGTGCCTTCGAAGGCCTGCAAGGGATGGACTTCCTGCTGATCGCCCTGCTGGCACTGGGCGGCGTGTTCCTATTCCGCACCCTGCGCAAGGGCAAGATGGCGGCATCACAACAGCAACAGACGGCCTATGCCGGCTACCAGCCGCCCCAGAGTGCGGCTCCCCAGCAGTTCGAGCAGAACCACAGCGCCCCGCAGGCCACCGGCTTTGCCGACAGCGACGTGCCGTTCCGCCTGCCGCCAGGTTTTGACATGAACGGTTTCCTGGCCGGTGCCCGCGATCACTACCGCACCCTGCAGGAAGCCTGGAACAAGAACGATCTGGAGAAGATCCGTGAATACGTCAGCCCCGAGCTGTTCGAGCAGCTCAAGGCCGACCGCGCCGAGCTGACCGGTGAGCAGCATACCGAGGTGATGTATGTGGATACCCAGCTGGTGCGCGCCGACTACGGCAGCGACTGGGCCCAGGTGAGCGTGCGCTTCAGCGGCCGCTACATGGATCGCCAGGAGCAGGTTGAGGAGGACATCAAGGAGGTGTGGCACCTCGAGCGCAACCTGGCCAAGGACAATGCTCCCTGGCACATCGTCGGCATCGAGCAGCTGTAAGCTCGACCAGCCAGTGATGACGGATAAAGGCGGCCTGCGGGCCGCCTTTGCTTTTTGGTGGGTCGCTGAAGCCCCTTGTGGTGGCTAGGAGATTGAGGTGTGATTGTGTAGTATGTCCGACCTTTTTTTGTTCAATTGAACCTTCACGAGGCGTGGTACATGGTGTTCCCCTTTCTGCGTAGCAGCAACATGCCTCGTCTCCTGGCCAGCCTGCTCTGCTGCGCCATCCTGATCCTCATCTCCCTTGCCACCCTCTACTGGCAAACCTGGTCGATGACCCGGCAGCAGGCCCAGACCGCCGCCGAGCGCGCCATCACGCAGATCGACAGCGCGCTCTCCCATTCGACCCAGGCGGCCAGGGCGGCCCTGCCACTGGCCAGCCGCCCCTGTCGCGAGGTGGCCCGCGAGCTGCGGGTGCTGGTCGCCACCTCCCCCTATGTGCGCTCGATCAACCTCTCCCGCAACGGCCGCCTCTACTGCTCCTCCATCTTCGACGAGATCGATCTCGAGGACCGGCTGCAGGACGATCGCCACGAGCGGCTCAGGCTGGAGGCCGTGACCCGGCTCGGACGCAAGCCGTCGCTGCTGTTTTATCACCTGAGCGAGGGGAACAACGCCGTGGTGGTCGCCATCAACCCCTATCACCTGAGCAAACCGCTGCAGTGGCGCCTCGCCGGGGCGCACAGCTGGGTACAGATAGGCGAGCAGTGGCTCGACCTGCGTGGCAAGGTGCATGATGGCCAACCGCCCAGGCTGCGGGGCTTCAACTACCGGCTCGACTCGGCGGCATTCAACTACAGCCTCAATCAGGGATTTCCGCTGAGCGCCGTGCTGACCACCACCTTGCAAAAACAGAGCACCATCATACTGCTGATCCTGCTCCTGGGAGGGCTGGCCGGCCTCGCCACCTACCGCTGGTGGAGCCATATTTCGACCCCGACCCAGGAACTCAGACGCGCCATCATCAAGCAGGAGTTCGTCCCCTATCTGCAACCCATCGTCGTCAGCCAGAGTGGCCAGCTGCACGGCTGCGAGGTGCTGATGCGCTGGCAGCATCACAGCCAGGGGCTGATCCGGCCGGATCTCTTCATCCCGCTGGCGGAGGAGAGCGACCTCATCATCCTGATGACCCAGACCCTGATGCAGCAGGTGCGGCTGCAGTTCGCCCCCCATGCGGCAGCGCTGCCACCCCGCTTCCACTTCAGCTTCAACATCTGTGCCCGTCACTGCCAGCAGTTGAGCCTGGTGGATGACTGCCGCACCTTTCTCGCCGCCTTCGCCGCCAACGAGGTCACCCTGGTGCTGGAGCTGACCGAGCGCGAGCTCATCACCCCCAACCAGCTCACCGGGCAGCTGTTTGACGAGTTGCGGCAGATGGGGGTCAGGATAGGGCTGGACGACTTTGGTACCGGCCACTCCAGCCTCACCTATCTGCAGCAGTTTCATGTGGACTATCTCAAGATCGACCAGAGCTTCGTCGCCATGATCGGCACCAACGCCCTCTCCCGCCACATTCTCGACAGCACCATCAACCTGGCGACCCGGCTGGGGTTGAAAACCATCGCCGAGGGGGTCGAGACCCGGGAGCAGGCCGACTTCCTCACCGAGCGTCACGTCGACTACCTGCAGGGCTATCTCTATGGTCGCCCGCTCACCCCGCAACAATTTCTGCAGCGGCTGAACATCATTTCAACGCCCTGAATCCTGCCCGGGTACGGCAGGGTTGCATCGCCCGCCGTGCTGATGGAAAATCCCCGCCGCGCCCCTGTCCTGCTGCGCAAAATCACGCAAACGTTTATTTGCTTTATTAATGTGCAGTAGCTCAAAGGAATCAGCTCTGTTTATTTCCAATTATTACTTTTTGCCTAGAATCGCCACACTCCTGTCATGCAGGAACGATATACAGGACTATAACAACAAGAGGAATATTACCGATGAAGAAGACGCTACTGGCCGTCACCGTCTCTATTACCCTGTTCGGGCTGACCGCCTGCAATTCAGAAAACAGCAGCAAGGAACATATTCCGCTGGATCTGACCATTGCCCACATCAATGATACCCACGCCCACCTCGACCCGACCGAAAATGCCCTGGCGATCCAGCCGAGCGGGCAGGAGCTGTTCAAGTTCAACGCCAAGCTGGGCGGCTATCCGCGTCTGAAGTTCAAGCTGGACGAGCTGCGCAGCCAGGCGGCCAGCGAAGGCCGCAACTTCATGGTGCTCAACGGTGGTGACGCCTTCCAGGGCACCCTCTACTTCACCCAGTTCAAGGGGGAAGAGGAGTCCCGACTGCTCTCCGACATGGGTATCGATGCCATGGTGCTCGGCAACCATGAATTCGATCTGGGCAACCAGGCAATTAAAGACTTCGTCTCACGGGTGAATTTCCCGGTATTGGCTTCCAATATGGTGAAATCCAGTAGCGCCACCCTGAAGGACAGCGAGAATATTCACGAATATGTCATTAAGGAAGTCAATGGCGAGAGCGTGGGTATTTTCGGACTGGTGCTGGAAAATATGCATGATATTTCCTCACCGGACAAAGACACCCAATTCCTGCCGATGATTGAGACCGCCCAGAAAATGGTCGATACCCTCAAGTCCAAGGGTGCCAACAAGATCATCATGGTCACCCATATCGGTCTGCAAAATGACCAGGCGGTCGCCAAGGCCGTCAACGGCATCGACCTGATCGTCGGCGGTCACTCCCAGACTTTCCTCGGCGATATCACCGAGCTCAACAGCATCGGCTACACCGCCCACAACCAGAACCCGGCCGACGACAACACCTATGCCCAGATCGTCAACAACCCGGACGGCGGCAAGACTTGTATCGTGCAGGCCGGCGAATGGGCCAAGGGCTACGGCCTGGTCAACGTCTCCCTGAGCAAGGAAGGCGAGCTCACCAAGTGTGAAGGGCGCAACACCCTGATGACCGGCGACGACTTCACCAAGGAAGTGGCCAAGAAGAAGGTGCCGCTGAGCGGCACCGAGCAGACCAACGTGGTCGACTTCATCAGCAAGTCCCCGGTCATCGAGATCGTGCCGGAAGACACCGCCATGCGCGACGTGATCGACACCGAGTACAAGCCGGCCGTGGCCGAGCTCGAGGCCAAGATCATCGCCGACGTGCCGACCAAGCTGCCCCACGTGCGCGTGCCGACCACCCCGGACGGCGCCGGCCTGATCGATCCCCTGGTGGCCGAATCCCTCTACTGGAAGCTCAACAAGCTCAACACCAAGGTGGACTTCACCATCCAAAACGCCGGTGGCGTGCGTGCCGACGTGAACGCGGGCCCGCTCTCGGTCGGTTACGTGATGGGGACCCTGCTGCCGTTTGGCAACAAGATCGCCGCCTTCAACCTCAAGGGCAAGGACGTGCGTGCCACCCTGGAGTACGCCGTTGACTACTCCATCGGTCTGGAGACCGGGATCGCCGCCTCCAGCGGTGCCTTCCCCTACGTCGGTCACCTGAGCTACACCTACGACGGCAAGCTGGCCAAGGGCTCCCGCATCACCAAGCTGGAGATGCTGGACGCCAACGGCCAGTGGCTGCCGCTGGATGACGAGAAGGTCTACCGCGTTGGTGCCAACACCTACATCGCTTCCGGCAAGGATGGCTACAGCGGTCTGCTCAAACGCGAAGAGCTGCCCAACAAGGGTGACTACGTCGACTCCGGCGTGGGCGAGAACGAGATGTTCATGGAGTACGCCGAGTCCCATGGCACCCTCAATCCGCTGCCCTATGCGACCGTGACCTACTACAAGCCCTGATCCGGCTCACAAGCTGTTGCAACGGCGCCTGAGGGCGCCGTTTTTATGGCATACTCCCTGCCAATCGATGCCGAGGAGACCCTTTGATGGCGAAGTACGACAAAATTTCCCCCGAGACCCAGCAGGAGGCGATGAAAATTGCCCGCGCCAACCAGAAACCGGGACAGACCAAGGAGCAGACCCAGCTGATCGCCCAGGGGATCCAGAAAGGCATAGACGAATACAAGAAGCAGATGAAAGCGCGGGCCCGCGAGGCCAATCGCCAGAAAAAACTGCAGGCCAAGGCCAAACAGTCTCACCCAGCGCAGCAGGATGAGGAGCAGGACGACATCGTCGAACTGGTGGAAGTGACCCGCCAGCATCCCCTGCCCTGGCTGCTGCTGGTATTGAGCTGGCTCGGCTTTGCCGCCTGGTACTGGCTGCGCTGAGACGCCGCCGGCAAACCTTTGCCTGGGATCTTCTTCACAGCCCGGGCCCTTGTGGCTGGTCATCCCGGCTGCGGGCTGATTAAATCCCGCCACTGCTGTTTACCCCCCTTTTTCAGGATACCCGTTATGAACCCGGCTCCCCTCTACCTGTTGGCCCCCCTGGTGCTGTTTATCGTGACCCTGCTGCTCTATCGCATCTCGCCGCTGCGAGCGGTCGCGGCCGGCAGCGCCCGCTGGTTCATCCTGCCCGCCTTCACCCTCTTCATTCTGCTCATCATCATCAATAGTGCGGCAGACCCGAGCCTGCGCAACCCGGCCTTCCACTGGCTGATGCCGGGGCTCGGCTTTGCCCTCAGCCTGTTTCCGGCTCTGCCCAAGGCACTGGTGCCGCGCCTCGCCATCAAGGAGGGAGCCTTCGCCGCCCTCGGCCTGATGCTGATGAGCCTGGCCATGGTCTACTGACCGGCTGGCTACTGCCGTTGCCATGACTCAAGGGGCGCTCTGTGACGAGGGCCCCTTGTACAAACAATGGCTTGCAGGCATCTTGGTGAAAGGATCGCCAGCAAGGAGGCCAGATGGACAATCCGCCTGATTTCATGGCGCAGTGGGATTACAAGGACCCCGCCGCCACCGCCCTGCGTTTTCATGCTCTGCTGCCCGAGGCGCGCGCCGCCGCCGACCTGCAATACGAGCTGGAACTGCTCACCCAGATAGCCCGCACCCATTCGCTGCAACGCCAGTTTGCCGAGGCGCACCAGCTGCTCGATGAGATAGAGCCCCGCCTCACCGAAGCGACCCCGCGGGCCCGCCTGCGCGCCCTGCTGGAGCGCGGCCGCACCTTCAACTCCGCCGGCGACAAGGCCAGCGCCAGGACGCTGTTTGAACAGGCGTGGCAGCTTGGGCTCAAGCACAAGGAGCTCTATCTCGCCATCGATGCGGCCCACATGGTGGCCATCGCCGCCCCGCTGGAGGAGCAGAACCGCTGGCATCAGCTGGCGATGGAGCTGGCGGAGCGCAGTCAGGATCCAAAGGTGCGCGGCTGGCTCGCCACCCTCTACAACAATCAGGGCTGGACCCTGTTCGAACTGGGCCGGCTGGATGAGGCCCGTCAATGTCAGCAAAAATGCCTGGCCTGGCACGAGCAGCACCACAATCAGGCCAAGGCCTTTATCGCCCGCTGGAGTCTGGCCCGCCTGAGCCGAGCCCAGGAACAACACGAGCAGGCCCGGGCCGAGCTGACCCAGCTGAAGGACGACATGGCCGCCGCAGGCGCGCCCGAGGATGGCTATGTGTTCGAAGAGCTGGGGGAGAATGCGCTGGCGCTGGATGATCCGGCCGCCGCCGAATACTTCGCCCGCGCCTGGTTTCTGCTGTCGCAGGATCGCTGGCTCAAGGCCAACGAGGCCGAGCGGCTGGCCAGGCTCAAGGCGCTGGGCAAGCTCTAGTCAACCATCGTCAGAAACGCAGCGGGGCGGCCAATGGGCCGCCCCGCATGCTTCATCCCCCGAGGGGGTAGCCCCAGGACGTCAGACCAGGCTCGCCTCCTCCCAGCTCTGTTTCTTGCGATAGATGGTGGAGGGGCTGATCTCCAGCAGGGCCGCCGCCTTGGGAATGTTGCCGTCACAGCTGGCGATGGCCTGCTCTATGGTCTCTTTTTCCACCAGCCAGAGCGGGCGGATCGGGGCATTCGACATCACAGGCTCGGTGCTGCCGACCGGCGCCGGTGCGGATACCGCCAGCGGCAGGCCACCCCGGCTGCCGTTGAGGGGCGGCGGCAAGATGTCAGGGCTCACCAGCTCGCGATCGTTGAGCACCACTATGTTGCGTACCACGTTCTGCAGCTCGCGCACGTTGCCGGGCCAGGGGTAGTCGAGCAGCACCCGCGCCGCCTCGGCATCGAAATCCTTGAAACGCTTGCTCTCTTCCTTGGCGTAGCTCTGCAACAGGTTGCGCGCCAGCAGCAGTATGTCCTCGCCCCGCTCGCGCAGGGGCGGCAGGCTCAGCGGGATCACGTGCAGCCGGTAGTAGAGATCCTCGCGAAAACGTCCCGCCTTCACCTCCACCAGGGGATCCCGGTTGGTGGCGCAGACGAAGCGCACGTCCACCGTCTCCAGCTTGCCGCTGCCGACCCGCTGCAGGGTGCCGGTCTGGATGAAGCGCAGCAGCTTGCTCTGCAGATCGAGATCCATCTCGCAGATCTCGTCGAGGAACAGGGTGCCGCCATCCGCCAGGCTGGCCGCCCCCTTGCGATCCCCCTGGGCGCCGGTGAATGACCCCTTCACGTGACCGAAGATCTCGCTCTCCATCAGGTCATGGGGAATGGCGGCGCAGTTGAGGGCGATGAAGGGTTGCTCGCGACGCGGGCTGCACTGGTGGATGGCCTCGGCGCACACCTCCTTGCCGGTGCCGCTCTCGCCGGTGATGAACACGGTCGCCTTGCTTGGCGCCGCGCTCTCTATGATGCGATAGACCGCCTGCATCGGCATGGAGGCACCGATGAAACCGGCAAACGAGCTGCGCTCGAAGTTCTCCCGGTACTGGGCCACCAGCGAGCTGAGTTGCTGGTGCTTGAAGGCGTTGCGAACGGTGGCGCACAGCCGCTTGCCGTCAAATGGCTTGGTCAGAAAGTCGAAGGCACCAAGCCGCATCGCCTCCACCGCCACGTCCACCGAGCCGTGGGCGGTGATCACCACCACCGAGCAGGGCAGCTGCTGTTCGGTGATCTGCTGCAGAATGTCCATGCCGGACATGTCGGGCAGCTCGAGATCCAGCAGCACCACGGGGGGCGGGCTGCTCAGCAGCTGGGCCAGGGCCTGCTGGCCACAGTCGGCCCGCAGCACCTCATAGCCATCCTGGGCCAGATACTGTTCATAGACCACTGCCAGACTGCGGGTATCTTCCACCAGCAGGACTCGGGGTTTGCTTTCCGCCACGGCGCCATCCTTGCAATTGATTTTGTTGTCTATTTCGCCATCTTAGCACAGTTGGCGACTCTCTCTTTTATCCCGCCATTCGGCAGGATATACAAGCAAAAACGGCTCCCTAAGGAGCCGTTTTTTCAACGCGGGCCGTTTACTTCTTGGCGTTCTCGCCATCGGCAGCCGGCTTCTCGATGGCCAGCAGCTCAACGTCGAACACCAGCACGGCGTTGGCCGGGATGGAGCCTGCACCGTGCTCGCCATAGGCCAGCTTGGACGGCAGGAAGAACTTGAACTTGGAACCAACCGGCATCAGCTGCACGCCTTCGGTCCAACCCGGGATCACCTGGTTGAGCGGGAAGGTGGCCGGCTCGCCGCGATCGACGGAGCTGTCAAACTTGGTGCCGTCGGTCAGGGTACCTGTGTAGTGTACCTTGACGATGTCGGTGGCCTTCGGCTTGGCGCCGGTACCCATCTTCTCGACCTGGTATTGCAGGCCGGATTCGGTGCTCTTCACGCCCTCTTTCTTGGCGTTGGCGGCCAGGTACTCTTCACCCTTCTTCAGGTTTTCCACCGCATCCTTGTCAGCCTTGGCCTTGGTCAGCTCGTTGATCTTGGCATCGTATTGCTGCAGAACCTTCTGGATATCCTCGTCGGTCATCTTGGCTTCTTTGCCCAGACCGTCGGTGACGCCCTTCAGGATCACGGCATTGTCCAGCTTGATGCCGAGCTCCTGCTGGCGCTCCAGGGTATTGGCGATATAACGACCCATGGAGAGGCCAATTGCATAGCCGGATTGCTCTTCAAAGCTCTTGGCTTCAGCCTTGGGGGCCTCTGCCGGCTTGCTGGCTTCTGCCTTGACCTCTGCGGTATTCGCAGCAGTCTTCTCGTCTTTTTGGCAAGCAGTCAGACCTACGGCAACCGCCGCAGCCAACAGGGACACCTTCAGAAAATTGTTCATCAGTTTCTCCAAAACTCTAAATACCGCTCTCGGTTCCTTCGTGAAATGAGAGGTTTATCGTGATAAGCGCCTTATACTAACGCCGTGATCGCAGGTAACGAAAGCATGAGACAGGAAAAATGATAAAAAGTGCCATTTATCTCGTCGCGGTTTGCCTGATACTGACAGGCTGCGAACAGAGCTCATCGCCGGACCGGCAACTGACCCTCGCCAGCCAGGGGCTGCTGAGCGCCGATCTGGCCAGTGACGGCAAGCAGGCCATCGTCTCCAGCCTAGGCCAGGGCACGGTAGTGTGGGACCTGGAGCAGGACAAGGAGCGCTGGCGCTGGCGCCAGTCCGACAATCCGGACGACTTCGTCATCATTACCCGCTTCTCGGCGGACAACAGCCACGCCGTGACCGCCAGCCTGAATACCTTCGGGATCTGGCGCCTCAAGGATGGCCAGTCCCAAGGCTACTATTCGCTTCCTGAATCCAGGCTGAGGGACATCGCCCTCTCCGCCGACGGCCGCCAGGTGCTGATCGGCCGGGAAGACGGCAAGGCGGAGGTGGTGGACACCCGCACCGGCCGCAGATTGCAATTCCTCGGCCACACCGAGCAGGTCAACACAGTCGACATCTCCCCCAACGGCCGTTACGCCCTCACCGGCGGCAACGACTACAGCGCCTACCTGTGGGATACCCGCTCAGGCCAGGTGGTGTGGCGCTTCAACCACGCGGGGCGGGTGGTGTTGGCCCGGCTCGACCCGAGCGGACGGCTCGCCTTCACCGCCGACAGCCGCCAGGCCAGCATCTGGGATCTGAAAACCGGCAAGGAGCTGAGCCGGCTGCAGTTCGATCACCGCTTCGAGGTCTACACCACGGCGCGCTTTGCCAACGACGGCAAGTGGCTCATCACCGGCGCCCCCTCCCGCCAGCTCTCCCTGTGGCAGGTGAGCGACGGCAGCCTGCTGCAGAGCTGGCGCGTCTCGCCCCATCCCAAGGTGAAACCGCCGAGCGCAGTGGTCTACGGCGTGGCTTTGCGCGACAATAGCCACCTTGTCAGTGCCAGCTCCAGCGGCCTGGCCGAAATCTGGACTATCAAGTAAGGACCAAAAGGCCCATGAGTCAGCAATTAAACGATCGCCTCGAAACCCTGGAAAGCCGCCTCGCCTTCGCCGAATACACGGTGGAGCAGCTCAACGAGGAGGTCACAACCCAGGGGCGCGAGCTGGATCGGCTCAAGCATCGGATCCAGCTGCTGGTGGACAAGCTGCAGAGCGTGCAGCCAAGCCAGATCGCCAGCATGGCCGAAGAGACCCCGCCGCCGCACTACTGAGTGCGCAGCCATAAAAAAACCCGCGCCAGGCGCGGGTTTTTTTATCATCGGCAACGCCGTGATCAGTGCTGATGGCCCTTGCCACCGCAACCGCCGCCACCGCAGCAGCCGCCGTGACCATGGTCGTCGCCGTGGTCATGACCGTGATCGTGGCCGTGATGGCCACCGCCGCAGCAACCGCCGTGCTCATGGTCGTGACCATGATCGTGGTCGTGGCCATGATCGTGACCGCAACCACCGGCACCGTGCACATGGCCATGGGCCAGCTCTTCGGCAGTGGCGGCGCGCACGTCCTTGATCTCGACCTTGAAGCCCAGGGTCACGCCGGCCAGCGGATGGTTGCCATCCACCTTGACGAACTCTTCGGACACTTCGACCACGGTCACCGGACGGTGACCTTCGTCGGTCTCGGCCACAAAAGTATCCCCTTCAGACACTTCCATGCCGTCGAACAGCTCGCCCGGCACTTCTTGCACCAGGTTCTCGTCGTACTCGCCATAGGCCTGGCTCGGCGTCAGGGTGACGTCGAACGCCTCGCCCACGCTGCGCCCTTCCAGCTCGGCTTCGAGGCCGGAGACCAGATAACGGGTACCGTGCAGATACACCAGAGGCTCTTTACCGACAGTGGTGTCGATGACTTCACCGTGTTCGTCGGTGACCGTGTATTCCAGCGTAACCACGCTCAGGGGAGCTACTTTCATGTCAGGGATCCTGCGGATAGAAAAAAACGGGCCCAGAATACCTCAAAAAGGCAGACAAGCATATGGTGGGCCCGGCTCAGTCGTGATGAAAAAGCCAGCAGGGGATGGCAATGCCAAGCCGCCCGCCATCCCGTTGGCCGGCACTCATGGGAGTGAGCGGCGCGCTGGCCCGTGCAGGCTGGCGACCGCCATCAGTCCGAGGGGTAGGCACAGTCCGCGCTCTGCCCCTCCATTATTCCGGGCGAAACACCCCGATCACCTGCTCGGTCTCGCGGGTTACCCTGGCCACCTCGGCCTCGGTCTGCACCTGGGTGTCCCCGCACTCGACGCAGGTCACCTTCTCGACTCCATGCTCCATATACAGCATCATGGTGTCCATTTTGCCGCACGCCGGGCAGACAGCTCCGGCAATGAAGCGTTTTTTACGTCTGGTTTCCATTTTCGTTACCTCCGGGCAGCATCATATCAGGGTTTTTACATGCATCACGCCATCGAACATCAGCATTTTTTCACCCCCCATCTGCAAGTTGGCGTTCGCAAACGCGTGCCGGCAGGGCAACTGCTGCGGATTGCACGGGGTGCGGCGCTGCTGCGACTCGGCGCCCATGAGCTGCTGCTGACGGCGGGAAGCCACTTCTGGCTCTGTGCCGATGCCCTTGCCGCGTTCAGCCCGCTGGCCGGCTGCCGTTACGATCTGCTGACCTGCTCGGTGCGTGTCGACCAGCCCGCCCAGGCGGGCTGGCTGCAACCCGGCCCGCTGCTGGATCCCCTGTTCGACAGCCTGGCCGACTGGCAGCGCCCCCGCGACTGGCACGGCGCCTACGGTCACCGGCTGCAGGTGCTGCTCGACGAGCTGCAGGGCTGCCCCATCCAGTCGCAGGCGGATGTTGCGCTGCAGACCGCCTGGCAGGGGTTGGCCGCTGGCCAGGCTGGCGGCAACGAGGCATGGCAGCAGGCGCTGGCGCAGCGCGGTCTCAGCGAACCGGCATTGGCGGCCGATGCCCTGCGGGCGCAGTGGCAGCTGCTGCAGGCGGTGCGTCTGCTCAAGAGCGGCAGCAAGGCTCCCCAGGTGGCGAGCAAGCTCGGTTACGAGGATGAGCGCGCCCTCGATCGCGCCTGCCAGCAGTGGCTCGGCTGCCCGCTGGCGACCCTGCTCGCGGTCTGACCGCCCCCTCGCAGCTCGGCCCCCGGCGGTTCGCACCAGGGCGGATCGCCGCAATAAATGGATGAAATGAGTCCAGTTTTACGGCAAACGGTCGTTAATAACGGAAGGGCCATTTCTCCTATAATCCTTTATGCTAGGGGCCTGAATCGACTGATACCGTTTTGACTCACAGGACATCTGCCATGAAAAGCAAGGCCAACCAATCCCAGGGCATGTTGCTGTTTCATCTCTCGGCCAAGCAATCCTTCGCCATCGGCACCCTCAAGGTAAAAGAGATAGTGCCCTACACCCAGCTGACGGCCATGCCGCACTCGCACCCGACCGTGCTCGGCGCCGCCAGCATGCGTGGCACTACCATCCCGGTGATCGACATGGCCATGGCGGTGGGTTATCGCCCGATCAGCCAGGAAGAGATGCCGCACTGCTTCATCATCATCACCGACTGCCGCCGCACCCTGGTGGGCTTTCTGGTGCGCGGCATCGACAAGATCACCGAATGCAACTGGCGCGACATAGCGCCGCCCCCCGCCTCCCTCGGTCACAACGTGTTCGTGACCGGCGTGACCCGGGTCAATGACCAGCTGATCCAGCTGCTGGACGTGGAGTTGATCCTCTCCCGGGTCTACCCGGACGACCCCAGTCACCTCTACCCGGTGCTGACCGACGTGCAGCGGGAGCGGATCAAGCCGATGCGGATCCTGCTGGTGGATGACTCCTCGGTCGCCCGCCGCCAGCTGATGGCGGCGCTGGACTACATCAACATCCCCTACGAGGTGTGCACCAACGGCAAGGATGCGCTGACCCTGATGCAGACCCGTGCCGCCCAGAAGACCCCCATCGACATCCTGGTGAGCGACATCGAGATGCCGGGGCTGGACGGCTACGAGCTGGCCTTCGAGGTGCAGAGCGACGCCAAGCTGGCGGGTGCCTACATCATCCTGCACACCTCGCTCTCGAGCGAGATCAGCGTGGAGCGGGCCCACCAGGTGGGTGCCCACGAGGCGCTGACCAAGTTTGAAGCCAACGAGCTGATCCAGGCCATGCTGCGCGGTGCCGAGCACCACGACAGCCTGCCGGCCTGATCCCGACGGCGAGCAGCCCGGCTGCTCGCCGTTTCCTTTTCTGTCCCGGACCCAGCATGCTGATCGAAAGCCACTTTCACGCCCCCTGGTGGGCACGCAATCCCCACCTGCAAACCATCCTGCCCAAGTGGCTGCGCCGCCAGCCGGCCCGCTTCGTGGCCGAGCGCTTCGAGCTGGCGGACAGCGACTTCGTCGATCTCGCCTGGAGCGGCGAGATCAGCCGGGATGAGCGACCGCTCATCGTGCTGTTTCACGGGCTGGAGGGAAGCATTCACTCCCACTATGCCAAGGGGCTGTTCGCCCACCTGCAACGCCAGGGCAACGAGGCGGTGCTGATGCACTTTCGCGGCTGCAGCGGCGAGCCAAACCGGCTGCTGCAGGCCTATCACTCCGGTGCCATCGAGGATGCCCAGGCGGTGATCGCCGAGCTCGGCCGCCGCTTTCCCGGCAAGCCGCTCATCGCCATCGGCTATTCGCTGGGGGGCAACATGCTGGTCAATCTGCTGGCGCGCGCCTGCCCGCGCGAGCTGAAGGCGGCGGTGGTGATCTCGGCGCCGCTGCGGCTGGACAGCTGCGCCGATCGGGTCAATCAGGGCTTCTCGCGGGTCTATCAGCGTTATCTGCTGGGCACCATGCGCCACAACCTGCAGCAGAAGATCCGGCGACAGGCGGCGGCCAGCGCCCGCTGGCAGCCGCAGCAGGTGCGCGCCATCGCCACCCTGCGCGACTTCGACGAGCAGGTCACGGCGCCGCTGCACGGTTTTGACAGCGCCGATCACTACTACCAGCGCTGCTCGGGCCTGGGGATGCTGGCGCAAATCCCCATCCCCACCCTGGTGATCCACGCCGCCGACGACCCCTTCATGACCGAGGCGGTGATCCCGCAGGCGGAGCAGCTCTCCCCCATGGTGCGTTACGAGCTGAGCCGGCGGGGCGGCCACGTGGGCTTCCTGCACGGTACCCCCTGGCGGCCAAGATTCTGGCTGGAAGAGCGGATCAGCCAGTGGCTGCAGGAGCAGACTCAAGGTTCGGGCCGGTAACCATGGCGGCTGCTCTCTCACCTCATCGGCGGGCGGCCAGATAAATCCCTTGCGCTGGCCGACCACAGATAGACAATACCCGCTCTCTGGTAACGGAAGATGAAACCATGATAATCCCCTGGCAAGAGCTGGATGCAGACACCCTCAACAACCTGCTCGAGCACTTCGTGCTGCAGGAAGGCACCGAGTATGGCGAACAGGATGTCAGTCTGGCCGACAAGGTCGACGATGTCAGAACGCAGCTGCAGCAGGGCGTGGCGGTGATCGTGTACAGTGAGCTGCACGAGAGCGTGAACATAATGCCCAAGGCGACCCTCGACAGGGCGCAGGTGGACGACCTACCGCAATAGCCTGCCCATTGCCGTTGCGGGCCTGCCACCCTGGCCGCCCTTCTCCCTGTCTGTTCCCGCCAGGTCTCCCTGCCCCCGATAAAACAACATGGCCCTGCGCAACTGCGCAGGGCCATGTTGACTGGCATTGCTGCCACCTTGCCAAATCTTGTTCATGCCTGTTCTGCAAACACCCTGCGCCCCTGGCGCGGCCTGTCCTCTCTCCCTGATAGCGGATAACGACAAGGGTGACCGCAATAATTAAGCGCCGGGCCGTATCGACAAAATAGAATAAATAAAGTGAAGCGGTTCACAATATTAAATTAATATGACAAAACTCGCCCTCACCATAAAAATAGTGAGAGCAATATCTCGCTTCAGCCAATATCCAGCAGATTAATCCGCCACACAGCTGATTATTGATGGTGGCCCGATATGACAAGATGTTATTTCATTACTGATTCGCCCCGGCCGATGGCGTAATAATGGAACCCATGATCTTTCATGCGGCCCGGATCAAACAGATTGCGACCATCCACGATCAGGGGTCGCTTCAACGCCTGCTTGATGGCGGCAAAGTTGGGGGCCTTGAAGTGGTTCCACTCGGTGCAGATCACCAGAGCATCCGCACCAAACAGGGCGGCCTCCTTGGTGCCCATCAAGCGCAGCTTGTCGCAGTTGCCGTAGATCTGCTGGGCCTCCTGCATCGCCTCGGGATCGTAGGCCTGCACGATCGCACCGGCCTGCCACAGCGCCTCCATCAGGGCCCGGCTCGGCGCCTCGCGCATGTCGTCCGTGTTGGGCTTGAACGCCAGCCCCCACAGGGCGATGGTCTTGCCGGCCAGGGTCTCCCCTTCGGAGCGGAAGAACGCTGACAGCAGCTGAAACAGCCGCGACTTTTGCAATTCGTTGACCCGCTCCACCGCCCGGATCAGCGGCGTGTCGTACTCCAGCTCCTGGGCCGTGGCCAGCAAGGCTTTGACATCCTTGGGAAAACAGGAGCCACCATAGCCACAACCCGGGTAGATGAACTGATAGCCGATGCGCTGATCCGAGCCTATCCCCTGGCGCACCATCTCGATGTCGGCGCCGACCCGCTCGGCCAGTCCGGCCATCTCGTTGATGAAGCTTATCTTGGTGGCCAGCATGCAGTTGGCGGCGTACTTGGTCAGCTCGGCGCTGCGCACATCCATGAACAGGATGCGGTCATGGTTGCGGTTGAACGGCTCGTAGAGCTCGCGCATCAACTGGCGGGAAGCCTCGTTGGCGGTGCCCACCACGATGCGATCCGGCCGCAGGCAATCCTGGATGGCGGAGCCCTCTTTCAGGAATTCGGGGTTGGAGACCACGTCGAAGGCGAACGACTGATCCCGCTGCTGCAAGATGCTCTTCACCCTGGCGGTCACCTTGTCGGCGGTGCCCACCGGCACGGTCGACTTGTTGACTATGATGACGGGCCGGTCACGATGCCGGGCGATGGTTTCGGCCACCGTCAGCACGTGGCTGAGATCGGCGGAGCCATCTTCCCCCGGTGGTGTCCCCACTGCCAGAAACTGCACATCACCGTGTTCGACGGCCTGTACGGCATCCGTGGTGAACACCAGGGCGCCGCTCTTGATATTGCGTTGCAGCAGGGTGTCGAGCCCGGGTTCATAGATAGGGACATGACCGTCCATCAGGGCAGCCACCCGCTGTTCATCGACATCGACACAGATGACCTGGTGACCGACGTCGGCCAGCACGGTGGCCTGAACCAGGCCCACGTAGCCACTTCCAAATACAGTAATGTTCATATTGATACAACCAGAATGTCAGAGAATTTGTAATTTGGAAAAACAGTAGGTTTGGGGGGTTATAAATATTTATCACACTACCTAAGATGTCCGCACCAGTTAATTGTTACCAGCTGTTTCTGGACCATTGCAGGCCCGCTTTTATATCCGTATGTTGAGTAAAACAGTTTGGGGGAGCCCAATTTAATGGGCGCTGATTAATATTCTTTGTTGGATCTCATATGCAAGATTTTCTGCCATTTTCACGGCCAGCCATGGGCGATGCCGAGATAAGTGCTGTCTGTGATGTATTGAAATCGGGCTGGATCACCACGGGCCCGAAGAATCATGAACTGGAGCAGCAATTCTGCCACACCTTCGGCTGCCAGCATGCCGTTGCCCTCTGCTCCGCCACCGCCGGTATGCACGTCACCCTGATGGCGCTGGGCATAGGCCCGGGAGACGAGGTGATCACCCCCTCCCAGACCTGGGTCTCCACCATCAACATCATCACCCTGCTGGGGGCGGAGCCGGTCTTCGTCGACGTGGACCCGGATACCCTGATGACCAGCGCCGAGCTGATCGCCCCGCTCATCACCGCCAGGACCAAGGCCATCATCCCGGTGCACTATGCCGGTGCCCCCCTCGACCTGGACCCCATCCTCGAGCTGGCCGGCCGGCACGGCATTGCGGTCATCGAAGATGCCGCCCACGCGGTCGGTACCCGTTATCGGGAGCGCTGGATCGGCGCCAGCGGCACCGCCATCTTCTCCTTCCACGCCATCAAGAACATGACCTGCGCCGAAGGGGGCATGCTGGTGACCGACGACAAGGCGCTGGCAGACAAGGTGCGGATGCTCAAATTCCACGGCCTGGGAGTGGATGCCTTTGATCGCATGAGCCTGGGCCGCAAGCCGCAGGCGGAGGTGATCACCCCGGGCTTCAAATACAACCTGGCCGACATCAACGCCGCCATCGCCCTGGTGCAGCTGGCACGCCTGCCCGAGCTCAATGCCAAACGGGCCGAACTGGTGGCCCGCTACCAGGAGCGGCTGGCCGGTCTGCCGCTGGCACCGCTCGCCGTGCCGGGCTACCCCCACCTGCACGCCTGGCACCTGTTCATGGTACGAGTCGACCCCGAGCGCTGCGGCCTCGATCGGGATCAGCTGATGCAGGCGCTGCAGGAGCGCGGCATCGGCACCGGTCTGCACTTTCGGGCAGCCCATACCCAGAAGTACTACCGCGAACGCTACCCGACCCTCAGCCTGCCCCATACCGAGTGGAACTCCTCACGCCTGTGCACCCTGCCACTCTTCCCGGACATGACGCTGGCCGACGTTGACCGCGTGGTCGCGGCCCTTATCGACATATTGGAGTAACCAAACGTGAACAACACTGACATCAAGCTGGTTTCGGTGGTCATCCCCGTCTACAACGAGGAGGCCAGCCTGCCCGTGCTGCTGAGCCGGGTCACCGCCGCCTGCGATCAGCTGTCGCAGGATTACGAGGTGATCCTCATCGACGACGGCAGCCACGACGGCTCCACCGAGCTCATCAGCGAAGCCGCCGCCCGCGAGGGCAGCAAGCTGGTCGGGGTGCTGCTCAACCGCAACTATGGTCAGCATGCCGCCATCATGGCCGGCTTCGAGACCGCCAAGGGGGATCTGGTGATCACCCTGGATGCGGATCTGCAGAACCCGCCGGAGGAGATCCCCCGCCTGGTGGAGGCCGCCATGCAGGGCTACGACGTGGTGGGCACCATGCGCCGCAACCGCCAGGACTCCTGGTTTCGCAAGACCGCCTCCAAACTCATCAACAAGTCGGTGCAAAAGGCCACCGGCGTACACATGAGCGACTACGGCTGCATGCTGCGCGCCTATCGCCGCCACATCATCGACGCCATGCTCTGCTGCCAGGAGCGCAGCACCTTCATCCCCATCCTGGCCAACAGCTTCGCCCGCCGCACCATAGAGCTGGAAGTGGGCCATGCCGAGCGGGCCCACGGCGAGTCCAAGTACGGGCTGATGCACCTCATCAACCTGATGTATGACCTGGTCACCTGCATGACCACCACCCCGCTGCGTCTGCTCAGCATCGTCGGCAGCGTGGTGGCGGGCATCGGCTTTACCTTCTCCATCCTGCTGATCCTGATGCGCCTCATTCTGGGCGCCGACTGGGCCGCCGATGGCGTCTTCACCCTCTTTGCCATTCTCTTCACCTTTGTCGGCGTGCAGCTGCTGGGCATGGGGCTGCTGGGAGAGTACATAGGCCGCATGTACACAGACGTGCGCGCCCGTCCCCGCTACTTCATCCACCGGATCGTGCGCACCGCCACCACCCCTTCGCAACAGGAAGCTGAACAATGAAAGTCGTCGTCTTTGCATATCACGATATCGGTTGCACCGGCATCGAGGCCCTGCTCGAGGCAGGCTACGAGATCCAGGCCGTCTTCACCCACGCCGATGATCCGGGCGAGAACCGCTTCTTCGGCTCGGTCGCCCAGCTCTGCGCCGAGCACAACCTGCCGGTCTACTCCCCCGAGGACGTGAACCACCCGCTCTGGATCGAGCGCATTCGCGAGCTGGCGCCCCAGGCCCTCTTCTCCTTCTACTACCGCAACATGCTCAAGCAGGCGATCCTCGACATCCCGACCGTCGGCGCCTTCAACCTGCATGGCTCCCTGCTGCCGGCCTACCGCGGCCGCGCGCCCATCAACTGGTGCCTGGTCAACGGCGAGACCCAGACCGGCATCACCCTGCACCAGATGACCGCCAAGCCCGATGCCGGCGCCATTGTCGCCCAGCAGGCGGTAGCCATTGCCGACGACGACACCGCGCTGACCCTGCACGGCAAGGTGCGCCTCGCCGCCCGGGCGCTGCTGGAGCAGGAGCTGCCCAAGCTGCGCGCCGGCGACATCCGCCTCACCCCGCAGGATGAGAGCAAGGCCAGCTACTATGGCCGCCGCACCCCGGCCGATGGCGAGCTGCACTGGCACCGCCCGGCCCACGAACTGCACAACCTGGTGCGCGCCGTCACCCAGCCCTACCCGGGCGCCTTCAGCTTCGCCGGCGATCGCAAGCTGACGGTGTGGAAGAGCCACTGGCTGGCCCAGCAGAGCGACAAGCAGCCGGGCACCATCCTGAGCCAGGAGCCGCTGCGCATCGCCTGCGGTGAAGGGGTGCTGGAAATCGTGGCCGGTCAGGCCGAAGGGGGTCTTTATGTACGCGGCGCCCAGCTGGCCCGCGAACTGGGGCTGGTGGAAGGGATGAAGATCGGCGCCAAGGCGAGCAATGCCCTGCGCAAGGCGCGGCTGACCCGGGTGCTGATCCTCGGCGTCAACGGCTTCATCGGCAACCACCTGACCGAGCGCCTGCTCCAGGATGGCGGCTACGAGGTCTATGGCCTCGACATCGGCTCCAGCGCGGTGGATCGCTTCATCGGTCACCCCAACTTCCACTTCGTGGAGGGGGATATCAGCATCCACACCGAGTGGATCGAGTACCACATCAAGAAGTGCGACGTGATCCTGCCGCTGGTGGCCATCGCCACCCCCATCGAGTACACCCGCAACCCGCTGCGCGTGTTCGAGCTCGACTTCGAGGAGAACCTCAAGATCGTCCGCTACTGCGTGAAGTACCAGAAGCGGATCATCTTCCCCTCCACCTCCGAGGTGTACGGGATGTGCGACGATCACAGCTTCGATGAAGACAGCTCCCGCCTCATCGTCGGCCCCATCAACAAGCAGCGCTGGATCTACTCGGTCTCCAAGCAGCTGCTGGACCGCGTCATCTGGGCCTACGGCAAGAAGGAGGGACTCAACTTCACACTGTTCCGTCCCTTCAACTGGATGGGGCCGCGTCTGGACAGCCTGGACTCCGCCCGCATCGGCAGCTCCCGCGCCATCACCCAGCTGATCCTCAACCTGGTGGACGGCACCCCGATCCAGCTGGTGGACGGTGGCGCCCAGAAGCGCTGCTTCACCGACATCGAGGACGGCATCGAGGCCCTGTTCCGCATCATCGAGAACAAGGGGAACCGCTGCGACGGCCAGATCATCAACATCGGCAACCCGGACAACGAGGCCAGCATCCAGCAGATGGCCGAGATCCTGCTCGCCAAGTTCGAGGCTCACCCGCTGCGTGACCAGTTCCCGCCGTTCGCCGGCTTCAAGCTGGTGGAGAGCAAATCCTTCTACGGCGACGGCTATCAGGACGTCTCCCACCGCCGGCCGAGCATCGCCAATGCCCGCCGCCTGCTGGACTGGGAACCGACCATCGAGATGGAAGAGACCATAGGCAACACCCTGGACTTCTTCCTGCAAGGGGCGGTCACCACGGGAGTCGAGCATGACTGAGGTAGGTCTGCGGATCGACGTCGATACCTTCAGGGGGACCCGTGACGGGGTACCCCGCCTGCTGCAAATGCTCGACAAGCATCAGGTCAAGGGGAGCTTCTTCTTCTCGGTCGGACCGGACAACATGGGGCGCCACTTGTGGCGCCTGCTAAAACCCCGCTTTCTGCTGAAGATGCTGCGCTCCAACGCAGCATCCCTCTATGGGCTGGACATCCTGCTGGCAGGCACCGCCTGGCCCGGCAAGTCCATCGGCAAGCAGCTCGGCTCCCTGATGCGCGACACCGACAGCGCCCGCCACGAGGTGGGGCTGCACGCCTGGGATCACCACGGCTGGCAGGCCAACACCGGCCGCTGGGACGAAGCCGAGCTGATTCGTCAGACCCGGCTAGGGGTGGATGCGCTCAACCAGATCCTGGGGCGCGAAGTGGACTGCTCCGCCGCCGCCGGCTGGCGGGCCGACCCGCTCACCACCCAGGCCAAGGAGCAGTTCGGCTTTCGCTACAACAGCGACTGTCGTGGCAGCGGCCTGTTCCGGCCCCTGCTGCAGGACGGTCGCCCCGGCACCCCGCAGATCCCGGTCAATCTGCCCACCTTCGACGAGGTGGTGGGTCATCAGGTGACGGTCGACGGCTTCAACCGTTTCCTGCTGGATCAGCTGGCGACCCCGCCGGCGCAGGGCCCCCACGTCTACACCATCCATGCCGAAGTGGAAGGGATCGTGATGGCGGATCAGTTCGATGCCCTGCTCGGCGACGCCAGGGCGCGCGGCATCCGCTTCGTGCCGCTCGGGGATCTGTTACCATCGGACCCGACCACGCTGCCGACCGGCCGGCTGGTGCGCGGCACCCTGCCCGGGCGGGAGGGCTGGCTCGGCTGCAAGGCCGAGGCCTGAGATGAATGACGCCACCTCGGGTGGCAGGACTAACCATCGCGCTAATCACACCATGCAACAGAGGATGTCATGACGTTGACCAAGTGGGCCCTGCCCCTGTTCTTTCTCTTCTTTTACCTGCTGCCGCTCGACCAGCGGCCGCTCTGGAGCCCGGACGAAAACCGCTACGCCGAAATAAGCCGGGAGATGGTGAGCACCGGAGACTGGGTGGTCCCCCACTTCCTGGGCTTGCGCTACTTCGAGAAGCCCATCGCCGGCTACTGGTTCAACAGCATCAGCCAGCAGCTGTTCGGTGACACCAACTTCGCCGTGCGCTTCGCCTCGGCCGCCGCCACCGGCCTCAGTGCCGTGCTCATCTTCTGGTTCGCCCTGCAGCTGTGGCAATGCCGGCGCAAGGCGTTCCTCGCCGGGCTCATCTATCTGTCGCTGCTGATCGTCTACGGCATCGGCACCTACAGCGTACTGGACGCCATGGTGACCCTCTGGCTCAACGCCGCCATGGTGAGCTTCTACATCATCCGCAAGGAGGGCTCCCTTGCCAGCCGGGTCGGCGGCTATCTGCTGTTCGGCCTCGCCTGCGGCATGGGCTTTCTCACCAAGGGCTTCATCGCCCTGGCGGTACCGGTGGTGGTCATAGTGCCCTACGTCATCTATCAGCGCCGCCTGCTCGAGCTGGTGCGCTTCGGGCCGCTGGCCATCCTGAGTGCGGCCCTGCTGGCAACCCCCTGGGCCATCGCCGTGCACCTGCGCGAGCCGGACTACTGGCACTACTTCTTCTGGATTGAGCACATCCAGCGCTTCGCCGCCGACAACGCCCAGCACAAGGCGCCGTTCTGGTACTACCTGCCCATGGGGCTGCTCGGCACCCTGCCCTGGCTCGGCCTGCTGCCCGGCGCCCTGCGCAAGGGCTGGCAGGAGCGCAAGATAAACCCGGAGACCCTCTATCTGCTGGCCTGGGTGGTGTTGCCCTTCCTCTTCTTCAGCGTGGCCAAGGGCAAGCTGCTCACCTACATCCTGCCCTGCTTCGCCCCGCTGGCCATGCTGATGGCCGCCAGCGCCGTCGACCTGCTCAAGGAGGGGAAAGAGCGGGCTTTCAAGGTCAACGCCTGGCTGAACGGCCTGTTCGGCCTCATCTGCCTGATCGTGCTGGCGGTGCTGGCCTTCTCCCCCCGTCACGCCGTCTATGGCGAGGAGGATCACGGTGCGCTGGCGGTAGCCATGGTGATCTTCGCCGGCTGGAGTCTGCTTGGCTTCGTTCAGCTCAAGGCCATCAGCCAGCGCTGGACCCTGAGCGCGCTCTGCCCCATGGTGCTGGCCATCGGCCTGCCCTGGGCACTGCCGCAATCGCTGATCGACTCCAAGCTGCCTGAGCGCTTCATCGAGGCCAACCAGGCCGTGCTGATGAAGTCAGGCACCCTGCTGGCCAACGACGTGGGGCTGGCCTCCTCCCTCGCCTGGGGCACCCGGCGCAGCGAAATCAACCTGTTCGACAGCAAGGGCGAGGTCCATTACGGCCTCAGCTACCCGGATGCAGCGGGGCGCTACGTGGCCCGCGCCGACTTCCCGGCCTGGCTGGCACAGGCGCGTAAAAATGGCCAGGTAGCCCTGCTGATGAAGACGGATCGCGACGGCAACACCGGGCCCGTGCCCCCCGCCGACGAGACCATCGTCAGCCACCGGCTGACCCTGCTCATCTACCACGGGGCCCAGTGATGGACATACTGCTGCTGTTGCTGGTGTGCCTGCTGACCTGCAGCGGCCAGATGCTGCAAAAGCAGGCGGTCATCAGCTGGCAGCGCCGCCCCTGCAACCACTGGCAGAAGCTGCGTTCCCCCTGGCTCATCGCCAGCGTGGCGGCCCTCGGCAGCGGCATGCTGCTCTGGATCTACCTGCTGCAGCGGCTGCCGCTCGGCATGGCCTACCCCATGCTCAGCATCAATCTGGTGCTGGTGCTGGTGGGCTCCAGACTGTTCTTTCACGAGCAGATCAGCTACCACAACTGGCTGGGGGTGGGCTCCATCATAGTGGGTGCCCTGCTGCTGGGAGGTTTGCTATGAGCGGCGGCCATCAGCAGGCGCTGAAGGGGTATCTCTACGTGCTCGGCAGCATAGTGCTGGTGACGGTGGCCCAGCTCGGCATGAAGTGGGGGGCGATCCAGCTGCCGGCCTGGCAGCCGGATCTCGCCCTGATGCTGGCCCATCCGCTGCCGCTGCTGGTGATCCTGGCCGGCATCGGCTGCTATGCCCTGTCGCTGCTCTGCTGGCTGGCGGCGCTGCACTCCACCCCGCTCAACATCGCCTACCCCCTGCTCAGCACCAGCTATGCGCTGGTCTACCTGCTGGTGGTCAACATCCCGCTCTTCGCCGAGCCGCTGGAGCCGGGCAAGGCGCTCGGGGTGCTGTTTATCCTGCTGGGGGCCGTGCTGGTGGGGATCAAGCCTGCGGCTGGCAACAAGCAGGCAGACTAGTTTTTCTCTTGTTTGTCGCAAGGGCTGCCATGGCAGCCCTTTTTTCGTCTGCCGCCGATGCTGGCACGCCAGCGAAGCAGTTGCGCGGCGGTACTGTCAGACCGCACACTTGACCGTACTCGGAACATGCCCTTATAACGGAAACTCCCAAGGAAGAGAGAATTCTATGTCGGCCAAGCATCCCATCATTGCGGTTACCGGTTCGTCCGGTGCCGGCACCTCCACCTCCACCATCGCCTTTCGCTCCATGTTTCATCAGCTCGGATATCAGGCGGCCGTGGTGGAAGGGGACAGTTTTCATCGCTACACCCGCCCGGAAATGGACGTGGCGATCCGCAAGGCGCGCGAACAGGGGCGCCACATCAGCTATTTCGGCCCCGAAGCAAATGACTTCGGCCTGCTGGAGAGCTTCTTCCAGGAGTACGGCCAGAACGGCAGCGGCCAGTATCGGCGCTACCTGCACAGCTTCGACGAGGCGGTGCCCTTCAACCAGATGCCGGGCACCTTCACCCCCTGGCAGAACCTGCCGAACGACACCGACCTGCTGTTCTATGAGGGGCTGCACGGCGGCGTGGTCACCGAGGATCACAACGTGGCCCGCCACGTGGACTTTCTCATCGGGGTGGTGCCCATCGTCAACCTGGAGTGGATCCAGAAGCTCATTCGCGACACCTCGGAGCGCGGTCATTCGCGCGAGGCGGTCACCGACTCCATCGTCCGCTCCATGGACGACTACATCAACTTCATCACCCCCCAGTTCTCCCGCACCCACATCAACTTCCAGCGGGTGCCGACGGTGGACACCTCCAACCCCTTCAGCGCCAAGGTGATCCCGAGCCTGGACGAGAGTATGCTGGTGATACGGTTTCGCGGCATCAAGCAGGTGGACTTCCCCTACCTGTTGTCGATGATCGACGGGTCCTTCATGTCGCGGATGAACACCATAGTGGTGCCGGGCGGCAAGATGGGCTTCGCAATGGAGCTGATCCTGCGCCCGCTGATCCAGCAGCTGCTCGAAACCGGCAAGATCACCTGAGCCAAGGAGCTGACGATGCGGTTAGCATTTATCTCTGTGGGATTGGCCGCCCTGCTGGGCGGCTGCAGCAGCGGCCCCGCTGCACCGACCCTGGAGGCGGGCACCATGGTGGTGCGCCCGGCGGCCAGCTGGCCGTTCGGGGCAACGCCGCGCTATGCGCTGGCCGAGCAGTTCCAGTATGCCGGCGACAGCGCCGAGGGCTGGCTGGAGCCGGTCCAGCAGGCGGTCAACCAGGCGCTGGGCAGCAAGGGGTGGCAGAGCGTGCCCCTCGACGAGGCCGACCTCTGGGTCGCCATCGGGGTGGCCGGCAGCAAGGATCTGAGCGACGGCGAGATCTTTGCCCGGCTCGGCATGACGCCCGGGCTGCAGGCCAAGGCCGATGCCCGCAAGGGGACCCTGGCCATCGTGCTGCTCGACCGGCGTACCCAGCAGGCGGTGTGGAGCAGCGCCATCTCCCTGGCCAGCGACGTGGCCATCGCCGAAGGGGATCGCCAGCAGCTGAGCCGGCAGCTGGCCGCCAAGATGCTCGACTCCCTGCCCACCCGCTGATCCCTTCCTTTGAATGCAAAACGGCCTGCATCAAGCAGGCCGTTGCGATCACACCATGACAGTCACTTGCGCTGGCAAGTCAGCAGGGTTACCCCTTTCTGGCTGAGGATGGCCTGCTTCTCCTGGTTCCAGAAGGTGGTGACACCGTCGGAATACTTGGCACCGGACTCCGCCTCGACCCGGCCCAGCTTGTGGTAGACGCCGGCATAGGGGAACTGCACCATGTCGGCCTGGGCGTCATAGGTCACGGCCAGCATCTCTTCACCACACTGGTACTGGCTGAACTGGTATTGGGTCGGCTGCGGCATGCTGCAAGCCGCCAGTCCCAGCAGGGGGAGCAACACTATCATTTTTTTCATTGCACTTTCCTTATGTCATGGCGTTATTCGATCGGAATAATCACGGCTATCAGGCTTCAACAATTTGATAACTATGGGTAATTTCTACCGCTTTTTCCAACATCAGGGAAACTGAACAATATTTTTCCATCGACAGATCCACCGCACGGGCCACCTGTTTCTCGGCCAGCCCCTTGCCGGTCACCACGAAGTTGAGGTGGATCTTCTCGAACACCCGCGGAACCGAGTCAGCCCGCTCTCCGGCCAGCTCCACATGACAGGCGGTCACGGATTGACGCGCCTTCTCCAGAATGGAGACCACATCAATTGAGCTGCAACCACCCACCGCCAGCAGGATCATCTCCATCGGGCTGGCACCCTCGCCGGGGTTGGCGCCGTCCAGGATCACCTGGTGACCGGACTCACTCTCGCCCACAAACTTCATGCCTTCCACCCAGCTGACCTTGGCTTTCATTTCACTTTTCCTCTTGATGACGACAGATCTGACCGACATAGCATACCCCAGACGGCGCGACAGCGGCACATATCCGCCATTTTCACGAACTTCCGGGCTAACTAGATCAAAATCAACATCTGATGCCCCCAGCTTCCTTACAATGGCGAACGGAGCGCAGCAGGGGTTGCAAGGGGAGCTGGCAAAAGCCCTCAAAGCCTTGTCAGCACAGACAAAGGCTCTTATCCTACTGCGACTAATACAAGGAATGGCAAGGTTGGCAGCTTGCCCGGACGCACGAGTCCATAAAAAGACACTACAGAGGAATTCTCATGGTCATTGGCAAACCGCAAAGCGATCCCACCCTGGAATGGTTCTTGTCGCACTGCCACATTCATAAGTATCCCGCCAAGAGCACCCTGATCCACGCGGGTGAGAAGGCGGAAACCCTCTACTACATCGTCAAGGGCACTGTGGCCGTCTTGATCAAGGACGATGAAGGCAAGGAGATGATCCTCTCCTATCTGAACCAGGGCGACTTCCTGGGCGAGATGGGCATGTTCGAGGAGAACGAGAATCCCGAGCGTTCCGCCTGGGTGCGTGCCAAAGGCTCCTGCGAAGTGGCCGAGATCTCCTACAAGAAGTTCCGCCAGCTGATCCAGGTCAACCCGGAAATCCTGATGCGCCTCTCCGGCCAGATGGCCAAGCGGCTGCAGCACACCAGCCAGAAGGTCGGCAACCTCGCCTTCCTGGACGTGACCGGCCGGATCGCCCAGACCCTGCTGAACCTGGCCAAACAGCCGGATGCCATGACCCACCCGGACGGCATGCAGATCAAGATCACCCGTCAGGAGATCGGCCAGATCGTCGGCTGCTCCCGCGAGACCGTCGGCCGGATCCTCAAGATGCTCGAAGAGCAGGAGCTGATCTCCGCCCACGGCAAGACCATAGTGGTGTTCGGCACCCGCTGATCCCCGCTACTGGCGGCCCCGCACTGGGTCGCCGGATAAAAAGGCTGCCACGGCAGCCTTTTCTGATCGCCTCCCCTATAATCCCGAACGCCCCTGCCAGCACGGCTTTCGCCAAGAGAGATCCTATGCACCTTCAATGCCCCATTTGCCGCAGCCCCCTTCAGCTGCATGACGCCTCCAAGGGGCGCTACTGCGCCAACAAGCACCACTTCGATCCCGCCCCGGAAGGCTATCTGGATCTCATTCCCGGCAAGAAGAATCCCAAGGACAGCGACAGTCGCGCCCTGATGCGCGCCAAGCGCCACTTCCTGGAGCAGGGCCACCAGCTGCCGCTGGTCGAGGCGATGGCCAGCCTGCTCGCCCCCCTCGAACCACGCGAGCTGATCCACCTGGGCTGTGGCGAGGGCTACTACTGCCGCGCCCTGGCCGAACGGCTGCCGGGCTGGCAGTTTGCCGGCGTCGACATCGCCAAGAACACCATCTTCGCCGCCAACAAGGCCCAGCCGGAAGGCCAGTTCGTCATCGCCGATCCGGCCCGCGCCCCCATCATGCCGGGCACGGCCCAGCTGCTGCTGGTCAACGATCTCAAGGTCAAGACCGAGCTGCTGGTCAACTGGCTGGCACCGGGCGGCTACTTGCTCTACCTGCAGCCGGGGCCGCGCCATCAGTGGCAGCTGAGGGTCAGCCTCAATCCGGTCAGCATGGAACACCCGCTGAGCTGGCCGAGCCTGGCCGGCCTCGACCCCATGGGTCAGCTGCGCTGCCAGTTCAGCATGCAGATGGATCAGGGCCTGCGCGAGCACATTCTGGAGACCAGTCGCCTCGGCTGGCGCGCCAGCGGCGAGCAGCGTCACGCCTTCACCCACCAGGGGCCGGACGCGCTGGAGCAGGATCTGCTGCTGAGCCTGTGGCAAAAGCCGCTGTAAGCGCATTCATCCCATGAAAAAAGGCCCTGACGGGCCTTTTTTATTGCGCGGAGATGTCGTTACAGCTTGATCCAGGCATCGCTCCAGGCCGTGCCCTTGCCGGGCTCGTAGGCCCAGGCCGCGCCGGCACACCAGCCGGTGTAGGGATGGGGTTTGCACTGGTAGTTGCCCCCCAGGTTGCTCACCTTGTCACCGGCTTTGTAAGCGGTGCCCTCCTTGTAAGGCGGGTTGCCATCCGGCGGCGTGGTACCGCCGCTGCCCTTGATCAGGATCTCGTGGGTGGCGCTGCGGCTCAGCCCCTTGTCGTCGGTCACCTTGAGCACGAAGCCGTAGCGGGTGTCACTGGCCGGGGTCGGCGGCAGGGTGGCACTCAGGGTGGACTGGGTCAGATCCGAGGCGCTGGCCCCGGCCGGCAGGGTCCAGGCGTAGCTGAGGGGCTTGCCTTCCGGATCGCTCGAGCCCTGGCCGGAGAGCAGCACGGTGGCGCCGCCCAGCGCCTCGCTCGGGCCGCTGATGCTGGCCACCGGCGGCAGGTTGGTGCCACCACCGTTATCCTCGATCACCACCTCGGGGAAGAAGTGCTGCACGCAGCGGCTGTAGTCACGCTCCTTGAAGGCGCTGAAACGGGTCTGGTAGCCCACCAGCTTGCAGGCGTAGCTCTTGCCGCCGTTGGGGTTGCCCGGCACATAGCTCCAGTCGTTCTCCCAGTAGATGGGCAGGGCGCCGGCACCAGCCTCGTCGAACACCTTCATGTTCTTGCAGCCGAGCACCTCGTCGGCGGGCACCGGCACCCCCAGATACTGGGCCTGGGCCTGGTAGTAGGTGATCCGGTTCTGGGACTGGGCATGTTCGGCCGCACCGCCGCACTCCACCCCGCCGTTGATGATCTGGGTGGTCACCCCGAAGCCCGGCACCAGGCCGTTCTGCCGATCGTGGGCATTGGGCTGCCAGGTGCCGTCGATCACGTGCAGCATGGAGGGCTTGGGCGGCTGCGGATAGACGAAGAAGAAGACGGCGCTGGCCAGGTTGAGCCAGGTGTCCGCCACTTTTTCCGGGTTGTCCAGCAGGGTGCGTACAGTGCCGAACATGGCCTCGGAGAAGGGGCCGTAGTTGTAGTTGTACGACAGCTGCTTGGCACCGCGACCGAAGTAGCTCTTGAACTCGCCGTTGTCGAACTTGCCGCACGGCCACTGCTGACCCTGCCACACCTCGGGGTTGCACTCGGCGTTGTAGCCGCCGCGCATCTGCTCGGTCCAGCCCATCTCCCGCACCCACACCAGCCCCTGGCGCCACTCGGGCTCGGGTCGCCAGTTCTCGTGGCCGCCGGTCTCCTGGGCGAAGTGGGCGAACATGGTGGCCAGCGACTTGCGACAGATGGCCTCGGCGCTGCGCCCGTCGCTGTAGTCGCCACAGAAGGCCGGAAACTTGGCCACCGCCTGCAGGAAGCCGCGATAGGTGTACTCCGGCGCTCGCAGCGGGAACAGGAAGTTGAACTGCGACTCGCTGAGCAATCCCTCCACCCGTTTGACGTTGGCGGGGTTGAGCGGCAGACCGGGGGCCACCGCCTCGACCACGGCGTTGTCGCGGGTGGCGATGGAGGCCTTGACCGCCGTCATGGCCGGGAAGTCGGTGAGCGCCTGCTCCCTGGCATCCAGTTCGCTCTGGCTCAGGTAGACGGGGCTGCCATCGGCGGTACCGCTGCCGCCTTGCTCAGGTGGAGTGACCCCCTCTCCGCCGGCGGGGGGCGTCACCTCACCCTCCCCCATCAGCGCCCACGGCGAGTCCCACTCGTTGGCCACCTGCAGCCCCGGGCTCTGGCCCGGATTGGCATACCACTTGGCCTCGTAGATCTGGCCGTTGAAGCTGACCTGGCTGCCGCCGGCATAGCCCTGATTGATGTCATAAGGGGTGGCGGCCCACAACTGGCCACTCAGACAGAGCGCGGCCAGCAGGGTGGCCACAGAGGACTTTCTTGTCATCATATTTACCTCTTGCTAGAGAAGGGCGGGGCTTGGCCCCCGCCCGTGGCACCTCGCGTTGCGCGAGGCGAAAAGGGATCAGCGCGTCGCCAGCGGCATGCCGTTGACCGTGTAACCGAGCCCGGCCGGCGCAGACGCAAGCTGGGCCTCGGTCTGTGACTGGCCGCGGCACTGCACGCTGGCGCTGCGCGGCTCGCTCGCGGTCGGCACGTTGACGTGGAACTTGTTCATCACGCTGGCGTTCAGCCTGTGGTTGGCCAGCTTGAAGCGCAGCAGGCCATCGCGGGTCTCCACCTGCAGCTGGCAGTCGCTGTTGCCGAGCCGCTCGCCGTCATCGCCATAGGCAAAGCCGTAGGCGCCGTGCAGCGCCGGGTAAAGGTAGCTCGGCAGCTGACCCTGCGGGTCGTAGTAGCCGACCAGGGTGGTCACCGGCACGCCGAAGGCGGCGGGCTTGCGATCTACCGCCAGATCCGCCGGCGCCCCCTCGTTCCAGCGGCTGCCGTCGGAGGTGTAGCTCTTCTTGAAGCCGCGCGAGACGGTGATCTGCTGGCCGTTGATGAAGAGGGTGCTGTTGTAGCCGGCATTGTGGTCGATGCTGACGATGCGGCCGCGATTGACCGTCGAGGCGGCCGGCAGCTGGATGTTACGGGTCCAGTTGCCATCCCACATGGCCACCTTGACCAGATCGTACTCGGCCAGCAGGGCGGCCAGCCTGGCCTCACCCAGATCGCTCACCGGCGCGGTGATCTGCTCGGCGAGAGTGACCCGGTGGCGGTAGGGCTCCATCTTCGCCTGGCTTTCGTTCCACTTGCTGAAACCGGTGGGTGAGCTGGCATCGAACACCGCCTTGCTCTCGAGGAAGCGCTGGATGATGGCCGCCGAGTTGGGGGTGTAGAGGGTGAAGCGGTTGAAGCCGGAGAGCGGCTCGCCGCCGGCCATGGCGTCGAAGCCGAACTTGCGGCCGTCAAACGGGGCCTGGCATTGGCCGTCCAGGCAGGCGCTCTGGCCGCTGCGGCTCGCAAAGAAGTTGGGGATGAAGCGGTTCTTGTCGCCATCCCAGCCCCAGGTGGCGTTGATCTGGTCGGCGCTGCGGTGCACCGAGCCGGCAAAGCCGCCCACGTAGTGGCCGAGGCCGTAGTTGTGGCCCACCTCGTGGCTGAACTCGTTGCCAAGGGAGGCGTCCAGGGTGACGATGCCGCCCCCGCCGGAGCCGCCATGCACCTGCACCCCGTTGGCGTACTTGCCGCGGCTGTTGTGGGCCGCCAGCTGGGCCACCACGTAGGGATGGCTGCTCTCCCCCTCCCCGGCGGTGCTGTTGATGCCGTAGTTGGCATTGTCGATGCCAAGGGAGATGAGCTCCTTGCCGATGCGCTGGCGCATGGTGCCGCTGTGCCAGCCCCCCTCGCTCGGATCAAAGTCGGTGAGCAAGGTGCCATCTGGCAGCATCACTTCCGGCAGCGCCAGCGGCGCATACTGGCTGACGACCAGGCGACTGGCGGGAATGGTCTGGAAATACTCCCGCTGGGCCTCTTTATCTTTGGCAAAGGCGAACTGGTCGCGCGGACTGGTCAGCATGCCGATGTCGATGGTGTGAATGAGCAGCTCCCCCGGCGCCCCCACCTTGAGGTCGCTCAGCTCGCCGCTCAGATCTCCCTGGCTCAGGCGCAGGGTGAGGCCGGGCATGATCCACTCGGCCGGCAGCACGGCGCTCCAGGCGTCGCTCGCATAGGTGATGCCGTTGTTTTCCAGCTCACCATCGCGGATCCACTGGCCGCGCACGAACTTGAACTGCTGGCTCTGGCCACGGGAGAGGGTCACCTGACGGCCGCTGAAGTAGACGGTGGAGTTGTAGCCGGCATTGGAGGCGAGGCGCACCATCTTGCCCTCCAGGCTTGCGTCGCGGGGCAAGAAGATGTCGCGCACCCAACGGCCGTCGGCGGTCTGGATGGTGACCAGGGCATGAGGCTGCAGCTTGCCGAGCAGGAAGGCGCCGCTCGGATCGCTCAGTCTGGCCAGCTCGCTACTGCTGTTGATAAGGGTGCTGGTGCCGGGACCCGGGGTGAAGTCGACCCCCTCCTCCGGCGTACCTTCCAGGTAGTAGGCGGTCTTGGGCAGGCGGGAGGGCGGCTCCAGCGTGAGGCTGCCAAGCAGCTTGCCGGTGCCGTCGCGGGCCTCGAGCGCCAGCGGCGCCTCGTTGCCGGTCTGCAGCGGGCGCACCAGCAGCAGGCTCTTGCGCAGGGCGGTGAGACGGGGCTGGTTGTCACCCTCCCGCGGATGGGCGGGCAGGATTTGGCTCTGGGCAAACTGGACCCCGGCCTGCAGCGATCCCTGCAGATCGTTCTGCGGCCGGGTGGTGTCAAAGACCAGTGGCGTGGGTGGCTGAACGGCGGCCAGCAGCGGGCCGCTTGCCAGGGCTGCGCCGATCAGGCAGGCAAGACGTGTGGTGCATGTGGTCATGGTGGTGCTCTTTTGTTGTTATGGGGGAAAAGGAGGGGCATGTCCTGCATGCCCCTGTGGATGGTGAATTACTTGCAGCTGGCGGCGCCGATGTCCTGCCAGACGTCGTGCTTGCCTGGCTCGTTGCCGCGGGTCCAGTACTGGGCCTTCCACTGGCGACCGTTGTGGCTGGTCACGTCACCTGCGTTGTAGGCAACATTGGCATCCCAACCCAGTTGCACCTGGCTTATCAGCTTCCACTGATCGGCGCTGCGGCTCGGCTCATTGCCCTGGGTCCAGTATTTGGCCTGCCATACCAGCTGGTTGTGGCTCACCTTCTCGCCACCGTTGTAGGTGGTCGCGGCCTTCCAGGCCGGCCAGTTGGCGGCATCCGGATCGGTGGCGTTGCAGTCGCCACCACCGCTGACCGGGGTCACGGTGAGGCGGGTAACGGCCTGTGCATCCAGTGCGCCGTCGGTCACGGTGACGGTGAGGTCATAGCCGGTCTCCACGGTGACGCTGGGGCCGGTCACTACCAGGGTCTTGCTGTTCTGACCGCTGGCGGTGAGCCCGGCCGGCACGCTCCACTGATAGCTCAGGGTGTCGCCATTGGGATCGCTGGCGTTGGCGGTGATGCTCACCTGCTTGCCGGCCTGCACCGAGACCTTGTCCTGCACGGTGACGACCGGCGGCAAGTTCGGCTGTGGCGCCTTGTTGGTGACCACCACCTGATCCTTGGCGCTGAGGTTGTGGTCATCGGTCACGGTCAGCTCGAACACCAGATTGACGTCCTGGCTCACCGCATCGACGGCTACCTTGGCCTTGGCCTGGGTGGCGTCGCTCAGGGTCGCCTTGGGACCGGAGATCTGGGCCCAGCTGTAGCTCAGTACCGCCCCTTCCGGATCGCGGGAGGAGGAACCGTCCAGCACCAGCTCGGCCGGGCCGGTCACCGCGAGATCGCTGCCGGCATTGGCCACCGGCGGCTTGTTGACCGGCGGTGTGCTATCGCCGTGGCCCAGCCCCTCGTGCATGGCGTTGAGAATGTCGCCGTTGTCGGCGTCGATTTCCCAGGCGAACATGCCGCCGAGCTGATTGGCCAGCACGTACTGCCCCTTGGCCTTGACCGAGCGCTCGTCATCGAAGGTGATGAGCTCGCCGGTGGAAGCCTTGAACACGGACGGTGCCTCGGCCACTTCGTCATAGCTGTACTGCCAGTCGCCGGCCATCTTGCCCTTGGCGATGCCACGGTAGTCGATGACCCCCTTCTCCCAGATCCCTTCCGCCTCGGTGCCCGCAATCGGGCCGGTGGCGGTGCCGGTGAAGGGGTTGTTGCCCTGATACCCGCTGACGCCGGTCCAGCCGCGGCCATACATGGCGGCCCCCACCACCACCTTGCCCGGCTCGACGCCCTGACCCAGCAGCGCCTTGACCCCCTTGTCGGTGGTGTACTTGGTGTTGGGATCCCAGCTCGACTCGTAGAGCGCGGTCTGGTGACCCAGCCCGGTGTTGGTCCAGGCGCCGTTGAAGTCGTAGCTCATCAGGAAGATGTGATTCATGTATTGCTGGGCGGCGCGATAGTCCACCTTGGCAATCTTGTCGCCGCCGGCACTGATGGCGGAGGTGAGCTCATAGGTGCGGCCCGTCTCTGCGCTCAGCTCGTCGAGCATGGCGCGCAGCTCCTTCATCAGCAGCACGTAGGTCTCGCCATCGGAGGGACTGCCGAGGTTGGGGTTGGCCCCGAGGCCACCCGGGAATTCCCAGTCGATGTCCACCCCGTCGAAGAATTTCCAGGTCTGCAGGAACTCCTTCACCGACCCGACGAAGGTGTCGCGTTTCGCCTTGTCACCGAAGAAGAAGAAGGGGTCGGAGAGGGTCCAGCCACCGATGGAGGGGAGGATCTTCAGGTCCGGATAGGCCTTCTTGAGCGCCATCAGGTTGCCGAAGTTGCCCTTGTAGGGTTCATCATAGGCGGTGAGATTGCCCTGCCCCATCTGGATGGCGGCCCAGGGATCGTGGATGGAGACCTTGAAGTCCTCGCGTCCGGCACAGGAGCGCTGCAGCGCCTCGAAGCTGCCTGAGATCTCTTTGAGGCTGTCGTTGATGCCGTTGCCACCGCAGATCGGGGTGAAGCCGTAGAGGATGTGGGTCAGGTTCTGGGCCGGGATCTTGTCCACGGTGAACTTGCGACCATAGACCCCCCACTCCACGTAGTAGGCCCCCATCACCTTGCCGGTCTTGTTGACGTAGGGCTTGTTGTTCTCCTTGAGCGGCGCCTTGAGCGGCAGCAGGTGGCTGCCGTCGGTGTCGGCCACCAGGATCTCTTTCTTGTCGGAGAGGGTGCAACCGTCGGCGTTGCACAGGGCCACCTGCATCTGGTAGCGGCCCCCCTGGGTGACCTTGAAGTTAGCGGTGCCGGAGGCGGAGGCGGCGCCGGACCACACCTCCTTGCCATCGAGCAGTACCTTGGCGGTCTGGCCGACATCACCGGACCAGAGGTTCCAGCTCACGCTGACCGGGGCACCATCCTTGTGAACCGTCACCAGCTTGTTGTAGGAGGTGGCGGCCTGGTCCACTTCGACGATGGCGAACTTGGTTTCGCCCCAGCCGATGGTGGGTTTGCCGGGGGCGGCAGCGAAGGCGGAGGAGGCACAGAGCCCCCCGACGATCAGTGCCAGTACGGAGGGTTTTGGACTTAACATAGTTGAATATCCTTATTTCGTTCTTGGAATAGATAACGAAAAAGGCAACGCAACCTGACAGGTAACGCAGACAACATCGCACCATGGCTTGGCCCATGGACGAAACAACCTGTGGTGGCCCCGCTATCCTAGGTACCGCTGACCCTTAGACCGGAAGCTTTGCGTCCCGGACTTTCGTCCGGTTTGCCTTTTGCACAACTTGATTTGCGATAAAAATAATCGCGACCTGACTATAAGGGAGTCAAAGGAGAGAGGGCAAACCCCTGATTGATTATTAATAAGTCACTTTTTACCGGTTTTGAGCCTCAAACGAGAAGAAAAGGCACATTTCCGGGTCGGAAAGTGCCGATCTTGCCACTTGGGGACCGCCGATTAAAAATCGGACGAATTCCCGGATTCGTGATCACCATCAAGTTTGGCCGGCCGCAAGATGCTGTTCATCAGCGCCCGCAACTTGAGCGGTTTGACCGGTTTGCTGATGTAGCCGTAACCGTGTTCGCGGATCTGCACCTGCAGCTCGCTCTTGCGATCCGCACTGATGATGATGCCGCCGATATGGTTGCCGTGAGCGAGGCGCAGCATGTGCAGCGCCTGCAATCCGGTCTTGCCGTCGTCCAGATGGTAATCGGAGAGCACCAGCTGCGGCAGGAAGCCGCCGGCGATGAGATCCTCCGCCTGGGCCTGGCTCTGGGCGCACACCACCTCGCAGCCCCAGCGCCCCAGCAGTGACTGCATGGCGATCAGGATATCGCTCTCGTTGTCGATGCAGAGCACCCGGATCCCCTCCAGCTGGCTGTCGCGCTGGGCGGGGGCAGCCACCTGCGTCGTTGCGACAGGACGGGTCGCCAGGTTGAGGGTGACGGCAAACACCGAGCCCGCCCCCGGCCAGCTGCGCAGGGTCAGGTTGTGGCCGAGCACCAGGGCGATGCCGCGGGCGATGGCAAGGCCGAGCCCCAGCCCCTGCTCCCGCGCGGTGCGGGAGTGATCGAGGCGGGAGAACTCGTCGAAGATCGCCTCCTGCTTGTCGGCCGGAATGCCGGGGCCGTTGTCCCACACCTCGATGCGCACCTTGTCGCCAAGCCGGCGACAGCCGAGCAGCACCCGGCCGCCCGGGTTGTAGCGAAAGGCGTTGGTGAGGAAGTTTTGCAGCACCCGCCGCAGCAGGCGCACGTCGCTGTAGACCGCAAGGCTGCTCTCCACCACCGAGAACTGGATCTCCCCCGCCTGCGCCAGCACCCCGAACTCCGCCTTGAGGTTGTCGAACACGTCGCGCAGGGCGAAATCCAGCTTCTTGGCCTTGAACTTGCCCGCTTCGAGGCGCGAGATGTCGAGCAGATCGGTGATGAGATCCTCGGTCGCCCCCAGCGCATCGTCGATGTGGCGGGCGATGCGGGCCGGCTCGTCCGCCGGCGGCAGCATCTCCAGCAGGGAGGAGGTGAACAGCTTGGCGGCGTTGAGGGGCTGGGTCAGGTCGTGGCTCACCGCCGCCAGGAAGCGGCTCTTGGAGTGGTTGGCCCGCTCCACCTGCTGGTTCACCAGCAGCAGCTGACGGTTGAGCTCGGAGAGCTCGTGGGTGCGCTCGGCCACCCGCGCCTCCAGGTGTTCGTTGGCCTCGCGCAGCACCCGCTCGGCGTCGCGAAACGGGGTGATGTCGGTGAAGGTCATCACGAAACCGCCCGCCGGCATGGGGTTGCCCTGCATCTCGATCACCCGGCCATCTGGGCGCTCGCGGGCCGAGATGTGCTGGCTGCCCCGCTGCATGAAGGCGACCCGCCGCGCCACCTGGGCCTCCACATCACCGGGGCCGCACAGCCCCTGCTGGGCGTTGTAGCGGATGATCTCCTCGATGGGGCGACCCACCTGGATGAGGCCGGGGGGATAGTGGAACAGCTCGATGTAGCGCCGGTTCCAGGCCACCAGCTTGAGCTCCCGGTCCACCACCGAGATCCCCTGCCCCATGTGTTCGATGGCCCCCTGCAGCAGGCCGCGGTTGAAGCGAAACACGTCGGAGGCCTCGTCCACTATGGTGGCGATCTCTTCCAGCTGCATGTTGCGCCCCTGCAGGGCCGAGGCCAGCACCAGCCGCGCGGAGGAGGTGCCGAACACCCCTGCCAGCAGCCGCTCAGTGTGGGCGATGAGCTCGGCGGAGGCCTGCATCTGGGGCGCCAGGGTACCGCCCCGCTCGCCGGCGAAGCGGCCGAAGGCGCGCTTGACCCGGCTCGAGCCGACGAAGCGGGCCGCCAGCATCTCCAGCTCCTTGACCGAGACCCGCGCCTGATAGAGCGCCGTGGTGTCGCGGCTCGGCTTGCCGACGAAGTTGGCCGCCTGCAACCGCTCGCTCACCGCCGGACGGGAGAGCAGGGAGCCCGCCACATAGCCGACCAGGTTGAGCAACAGGCTGAGGAAGATGCACCAGGCCCCCAGGCTCAGGTCACGCACCGCAGGCCAGTCGGGCGGCGCCAGCAGGGTCGCCAGCGGCGAGCCGGCCAGCAGGCCGCTCTCCGCCAGCAGGGTGGCGAACCAGAGGCTGACCCCGAGGGCGAGGCCGAGATAGACCCCCTTGCGATTGCCGTGCCGCCAGTAGAGGCCGAGCAGCAGGGCCGGCGCGAACTGGGCCACCGCACCGAACGACAGGTAGCCGATGCGCGACAGGCTGGTGAGATCCCCGAGCCAGAGGTAGAGCCCCCAGGCCGCCAGCAGGATCAGCAGGATGGCGCCGCGGCGCACCTGCAGCAGCAGGCGGACCAGCCGCTCGTCGCGCCCCTGCTGCCAGAAGCGGCGCAGCAGTACCGGCAGCACCAGATCGTTGCTGACCATGATGGCCAGCGCTATGGTGCAGACGATCACCATGCCGGTGGCCGCCGAGGTGCCGCCGAGAAACGCCAGCAGCGCCATGCCGTCGAACCCGAGCGACATGGGGAGGCTGATCACATAGGTATCCGAGGCCATGCCGGCCCCCACCCACTGCTTGCCCGCCAGCGCCAGCGGCCAGATGAAGAGTCCCATCATGAACAGGTAGAGCGGGAACAACCAGCGCGCCCAATGCAGATCCTGGCCCTGGTTGTTCTCCACCACGGTCACGTGAAACTGGCGCGGCAGGCAGATGACGGCGCACATGGCCACCAGGGTGTAGATGGCGAGCTCCAGCAGGCTGCCCGGCGTCACCGCCACCACCGCATCGAGAAAATCGCTGGCCACCAGGGTGCGGGCCTGGCTCGGCTTGCTGAGGATGAGCCAGAGCGCGAAGCTCCCCACCGCCATGAAGGCGAGCAGCTTGACCACGGATTCGAAGGCGATGGCCACCACCATGCCGCGGTGGTGCTCGGTGGCATCCAGGTGGCGGGTGCCGAACAGTATGCTGAACAGGGCCAGCAGCAGGGCCACCCCGAGGGCCAGCCCGGCGGTATTGCCGGTGGGGCCGGCGGGCACCGGGTTGGCCATCAGCAGATCCAGCCCGGTGACGATGGCTTTGAGCTGCAGCACCAGGTACGGAAGTATGCCCATGATGGCGATCAGCGCGATCACCATGGCCAGGCGCTGGGACTTGCCGTAACGGGCGGCGATGAAGTCGGCGATGGAGGTGATGTGTTCGCGCTTGGCCACCAGGATGAGGCGGGCCAGCAGTCGCCAGCCGAACAGGAACACCAGCATGGGCCCCAGGTAGATGGGCACCGGCGACCAGGGCGACTCGCTGGCCTGGCCCACGGTGCCGAAGAAGGTCCAGGAGGTGCAGTAGACCGCCAGCGACAGGCTGTAGAGCAGGGGCTGGCCCTGCAGGCGACGCCGTTTGTTCTTGTCCGCCACGTAGGCGATCAGAAACAGCAGCCCCAGATAGGAGAGCGACAATCCGATCAGCAACCATCCCTGGTGCATCTGTAACCTCTTGTCCGTGTTGAAGATTCAAGCGCAGCAGCAGCCAGTCTAGAGAGCTGCCCGGAAAATGTCATCTCCTTATTGCGGCGAGAATTTATCGTTTTTCAATAAAAAACGGTTGAATAAATATCGAAAAACGATAAACATCTGGCTGTGTTTATTGATAAACGATAACTCGGCGCTACGCGTGGCCCACCCTTTCACTCAAAGAGGTAAGCGATGAAACAGAACAAGCTCGAACGCATGAGCAGCCTGATCGAATGGATCCTGCTGGCTACTCTGCTGGCCACCCCCGTCCTGACGGTCATGGGGGTCTGGTCACACCTGATCGGCGGCAGCGACTACCTGCAGCAGGAACTGCAAGAAGCGCTGAATGTGGAAGATAGTTCGGTGCTCGGCAAGGTGCCCCTGACCACGGAGTCGCTCCCGCAGGCCAGCACCCAGCCCGCCGTTGCCGACTATCCCCTCACTTTGGGAACCCGCCTGCTGGGCACCCTGGTGATGCTGCTGCCGGATCTGGTGTTCATGCTGATGCTGTGGCAGCTGCTCCAGCTGTTTCGCGGCTACCGGCAGGCCATGCTGTTCACCTTCAGCCAGATCCGTCGCTACCAGTGGATCGGCCTGCTGCTCTGCGTCAGCTTCGTCACCAAGATAGGCACGACGCCGCTGCTGGACATAGTGCTCACCCTGCCGGGACCCGAGCTGCACGGCAAGATCAACATCAGCTCGTCGGACTTCCAGCTGCTGCTGGCCGGGCTGATCGTCTCGGCACTGGCCCTGGTGATGCGCGAGGCCAAACTGCTGGCCGATGAACAACAACTGACGGTGTGAGGATCCCATGCCCATCATCATCCGACTCGATGCCCTGCTGGCCGAACGCAAGATGACCGCCCGCGAGCTGGCCCTGCGGGTCAACATCACAGAGGCCAACCTCTCCATCCTGAAAAACGGCCATGCCAAGGCGGTTCGCTTCTCCACCCTGGAGGCGATCTGCCGCGAACTGGGCTGCCAGCCCGGGGATCTGCTGGCCTTCGAGGAGGAGCGTTGATCCCCTATGAGTCGCCATCTCACCCTGTGTGCCCTGTGGTTGCTGCCGCTGTGGGCCTGCGCCGCCGATGACACCAGCGGCCCCCGCTACCACATTGAGCAGGGCAGCCGTGCCAATGAGTTGCAGGTACGCCTCACGATGCAGGGCAATCCCCCTTTTACCCTGCTCCCCCCTCGTCAGTTGCCGGGCAGCACCGCGCCGGTTTCACCCAAGCTGGTCTGTCTTGCAGACAGCCAGCCGGTGGCCCTCAACCAGCCCTTCTCCTGCCAAGAGGTCGGCTGGCAGGTAACCCTCACTCCGGCGCCAGCCCTGGGGGCCGATGCCTCGGCCCAGGCATCGCTGCTGTTTGCCCCCAATCGGTGGCTATTGACCGAATGGGGCAATCTGGTGCGCCAGCGAGGGAGTCACCGAGGGGAAGTCTGTCTGCCGGATGGCAGTTGCCAGCCGCTGCCGGACCTCAACCAGCCGCCGCTGATCCTGCCATTTGGTCTGGCCACAGTGCCCGTCACCGAACGGGATCCCAGGCTGCTGCTGAGCCATGACGAGACGGCCAATCGGCTCGATCTGCCGGCCCTGCAGCAACAAATGAACGAGATCATCGACTATCTGGCCTTCCAGCTCGATGTCACCCCGCCCACTCACCCGTGGCGGCTGGTGTGGCTGGGGCGGGATGTGGCGACCCGCTCCCTCGGCGGCGCCGCCGGGGATCAGGTGTTTGTCGCCAACTACCCCACCAGGGATGGCAAGCCGACGCCACAGGCGCCACTGCGTCTGCTGCGCACCTCCGCCCACGAGGCGGTGCACATCCTCAGCACCGCGCCACAGCCCACCTGGGTCAACGAGAGCCTTGCCGAGTACCTTGCCCTCAAGGCGCTGCGCCGCTTTCGGCTGCATCAGGTCACGGCGGTCAACGAGCTGGCCGAACGGGGCAAGCAGTTGCCCCATGGCGAGAGCGGCCTCTATCGGGCAGCCCGCGAGGTGATGGCAGGGGATCGATCCTACTACCCGCTCTTTTACGTCAAGGGGAGCGCCTTCTGGGAAACCCTGGACAGGGAGCTGCAACACAATGACGCCACCCTGGCCCGGCTGCTGCCTCAGCTGGGCTGGCTGGCGGATGGTCGCTTTGATACCGCATCCAATGAGCTGCTTGCTGGCACCATAGGCTCGGATACCTGGCGCCGTCTGAGCCGCCACTATCTTGGCGAAGCGCGGTAACGCCGCACGCCGCAACGAAAAAGGGAGAGCCATGGCTCTCCCTTTTGCTGTGTGATGATTCAGACGGGTCGGTATCAGACCGGAACATGCCCCTGCCCAGACGGCGTAACTGGGCGCAGCCGCAGCACGAACACCGGCAGCACCACCAGCACCATCAGGAAGAAGATGCTGCCCCCCAGCGGTTCGTAGAGCAGACCGCACAGGGTCATCAGGGCGGCCACCGTCATGCCGAGCCCCAGCGCCGCATAGAGCGCCTGGGTCGGGATCAGCTGCTCGGCCGGCAGCTGGCGGGTCATGAAGCGCACGGCGCCGAGGTGGCTGACGCAGAAGGTGACCGCATGCAGCAGCTGGCCCGCCACCAGCACCAGGATCTCGGTGGAGGCTCCAAGCAGGATCCAGCGCACCACGCAGCCCAGCGCCCCCACCAGAAACAGGGTCTGGGCGCCGAAGCGGTTGAGGAAGCGCTTGTCGGCGGCGAACATGCCGATCTCCGCCACCACCCCCAGCGCCCACAGATAGCCGATGGTGGTGCCGCTGTAGCCCGCCGCCTTCCAGTGAATGGCGCTGAAGCCGTAGTAGGCGGCGTGACTGCCCTGCAGCAGGGCCGAGATCAGCAGGAAACGGCGTACCTGGGGGGACTTGAGGGTATCGAGCAGGGAGGCCTTGGCCCGCTCGCCCTGGATGTCCCGCGGCGCCGGGTGCAGCGGCAGCCAGCTGAGCAGCAGCATCAACAGCAGCCCGGCCACCATGGTGTGCAGCACCCACTCGCTGCCAAAATTCCCCACCAGGGCCCCCACCAGGGTCGAGGCGACGATGAAGGCAAAGGAGCCGCACAGGCGCACCTTGCCGTAGTCGAGGTGCGCCTGCACCACCATGCGGGTGGCCAGCGCCTCCCCTACCGGCATCAGGGTCGGGTAGATGAAGTTCGCCACCAGGGTCAGTCCCACCAGCCACCAGAGATTGTGGCTGAGATAAAAGCCGAGGAAGGCCAGCAGACTGAGCAGGCAGAGCAGGCGGGTGACCGGCAGCAGGTGCCCCGCCCCCTTGATCTGCCCCATCACCATCAGGTTGCCGGCAAAGCGGATCGCCATGCCCGCGCCAAGCAGCAGGCCTATCATCTCGGCGCTCACCCCGATCCCCTCCAGCCAGAGCGACCAGAACGGCAGATAGGCACCGTAGACGAAGTAGAAAGCACCAAAAAACAGGGCTAACCAGGAGAAGGCGGGCATAGATCCTCGGCAAGGGGAAAGATGGGGCACAAATGATAACCGATTTGCCGGTGGGGATCCTGTGATCCCGGGTGGGACACCCCGCAGATAATAATGAAAAACATCAATAAAATTGAACTATTGGCGCAAGTCAGGTGTCTATTGAGTAACACCTCCTCCTGGTTAGTGTTGCAATCCTTCCACCCGCCTTCGGCGGGTTTCTTTTTGGCCGCCTTTTTGTCCGCCATCAGGGGCCCGGTTCCAGCCATGAAAAAGGGGCCCGCAGGCCCCTTGTCGTGGTGTGCATTCATCAGAACACGTACTTGACCCGTGCACTCAGGTTGCGACCCGGCTCGGTCTGGCGACTGGTGCTGGCACTGGCGCTCTGGCCGGTGATGCTCTCGTAGTTTACGTACTCCTTGTCGAACAAGTTGAAGACGCCCACGTTGAACTGCAGATCCTTCACCGGCTTGAACTGGGCATAGATGTCCACCACGCCCCAGCCCGCGCTCTTGATGTTGTCGTTGCCCTTGGCATCCTTGCCCACCTTGCTCATGTCGTCGGCAAAGCGCAGGGCGGTGTTGATGTTCCAGTTGGCCTGCTCCAGTCGAACACCCAGGGTCCCCTTGAGCGGGCTCAGGCTGTTGATGTAATTGCCGTCGCCATCCTTGCCCTCGATGTAGGAGAGGTTGCCCCAGACGTTGACCAGATCGTTCAGCCAGTAGTCCGCCTTGGCCTCGGCCCCCTTGGTGGTCGCCTTGTCCAGGTTCTGATACTGATAAACAGTGGTAGAGCCTTCTTTGCCCACCGGAACCCACTCGATGAAGTCGTCAAACTTGTTGTAGAAGGTGGCCACTTCATAGCTGAAGCCACCGGCGCTGCCGCGCACCCCCAAATCGATGCCGTCGCTACTCTCGGATTTGAGGTTTGGGTTTGGCTCAATACGGTAATTGTAAGCCTGATGGTTCAGAGTGGAGAAGGCGTCGTCATACATGGGGGTCTTGTAGCCGTGGCTGTACTGGACAAACAAGTTGGCCGCCTCGTGCGCCTTGAACACCAGCCCCAGCTTGGGCGAGAACTCCCCTTCGGAGAAGCGCTTGAGGTTCTCGCCGGTGTAGGCGGGATCCTCCTCCGGGTTCATCCGGTAGTAGTCGTAGCGGACACCCGGCGTCAGCACCCAGCGCTCGCCGAACTTCAGCTCGTCGAACGCCCACAGGGCGCCGTGCTCGGTGGTGGTGGAGGGGAAGCTCAGCTCGTTGTAGCCGACGAAATCCCCCGGCACGGTCGGCGCCTTGAAGCGGGTCCGCTCGTTGTCGGTGTGCTCATACTCCAGGCCCCAGGCCAGCCGCTGGTTGGCCAGTGCCTTACTGAGCTTCACTTGAACTCCCAAGCTCTCTTGTTCAAACCCGTCATTATCAAAGGAGGTTTTGAATACGTAGGGGTTACGTGGGTTGACCGGATATTTGGAGGCGGCGTACTTGTCTAGAGTCTGCTTGGTACGGGCATAGTAGAGCTTGCTGTCGATGCGATCGACCCAGGGCGCCTGTAGGGCGATGCCGTGATCCAGCACCAGCGACAGGTTGTCGGTCTCCTTGTCGGTGATCGGCTGGTTGAAGACCAAGCCCGCCTTGGTGAGGTCGACGGTATCGGGGTCCTGCCCCTCATTGAAGTAGTCGACAGTCAGCTTGAGGAACTGGGCATCGCTCAGGTTCCACTGACTCTTGAACAGCACGGCCTGGCTGACGATGTCGAACTCGTTCTTGTCGCCGTCGTAGTTCTGGGTCACCCCGCCGTCACGCCAGGTGTAGCGCAGCAGGTTCTCGAACGCGCCGGCGCGCAGGGCTCCAGTGACGCCGGCCATCTTCTGATGACTGCTGGAGGCATAGCCGGTGGTGGCATCCAGGTAGCTGTCGCGACCCTCGAGGAAATCAGCCGCATCCTTGGTGGTGATGGCGATGACGCCACCCAGCGCATCGGAGCCGTAAGCTGCCGAGGCGGGTCCCTTGACCACCTCGACCTGCTTGATCATGTCGGTGTCGAAATAGCTTTGGCCCACCCCGCCGTCCTTGTAGGCATCGTTCTGGCGCACGCCGTCGCGCACTATCTTGACCCGGTTCTCGCCCATGCCGCGAATGACGAAGGTCTGGGCATCGCCGGCGCCGCCGAGGGCGGTGACGCCCGGCTCGTAACGGAACAGGTCGGCGACGTTGCTCACCACCTGCTCTTCAATCTGTTCGGCGGTAATGACCGAGATGGGACCGGAGACATCTTCCAGTTTCTGCTCCATCCGGGAGCCACTGACCACCATGACGTCATCTGCTTTCTTGTCCGCCGCAAAAACCGGGGAAGCGAGGCCGGCCGCCACGGCAAGGGCGACCAGCGATAGGGTGTTGTTATGGGCCACTGCAAATCCTTATTGAGAACTGTTATCAAACAGCAGGCATCTTACTCACCTCTCAACAAAGATCAATAATAAACGGAATCATTCTCATTTTCTTTTGTCGTAATTAGGTTCTACACTACGCCCCTCTGTTTTCCCGCCCGCCATGCTGCCATTGTATGGTGCAGGCACCTCATCGCTGCGAGACACCCATGACCCGACTTCTGCCCCTGCTCACCCTGCCCCTGCTGCTGGCCGCCTGTGCCACGACGGCCCCCGTCAACGATGCCGGCACCCTCTATCACTATCAGCTCAAGGCCACCCAGGGGGATGCGCTGACCCTGGAGCAGGCCCTGACCCGAGTGGCGGATGCCGACATAGTGCTGGTGGGCGAGCTGCACACCCACCCGGCGGTGCACCTGCTGCAGGCAAGAATGCTGGCGGGCCTGGCCGACACGGCGCAGGCAGACGGCCGCCCCCTGGTGCTCTCCATGGAACAGTTCAGCCGCGCCGATCAGCCGGTGCTGGATGCCTACCTGGCCGGTCGCATCGGCGAGGCGGCCCTCATTCGCGACGGCAACGCCTGGCCCAACTACCCGAGCGACTATCGCCCGCTGGTGGAGTTCGCCAAGGCGCGCCACCTGCCAGTCATCGCCGCCAATGCCCCCAAACCGCTGGTGAGCTGTGTCGGCCAGGAGGGGCCGGCCTGGCTGGATCAGCTGCCCGCCAGCCGCCGCAGCCAGCTGGCCCGCACCCTCACCCTCGGCGATGATCCCTATCGCCAGAAATTCATGGCCTCGCTCCATCATGGGGATGCCGACGGCAACGCCCGCCGCTTTGCCGCCCAGACCAGCTGGGACGACACCATGGCCGAGAGCATGGTGGATTACCTGCGCAGCCACCCGGGCCGGCGCATCATGCACATCGCCGGCAACTTCCACGTGGAGGGGGGACTGGGGCTGGCCAGCCGCATCGCCAGCCGCAACCCGGCCCTCAAGGTGGCGCTGGTCGTGCCTGAGCTGACGGCGCCGCAAGCGGGCAAGGAGCAAGCGGCGGCAGCCGGCCGGGTGGCCGACGTGCGGGTCGGCATCGCCCCCCTGCCGGAACGCTGGCTAAATGCCGATGAAATGAAGCAAGATATGGGCGCACTGCATCAATCCCGCAGTCGTGACTGCAGCCAGTGGCTGCAACCCTGACCTTGCGTCTGAGGAGCCCAGTGGCTGCCACCCTGACAAACAATTGCCCAAGGATTTCATATGGATGTGTTACTGGTCATCGACATGCAACAGGGGCTGTTCACTCAGCCTCGCCATCAGGACGCCCAGGTCATCGCCAATATCAATCGATTGGCCGAGCGCGTGCGGGCAGAACAGGGTCGTGTCATCTATGTGCAGCACGATGCCCCCGGTTCCGAAGTGGATCCCGCCAGTCCGGGCTGGCAGCTGCACGCCGATCTCGCCCCAGAGGGGCATGACAGCCGGGTGCGCAAGACCGCCTGCGACAGCTTTCTCGACACCGAGCTCGGTTTCCTGCTGGCGGAGCAGCCGGTAGACAGGCTGCTCGTCTGCGGCTGTGCCACCGATTTTTGCGTCGACACTACCCTGCGCAGCGCCGCCGCCCGCGGTTTCGAGGTGGTGGCGGTGACCGACGCCCACACCACGGCGGACCGGCCCCACCTGAGCGCGGAGCAGATCATCGAGCACCATCACTGGATGTGGCGTCACCTCAGCCTGCCAAAAGGCAGAAGCGTGACCCTGCTCACGACGGATGAGCTGCTCGGCGCCACCCAACCCGAGCCGGCATGTTAATCTGCCCGCTTTGAAGCGATCACCCGATTGGAGTCTTGTGTGCGTCTACTCTCTGCCGTTGCCTTCACGCTGCTGTTACCGGCAATCACCGCCTGCTCCGGCTTGCCGGGACGCCAGCCGGATGGCCCGGCCCCTCTGTTCAGGACCCACATCAACGAGGAGGGAAGCAAGCGCTTCACCTTCGAGGCCGCCCCGCTCGATACCCTGCCCACCCGCCTCCAGAACGATGACGGCAGCAGGCTGAGCAGGAACAAGAGCCTGCTGGAGCGGCGCGAAGCACTGCAGGATGCCCAGCTCACCCAGGCACTGACCGAGCGCAAATACTGCCGCGAAGGCTACATAGTGCTCAGCCAGACCTCCTGGAAGATCCGGGGTGAATGCAACGAGACCGCCACCCGGGCCGACCGCGACGCCTTTCCCAACAAGGCCTCCTGGCAGGATTGAGGGAAAACCGTCCATAAAAAAACGGGCAGCCCCAGGGCTGCCCGTTTTGTCATCTTGGCGATCCGTGCGGCTCAGACCGGTGCATCGGCCGGGCTGGTCAGCTCGGCGCCATTGTCGATGCGCTTGTGCCCTTCCACCAGGTGGACGAAGTCCACCAGCTCGTCGCCGGAGACCCGGAACGCCTGGCCGAAGCCCTTGACGAACAGACCCTGCTCGGGCTTGAGACGAAACAGCACGAAGTCCTTGAGGTTGGAGAGCCCTTTGACTATCTCGCCGAAGCGCCCTTCCAGGGCGGCGATGGCCTTTTCCCAGCGCACGTCATCGCGGGCCACCACTTCGGCCACCGCATCGAAGGTAAGGCGCTTGCGGGCAAACAGTTCGCGGGCCCCGTTCTCGTCCTCGATCAGCATCAGCGACACCTTGGGCACCTGTTGCAGGTTGCGGGCGTGGCGGGCGATCTCGGAGATGAGCACATAGTAGCCATCTTCCTGCAGCACGAAGGGTGCATAGCTGGCATTGGGGTTGCCTTCACTGTCCACCGTCGCCAGCTGCAGGGTGCGGCAACCGTCGCGGAACTCGCGGATCTCCGGTTGCAGGCGGTTCTGCAGACGCTCCTGACGTTCACTCATGCTTTGACTTCCTCTTGATACTGGTGGCGCAGGGCCATGAAGCGTTCCACCTGGGCCGGCAGCAGCTGACGCTGCTCGTCACGCCCCAGATAGACCTTGAAAATGCAGCGACCGCTGTGGCCGAAGAACTGGAAGGAGTGCCCCTCCTTGCCCATGAACAGCTTGCTGACCAGGGCGATGCCGACCACGTTGTCGAGCTTGAGGTGGCCGTGCATCTCGCCGTCACGCCCCATCAGGTTGTAGTAGCCACGGGCGCTCTTGCCGCGGGGGAAGGGGGCCTTCACCTCGAAGATGGAGCCGTCGGATTCGACGATGGTGGTCACCTGGCCCCAGTCGGCCAGGTCCGCCAGCAGGGCTTCTGCCTGCTCGGCGGGCACCAGGGTAACCAGCTCGGCCGGCAGGTGGCGCACCACCTCCCATTCGCTGACGGCCAGCTCGGCGGCGATGGTGGACGGGTGAGCGCCGGGATCTTGTGCCAGCAGCCCATGAATGCGTTGTGCAATGCTCATCGGTTCTCCCTTGGGATGCCTGCGGCATCCCTGTTCTGTCATGGCGGATACTGTAATGAAGGCCCCAAACCAATGCAATTGATAATCGCTTTCATTCTCAGTGCATTTTTTTCGACGGCTTGATATTCTCGGCGGCAATCCCACTTCATTCACCCTTCGGAGGTTAGCATGGGCCGTCGTTTTGCCCTCGCACTCAGCCTGCTCGGCTGCTCAGCCCTGTCCCTGCCCACTCTGGCGCAGGAACGTATCGTCAGCATAGGCCCGGCCACCACTGAACTCATTCTGGCACTCGGGGGCGAGCAGAGCCTCATCGCCACCGACATCAGCAGCCCGGAGCCGAAGAGCCTGCCGCGGGTCGGCTATCACCGCGCCCTCGCCGCCGAAGGGATTCTGAGCCTGGCGCCGACCCGGCTGGTCGGCAGCGACGAGATGGGGCCGCTGCCCGCCCTGGAGCAGCTGCGCCGGGCCGGGGTCGAGGTGGACGTGCTGCCCACCGCCCCCACCCTCGCCAACCTCAATCAGCGCATCGATACCCTGGCCGCCCTGCTCAAGGACCCGGCCGCCGGCACCCGTCTGAAGGCCGAAATCCAGACCCAGAGCGAGCAGTTGGCCGCCCAGGCGAAGCAGAACAAGCCGCTCAAGGTGGTCTTCCTGCTACTGCACAAGGGCCAACCCACCAGCATCGCCGGCGGCAACACCACCGCCAGCGCCCTGCTCACCCTGGCCGGCGGCATCAACCCGGTGGCCCAGCTGCAAGACTACAAGCCCGTCTCCACCGAATCCCTGATCGAACTGCAGCCCGATCTGGTGCTGGTGAGCGGCCGCGACTGGCAGCAATATCAGGATCCTGAAACCGTGCTGAGCCAGGTGCCCGCCCTTTCCGCCACCCCGGCCGGCAAGAACAGGGCCATCCATGCCATCGATGGTCACGCCCTGCAAGGGGGGCTCAGCCTCACCTCGCTGCAGCAGGCCAGCCAGATCGCCAAGTGGATCAAGCTGGGTTCATGATGCGTCTGCCACTGCCCTGGCTGCTGTGCCTCACCGGCGGCGCACTGGCTCTGTTGCTGGTCGGGTCGCTGGCCACCGGTCCCATGGCCCTCTCCTTTGGCGAGAGCCTGCGCGCCCTGTTCGCCGGCCAAGGGAGCGGGATTGAGGCCCACAAGTTGCTGATCGTGCAGGAGATCCGCCTGCCACGCACCCTGCTCTGCATCGCCGTAGGGGGGATTCTCGGCCTCTGCGGCGCCGTGATGCAGGGGCTGTTTCGCAACCCCCTGGCCGACCCCGGCATCATCGGGGTCTCCGGCGGGGCGGCGCTCGGCGCGGCGCTGGCCATCGTGCTGCTGGCCCCCCTCGGCCAGCAGTGGCAGAGCCTGCTCGGCATCGGCCTGCTGCCCCTGCTCGCCTTTCTCGGCGGCGCGCTGACCACCACCCTCGTCTACCTGCTCGGCACCCGGGAGGGGGGCACTTCGGTCACCGTCATGCTGCTGGCCGGGGTGGCCGTCACTGCCTTGTCCGGCGCCGTGATCGGCCTGCTCACCTATCTCGCCGACGATCAGATGCTGCGCAACCTGAGCCTGTGGCAGATGGGGTCGCTGGCGGCGGGCAAGCCGGTGGACGTGGCGCTGGCGCTGCTGACCCTGGTTGCCCTGCTCATCCTGTTCATGCGCGATGCCAACCCCCTCAACGCCCTGCTGCTGGGTGAAGGGGAGGCTCGCCACCTCGGCATCCAGGTACAGTCCCTCAAGCGGCGGCTGATCCTGCTCACCGCCGCAGGGGTCGGCGTGGCGGTGGCAGTGGCCGGCATGATAGGTTTCGTCGGCCTGGTGGTGCCGCACCTGGTGCGGCTGCTGGCTGGCCCCAACCATGTCCGGCTGCTGCCGCTCTCCGCCCTGCTCGGGGCCGCCCTGCTGCTGGGCGCCGACATGCTGGCCCGCACTCTGCTGGCACCGGCCGAGATGCCGGTCGGCATCATCACCGCCCTGCTGGGCGCCCCCTTCTTCATCTGGCTGCTGGTCAAGGGCCGCCGCACCCTTTAACCGGAGGACTCATCTTGTCAGCTTCATCGACCCTGCTGCACTGTCGCCAGCTCAGCCTCAGCCGGGGCGGCCGCCCCATCCTGGACAGGCTCGACCTCAGCCTGCAGGCGGGCAGCCTCACCGCCCTGCTCGGCCCCAACGGCGCCGGCAAGAGTTCGCTGCTCAAATGCCTCACCGGCGAGCTGGAACATGAGGGGGAGATAGATCTGTTTGGCCGGGAGCGGCGGGAGTGGGCCGGCAACGAGCTGGCCCACCGTGTCGGCGTGTTGCCGCAGAGCTCATCCCTGAACTTCCCTTTCCTGTGCGAAGAGGTGGTGGCCATGGGCCGACTGCCCCACAGCGAGCCGGCCAGCCGGCGCGACGAGATAGTGCGGGCCGCCATGACCCATGCCGGGGTCGATCATCTGGCCGGCCGCCTCTATCCCGGCCTCTCCGGCGGGGAGCGCCAGCGGGTGCAGTTCGCCCGGGTTCTGGCCCAGATCTGGCAGGCCCCGGAGGAACCGCAACAAGCGCGGCTGCTGCTGCTGGACGAGCCCACCTCGGCGCTCGATCTCAAGTACCAGCACCAGCTGCTTACCATGGCGCGCGCCCTCGCCGCCCGTCATACCGCCGTGCTGGTGGTGCTGCACGACCTCAATCTGGCGGCCCGTTACGCCGACCGGCTGGTAATGCTGGAGCAGGGCAGAGTGATGGCCGACGGCACCCCGCGCGAGGTGCTGAGGCCTGATCTCATCGACCGGCTCTACGACTACCCGGCCCGGGTGATCACAGACCCGCAGGGGATGTATACCGTCGTCCTGTAGGGCGATTTCTCGCTCATACTGCAAGGGTGTCAATCACGGATGCTTGCCCCATGCCTGCTCGTCTGCTGTTGCTCTGGCTCCTCTCCCCTCTCTGCGTTGCCGCCCCCCTGCGTCTGGTCGTCCAGGAGTTTGCTCCCTACAGCTTCATGGGCAGTGACAACCAGCCGACCGGCGCCATGGTGGACATGGTCAAAGAGGCGTGCAGTTACTGGCCTGAGGGGTGCCAGATCACGCTGCGCCCCAATCTGCGGGCCAGAAAAGAGCTGGATCTGGGGGAAGTGGACGGCATGTTTCCGCTCGCCTGGAGCGATGCCAGGGCAAAGACGCTGAGCTACTCGGTACCGCTGTGCAAGGCGAGCTGGGGCATCTTTGCCCACGTCGACGAAATTGATGCGCCGCTGACTCTGACTCGCCTTGGTCACGCACGGATCGGGGTGACCAGAGGCTCGTTCAGCGAGACCTTGCTGCGCCAGCTGGACGACACCCTGCACCAGCAGGGGATCCCCCCGATGCAGCTGGAACTCAACGTCAACGATGATTATGCGAACCTGCTCAAGATAGAGCGACAGGGGCGCTACAACCTCTACTTCTCCAACCTGGATGTGGCCCTCTATCGACTCAACCTCAGTGGCGCCTCGAAGATCAGGCTATGGCAGAAGAGTCACGAGGCGAACTACTACATCGCCTTCAACCGCCAACGCATGAGCGAGGCGCAGCTGGTAGCCTTCAACCAGATCCTGATCCGGCTGGAAGCCCAGGGCAATCTGCTGCGGCACAGGGTGCACTGGGGCCTCTCCTCACCGCTGCCCGATCATCGGCTGCACACCCTTTTTCCACCCGGCTCACAGAGGCCTCACGCCAACTGATAGCGACCCGGCTTGTGGTTGAGTGTCAACACCAGGTTACAGATGATGGCCGCCACCACGGAGAGGGCCAGGATCCAGGGCTGCACCACGAAGAAGGAGGCGATGACGATGGTGCAATCCAGCCCCATTTGCAACTTGCCTGCGCGGATGCCGAAGCGATCCTGGATAAACAGCGCCAGGATGTTGAAGCCGCCCAGGCTCGATTTGTGGCGGAACATGATGAGCAGCCCCATGCCGATCAGGGTGCCACCGATGAGCGCCGCGTAGACCGGCTCAATCTTGCCTATCTGCAGCACTGCATTGAGGTGATCCGTCATAAAGGAGACGGTCGCCACCGAGACGAAGGTGTTGAGGGTGAAGCGCGGCCCCATCCTGAGCCAGGCCAGAGCATAGAAGGGCAGGTTCATGCCGAAGAACAGCAAGCCGAAACTCAGCCCGGTCACCTGCTGCAGCAGCAGTGCCAGCCCAGCGGTGCCGCCGGTGAGCAGGCCCACCTGATGAAACAGAAAGATGCCGAGAGAGACGAAGCCGGCGGCGGTCAGCAGGGCGATGATGTCTTCATAGAGGGGGTGCGCAGTACGAGCGGACTGCGCCGAGACGGGGGTGTTGTCCATAACCGGTATCCAATAGCGAAGTAAAAGAGTGTCTGTTGCCCGCAGAGCGGGCGCGAGCCCTGTCCACAGGGCTTCGTTATGGGATTCAGTCTATTTTTTGCGACCATGATCACAATAGTCACCGCCCACGCCCCGTTTTGGTGCCTGTCATTCTCCATTGACAGCCGCTGCACCAAGATGCAGCATGCCGCGCCTGAGCCGCCCCCACCTTGACGAAAAGGGCGGTTTGCCATGGCACAGACGCGCCGGCTCTGCTACAAAGCGCGCAGCCCCCTTTTCGCATCACCATCAGGAACCCCATGATCTGCACAGGACCCCAGCCATGAAGTATCTGGTCACCGGCGCCGCCGGCTTTATCGGTTTTCACGTCGCCAGACGGCTGTGTGAGGCGGGTCATCAGGTGGTGGGGCTGGACAACCTCAACGACTACTACGAGGTGAGCCTCAAAGAGGCTCGCCTGTCGATGCTGACCCCCTTCCCCCATTTTCGCTTCGTAGAGGGCGAGCTGGCGGACCGGGCCGGCATGGCCGCCCTGTTTGCCGAGGGGCAGTTCGAGCGGGTGATCCACCTGGGTGCCCAGGCGGGGGTGCGCCACTCGCTGGAAAACCCCTTTGCCTACAGCGAGAGCAACCTCACCGGCATGCTGACGGTGCTGGAGGGGTGCCGCCAGCACGACATCCGGCATCTGATCTACGCCTCCTCCAGCTCGGTCTATGGCATGGGCGAGCAGCTGCCGTTCAGTGCCGATCAGCAGGTGGACCACCCGGTTTCCCTCTATGCCGCCACCAAGAAGAGCGGCGAGCTGATGGCCCACGCCTACTCGGCGCTCTACGGCCTGCCCACCACAGGGCTGCGCTTCTTCACCGTCTACGGTCCCTGGGGCCGACCGGACATGGCCATCGCCAGGTTCACCCGCGCCATCCTGGCGGGCGAGCCCATCGACGTCTACAACCAGGGCGATCTCAGCCGCGACTTCACCTTCATCGACGACATCGTCGAGGGGATCCTCGCTGTCGCCGAGCTGCCACCCCGCCCCAACCCTCACTGGCACGCCGGCGAGCAGAGCCCGGCCGAGAGCGCCGCCCCCTACCGCATCCTCAACATCGGTCATGGCCAGCCGGTGCGGCTGCTCGACTTCATCGAGGCGCTGGAACAGGCACTGGACAAGCCCGCCATCAAGCGGATGCTGCCGATGCAGGCGGGCGACATGCACGCCACCTGGGCCGACAGCGAGCCCCTTCACACCCTCACCGGCCTGCGCCCCGCCACCTCCATCGAGGAAGGGGTCGCCGCGTTCGTGCGCTGGTATCTCGACTACTACCAGCCCGCCCGCTGAGCTGGAGTGGCCATCCCGACCGGACACTGGGTGCGCCCTGCTACGGCCGGCTGAAAATTGTTTGATGAGTTAATGGAATGGCGCCGCACCACCTCCCCCCTTAGGATGGGGATGTGAAGCGGATGGCGGTTTGCCGGGCACCGGCTGAGGTATACTGGCCGCACTTGGTGCCACACGGGCACGCATCCGCCCCCTCACCATGATGAGAAGGAGTCACCTCATGATCCGTATTCTGCTGTTGCTGGGCGCCGCCTTGTCTGCCTACGGACTGCAACAGAGCCACACCCTGGCGCCGCTGCTGAGCCTGCTCGGCCTGCTCTCGCTCTGGGTGGCGAGCGAAATTCGCCTGATGTATCGCCAGCTGCCCGCCGCCGAGCCGGACGAGCAGCCCTATCACCTCGACGTCTGAGGGGGCCAGGGGCAACTGATTTAGCCACCTCTTTATCGCCACCGACCACCTGGATGTACGGCCAGCCCCTGATAGGACTGCATCGGCCATTGGTTCCATATCGTTTTGATCTCTGGATACCCGGATCCATAACAACAGGATCCACTGGATTAATGGCAGAACGGGCCATGTTCCCCTATATCTTCTGTACCCCAACAGGAGAGAATCCATGTCGAGCCTCAGCGAAAACAGGCTGTTTTTGCTGCTTTTTTTATCGCTGTTGCTGGCCGGTAACGTGCAGGCAGCGGCGCAAAGCAGGGATTTCAGACAGGCACCCAAGGCGCTCAGCGCACTGAAGCAAGGTCAACAGGCACAGAGTCAGGGCAACCTGACCCAGGCCATCCACTTCTACTGCGCCGCCGCCACTACGGGTAACCCGGAAGGGTATTTTCGCATCGGCCGCCTGCTCGCCACCGGCCCGGGCTCGGTTCGCAACCCCCGCATGGCCAACGCCTACCTGGCCATGGCGATCCGTCTTGGCAACCAGCAGGCCATCCGTTACTACAACAGCCGGGTCGGCAATGCCGTGATGGGGGATCAGTGCGGCAGCGGCGTCGGCGGATCCGGCGGTTACTTCGCCGCCATCCCTACCACCCCCTTCAATCTGGAGGCCTATCTGGCCCGCCAGTCGCCCGCCAAGCAGAAGCTGGCCAATATGCTGCGCCACGCCGCCAAGCGCCACCGCATCGACGAACGGCTGGTGCTGGCCATCGCCATCGCCGAATCCAACCTCGACAGCCGCGCCGTCTCCCCCAAAAATGCCCAGGGGCTGATGCAGCTCATTCCCGAGACCCAGCAGCGCTTCGGGGTGACCCGCCCCTTCGATCCGGAGCAGAACATCAAGGGGGGCGTGGCCTATCTCAAGTGGCTGCACACCCATTTCGATGGCAACTGGACCCTGATGTCGGCGGCCTACAACGCCGGCGAAAAATCGGTGGAGCAGTATGGCGGCATCCCCCCCTATCAGGAGACCCAGCAATATGTGCGGCGGGTGCTCTACTTCGCCGGCCACAAGCAGCCCTGAACCCGACTTCCTGCCGGCCTGCTATTGACAACCCCCCATTTGCGCAATCGTTTGCCTTTCGATAGGATCCGGCGCTTTCTCGCACGTTTTACAGGTAATCCATGAATTTCATCAAACGCTGCTCGCGCCTGCTCACCCTGCTTGCCCTCTTCTCCTCCGCCGTCGTGGCGGCCAATCCGGCCCCCGCCCCCATCCTGATCCAGGGGGCAATGGACGTCGAAGTCGAAACCCTGGTGGCCGCCCTCAAGGAGAAGCAGGAGCTGACCGTGGGCGCCTGGACCTACTGGCAGGGCACCCTCTCGGGTTATCCGGTGGTCATATCCCGCACCGAGGTGGGACTGGCCAATGCCGCCGCGGCCACCACCCTCGCCATGGAGCGCTTCCGGCCGCGCCTCGTCATCAACCAAGGCACGGCGGGCGGCCACGATCCGGCACTGCACCGGGGCGACATCGTCATCGGCACCAAGAGCTTCAACATGGGAGCCTATCGCAGTGATCTGACCCCCGCCGAGCAGGGGGTCGATCCGAGCAGATGGCACAACTTCGAGGTCACCATGCGCCTGCGTGACAACGGCAAGCTGGTAGAACACTCCTCCTTTGCCGGCGATCCCGAGCTGGTTGGTCGCGCCCTCGGCATGGCTGACCGTTATCGTCATGGTCGGGTGGTCCCCGGCATCATAGGCACCGCCGACGAGTGGAACCGCCAGGTCGCCCGCATCAACTGGCTGCACCAGACCTACCAGACCGCCGCGGAAGAGATGGAAACCTCCTCCGCCGCCCTGGTGGCAGAGGCCTACAAGGTGCCCTTCGTCGGTATCCGGGTACTCTCCAACAGCGATCTGCACGGCGAGGAGTTCGATCCGCAAACCGCCATCCACTGCCAGCAGTTCGTCATCGATTACGCAAAGGCGCTCATCAACGGCTTCAACAAAGCCTGACATGCCAAAGAGGCCGCCACTATGGCGGCCTCTCTGCTTGGTAATCCCTATCAGGCAGGACTTGCCCCACGGTTTCTCCCGCAGCCGATATCAACTCCCCGGACATGCCCTGCGCCCATAGTGGCGGTAGTAGCCCACCAGATTGCTGACCAGAAACAGCCCCTCCATCAGCGCCGCCACAGGCGACCCCACCAGCAGGTTGTTGACCAGCCAGCAGAGGGTGCCCAGCAGCATCCAGCGCCGCAGCAGGCGATCATCCGGGCAAAACGCAGCCCGGGTCTGCAGCAGACTGGCCAGCAACCCCAGCAGGACGAGCGGCCCCTGATAGGTGGCGAGCACCGCGAGGCAGGACAACCCCATAAAGAGCCACATCAAGAGGCGGCGTGTGGCCAGCATGCTGACCACGAAGCGCAGACTCGCCAGCCAGAGCAGCAGGGCGGCCGACCACTGTCCCAGCAGCGCAAAATGGGCGCCATTGAGGGCGCAGGAGAGCGCCAGGCAGGCCAGAATGGCCCGGCGCGCCCGCAGCTGAAACGACAGCAGATCCAGCAGCAGCGCCAGGCTCACCACCAGTTGTGACCACAAAAACAGCGACATCATCCCCACTCCAGGCTTGTTCGAGGGGCCCAGCATGGCGGGGATGGGCGAGGCGCGGCATTAACCCGTGTTAATGCGCCGGCGGATCCGCGACAGGGTGACCGGGCTGATGCCGATATAGTTGGCGAGCTGCACCTGGGTGAGCCGCGCCGACCAGTGGGGGAAGGTGCGGCAGAGCTCCCGGTAGCGCTCTTCGGGGGAGTGGAGCAGCAAGAAGGCCTCCTTGCGCTCCTTGTAACACAGCTGTTGGCGCAGCAGGGCCATGCAAACCGGTTGCCAGGCGGGCTCGTCCAGCAGGGCGAGCGGCACCCGCACCAGTTGCAGCGCCGTGACGGCCTCCAGCTGGTAGCGGGCAGGCGACCCGGTGAGCCAGCTGTCGTAGAGCAGGCAGAGCTCCCCTTCGAAGTAGAACTCCTTGCAGCGCTCCTGCCCGTCCCGGGCGTAGTGGCAGGCGCGGGCGATGCCTCGCTCGAGGTAGAAAGCCGACTCCTGCATCGCCCCCTGAGCCAGCAGCGGCTGACCCGGCTGCAAGGTCAAACGGGGCAGGTGGCCGGCAAGCGGCTCACCGATGGCGGGTGCCAGCCCCATGGCGGCGAGGGTGGCCGCCAGAGGCGGGGCAGAGGGCAGGCTGGTCATGCAAACTCCGGGGCAAACTGGACCTTCATCATGCCAAGTTTGACGGCCCGTTGCAGCAGGCTGTGATGGCCCCGGCAAAGGGGATGGCCGACCGGGTGCCACCTTTGCCCCCCCTCGCCCATTGGTTTACAATCGACGGGTTTTTTGGAACCCGGTTGGCGACCCGCCGACCTGGCCCCACCACGACATCAGTCTGTTAGTGCCATGACATTAACCTGCTGAAAAGGAAGAGAATTAGCCAATGGCTCAATTTATTTACACCATGAACAGGGTCGGCAAGGTAGTGCCGCCCAAGCGTCATATTCTCAAGAACATCTCCCTCTCCTTCTTCCCGGGCGCCAAGATCGGCGTGCTGGGTCTGAACGGCGCCGGTAAATCGACCCTGCTGCGCATCATGGCAGGCATCGACACCGAGATCGAAGGGGAAGCCCGTCCGCAACCCGGCATCAAGATCGGCTACCTGCCGCAGGAGCCGAAGCTGGATCCGGAGCAGACCGTGCGTGAAGCGGTCGAAGAGGCGGTCGGCGAGGTGAAGCGCGCCATGGCCCGGCTGGACGAGGTCTATGCGGCCTACGCCGACCCGGATGCGGATTTCGACAAGCTGGCCCGCGAACAGGGCGAGCTGGAAGCCATCATCCAGGCCCAGGGCGGCCACAACATGGAAAACCAGCTGGAGCGTGCGGCCGATGCCCTGCGCCTGCCGGCCTGGGATGCCAAGATCAAACACCTCTCCGGTGGTGAGCGCCGCCGTGTGGCCCTGTGCCGCCTGCTGCTGGAAAAGCCGGACATGCTGCTCTTGGACGAACCGACCAACCACCTGGACGCCGAGTCCGTGGCCTGGCTGGAGCGCTTCCTGCACGACTACGAGGGCACCGTCGTGGCCATCACCCACGACCGTTACTTCCTCGACAACGTGGCCGGCTGGATCCTGGAGCTGGACCGCGGCGAAGGTATCCCGTGGGAGGGCAACTACTCCTCCTGGCTGGAGCAAAAAGATGCCCGTCTGGCACAAGAGGCCAGCACGGAAGCGGCTCGTCGCAAGTCCATCGAGAAAGAGCTGGAGTGGGTTCGCCAGAACCCGAAAGGCCGTCAGGCCAAATCCAAAGCCCGTATGGCCCGCTTCGAAGAGCTCAACACCAACGACTACCAGAAGCGCAACGAGACCAACGAGCTGTTCATTCCGCCCGGACCGCGCCTCGGCGACAAGGTGGTGGAAGTGGCCAACCTGCGCAAGTCCTACGGTGACCGGGTGCTGATCGACGATCTGTCGTTTGCCATTCCCAAGGGGGCCATCGTCGGCATCATAGGCCCGAACGGTGCCGGTAAATCGACCCTGTTCCGCATGATGTCGGGTCAGGAGCAGCCGGATTCCGGCGCCATCACCCTGGGTGAGACCGTGGTGCTGGCCTCTGTCGATCAGTTCCGCGACAGCATGGACGACAAGAAGACGGTGTTCGAGGAAGTCGCCGACGGCCAGGACATCCTGCGTATCGGCAACTACGAGTTCCCGAGCCGGGCCTACATCGGCCGCTTCAACTTCAAGGGCGCCGATCAGCAGAAGCGGGTCGGCGAGCTCTCCGGTGGTGAACGCGGCCGTCTGCACCTGGCCAAGCTGCTGCAGACCGGCGGCAACGTGCTGCTGCTCGATGAACCGACCAACGATCTGGACATCGAAACCCTGCGCGCCCTCGAGAACGCCCTGCTGGAGTTCCCGGGTTGCGCCATGGTCATCTCCCACGACCGCTGGTTCCTCGACCGCATCGCCACCCACATCCTGGACTATCAGGACGAGGGCAAGATCGAATTCTTCGAAGGCAACTTCACCGAATACGAAGAGTGGAAGAAGAAGACCTACGGCGCCGAGGCGGTCCAGCCACACCGCGCGAAATACAAGCGCATCGCCAAGTAAACCGGCAAATGCGACAAGGGGAGCCCAGGCTCCCCTTTCTTGTGCCCGATGGCTTACAATCCAAGACGGATACCTTTTATGCATGGATGTAGCAAGATGACGACCCAGCCCACCACAGAGAAGAAACTGACCATCCAGATCCGGGTCGAACCGGGCTGCCTCGGGCCGGACGGCAAGGCGCACATCGAGACCTTCTGTGCCGCCGCCGCCAGGATCTTCGCCGCCGTGGAGCCAGAGCTGGTGAACTGGACCCTGCTGCCCCGCTATGACAAGCAGCTGCCGGAACAGGAGTTCTTCATCGACGGCCGCAAGCTGAGCGAGGAGCAGGCCAGCCTCTTCCTGCGCCGCCTGGGGCGGGAACTGGGAGAGGTGCAGGACAAGCTCGACTCCGTGCTGGCCCAGCTGGTGGAGCGTTACTTCAAGACCCTCTGACCCGACCCCTGCCCCTCAAAAGGTTCTCCAGCGAGAACCTTTTTTATTTTCGGTCGGGAAAACGTTTGAATTTTTGCTCTATTCATTGATCCGCCTCGCAGATCCGGGGTTTGTAAACGGCGCCGCCTGTGTAAAAATGTGCGCGCTGTCACGGTATCAGGACGAGTCTGGTTGTTTAACCACCAGAAAGCGGGCGTCACTCCTCCATGGAGGATGCCCCTCTCCTGCTGCTTATTTCACGTCACCTATTGGAATCCAACATGAATCAACCACACCAGGCCCCCGCACAGGCCGCCGGGCAAGGATTGCTTGAGCGTCTGTTTGCCCTGAAGGGCCATGGCACCAACGCCCGCACCGAAGTGATCGCCGGCATCACCACCTTCCTGACCATGGTCTACATCGTCTTCGTCAACCCGCAGATCCTCTCTGCGGCCGGCATGGACACCCAGGCCGTGTTCGTCACCACCTGCCTCATCGCCGGCATCGGCAGCATCCTGATGGGCCTCTTGGCCAACCTGCCCATAGCGCTGGCTCCCGCCATGGGCCTCAACGCCTTCTTCGCCTTCGTGGTGGTGGCCGGCATGGGTTACTCCTGGCAAGTGGGCATGGGCACCATCTTCTGGGGCGCCATGGGCCTGCTGATCCTCACCCTGCTGCGGGTGCGCTACTGGCTCATCGCCAATATTCCGCTCACCCTGCGGGTCGGCATCACCGCCGGCATCGGCCTCTTGATCGCCCTGCTCGGCCTGCACAACGCCGGCATCGTGGTGGCCAGCCCCGCGACCATGGTGACGGTGGGCAATCTCACCTCCCTGCCCTGCCTGCTGGGGCTGCTCGGCTTCTTCCTGATCTGCATCTTCTCCGCCCGAGGCGTCCACTCCGCCGTGCTGATCGCCATCGTGGTGACCACCACCCTGGGCTGGCTGTTTGGCGACGTCACCTTCAAGGGCTTCGTCTCCATGCCTCCGAGCATAGAGCCGGTGTTCGGCCAGCTGGATCTGATGGGGTCGCTTGACATCAGCCTGGCCGGGATCATCTTCTCCTTTATGCTGGTCAACCTGTTCGACTCCTCCGGCACCCTGATCGGCGTCACCAACCGTGCCAAGCTGGCCGATGACAAGGGGCACTTCCCGCGCATGAAGCAGGCCCTGCTGGTGGATAGCGCCAGCTCCGTCGGCGGCGCCTTCATGGGCACCTCCTCGGTCACCGCCTTCATCGAGAGCAGCTCCGGCGTCGCCGTCGGCGGTCGTACCGGTCTGACCGCCATCGTGGTCGGCCTGCTGTTCCTGCTGGCCATCTTCTTCTCCCCGGTTGCCGCCATGGTGCCAGCCTACGCCGCCGCCGGCGCCCTCATCTACGTGGGTGTGCTGATGTGCTCCGAGCTGACCCGGGTGAAGTGGGAAGATCTGACCGAAGCGGTACCGGCCTTCATGACCGCCGTCATGATGCCGTTCAGCTTCTCCATCACCGAGGGGATCGCCGTGGGCTTCATCTCCTACTGCGTGATGAAGGCGGGCACCGGCCGCTGGCGCGAGATCAACCCCTGCGTGCTGGTGGTGGCCCTGCTGTTCGTGCTCAAGTTTGTCTGGGTCGACAGCCACTAAGTTGCGACGCACAAATACTGCGCAAACAAAAATGCCCGTCAGCGACGGGCATTTTTTTATGGCTGATGAAGGGGCGTTCAGCGAATGCCGCGCGCCTCGCGGATCCACTCCCAGGCCTGCTGGATCTCCTGGGTCTTCTCCTTGGCCATCTCCATCATTTCGGGCGGCAAGCCCTTGGCGGCCAGCTTGTCCGGGTGATGCTTGCTCATCTCCTTGCGGTAGGCGCGCTTGATCTCCTGATCGCTGTCGCTCTCGCTCACTCCCAGCAGCTGATAGGCATCCTTGAGCCTGTCACGGGAGGGAGCCTCCTGCCGATACTGCTGACCACCCTGCCCGCCATCCTGATACTGACCGCCGTGGGCCCGATTGAAGAAGTTCATCTGCGCCTCGGCCATCGCCAGGATGCGGGCCAGCTCGATGCGGCTAAAGCCCAGTTCGTCGGCGATGGTGTGCAGGATGGCGCGCTCGCTGGCCTCGACCTTGCCATCGGCGAAGGCGGCCTGCAGCTGTACCTCGAGGAAGAAGCGCAGGATATCGCGCTGGCCCTGGCTGGCCTGGCGAAACTCGGCCAGGGTCTCCCGCAGCGGGAAGTCCGCCTCCTTGCCCTGGCGGAACGACTCCTGAGCGCGAGCCCGCTGCTCCCCTGCCAGCCGCATCCGGTCCATCAGGTTGGAGGCAACCCGGATCTCCTGCTCGGTCACCTGGCCGCTCGCCTTGGCGATGTGGCCCATGACGGCGAAGGTGGCGTGGAAGAAGACCGCCTGTTGTTGCTGGGTGGGGGCGCGGCGAAAATTCAAGCCCATGCCCCGATCGAAGCGGTGGCCGATCCAGAGGCCAAGCAGGGCACCAAAGATGTTGCCGAGCAGAAAACCGAAGAAGGCGCCAAGCACCTTACCCCAAATACGCATGGTTCAAGACCTCGTGAAATTAATGAGTGCGTCCTTGCAACTGATCGTCCAGCTCGTGCAGCCGCTGGGCCGTCCCTATGTCGCGCCACTCGCCGGCCAGCAGGCTGCCGCCCACCCTGCCTTTCGTCATCCACTCCCGCAGCAGGGGCGCCAGCTTGCGTGCCCCCGCCGCCAATCCGGCAAAGGCGGCGGGATCATAGAGCCCGACGCCGCTGAAAGTCAGCGCCGGGGTATCAACCACCTTGCCCGCCTGCAGCGCAAAATCCCCCGCCGGATGCTGCGGCGGGTTGGGCACCAGCCAGAGGTGGGCCAGCTGGTCGCCAAGGGGCTGGCTCACCAGGGTGCGATAGTCCAGGTCGAGCCAGGTATCGCCGTTGATCACCAGAAAAGGATCGCTGCCCAGCAGCGGCAGCGCCTGTACGATGCCGCCGGCAGTCTCCAGCGCGCTCTCCTCGGCCGACCAGTGGATGGAGACCCCGAGCGCACGGCCATCGCCGAGCGCTTCCACCAGCTTGTGACCAAGCCAGGCGTGATTGATGACCAGGTCGGTCACGCCGGCCGCCTTGAGTTTGTCGATATGGTGCACGATGAGCGGCTTGCCCCCCACCGCCAGCAGCGGCTTGGGCAGGCTGTCGGTGAGCGGGCGCATCCGCTCGCCGCGCCCGGCGGCCAGAATCATCGCCTTCATGACGCCACTCCGCTGCGGGCCAGCCCGGGCAGCACCACCTGCTCCAGCCACTGGCCGAAGCGGGCCAGCACCGGATAGGCGGCGCCATGGCTGCGGCAGACATCCACCACGTAGCCCAGGGTGCGGGGAATATCCTTGAGGTAGCCGGACTTGCCGTCGCGGTGGTAGAGCCGGGTGAAGATGCCCGCTGCCTTGAGGTGGCGCTGCATGCCGGTGAGGTCGGCGGCGCGACGAAACGCGGCGTAATCGAGCCCGCCCAGCAGATTGGCCTGCTGCAAAGTGTCAAACCCGAGTGCCATGCCCTGCTCGATCACCGCGTCCGGCCAGCGCACGTAGCAGTCTTTCAGCAGCGAGACCAGGTCATAGCTGAGCGGCCCGATGACCATGTCCTGGAAGTCGATGACCGCCAGCTCGCTCTCATCCGGCGTCTCGCCACCGCACACCATCAGGTTGCGGCTGTGAAAATCACGGTGCATCACCCCCTGCGGCTGGGCCAGGTTGTTCTCGGTGAGGCAGGCGAAGGTCTCGGCCAGCAGTTGCTGCTCTTCATCGCTCAGGGTCAGTTGTAGATGCTGACCCAGCAGCCACTCGGGAAAGATGCTGTTCTCCCGCGCCATGAAGGCGGAATCAAAAGGCTCAAGGTCCAGCTCAACGGCGCCGAGACGGGGCAGCAGCGCGATGGCCTTGCCGTACCAGGCCTGCACATTGTCTGCGTTCAGGCAGCCGATAAGCTGGGTATCCCCCAGGTCGGTCACCGCCAGCAGCCCCTGCTCGTAGTCCACCGCCCGCACCTCGGGGGCCAGCAGGCCGCCGGCGTGCAGGGCCGAAGCATTACGGACAAACTCATGATTCTTTTCGGTTTTAGGGTTGGCATCCACCCAGATCAGGCCACCGCCACGGTGGTAGCGGCGAAAACTGGCGTCACCGGAAATGAGGGTCAACTGCAGGCTGGCATCACCGGAAATCCGGCGCGCCCAGTGCAGCAAGAGGGAATCGCGATCGTGCATAAGTCGGGGACCAAATTGGAAAGCAGCACTTGGCTGTTAGCCCTGGCCGCAATAATGCTTTATCATTGCCGGCTAACATAAAGCAATGACATGCAATGTCAACTCGATGAATCCTGTCGTAAAATGCATGTCTTGAATCAGCCGTAGCTACCACGGATTGCGCGAGTCTTTCACATGACAAAACGGACACTGGGATACTCCTATCCCATCGCCCTGACCATCAGCCTTGTTCCTGCCCTGACCCCTGCCATCGTGCAGGCAGCGCCGCTGACGCCGCCTCCCGCCACCGGGATCCTGGACGGGCTCTGCTATGACTATGTCCCCAAGATTGAAAAACTGGCGCCCGGCACCGACGCCAATGCCCAGCCCGTGGAGGTGGATGCCGATCGCCTCGAAGCCAAGCAGGGCGGCACCGCCGTCTATCAGGGCGACGTCAAGGTGCGCCAGGGCGTGCGCAAGTTCGATTCCGACTACGCCGAGCTCGATCAGAAGAGCCGGGACGTCATCGCCATCGGCAACATCTATTACAACGACGGCCAGATCACGGTCACCAGCGACAAGACCCTGAAATCCAACCTGGATACCAAGAATTCCGAGCTGGAAGAGGGCAAGTATCAGGTGCATGGCTCGCCGGTGCGCGGCTCCGCCGACCGGGTCACCATGACCAACAACAACCAGAACATCACCCTGGAAGGGGCCCAGTACACCACCTGCCCACCGGGCCAGGAAGTGTGGACCCTGAAGGCGGGCAGCATCGACATCGATCAGACCGAGGTGTTCGGGGAGGCCTGGAACGCCAGCCTCTGGCTCTACGACTATCCGGTGTTCTACTTCCCGTACATCAACTTCCCCATCAAGGATGAGCGCAAGACGGGTCTGCTCTACCCGGGTTACACCCAGAGCTCCAAGAACGGCATGGACATCACCCAGCCGTTCTACTGGAACATAGCCCCCAACTACGATGCCACCATCACCTCCCGTTTCATGGACAGACGGGGCCTGATGGAGCAGGTGCAGTTCCGCTACATGCCGGATCCGGCTCACGTGGGCAGCCTCTATTTCGAGAACCTGGCCAACGACAAGCAGTACGACGAGACCCCGAGCCTCAATCAGGCCATGTCCGACGGTCACCGTTACCTGCTCAACGCCAACCACACCTCGCTGTTTGCCGACAACGCCATGAGGGTGTCGCTCGACTACACCAAGGTGCGGGATCGGGATTACAACTACTTCAACGACTTCTCTCCCAAGGTGGGTACCCAGGTCGAGAACCAGTTGCAGCAGTCCCTGATGGCCGGTTACTTCCAGCCCAACTGGAACATCAACACCGAGGTGCGCACCTACCAGATCCTGCTGGCCAGCGCGCAGCAGCCCCACGAGCTGATGCCGCGCATCGACCACAACTACTACCAGCAGGGCAGCTGGTACGATCTGGCCTGGAACACCGAGATCACCAAGTTCGGCTACAACAATGCCCAGGCCATCGCCCAGAACCAGGGCGGCGCCTACACCGGCACCCGGGTCTACACGGCCCCGACCCTGACCATGCCGCTGATCAACGAGGCAGGCTACTACCTCGACAGCCAGTACAAGCTGATGTACACCCGTTACGATCAGGAAGTGCCGAACAACATGAGCCAGACCTTCGTCAGCCGCTTCACCCCTGCAGGCGCCAACGGGGTTACGCTGGACGAAGGGATAATCACCCGCACCCTGCCCTCGTTCCGCCTCAAAGGCGGCATGACCTTCGAGCGCAACCAGAACTGGTTCGGCGGCGATGCCAACCAGACCCTGGAGCCGGAGTTCCAGTACCTCTATGTGCCCTACAAGGATCAGGACAACATAGGCGTCTATGACTCCACCACCATGCGCCAGGACTACTACAGCCTGTTCAGCGATCGCCGCTACGCCGGCCTGGATCGCATCAGCGACTCCAACAGGATCTCCATCGGCCTCACCAGCCGGGTATATGATGAGGTCGGCGATGAACGAATTCGGCTGGCCGTTGCCCAAGCTTTCGATTTCGTTGCGCCCAGGGTCAAGCTCTATCCCAGCGAGACCCTGACCACCAACACCCGCTCCCCGCTCTCCTTCGAGGGGGATGCCAAGATCAACGAGCAGTGGTTTGCCCATGCCGGCGCGCAATATGATATGGACCAGAGCCGGCTCAGCTCCGCCAACAGCGCCCTCGAATATCGCCACGAGAAGCTGATCAGCCAGTTGAACCACCGTTTCGTGCGCGACGCCAACTACGATCTCGAAAACCGGGGACAGGTCACCGACCTCAACCAGATCGGCCTGCTGTTGACCACGCCGCTCAACGATCAGTGGCACCTGTACGGAGGCTACTACCAGGAGCTCAACCAGAGCGTGAAGTCTGATCGCAAGGTGGGCCTGAAGTACGACTCCTGCTGCTGGAGCATCAACTTCAACCTGGAGTGGGTCAACACTCCAGACAACGTGACCCTGCGTCCGACCTCGGAGCGCAGCCTGGGCATTCAGTTTGAAATGAAAGGATTGGGTAGCGTGGGTACCGGCACCAAGGGCACCTCCCTTGACACCGAAGCACTGCCTTACATTCGTCCGTTTAACCTGCGAGACCAATAAGCGGTCTGGCAAACGCCTTGAGAGATGGATATGAAGAAGACGTTGATTTCCCTGCTGACTGCAGGCCTGTTCGGAGCCATGAGCCAGGGTGCCTTCGCCGCCCCCGAGCTGATGGACAAGGTGCTTGCCGTGGTCAACAAGGACGTGGTGCTGGCCAGCCAGCAGGAGGCCCTGGTCCAGAAGGTCAAGATCTCCGCCCAGGAAAACGGCCAGTCCCTGCCCGATGACGCCACCCTGCGCAAACAGGCGCTGGACCGCCTGATCCAGGAGAGCCTGCAGTTGCAACTGGCCGAGCGCCAGGGCCTCAAGATCAGCGATACCCAGCTGGAGCAAGCGATCCAGAGCATCGCCGCCGACAACAAGATGACCCTGGATCAGCTGCGTGCCCAGCTGGATCGCGAGGGGCTGACCTATGCCCAGTATCGGGAAGAGGTGCGCCGCGAGATCCTGATGAACGAGGTACGCCGCAATCAGGTGCGCCGCCGCATCAACATCTCCGAGCAGGAGGTGAAGCAGGTGGTGGATATCCTGGCCAAGCAGGGTCAGCAGCAACAGCAGTACCATGTCGGCCACATCCAGGTTGCCCTGCCGGACAACCCGAGCGCCGAGCAGCTCAATGCCGCCAAGAGCAAGATTGAACGCATCCTGGCCGCCCTCAAGCAGGGCGCCGACTTCCGCAAGATGGCCATTGCCGAGAGCAGCGGACCCAAGGCGCTGGAAGGGGGTGACTGGGGCTGGATGAGCCCGCAAGAGATGCCGACCCTGATGGCCGAGGCCGTGCAAGGTGCCAAGAAGGGCGACATCGTCGGCCCGCTGCGCTCCGGTGCCGGTCTGCACATCATCAAGGTGTTCGACAGCAAGGGCCAGCAGCAGGTGGTGCAGACCGAAGTGCGCGCCCGCCACATCCTGATCAAGCCCTCCATAATCCTGAGCGAAGAGAAAGCCAAGGGGATGCTGGATGGCATCCTGCACGACATCAAGAGCGGCAAGGCGAGCTTCGCCAGCCTGGCGGAGAAGTACTCCGAGGATCCGGGCTCCGCGGTGCAGGGTGGCGAACTGGGCTGGTCCGATCCCAACGTCTACGTGCCGGAGTTCCGCGACATGGTCAACCGCCTGCAACCGGGCCAGATCAGCGAACCCTTCCGCACAACCCACGGCTGGCACATCGTCCAGCTGGAAGAGCGCCGCAGCCAGGATGCCACCACCAAGGCCCAGGAGCAGCGCGCCTATCAGCTGATCTACAACCGCCGCTTCACCGAAGAGTCCCAGGCCTGGCTGGACGAGCTGCGTGACGAGGCCTACATCCAGATCGAAGGCGCCGGCAGCTGATGACCTGTCGTCGCCTCGCCATTACCCCGGGTGAACCGGCCGGGATCGGCCCGGATTTGGTGCTGCAGATTGCCCAGCAGGATTGGCCGCACCAGCTGGTGGTGATCGCCGATCCGGCGCTGCTGCGCGAACGGGCCGCCCTGCTGGGGCTGCCCGTCGAGCTGCTGCCCTATGATGCCGGTCAGCCGGCACAACCGCAGCGGGTGGGCACCCTGACCGTCTGTCCGGTTCCCCTCGGCGCCGCCGTGATACCGGGCAAGCTGGACGAATGCAATGGCGCCTACGTACTGGCCACCCTGCAGCGCGCCTGCGACGGCAACATGAGCGGCGAATTTGCCGCCGTGGTGACCGGGCCGGTGCACAAGGGGATCATCAACCAGGCTGGCGTCTCGTTCAGCGGTCACACCGAGTTCTTCGCCCAGCAATCCAACACCGCCGACGTGGTGATGCTGCTGGCGACCGAAGGGCTGCGGGTCGCGCTGGCGACCACCCACATTCCGCTGGCCTATGTGGCGATGGCCATCACCGAGGATCGCCTCGGCAAGGTGATCCGCATCCTGGATGCGGATCTCAAAGCCAAGTTTGGCATCGCCAGGCCCCGCATTTACGTCTGCGGCCTCAACCCCCACGCCGGGGAAGGCGGCCACCTCGGCCGTGAAGAGATTGACGTGATCGAACCCGCCCTGGCCGGCCTGCGCCAGGAGGGGATCGATCTGGTCGGCCCGCTGCCGGCCGATACCCTGTTCCAGGATAAATACCTCAAGGATGCGGATGCGGTACTCGCCATGTACCACGACCAGGGGCTGCCCGTGCTCAAATACAAGGGCTTCGGCAGTTCGGTCAATATCACCCTTGGACTCCCTTTCATCCGCACTTCGGTGGATCACGGCACTGCACTGGATCTGGCAGGCAAGGGCCTGGCCGACTCCGGCAGCCTGATCACCGCGATCAACCACGCCATCAAGATGGTAGAGAAAAAAAGATATGAGCAGTAAGGTGCACATGGGCCACACGGCCCGTAAGCGTTTCGGTCAGAACTTCTTGCACGATCGCTACGTGATCGACCAGATCGTGGCCGCCATCAATCCGCAGCCGGGTCAGAACCTGGTGGAGATAGGCCCGGGTCTGGCCGCGCTGACCGAGCCGGTCGCCGCCCAGATGGACAAGATGACAGTGGTCGAGCTGGACCGGGATCTGGCGGCGCGCCTGCGCGAGCACCCGACCCTGAAGGACAAGCTCACCGTCATCGAAGCCGATGCCATGCGTTTTGACTTCAGCACCCTGATGGGGGAAGGCAAGGGGCCGCTGCGCATTTTCGGCAACCTGCCCTACAACATCTCCACCCCGCTCATCTTCCACCTGTGCGAGTTCGCCGATCGGGTAGAAGACATGCACTTCATGCTGCAAAAGGAAGTGGTGCTGCGTCTGGCCGCCGGCCCGGGCAGCAAGGCCTATGGCCGTCTGAGCGTGATGACCCAGTACTACTGCCAGGTAGTGCCTGTGCTGGAAGTGGGCCCTGGCGCCTTCAAGCCGGCGCCCAAGGTGGATTCTGCCGTGGTCCGTCTGATCCCGCACAAGAACCCGACCATAGTCGCGAAAGACATTCGTTGCCTGAACCGGGTCTGCACCGAGGGCTTCGGCCAGCGTCGCAAGACCATTCGCAACAGCTTCTCCAACTTCATCACGGACGCCCAGCTGACCGAACTTGGCATCGATGGCAACCTGCGCCCGGAGAACCTCTCCCTCGAGCAGTTCGTCATGATCGCCAACTGGCTGGCGGATCAGCCAAAGGCCTGATCCCGTGGCAACCCCGCACATCCTGGTCCGCCCATACCCCTCGTATGTGGCGGATAGCAAAGACCCTTACCAGTTCCACTATCTCATCGAGATCGAGAACCTGGGGCCCGGCCCGGCGCAACTGCTGCGCCGGCGCTGGCTCATCACAGATGCCAATGGCAAGATGCTGGAAGTCGAAGGCCCCGGCGTGGTCGGCGAGCAGCCGGTCATCGCCCCCGGCGAGACCTTCCGCTATCAGAGCGGCGTGCCGCTGGCCACCCCGCTCGGCGTGATGGAAGGGAGTTATACCCTGCAAGACGAGTCGGGGCAGCAATTCGAGGTGCCCATCGCACCCTTTACGCTGGCCGTCCCCCACATTATCAATTGAGGTTTCATGGCGAACTGTTTTGTTGGCGATATCCAGGGCTGTTACGACGACTTGCGCCGTCTGCTGGATCTGGCCGAGTTCGATCCCGCTAACGACGTACTCTGGCTGTGCGGCGATCTGGTCGCCCGCGGCCCGGACTCCCTCAACACCCTGCGCTTCGTCAAAGGGCTGGGCAACCGTGCCGTCACCGTGCTCGGCAACCACGACCTGCACCTGCTGGCGGTCGCCGATGGGGTCGCCCCGCTCAAGAAGAAAGACAGACTGCAGGAGCTGATGGACGCCCCGGATCGGGACGAGCTGTTGGAGTGGCTGCGCCACCGCCCGCTGCTGGCGGAGCACCCCGACCTGCCCATCATGATGGTGCATGCCGGCATCTCCCCGGCGTGGGACGCCCGCACCGCCCGCAACTGTGCCCGCGAGGTGGAAAGCCTGCTGCGCGGTGATCAGTACCAGTGGCTGCTGCACAACATGTATGGCGATCAGCCCGATGGCTGGCAGGACGATCTGGTCGGGATCGAGCGTTATCGCTACATCATCAACACCTTCACCCGGATGCGCTTCTGCTATTTCGACGGCCGGCTCGACTTCAAATGCAAGAAGGGCCCCACCGAGTCAACCCCGGGCCTGCGCCCCTGGTTCGAGCAGCGCGAACACCATGTGGACGACCCCATTCTGGTGTTCGGCCATTGGGCGGCCCTGATGGGCAACACCGGCAAGCAGGACATCAAGGCGCTCGACACCGGCTGTGTCTGGGGCAACAGCCTCACCCTGTGGCGTTATGAAGATGATGCCCTGATCGCGACCCCCTGCCCTACCTACGCCAAGTAATGGTGAGGCGAGCGTCTGGACAATAAGAGCCTCACTCTGTGGCGTTATGAAGATGACGCCCTGATCGACACTCCCTGTCCCACTTACGCCAAGTGACGATAAGCGGCTGAACCTGAGCAACCCTGTGGTGCCATGAAGATGATGCCCTGATCGCCACTCACAGTCCCGCCAACGCCAAGTAGGCTGCAGACAATAAAACAAAACGGGCCCGGTATTGCCGGGCCCGTTTTTTATGGTGCATCGCTCACCCTAGAGCTTGCGCCCCAGTCGTTTCTCGATCTGCTGTCGCTCCCACTCGGGGCCAAACAGCTTGAACGGCTGGAACAGGTTGATGGCATGGGAGATCAGTCCCAGCCCCCAGCCCAGCGCCGGCCACCAGGCCCAGATATAGCCCGGGTTGCTCAGATAGTTGATGACAAACAGCCCGCATATTACCAGCAGGTAGCTGGCGATGTGGTAATAGAAGCCCTTGAGCCCCTCCACATAACGCATGGCGGCCCGCTCCTCTACCGATACCCGAATCTGATCCCGTTCCATCGTGTCACTCCCTCTCATCTCATGCTCCTGTTGGCTTGTACCGTCAAGTTGCGCCACCTCGAGCTCAAAGACGGCGGCCAGGGCCTTGAGGGATTCCAGTCCGGGCTGCTGACCCTGCTCGATCCGCTGAATGGTGCGAACGCTCAGGCCGGTAAAGGCGGCCAACTGCTCCTGTGACCAGCCCCGCTGCAATCTCAACTTCCTGACGATCATCTCGAACTCCTTGTGGTTGATTGACGGGGCCAGCATAGGGGCCGGAGGGTGGCATGCGACACGACAGCAGCCTGACACCAACCTGACTTTCCTTTTAATTCAGTGTATTAGATAAAATAGAGGGAGCAGAAATCCCATCTTTCCTCCCCACAACGCCCCCCTCTCGATGACCTGACAGCAGGGCGACAGAGGCGCTTCTAGCAAGATAGCGCCCTGCTCTTCGGGGAGTCGAGCTTATAGCGCCTGCATCAGCTCGGCGGCAATTTCAAAGGAGCGCAGCCGCGCCTGATGATCGACGATGGGACCGTTGAACATCAGCTCGTCGGCCCGGGTTTCCGCCAGCAGCGCCTTGAGGCCATGGCGTACCTGATCCGGGTTGCCCACCAGCGAGCGGGCCAGGGTCTGCTCCATCGCCACCAGCTCGCGTTCGGACCACTCCTCGCTCAGTTCGACGACGGGCGCCGGCAACTTGCCCGCGTTACCGCGATGCAGGCGCAGGAACTGCTGCTGCAGGGTAGTGAACTGGAAGCGCGCCTCCCGCTCGCTGTCGGCGGCGATCATGTTGATGCAGACCACCGCATGGGGCTTGGGCCAGCGGGCGGAGGGGCGATACTGGGCGCGGTAAATTTCCAGCGCCTGCAGCAGCATGGCGGGGGCGAAGTGGGAGGCAAAGCCGAACGGCAGCCCCATGGCCGCCGCCAGCTGGGCGCTGTAGAGGCTGGACCCCAGCAACCAGATGGGCAGATGCAGCCCCTGGCCCGGCACCGCCTGCACCGCGCCCACCTCGTCGCCAAAGTAGTCCATCAGTTCGCGCACATCCGCCGGGAAGTCATCCACCTCGGCGCTGCGCTGGCGTCTGAGCGCCCGCATGGTGCGCTGATCGGTGCCCGGCGCGCGGCCAAGGCCGAGATCGATGCGATCCGGATAGAGTGACGCCAGGGTGCCGAACTGCTCGGCAATGACCAGCGGCGAGTGGTTCGGCAGCATGATGCCGCCGGCGCCGATGCGCAGGGTATTGGTGCCGCCGGCCAGGTGGCCGATCAGCACAGAGGTGGCGGCACTGGCGATGCCCGGCATGTTGTGGTGCTCGGCCAGCCAGTAGCGGTTGTAACCCCAGCGCTCGGCATGGCGAGCCAGATCCAGCGAGCGGCGAAACGACTCGGCCGGCTGGGAGCCTTCGGCAACGGGCACCAGATCGAGCACGGAATAGGGGATGGCAGACATGGGTCACTCCATTGATTCACAGACCAGTAACAAGGGGGGCAATGTAGCACGGGATACCTGAATGAATCACCTGATCGGCCGGCAAAATTGACGGACACGGGTTCCGGGAGCGCCAGCAGGGGTAGTTTCTCTCTGTCACATCCCGATCTCTCTGAATGGGTTATTGTGTTTATTGTCATCCTGCAGGCACACTGCAGGTTGATCGTCTCTGCAATCGCCCGTGTGACAAGGATGTGTCCATGACAACTGCCAGGCCAGGTCGTAAACCCTTCTATGTGCATATCGCCACCCTCTTCATCCTGCTGTTTACCCTGCTCGGCAGCGCCCTCATCGCCTTGCAGTTCCAGCAAGGGGCCCGCCAGGGGCTGGAGCACGAGCGACAGAACTTTCTGCAGTATCGCCAGCAGCTGGCCCTCGCCCTGCAGCTGAACGAGCGGCCGGCCCGCATGTCGCTGAGCCTGCTGCGCAGCGGCCAGCTGGCGGCCATGACCAACCTGACCGACCGTCTGGCCTACCTGCCGCAACTGGCGGAGGTGCTGGCCAACAGCCCCAGCTATGGGGCCGTCTATGCCGGCTACGAGGATGGCGACTTTTTTCTGGTGCGCAAACTGACCGAGCGGGCCAAGACCCAGCTGGGGGGCGTGCCGGCCGCCAGCAGCCTGCTGGTGCAGAGCCTCAGCCAGGGCAAGGGGGAGTTTCTCTATTTCGATCAGCGGCTGAGCCTGCTCGAGCGGCGCCCCATGCCGAACTACCGCTACGATCCCCGCAGCCGCGACTGGTACAAGCAGGCCCGCTGGCGAGCGGGGATCGCCACCACCAACCCCTACCTCTTCTTCACCACCAAGGAGCCAGGCATGACGCTGGCGGTGGAGAGCGACGACAGACGCGCCGTGATCGGGCTCGACACCAGCGTCGAGGGACTGTCAGCCCTGATCGGCAAGCTGCAGCTGCCTGCCCAGAGCCAGGTGATCCTGTTCGATGAGTACGCCACCCTGCTGGCCGCCGATCCCAGGCACCTGCCCAGCTTCGAGCAGCTGAGCCAGCTGCCCATGCTGGCCAGCCTGCCCCACCCGGCCCTGGCGGACCTGCAACAACGGATCATCAGCCAGCCCACCTTGCTGAGCGACCCGGCCGAGCTCAACCTGACTGCCGCCGATGGCAGCGACTGGCTGGTCAACCTCTCCCCCCTCGGGAGCGACTCCCCCTTCCATATCGCCCTGCTGGTGTCGGCCGACCTGCTCTATCAGCAGGCCAGAGACGAGGCCCTGGTCAATCTGGGCTGGGCGCTGGCGGGCCTGCTGCTGCTGCTGCCGGTGATCTGGCTGGTCTCGCGGCGTACCGCCACCCCGCTGCTGGCGCTCACCAAGGAGGCGGAGCGGATCCAGCACTTCGATTTTGGCGAGAGCCGGGTCCCCGAGTCTGCCATCCGCGAGATCGACGATCTGGCCCATACCATGTCAGGCATGCGGCTGACCCTCGGCAACTTCATGAACATGGGACGGGCGCTGGCGGCCGAACACCGCTTCGACTCCCTGCTCAGCCGCATCCTGCACGAAACCATCGCCGCGGTGCAGGCCGAAGGGGGTTGTCTCTACCTGGCTCAGGAGCAGGGGATGGTGGCGGTACAGGCACTGTGGCGCAAAGCGCCGCTGCCGGCCGGGCAGATCCGCTGGCAACAGGCCCTGTTTGGCGAGCTGGTCCGGGGCGAGCGGCTCAGCCTCGCCATCGACCAGCAGGGCTGGCAGCAGCATCTGGCCGACTGGGGCCCCTTCCCCGGCCCCTGCCAACTGGTGGCCGAGCCCCTGCGCAACCATCGCCAGGAGCTGATCGGCTGCCTGCTGCTGATCCTGCCTGACTGCTCGGCCCGTGAACTGGCCTCGCGCATCAGTCTGATCGAGGCGCTGGCGGGCACCTCGGCCTCCGCCATCGAGAATCAGCGCCTGCTGGAGGAGCAGAAACAGCTGCTGGAGTCCTTCATCGAGCTGATGGCCGGCGCGATCGACGCCAAGAGCCCCTACACCGGCGGCCATTGCCAGCGGGTGCCGGAGCTGACCCGGATGCTGACCGAAGCCGCCTGTGCCCAGCAGCAGGGGCCGTTCGCCGAGTTCCGGCTCAACGAGGAGGAGTGGGAGGCCATCCATATCGCCAGCTGGCTGCACGACTGCGGCAAGGTGACCACCCCCGAGTTCGTGGTGGACAAGGCCACCAAACTGGAGACCCTGTACGATCGGATCCACGAGATCCGTACCCGCTTCGAGGTGCTCAAGCGCGACGGCTACATAGAGGCGCTGGCGGCCCGCCTGCCGGCGTCGGAGCGGGAAGCGGCCAGGGCGGCGGTGGCGCCGCTCTGGAGCACCCTGGACGAGGAGTTCGCCTTCGTCGCCGAGTGCAACCTGGGCGGCGAATGGATGGCACCGGAGAAGCTGACCAGGCTGGATGCCATCGCCAGCCGCACCTGGCTGCGCACCCTGGACGATCGGCTCGGCATCAGCCGGGAGGAGCTCAAGCTGCGCCAGGGGGAGCCGGCCGCACCGCTGCCCTGCGTCGAGCCCCTGCTGGCGGACAAGGCCGCCCACCTCATCCCCCGCCCCGTCCACGATCAGCTGGACGAGCGCAATCCCTGGGGCTTCAAGGTGCGGGTGCCCACTCACCTCTACAACCGCGGCGAGCGCTACAACCTCGCCATCGGCCGCGGCACCCTCACCGAGGAGGAGCGCTACAAGATCAACGAGCACATCATCCAGACCATTCGCATGCTCGAACGCCTCCCCTTCCCCCGCCATCTGCGCAGCGTGCCCGAGATTGCCGGCGGCCATCACGAGCGGATGGACGGCAAGGGCTACCCGCGCCAGCTGCTGGGCAGCCAGATGAGCATCCCCGCCCGCATCATGGCCATCGCCGACATCTTCGAGGCGCTGACCGCCAGCGATCGCCCCTACAAATCGGGCAAGACGGTCTCCCAGTCGCTGGCCATCATGCAGAGCATGGTGCGCGAGCAGCACATCGATCCCGCCCTGTTTGCCCTGTTCGTCAGCAGCGGCATCTGGCGCGATTACGCCGGGAGATTCCTTGCCCCCGAGCAGCTGGATCAGGTGGATGAAAGCGCCTTGCTGGCCGGGCTGGCCTAGGGCCGGGTCATATTTTCTTACATTTGCGGGCTGGCCTGAACACCCCCGGCTGGTTATAACGGTGCCCCTATAGCGAAGGGGGAGCAATAGACTCCCCCTCACTCTTTGTCACACCACACTGTTCAGGTTATCTATGTCAAAACATCTCATCATGCTGGGCGCGCTGACGCTGTCCGGCTGCTCCCTGTTGTCTCCCCCCGCCCCCACCGTCACCCCGGTACACCTGGCCGATGCCAGCCAGCGCGGCTTCTACATCGAGTGCAGCAGCATGACGGCCTGCTTCCAGCAGGCCAACCAGACCTGCCCGCAGGGCTACCAGGAGACGGATCGCCGTCAGCAGACGCTCTACAGCACCCAGTACACGGCGGGCAGCTATGACGACGAGAAGAAGGTCTACAAGGCTGGCAAACCCTATCGCATGGCCAACACGGTGCACTCTCTGACCATCCAGTGTCCGGTCGATATGGGCATCACGCCGCGCTGATCCGCGCTTTGCGGCCGGCACGAGGCAGATGGCCCCGGCCGGCCGCTACCCACCCTTTTCTTGTTTCATCGAGCACCACTCTCTTATGTCACCCCGAATTTTCCTGCTGGGCAGCCTCTTGCTGTCCGGCTGCGCCCTGCTGCCGGCGCCCGCCACCGTCACCGAACTCGCTTCAGCTAATCCCGCACTGCAACGCTTCCAGATCGAGTGCGCCGCACTGGAGGAGTGCCAGCAGCAGGCGACGCTGAGCTGCCCGCTCGGCTATCAGGAGACCGATCGCCGCCAGCGCACCTTCACTTCCCATCAGATGAGCATGGGGGCCGCCGATCCGATGACGGGGTTTCGCCCAAGCTTCCCCCAGAGCAGCACCTTCACCACCCATACCCTGCTGGTGCAGTGCCCCCGCAAGCCGGCACAGCCTCACCCGCTGGGACGCTGACAAAAAAGGGCCCGCAGGCCCTTTTTTCCGATGTCGCCACGCTCAGCGCATCGCCTCGGCGTGCTGGCGGGCCAGCTCGTCGCTCATCAGTTCCCGCATCCTGAATTTTTGCAGCTTGCCGGTTACCGTCATGGGGTACTCCTCCACGAAACGGATGTATCTTGGCACCTTGAAGTAGGCGATGCGGGCCGACAGGAACTGCTTCAGCTCCTCCTCGCTGGCCTCCTGCCGGGGCCTGAGCTTGACCCAGGCGCACACCTCCTCGCCATAGCGCTCGCTGTCGACCCCGAACACGGCTGCATCCTGCACCGCCGGATGATCATAGAGCCGCTCCTCGATCTCGCGCGGGTAGATGTTCTCGCCACCGCGAATGATCAGCTCCTTGCTGCGCCCGACGATCCGTACATAGCCCTCTTCATCCATGATGCCGATGTCCCCCGAGTGCAGCCACCCTTCCTCATCTATGGTATCCGCCGTCTTGGCCGGATCCTGCCAGTACCCTTGCATCACCCCGTTGCTGCGACAGCAGATCTCTCCCCGCTCGCCGATGGCCACTATATCTCCGCTGGGGTCGACCAGCTTGATCTCGGTGTGACCGATGGCGCGGCCGACCGTGGTGACCCGCTTGTCCAGCGGCGCGTCGATGGCGGTCATGTGATTGATGGGACTGCACTCGGTCTGGCCGTAGGCGATGGTCACCTCGGTCATGTGCATCAGGGTCTGCACCTTGCGCATCAAGGGCTCGGGGCAGATGGCACCGGCCATGATGCCGGTGCGCAGGGAGGAGAGATCGAACTGATCAAACTCCGCCAGCTCCAGCTCGGCGATGAACATGGTCGGCACCCCGTGCAGGGCGGTGCAGCGCTCCTCGCTCACCATCCGCAGGGTGGCCGCCGGATCGAAGGCTTCGGCCGGAAACAGGGCGCAGGCCCCCACACTGATGCAGACCAGATTGCCGAGCACCATGCCGAAACAGTGGTAGAGCGGCACCGGGATGCAGAGCCGATCCTGCTCGCTGAACGCCATGCCTTGCGCCACCTGGCGGCCGTTGTTGAGGATGTTGCTGTGACTGAGGGTGGCCCCCTTGGGGTTGCCCGTGGTGCCCGAGGTGAACTGGATGTTGATGGCGTCATCGGGTTTAAGGGTGGCGGCCACTCGGGCCAGCCAGGCCGGATCCTGCCGGTCGCCCAGTGCCAGCACCTCGGGGAAGTTGAGCGTGCCGGCGCTTTGCTCCTCCCCGAGCCGGATCACCATCTCCAGGCTCGGCAGCCGGGATGATGTCAGGCGGCCTGGCGGACAGCTCGCCAGCTCGGGGGCCAGCGCCCCCAGCATGGCGAGGTAGTCGCAGCCCTTGAACGCGCTGGCGCAGATCAGGGCCCGACAGCCCACGTTGTTGATGGCAAAGGCGAGCTCGTAGCTGCGGTAAGCGGGGTTGATGCAGACCATGATGGCCCCGATACGGGCCGTAGCGAATTGCACCAGGCACCACTCGATGTTGTTGGGCGACCAGATGCCGACCCGATCCCCTGGCCGGATCCCGAGCGCCAGCAGGCCCAGCGCCAGCCGGTCTATCTGGGTCAGGTATTCCCGGTAGTTCCAGCGGATCTGCTGGTGGCGCACCACCACGGCGGGCCGCTCGGGGAAACGTTCCGCCACCTCTTGCAGGTAGGCGCCTATGGTCTGGTGAAGCAGCGGCTGATCGCAAGGACCGGCCCGGTAGCTGAGCAGTGAGGTCATGGGGTGACTCCTGGCCACATAGGTTGGAATTGCCTACTGCTCGGCTGGCGTGTTTTTTCAGCTTGTTACATTAATGTAAATTCAGGCCTCATAAAAGACTCACTTTGGTCTAATAGCGACCATAAAAAAACGGCCAACCGAAGTTGACCGTTTACAAACGCGGGGCAGATCAGAACAGCAGGTGCGCCACCCCGGCGATGACCGGCAGGGTGATCAGGGTGCGCAACAGGAAGATCACGAACAGCTCCCACAGCTTGACCGGGATCTTGCTGCCCAGCAGCAGGGCACCCACTTCCGACATGTAGATGAGCTGGGTGACCGACATGGCGGCGATCACGAAGCGGGTCATCTCGCTCTCGATGGTGGAGGCCAGCACCGCCGGGATGAACATGTCGGCGAAGCCCACCATGATGGTCTTGGAAGCGGCTTCCGCCTCCGGCAGTTGCAGCAGCTCCAGCAAGGGGACGAAGGGGGCCCCCAGCCAGTTGAAGATGGGGGTGTGCTCGGCCAGCATCAGGGCACAGGTACCCACCGCCATCACCACCGGCAGCACGCCAAACACCATGTCCAGGGCATTCTTCACCCCTTCCCGCGCCACGGCGCCGAGATCCGTCATGCTGTCGGCCTTGGTCAGGGCCCGCTCATAGCCATAGCTCAGCACGCTGTGCTGATGGGGGATCGCCTCCTGCTTGCGGCACAGGGGGGTACCGTCGCTGTAGACATCCTTCTTCCAGGAGAGCGGCGGCAGGCGCGGCACCACGATGGCGGCCACCACCCCGGCCAGGCAGACGGTCAGGTAGAAGGGCACGAACATGTGCTCCAGCTTCACCTGGGAGATCACCACCAGGCAGAAGGTGATGGAAACGGCAGAGAAGGTGGTGCCGATGACGGCGGCTTCCCGCTGGGTGTAGAACTTGCCTTCGTACTGTTTGCTGGTGAGCAGGATGCCGACGCTGCCATCCCCGAGCCAGGAGGCGAAGCAGTCCACCGCAGAGCGGCCCGGCAGGCGGAACACGGGGCGCATGATGCGGGTCATCATGGTGCCGACAAACTCCAGCAGACCAAAATCGAGCAGCAGCGGCAGCAGCAGGCCGGCGAAGATGAAGACGGAGAACAGCACCGGCAGCAGATCGTGCAGCACCAGACCACCAGTCGCACCGGAACGCAGCACCTCGGGGCCGGCCTCGAAGAAGGTCAGCAGCACGAAGATACCGCCAAGCACCCGCACGCAGGCCCAGAAGGGAGAGACGTTGAACAGGCTGTTGAGGAAGGGGCGCTTCACCAGGATCGCCGGCTTGAACAACCAGGCGATCAGGGTCATCAGCATGGTGGTGGTGATGATGGCGCTGACCATGGCCACCAGATAGTCGGCAAACACCCTCTGTACCAGCTTCGCCAGTACGGCTACCGGGATGGTGACGTTGCCGTCATAGAGAACGGGAGTCATGAACAGCAGGATCCCGATGAGTGACGGGACCAGGAACATCAGCACGTTGCGACGGGTATTGAGCGCAGGTGCTTGCAGAGTCTTTTCCAGCATGGTTTACAGCCTTAATGTTACTTTTCCTTAGCCAGGCGAACCTGCATACCCATGCTCTCACCCGACAAAACGGGCGCAAGAATACTCCAAAAAAATGCACAAACAAGCTTTTAATGGATCATTTCAAGCATAAATATTTTTACAGGCAAACCTTCCATAAGAATGTACCCAAACAGATGCGCATATCAATTCATTACAAATGGTTAGCACATTGTTTCGTTAAGGTTACATTCAGGAGCGCAGTATAATCAGTTGCGGTTGGCTGGCAATAAGTGACATAAGAAATATATCTATATGGTGATCCAGTCGATCCCCATAAAAAAACCGGAGCCTGGCAAGGCTCCGGTTTTTCAGCAGTGGGTGGCGGCACTGCGCTCACCCGCAGGATGAGGGTCAGTCACGCACGTAGATGACTTCCACGCCATCATCGTCTTCGTCGTCCCAGTCATCGTCGTCCAGCGACTCGTCAAACGCCTTGGAGGCAGCCAGCGCATCCGCTTCGGCCTTGGCCAGCTGGTTCTTGTGGTAGTCATCCCACTTGAACTCCACCTTCTCGATGGCTTCCTTGGCATCTTCCGCCAGCTGACGGGGCATGGTATCGAGCAGATCAAGGATGTCGTAGCAGACCTTCTTGGTCCCTTCCTTGCTGATGGCGGTGATGGCGTAAACCGGCCCTTCGTGGTTCAGGGCGGCCTTCACGCGCTCCATCACTTCACCTGCCTCTTCTTCCAGGATCAGGTCCATCTTGTTGAACACCAGCCAGCGCGGCTTGCTCGCCAGCTCCGGGCTGTACTTCTCCAGCTCGCGGACTATGGTCACGGCATTCTCGGCAGGATCGGAACCATCCACCGGGCAGATATCCACCAGATGGACCAGCACGCGGCAGCGCTCGAGGTGCTTGAGGAAGCGGATACCGAGGCCGGCGCCTTCGGCAGCACCCTCAATCAGACCCGGAATGTCGGCAATGACGAAGGAGCGGGAGTTCTCGCCACGCACCACGCCGAGGTTCGGCACCAGCGTGGTGAAGGGGTAATCGGCCACTTTCGGGCGGGCCGCAGAGACGGCGCGGATGAAGGTGGACTTGCCGGCGTTGGGCAGGCCCAGCATGCCGACGTCGGCCAGCAGCAGCAGCTCCAGCTTCAGGGTACGTACTTCACCCGGGGTGCCGTTGCTCTTCTGGCGCGGCGCACGGTTGACCGAGCTCTTGAAGCGGGTATTGCCAAGACCGTGGAAACCGCCCTTGGCAACCAGCAGCTTCTGCTCGTGGTGGGTCAGATCCCCCAGCAGTTCGCCGGTATCTTCATCGGTCGCACGGGTACCGACCGGCACGCGCAGGATCTTGTCCTTGCCGCGACGACCGGTACAGTTGGCGCTCTGGCCATTCTCGCCACGCTCGGCGGCGTGGAAACGCTCGAAACGGTAGTCGATCAGGGTGTTCAGGTTTTCATCGGCAACCAGATACACGTCGCCACCGTCACCGCCGTCACCGCCGTCCGGGCCGCCGTTCGGAATGTATTTCTCCCGGCGAAAGCTCACACAACCGTTACCACCGTCACCGGCATCGACTCGAATCTGGACTTCATCAACAAACTTCATAGGTAACCGTCACCTTAATTCGAAAAACCGATACGCCATTATAGTGGTACAGACCCCTGCGGGCGATACGCATCTTGCCAGTCGCCCCTTCAGAGCCAGGGTCGGCTGCGTGCCGTTTTTTCGTCAACTACATCAGAAAAACAAAAGCCCCGCCTGTTGGCGGGGCTTCGGATCCTTGCGGTCCGTAATTACTCAGCAACGATGCTTACGTACTTACGGTTCAGCGGACCTTTGACTTCGAACTGCACCTTGCCGTTCGCGGTAGCGAACAGGGTGTGGTCCTTGCCCAGACCAACGTTCTCACCAGCGTGGAACTTGGTGCCGCGCTGACGAACGATGATGCTGCCAGCCAGAACTGTTTCGCCGCCGAAACGCTTCACGCCCAGGCGTTTAGCTTCTGAATCGCGGCCGTTGCGGGATGAACCGCCAGCTTTTTTGTGTGCCATCTATCGTACTCCTCTAATTAAGCGCTGATGCCAGTGATTTTGACTTCAGTGAACCACTGACGGTGGCCCGCTTGCTTACGGTGGTGCTTACGACGACGGAACTTGACGATAGTCACTTTCTCGCCACGGCCGTGAGCCACAACTTCAGCTACAACCTTGCCACCTTCAACGAAAGGAGCACCTACTTTAAAAGTGTCGCCTGCAGCAACCATCAGCACTTCGTTGAAGTCGATGGTAGCGCCAGTCTCAACGTTCAGCTTTTCCAGACGAACGATTTGACCTTCGGCCACACGGTGTTGTTTTCCGCCGCTTTGGAATACCGCGTACATTTGATTAACTCCGTAAAGGCGTGTCTTTTGCTCAAGGCCAGACACGCGCAAAAACCTATAACAATGGGCGGGCATTCTACGCAAATCGATTTGCTCAGGCAAGGCCAATTTAGCAAAAAGTTTATTTTGTGCGCATATCTGCCGCCGTGAATAAACGCTTAACTGTAACCCATTGTGAAATCGTGTAGAATCCCCGCCATTGCTAAAATCGCAGTCATCACTGCCGTCACGTTACGAGACTTATGGACCAACAGACTATCCGTGCGCTCTGTGCCGCCGACATGACGGCGGTCAATGAACTGATCCTGGCGCGACTCCAGTCCGATGTCAGCCTGATCAACCAGCTGGGTTTCTATATTGTCAGTGCAGGCGGGAAACGGATGCGCCCCATGCTGACCGTCATGGCCGCCCGCGCACTGGGATATGAGGGTGAGGATCACCTGAAACTGGCTGCCATCATCGAATTCATTCACACCTCCACCCTGCTGCACGACGACGTGGTCGACGAATCCGACCTGCGCCGCGGCCGGGAGACCGCCAACGCCATGTTCGGCAACGCCGCCAGCGTACTGGTGGGTGACTACCTCTACAGCCGCTCCTTCCAGATGATGAGCGAGCTCTCCAACCTGCGGGTGATGGAGATCCTCTCCGAGGCCACCAACACCATCGCCGAAGGGGAAGTGCTGCAGCTGATGAACTGCAACGACCCGGATACCACCGAAGAGAGCTACATGACGGTCATCTATTGCAAGACCGCCAAGCTGTTCGAAGCAGCCACCCGTCTCGCCGCCGTGCTGACCCATCAGCCCGCGCCCATCGAGCAGGCGATGACCGACTACGGCAAGTATCTGGGCACCGCCTTCCAGATCATCGACGACGTGATGGACTACTGCTCCCAGAGCGACGAGATGGGCAAGAACGTGGGCGACGATCTGGCCGAAGGCAAGCCGACCCTGCCGCTGTTGCGTGCCATGGAAGTGGGTAGCCCGGAAGAGCGCCAGCTGGTGCGCGACGCCATCGAGCACCGCAACGGCATGGAGCACCTCGACCGGATCCTGGCCATCCTCGACCGTACCGGTGCGCTGGAGTACTCCCGCATGCGGGCCAGGGAAGAGGCCGACAAGGCCATCGCGGCCCTCGCCATCCTGCCGGACTCCCGACACAAGCAGGCGCTGGAAACCCTAGCCCACATGGCGGTGCAGCGCAGCGCCTGATGCTCAGCCGGAAATAAAAAAGAGGCCATTGGCCTCTTTTTTATTGTCTGGCAAACACAGCCAGGCTCATCCTTTAACGCGCCAGCGCCCACAAGATAACGGCCCCGGCCACCACCAGACAGCCGCCGATACGGCGCAACTGCTCGGCCGGCTGATCGCTCAGCAGCCGCAACATCTGCTGCCAGGCGCGCGGCATCAAGAGCGGCCCCAGCCCTTCGAACAGCAGCAGCAATCCCAGCCCCATCAGGATGGATGTCAGCATACAACCTCCTTTCTCGTCTGAATGCGCCCCAACCACAAGCGCCTCACACACAGCCCCCCGCTGCCAGCCGATAGCCGGCAAACAAAAGGGCCTGAATCATCAGGCCCTTGGGTCAAATCACGACGAACTTACTGCTTGCTGCCGTGCGGCGACTTGAGGTAGCGGAAGAACTCGCTGTCCGGCTTGAGGACCATCAGGTCGTTGCCACCGGCGAAGCTCTTGCGATAGGCCTCCATGCTGCGCACGAAGCTGAAAAACTCGGGGTCTTTCTTGTAGCTGTCGGCATAGATCTTGGCGGCCTCGGCATCCCCTTCACCACGCAGCTGACGGGCGTTACTCTCGGCGTCGGCGATCATGACGGTCACCTTGCGGTCGATGTCGGCACGCAGGATCTCGGCCTGCTCGCGGCCCTGGGAGCGATGCTCACGGGCTACCGCGGTCCGCTCGGCACGCATCCGCTGATAGATGGAGCTGGAGACTTCCACCGGCAGGTTGATCTGCTTGATGCGCACATCCACCACCTTGATGCCGAGCTCGGAGGAGCGCGCCATCTTCATCAGGGCATCTTCCATCACGGTACTGCGCTCGCCAGAGACGATGTCCTTGATGGTGCGATTACCAATTTCGGAACGCAGACCGTTGTTGATCTTGCGCTTGAGCAGGTCTTCGGCCTGGATCTTGTTGCCACCGCCGGTCGCCAGGTAGTACTTGGAGAAGTCCTCGATCTTCCACTTCACGTAGGAGTCGATGATGAGGTCCTTCTTCTCGGAGGTGACGAAGCGATCCGCCTGCCCTTCCAGGGTCTGGATACGGGCATCCATCTTGCGAACCTGGTCGATGAGCGGCACCTTGAAGTGCAGGCCCGGCTCGTACAGGCGTGGCTCGCCGGATTCAACCCGCTTCACCTTGCCGAACTGCACCACGATTCCCTTCTGACCTTCATCGACGATGAAGACCGAAGAGAAGCAGACCATGGCGGCCACAGCGATGACACCAATAGCTAGCTTTTTCATCTATCAGTTTCTCCCTGAGCTGAAACGGTCGCCGCTGCGCAGCGGGGTCGGCGTGGAGTTGGCCCCTTCGTTGGACGGCGGGGTTTGTTCTACCACCGGCGCACCTGCCGGACGAGCCGGTTGCACCGCGTTGGCCTTGCCGGAGAGCTTGTCGAGCGGCAGGTAGATCATGCTGTTGTTGCCAGCCGGCATGTCGACCACCACCTTGTTGGCCTGCTGATAGAGCTCTTCCATGGTTTCCAGGTAGATACGATCACGGGTCAGCTCGGGCGCAGCCTGATACTGGGGCAGCAGCTCGTTGAAGCGAGCGACTTCACCCTTGGCCTTCAGCACGATCTGGGACTTGTAGGCTTCGGCCTCCTGCTCCAGGCGCTTGACCTGGCCGCGGGCCTTCGGCTCCACTTCACGGGCATAGGCTTCGGCTTCACGAATGAAGCGCTGTTCATCTTCCTGAGCGGAGATGGCGTCATCGAACGCATCCTTCACCTCTTCCGGCGGACGCGCCGGCAGGAAGTTGACGTCGACGATCTGCAGACCCATGTGATAGGGCTCGATGATGCTGTCGATCACCTGCCAGGTCTCCTGACGCACCTTCTCACGACCCGTGGTCAGCACGTCGTCCATCCGGGTGTGACCCACCACGTAGCGCAGGGCACTGTCGGTCGCCTGGCTCAGACTTTCGTCGGCGTTGGTGACGCTGAATAGATACTGCTCGGGATCGACCACGCGATACTGCACGTCCATCTCGACCCGCACCACGTTCTCGTCCTGGGTCAGCATGAAGCCGGAGGCCGGCAGGGAACGGACCGACTCCACGTCCACCGGGATCACCCGGTCGATGAAGGTCGGTTTCCAGCGCAGGCCCGGATCCACGTTGTGGGAGTACTCGCCAAAGCGCAGCACCACGCCACGCTCGGCTTCGCGAATGGTATAGAAGCCGCTGACGACCCACACCACTACCGCCACCACCAGCGCGATGGAGAGGCCGAACTTGCCGACGTCACCACCACCCGATTTACCGCCACCCAGCAGACCACCAAAACGGCGGCTCACCTTGCGCAGCATCTCGTCCAGATCAGGGGGTCCCTGATTCTTGCCGTTGTTCCCCCAGGGGTCACGGTCTTTGCCGTTATTACCAGGCTCATTCCAAGCCATCAGCGTCTCCATTAATACATGCGGATGGATATCATCTCTATCGGGCCATCAACCGTTGATGAAGCCAGCAAACATTCATCTCATCGACGAATCAATGCCTGATAAAGCGTTGTAAACTCTCACCTTCTTGCTTCACGAGGCGGTTCCAGTCAGCCAGTTGCAGGCGGACTTCCAACACAAAATCCCCCTCCTCGCTGAAACCTTCCTGCTCGATGCCCTTGAGGCGATAGAGCGCACTGCGCAATCTGGCGGCCGAAGGGGGCAACTGCAGAGTGTGGTGCACCATGGAGCCGGCCAGCAGCTCGGTCAGGGCAACAAACAGATCGTCACACCCCTCGCCGGTCTGGGCAGACAGCCAGACCCGCACCGGGCGCCCCTCTTCGTCCCGCTCCAGCCCGACCGGGTGTTCACCCAGCTTGTCGATCTTGTTGCAGATCATCAGCTGGGGCCGGTCATCGGCTTCGATCTCGGCCAGCACCTGCTGCACCGACTCGATATTCTCCTGCATCTGCTCGTCGGCACAGTCCACCACGTGCAGCAACAGATCCGCTTCGCGGGTCTCCTGCAGCGTCGCCTTGAAGGCCGCGACCAGATCATGGGGCAAGTGTCGAATAAATCCAACTGTATCCGCCAGAATCACATCACCCACATCCCGGATCACCAATTTGCGCAGGGTCGGATCCAGGGTTGCGAACAATTGGTCGGCAGCATACACGCTGGCAGCTGTAAGTTGGTTGAACAAAGTGGACTTTCCGGCGTTGGTGTAACCCACCAGAGAAACGGTCGGCACCTCGTTGCGGTTGCGGGCACGACGTCCCTGTTCCCGCTGCTTGGCCACCTTGTCGAGCCGGCGCAAAATCGCCTTGATGCGTTCACGCAACAGGCGGCGGTCGGTTTCCAGCTGGGTTTCACCCGGGCCGCGCAGGCCGATCCCCCCCTTCTGACGTTCAAGGTGGGTCCAGCCTCGCACCAGGCGAGTAGAGAGATGGCGCAACTGGGCCAGTTCGACCTGCAACTTGCCTTCGTGAGTACGGGCACGCTGAGCGAAGATATCGAGGATCAGGCCGGTCCTGTCCACTACCCGGCACTGGAACAGGCGCTCCAGGTTGCGCTCCTGGGCAGGGGTCAGGGCATGGTTGAAGATGACGACGTCGGCGTCCAGCATCTGGACCTGGGACGCGATCTCTTCAGCCTTGCCGCTGCCGACAAAAAATTTGGCGCTGGGCGCACTGCGGCTGGTGGTGATCACCCCCAGCGCATTGACCCCGGCCGAGCTCACCAGCATCTTGAGCTCTTCCAGATCCTCCCGCTCACCCTCATCACTGAAGTTGACATGTACCAGAACGGCCTGTTCGCCGGCTTCATAACGGTCAAACAAGCGCTTGCTCCTTGACAGGAATCATGATGAATCTGGGTTGACGAGTCGCCTCGTCCCGGGATATCACGCCTCGGCTTCACCCTGCTCTTCGCCAGCCGCGCCCTGGGCGTGCTGGTGATGGTTGACGGCACGGGCCGGCACCACGGTGGAGATGGCGTGCTTGTAAACCATCTGGCTCACGGTGTTCTTCAGCAAAATGACAAACTGGTCAAACGATTCGATCTGACCCTGCAGCTTGATGCCGTTCACCAAATAGATAGAAACAGGAATCCGCTCACGGCGCAGCGCATTCAAAAACGGGTCTTGGAGAGATTGCCCCTTAGCCATCTTCTTTTCCTTATAGTTTGTTGTTTTTAAACACCGGATATCAATATAACAACCTGATTATACAGGAGTGTCAAGCCACTCCGGCACGGGCGACGACCCTTGCCAGATTGCCAGACTCACCAGATTCCAACCAGGTCACATCAGACCAACCGCGCAACCAGGTCATTTGACGCTTGGCCAACTGGCGGGTGGCAACAATTCCGCGATAGCGCATCTCATCATACTCCACTTCCCCCGCCAGGTAGTCCCACATTTGGCGGTATCCCACACAGCGGATGGAGGGAAGATCCGGGGTGAGATCACCCCGTTGGTAGAGGCCCCTGACCTCCTGTTCAAAGCCGCCCTGCAGCATCTTGTCAAAGCGCAGCTCGATGCGCTGGTGCAGCACGGCGCGATCGCTCGGTGCGATGGCAAACTGCAGCACCCGGTAGGGCAGCCCTTCCCCCTGCACCTGGGTCAGCTCGGTGAGGGTCTTGCCGCTGATGCGGTAGACCTCGAGCGCCCGGCTGAGCCGTTGCGGGTCATTGGGATGGATACGGACCCCGGCCACCGGGTCGATGCGCACCAGCTCATCGTGCAGCGCCTGCCAGCCAAGGCGGGCGGCCTCTTCCTCGATGCCGGCCCGAATGGCGGGGTCGGCGGAGGGCAACGGAGAGAGTCCCTCCAGCAGCGCCTTGAAATAGAGCATGGTGCCGCCCACCAGCAGCGGAATGCGGCCGCGCTCGGCGATCTCTTTCATCTCCCGCAGCGCATCACGGCAAAAATCGGCCGCCGAATAGCTCATAGCGGGATCCAGGATGTCGATCAGCCGGTGTGGCGCCTGCGCCAGTTCGGCCGGCGTAGGCTTGGCGGTGCCGATATCCATGCCGCGATAGATGAGCGCGGAATCCACGCTGATGATGTCGCAGGGCAGTGCCTGGCACAGTTCGATGGCGAGATCCGTCTTGCCGGAGGCCGTCGGCCCCATCAGAAAAATTGCAGTCGGCAAGTCAGCCACGTGAAAAACTCCCCTTGCATGGTCGCCACCCTGGCGGCGCACCTGCAAAAAACTGGTTTATGGGTTCAAGAGGGCATTTCCCTCAATGGCCATCGGCGAACTCGGCCAGCACGCTCGCCAGTGACAGCGGGCGCACCATGCGAACGTCTGCCAGTTGGTCACTGAAATCGGCAACAAGTTCCGTCAGCAAGCGGTTGGCCGTGGCAAAATCATATACTTTTTCGCGACTTATCCCCTGCTCCACCAGCCATTGGCATAGTACTTCAGCCTGCTGGCCAGCATCACTGTCAGATCCGCTCTCGATCAGTTGCAGCAATTCGGGTAATAAGCGCACCAGATCGGTCTGGCGCAGCAGCGCCGGCACCCGAGTCAGGATCATGGTGTCGCGCCCACCGCTTTTCAACTCCAGCCCCATCCGTTTGAGCAAACGCTCCTGCATTTCCACCAGCGCGACCAGGTTTTTCGGCAGCTTGAAAGAGACCGGCAGCAGCAGCGGCTGGGCCGCCAGCCCCTGGCCCCAGGTTTCCAGCAGCCAGTGGCGCAGCAGCAGGCGCTCGGCCCGTACCAGCGACAGCAGGGCCAGCCGGTTGTCTCGCTCCAGCAGCAGATAGGCCTGCTCCACCAGGGTCAAAGCCCGCCATGCCCCCGCCTTGGCAGCCACGGCGGCGGCAGGCGCGGTTTCAGCCTCTGCCAGCGGCGTGTCCTGCACCGTCGGCAGGGTGGTGAGCAGCGCTCCCATGCCGCGCATCGCCTCCCGGCTGGGGGGCTCGGGCGGCTGGTAGTGGCCGGGTCGCCCGGCGCCACTTCCTTCCCGCACTTCCCGGGCCGGGGCACGGTAGTTGTGCTCGGCACCATACCACTCGGCTCTGGGCGCCTGGCCCGGATACTCGATGGGGGCACTGACCGGCAGCTCGACCAGGGTCTCGGCCAGAGGCTGGTCGCTCTCGTCGCTTGCCGCCCCTGGCTGGCGCAGGGCGGTAAAGAGCGCCTGGAAGATGAAGTCGTGAATGAGGCGCGCCTGATGAAAACGCACCTCGTGCTTGGCCGGATGGACGTTGACGTCCACCTGACGCGGATCCAGCTCGATGTAGAGCACGTAGGCCGCGAAGCGATCGGTCGGCAGCAGCTCGTCATAGGCCTGGCGGATGGCGTGGTTGATCAGCTTGTCGCGCATCATGCGGCCGTTGACATAGGTGTATTGCAGATCGTTCTGCGGTCTGCCGCCGGCGGGCGTGGCCAGCCAGCCCCACAGCCGCACGTCGCTGTGCTCGCTCTCCACCGCCAGCGCGTGATGCATGAAGGGAGAGCCGCACACCGCGGCGAGCCGGCGCTCCTGCTCCGCCACCGTGTTGGCAGCCTTGTACTGGCGCACCACCTTGCCGTTGTGGCGCAGGATCAGGGTGACATCGAAGCGGGAGAGCGCGATGCGGCGCACCAGCTCGTCGATGTGGGCAAACTCGGTCTTTTCGCTGCGCATGAACTTGCGCCGGGCCGGGGTGTTGAAGAAGAGGTCCACCACCTCCACCGTGGTGCCCACCGGGTGGGCCGCCGGCTTGACGGTGACGCTCATCTCGCGCCCTTCGGCCTGGGCCTGCCAGGCCTCGGACTGCTCCGCCGTGCGGGAGGTAAAGGTGAGCCGGGAGACCGAACTGATGGAGGCGAGCGCCTCGCCGCGAAAGCCCAGGCTGTTGATCCCTTCCAGATCGTCGAGAGTCGCCACCTTGGATGTGGCGTGGCGCGACAGCGCCAGCACCAGCTCATCCTTGGCGACGCCACCGCCATTGTCGCGAATGCGAATGAGCTTGGCACCACCCTTGTCGATGTCGATCTCGACCCGGTCGGCCCCTGCATCCAGGCTGTTTTCCACCAGCTCCTTGACCACGGAGGAGGGCCGCTCCACCACCTCACCGGCAGCAATCTGGTTGGCCAGAATCGGCGGCAATATACGAATTGGCATCGCTTACTCCTGCTGGTTGAACGGGATGGCTGTGGCAACCGCCCCGACTGGGCGCCACGCCGCCGTATCACCGCCCGCGCTCGTCTGGCTGGCCAGAACAGGGGACAAAGAACGGATCGGCATCGCTGGCTCCTGCTGGTTGAAGGTGCGGATAATCGGCGGGGGCGATGAGGACTAGCCGGGTCAGCCCTTGCCACTGGCAGGGGCGGGCCCGGCGCCTCATCCAGCGCTATTTTTGCGGGATATAGAGCACCTGCCCTATCTGGATGTCCCGCGACTTGAGCTTGTTGATCTCCACCAGTCGCGCCTGGCTAACCCCGTATTTCTCGGCAAGCCGGGAGAGGCTCTGCCCGCGGGTGACCACATGACGGATCATGTTGGCCTTGTCGTTGCTCTGCACGCTGGTCACCGGCACGCTCGGCTCCTTGGCCGCCACCACGTAGGGCTTGATCACCCCGGCGCCGGACGAAGAGCCGCCGACGCTGCTGACCGGCGCCCCGCCGTCGCTGCTGCGGTTCGGTTCGGTGGCCGGCATCCGGTTGGTTACCACCGGCTGCGCTGCAGGTTTGCTGACGGCGACCGGCTTGCTGGCAGGGGCGGGGCGGCTGACCGCGGCCTGCTTGTTGCTGGCCTGCCCCTTGCCGGTGAGCATGGCGCCCTTGGTCGGGTGAGCCCGGTAATAGTTGCGGATCCCCTCGAAGATGGCGCGAGCCAGTTGATCCTGATAGCTGGAGGTCGCCAGCAGCTTCTCTTCGGCGTGGTTGGAGATAAAGCCCGTCTCCACCAGCACGGAGGGAATGTCCGGCGCCTTCAGCACCGCCAGGCTGGCGTGCTCCGGCGCCTTCTTGTGCAATCGGGCCACCCGGCCCAGCGAGCGCAGGATCTGGCGGCTGACGTCATAGCCCTCAGCCCGCGACTTGTCCATGGAGAGGTCGAGGAAGGTCTGCGCCAAGTAAGGGTTGGGATCGGATTCGGCCAACACCTTGCCTACGCCCCCCAGCAGCTCGCCCTGTTTCTCCTGCTTCTCCAGCCAGCTGCCCATCTCGCGGTTGGCACGGTTGGTCGACAGCACCCAGACGGAGGCGCCGCGCGGGGTCGAGTTGTGGAAGCTGTCGGCGTGCACCGACACCAGCAGATCGGCCTTGGCCTTGCGGGCAATCTCGGAGCGCTTGTTCAGATCGACGAAGTAGTCGCCGCGCCGGGTCAGCACGGCGCGCATGCCGGGTTCGCGGTCGATGAGGGCGGCCAGTTTCTGGGAAACCGCCAGGGTCACCCGCTTCTCGTAGGTGCGGCGCGGACCGATGGAGCCCGGGTCTTCCCCGCCGTGGCCCGGGTCGATGGCGATCACCACCCCCTTGCCCTTGCCGCCCACCGGTGCCGCCTGAGCGGTGGCGGAGGACTTCTCTTCATAAGGCAGGTCGATCACCAGCCGGTGGCCGTAGGGGCCGGCCGGTGCCAGCGGAAAGACCACCGGCTTGATGGCTGAACTCAGGTCCAGCACCAGCCGCAGCCCGCCTTTTTCCAGCGGCGAACTCTCGCGGATCTTGCGCACCAGCTCGCTCTTGTTCTCGATGCGGGCCAGGTTGGTGACGTTGCTCGCCCCTTTCAGGTCGATCACCAGCCGATCGGGGCCGGTCAGGGTGAAGTAGTTGTAATTAGGGGCGCTGCTCATGTCGAGCACCACCCGGGTGTTATCCGGCGATGGCCACACCCGCACGCTCTTGAGCTGATTCGCCCAGGAGGGTAAGGCCAGCAGGGAGAGGGCAATAACAAGGATCAAGCGCACGTAGATGACAACCGTTCCAGAATGGCTTCGCCAATAGCAGTGCGGGCGTCAATCTGCACCTCGCGCTGCTCGTTTGCATAACTCAGGGTGATCTCGAGATCCGGCGCAGGCAGCCAGCCGTCGCCCTTTTCCGGCCACTCCACCAGACAGAGGGTGTTGGCGCCGAAGTAGTCGCGGATCCCCATGAACTCCAGCTCTTCCGGGTCGGCCAGCCGATAGAGATCGAAGTGATAGAGCTGCCAGTCGGCCAGCTCGTAGGGCTCCACCAGGGTGTAGGTCGGGCTCTTGACCTTGCCCTCATGACCCAGCCCCTGCACCCAGCCCCGAGTCAGGGTGGTCTTGCCGGCCCCCAGGGCCCCATGCAGGAAGACAGTGGTCGCCTGCTGGCAGGCGTGGGCCAGACGGCCACCCAGTGCCACGGTTGCTGCCTCGTCCGGCAGTGTCATCATCAACTGTTTTGCCATGTTCTTCTTTAGCTTGTTATGGTGTCGGGATTAACCAGTCGACGGATAAAGGGCAGCAGGTCTGATGCCAGCATGCCCCGCTCTCCGTCTGCAGCGGCCAGATCGGCCGCTTCCCCGTGGATCACGGCGCCCAGTCGGGCTGCCTCGGCGGCAGACCAGCCCTGGGCCAAAAGGGCGGCGATTATACCAGATAACAGGTCGCCCATGCCGCCACTGGCCATGCCGGGATTGCCCTCGTTGCAGAGCGTCATCCCCTTGCCGTCGTGGATCAGCGTCCCCGCCCCCTTGAGCAGCACCACACCGCCGAAGCGCTGCTGCAGACGCTGCACCGCGGCAAAGCGATCCGCGGCGATCTCGGCAATGGTGCAGCCCAGCAGGCGGGCCGCCTCGCCCGGATGGGGCGTGAGCACCCAATTATCCTGATGACGGGGACATTGCGCCAGCCAATTCAATCCATCGGCATCCAATACCAGTGGCACCCGCTCGTTAACAAATGACTCAAAATGGCACCGACCCCACTCATCCTGACCCAGACCCGGTCCCACCACCCGCACCGAGGCCCAGTTTTCCTCCCCCCCGGCCTGACTGCCCATCAATTCGGCCTGGTAGAGGCTGGCGGGCAGGTGATCAGGATGCTGGCACACCCGCACCAGACCGGCACCGGCCCGCAGGCAGGCGCGCGCTGCCAGCACGATGGCCCCCTGCATCCCCGCATTGCCCCCCACCAGCAACACCTTGCCGTGGGAGCCCTTGTGGGACGAGCGCTGGCGCGGCGTCAGCCTGGCGCGAAGAGAAGGATAATCGACGCGCTCGGCGGCCGCCTGCCACTCGGGCGGCGCGGTGACGCCGAGGGTGTCGCAGTCGAGTCGACCGACGCAATCCACCCCGTCGGCGGTGAGCATGCCCTGCTTGATGCCGATGAAAGTGAGGGTACGGCTGGCGCGCACCACGGTCCCCATGGCGCAGCCGGTATCGGCATTGAGGCCGGAGGGGAGATCCACCGCCAACACGGGCACCTGCAAGCCATTGATTGTTGCGACGATCCTTGTCATGAGCGGTGACAGCCGGATATGGACACCGGTGCCAAGCAGTGCATCTATCACCAGATCAGGGGTCGGCAGCCGGTCGAGATCACCCGCCTCTGCCGACACCACTGTGCCCCCCATCGCCAGCCACTCGTCGGCGGCCCGCCTGGCATCCCCCGTCAGCTCGGCGGGATCCCGCACGGCAATCACCTGAAGCTCAAGACCAAGCTGTCTCGCCAGGCGGGCCAGCACGTAGCCGTCGCCACCGTTGTTGCCGGGGCCGGTAAAGATCCACCAGCACCGGCTGTGCGGCCAGTGGTGGGTGGCGTAGGTACGCAGCGCAGCACCGGCGCGCTCCATCAGGGCATAGAGGCTCAGCCCCTCGCGTTCGGCCCACTCCCGCTCCAGGGCACGGATCTGTTCAGTCCGCCACAGTGATTGTGGTAAGCTCTGCCCCTCTTTCCCGCTGATAGCATCCCCGATGACCTGTTCCATGACGGCTCCTGACTCTCATCCATTGATCCGGTCCGGCGGGCACCGGGCTCATGATGCAGTATGACGGCGGCAAACGCCCCCATCGGTTAACCTTGGCAGCAAGCCCCCAGAGATGCGATACAGCATGACAGTACACTCCCATCCCGGTGCACGCTCAGGCCGCCCGCCAGCAGGACCGGCAGCGCCATGACCACGGCCGAACTCCATCAACTGGCCCAAGATATCAAGCTCTGGGCGAGCGAGCTAGGATTCGACCAGGCCGGCATCACAGACACGGATCTCACCCTCGAAGAGCCCAGGCTGCAAGCCTGGCTGGACGCTGGCTATCACGGCAGCATGGACTACATGGCGCGCCACGGCATGATGCGGGCCCGTCCCCACGAGCTGCTGCCGGGTACCTTGCGGGTGCTGTCGGTGCGGATGAACTATCTCCCGTTCGAGGCGGGCTTCGCCGCCACCCTGCGCGACCCCACCCTCGGCTACATCAGCCGCTATGCCCTGGGTCGCGACTACCACAAGCTGCTGCGCAGCCGGCTCAAGCAGCTGGGGGAGCGCATCGAGCAGCGCTGCGAGGCGCTGGGCTGGCGCCCCTTCGTCGACTCGGCCCCCATTCTGGAGCGGCCGCTGGCGGCCAAGGCCGGCCTCGGCTGGGTGGGCAAACACTCGCTGCTGCTCAACGAGTCGGCGGGATCCTTCTTCTTTCTGGGGGAGCTGCTGCTCAGCCTGCCGCTGCCGCTGGATGCCCCGGTGGAGCAAGAGCAGTGCGGCAAGTGTGTGGCCTGCATCAACATCTGCCCCACCGGCGCCATTGTCGCCCCCTACGTGGTGGATGGCCGCCGCTGCATCTCCTACCTCACCATCGAGAACGACGGCCCCATCCCCGTAGAGTTCCGGCCGCTGATGGGCAACCGCATCTATGGCTGTGACGACTGCCAGCTCATCTGCCCCTGGAACCGCTACGCCAATGCCAGCCCTGAGCCCGACTTCAGCCCGCGCCCCAATCTGCACCGCCCGCCCCTCTTGACCTTGTGGGGCTGGAGCGAGCGCGAGTTTCTCAAGCACACGGAAGGCAGCCCCATTCGCCGCATCGGCTATCAGCGCTGGCGCCGCAACCTGGCGGTGGCCCTTGGCAACGGCCCAGCCAGCCAGGAGGTAATGGTGGCCCTGCAGCAGGCGCTGGCTGAAGCCGAGCCCATGGTGGCCGAACATATCGAGTGGGCGCTGGCGACCCTGGCCCGGCGCCAGCAGGATGACAACAAAAAGACCCGCTTGCTGATCCGCTGCATCGAAAAAGGTCTGCCGGATCACGCATAGACGATCTGCCCCTTGCCGGATCCAGGTCATTTTTTCATGCTCTGCCGACGGTCGATGGTCGGCACAACAAAAGGAACAAGCTGATGCAGATGTTGGGAGTGGATATCGGTGGTTCGGGGATCAAGGGATGCCTGGTCGACACCGCAACGGGCGAGCTGATTGGCGAACGCCACCGGCTGGTGACGCCGCAGCCGGCCACCCCGGCCGCCGTGGCGCATACCCTCAAGGCGCTGGTGGAACACTTCGACTGGAAGGGCCCGGTGGGCTGCGGCTTTCCCGCCACCATCCACAACGGCATCGCCAAGAGTGCGGCCAACATCGACAAGAGCTGGATTGAGACCGACGTCGCCCATCTGTTTGGCGACGTGACCGGCCAGCCCTGCCACGTGCTGAACGACGCCGATGCGGCCGGTCTGGCGGAGATGCGCTACGGCAACGGCCGGGATCGCCAGGGGGTGATCATCCTCATCACGGTCGGCACCGGCATCGGCACCGCCGTGTTCGTCAACGGCCAACTGCTGCCCAACACCGAGCTGGGTCACCTGATGCTGGAAGGGATGGTGGCCGAGCACTACTGCTCGGACGCGGTGCGCAAGCGCGAGGATCTCTCCTGGGGCCGCTGGGGCAAGCGCTTCAACAAGTACCTGGCTCGCCTCGAGTTTCTGTTCTCCCCCGACCTCTTCATCCTGGGCGGCGGCAGCGCCGCCAAGCTCGACAAGTTCATCGACAAGATTGAGACCCGGGCCCCGCTGGTAGCGGCCGCCAACCTCAATCAGGCCGGTATCATAGGCGCCGCTCTGCACGCCGCCGAGCTGACCGCCGCCCGCCAGTCGGCATGAGCCCGTCGTGAACAACAAACAGCAGAGGCCCGGCATTGCCGGGCCTCTGCTGTTTTCCCCGCACATTTTTCACTACGCGCCGCACACCTCACCCGACAACAGCCATCCCCTAGAGATCGTCGAGCCGATGGGCACCGTGCACCAGCCGGGTCAGGCGGGTCTGCTCCTGCGTGGCCAGGCCACCCAGCAGCCGCACCGTCTCCTCGGTCGGACACTCCCGGGCCAGATGGCTGAGCTCGCCGATGAGTTTCTCCTCCTGCCGGCACACCAGCTGCACTATGTCCTGGGTCTGGGCCGTGGCAGGCAGGCTCAGGCGCCGGATCCCGGGCAGCAGATCCTCGCTGAAGCCCCGCTCCAGCCAGGTCTCCTTCACCCCTTCGCCAAGTTCGCTCAAATAGTCATCCAGCTGGGTACCAGCCGCCTCCTCCCGCTGCTGCAGATAGGCCAGCAGCAGCCGGCTGCGCTCGCCATCCACCTGGGTCATGAGGCGCCCGTAACAGAGTCCAAGCTGGTGATGCACCTGCTCCAGATAGAGCAGCAAGTCTTTGATTTGTTGAAATCGCATCAGGTTGCCCTCCTGTATGTCGTGCCCATTCAGTATAAAAAACAGGCAATTGCAAGCCAAGCCAAAGCACGGCCCTTGTTGTGCTGCATCAAGAAGCCGGCCAAGAAAGCAGCGATCGATACAAAATGGAATGATTTGTGCCAACCCGGGGGGAGTAAAAGGATGAGCAGCTGAATCCGTCTCACGACTAATAAAGGAAGTGATAATGGTGTATTTGCCATTTGATATTCGGCAATCCTACTACACTGCCAAATACAATATTGATGTGAACCGGATCACCGTCGGCCTTAGTCAACCAGTGGCAATCCTTATCACTTTTTTAGACGTCTAGATGTATAAACACGCGTTGACATGGCCATCCAGACATCTTAGCATCATCCTCCATGATGACAGAGCAACCCAGTGAAACCTCTGCCCAATTCACCCGCCTGTAGCGCCCTGTGCTTTAAGGCTGTTAGCACGGAAGAATCCATGATTAAGTTGATCGGTCTCAACAAAGTCTACGGTAAAGGCAGTGATGCCGTGCACGCCCTGCGTGATGTCAGCCTGCATGTGCCGCAAGGCAAAATTTTCGGGGTAATCGGTGCCTCCGGTGCCGGCAAGAGCACCCTCATCCGCTGCGTCAACCTGCTGGAGCGCCCGACGGATGGCCAGATCATCGTCGACGGCCAGGATCTGGTCGCCCTGAGCGAGCGGGATCTAACCCAGGCCCGCCGCCAGATCGGGATGATCTTCCAGCACTTCAACCTGCTGGCCTCCCGCACCGTCTCCGCCAACGTCGCCTTTCCGCTGGAGCTGGCGGGCTGGAGCAAGGACAAGATCCAGAATCGGGTCACCGAGCTGCTGGCGCTGGTCGGGCTGGAAGCCCGCGCCCACGCCTATCCGTCAGAGCTATCCGGCGGTCAGAAGCAGCGGGTCGCCATCGCCCGGGCGCTGGCCCCGGCCCCCAAGGTGTTGCTGTGCGACGAGGCTACCTCGGCCCTCGACCCACAGACCACCCGCTCGATCCTGACCCTGCTCAAGGAGATCAACGTCAAGCTGGGGCTCACCATACTGCTCATCACCCACGAGATGGACGTGGTGAAGGGGATCTGCGACGAAGTGGCCATCATCAGCGACGGCCGGCTGATCGAACAGGGCGAAGTGGCCTGGTTCTTCAGCAATGCCAAGACCCAGCTGGCACGGGATTTCATCCACTCCACCATTCACCTGGAAGTACCCCAGGAGTATCAGGATCGGATGAGTAGCGACCGGGTACCTGCCAGCTATCCGCTGGTGAAACTCGGCTTTACCGGCAGCACGGTCGACACGCCGCTCATCTCGGAAGCGAGCCGCCGCTTCAACATCGACATCAGCATTCTGAGCGCCGACATCGAGTACGCCGGCGGCGTCAAGTTCGGCTTCCTGCTGGCGGAACTGTTCGGGGATGAGGCCCAGTGCGAGGCCACCCAACAGTTCTTCATCGACAACCATATTCAGCTGGAGGTAATGGGTTATGTCCGAAGCAATGATTAATCTGCTGTTCACAGCCCTGGGCGACACCCTCATCATGGTGTTTGCCTCCGCCCTGTTCGGCTGCCTGCTCGGTCTGCCGCTCGGCGTGGCGCTGCACGTGACCAAGGCCGGCCAGATCCTGGCCAACCCGCTGCTCAACCGCACTCTGGGCATGGTGGTCAATGTCGGTCGCTCGGTGCCCTTCATTATCCTGCTGGTCGCGATCATCCCGCTGACCCGGCTGATCGTCGGCACCAGCATCGGCACCATCGCCGCCATCGTGCCGCTGACCGTCGGTTGCATCCCCTTCATCGCCCGCCTGGTGGAAGGGGCCCTGATGGAGGTGCCGGACGGCCTGCTGGAAGCGGCCAAGGCCATGGGCGCCAAGCCATTGCAAATCATCACCAAGGTACTGCTGCCCGAGGCCCTGCCCGGCATCCTCAACAGCGTCACCATCACCCTCGTCACGCTGGTGAACTACTCCGCCATGGCTGGTGCCATCGGGGGTGGTGGACTGGGCGATGTGGGTATTCGCTACGGCTATCAACGCTTTGACCCAACCGTCATGCTGGTCACCGTCGTGATCCTGGTAGTGCTGGTTCAACTCATCCAGAGCGCGGGTGAGCGCCTGGTCAACAAATGTGATCATCGTTAATCGTCGATTTCTGACAGGAGGTTTCATGAAATTTGGCATCAAATCCGTTGCGGCTGCCCTGCTGGCTACCCTGGTACTGGCCGGTTGCGGTCAAAAAGAAGAGAACAAGACCCTGAAGGTGGGCGCCATCGCCGGCCCCGAGACCGAACTGGTTGAAGTGGCCGCCAAAGTGGCCAAGGAGAAATACGGTCTGACCGTCGAGGTGGTCAACTTCTCCGACTACGTCACCCCGAACGTGGCCCTGAACGATGGCAGCGTTGACGTCAACGCCTTCCAGCACAAGCCCTATCTGGATGCCCAGATCCGTGATCGCGGCTTCAAGCTGGTGCCGGTCGGCAACACCTTCGTCTACCCGATCGCCGGTTACTCCAAGAAGATCAAGGCCCTCTCCGAGCTGAAAGATGGTGCCCAGATCGCGGTGCCGAACGATCCGACCAACCTGGGCCGCTCCCTGATCCTGCTGGAGAAGCAGGGTCTGCTGAAGCTCAAAGAGGGTGCCGGTCTGGAAGCAACCGTGCTGGACATCGCCAGCAACCCGCGCAACTTCAAGATCGTCGAGCTGGAAGCTGCCCAGCTGCCGCGCTCGCTGGAAGACGTGGACTTGGCCATCATCAACAACACCTTCGCCGGTCAGATCGGCCTGACCCCGACCGAGAACGGCCTGTTTGTCGAGGACAAGGAGTCCCCCTACGTCAACCTGATCGTCGCCCGCGACAACAACAAGGACGACGAGAAGGTCAAACAGTTCGTACAGGCCTTCCAGACCGATGACGTCTACAAGAAAGGGCTGGAACTGTTCAAAGGCGGCCTGGTGAAAGGTTGGTAATCACTCACTCGGCAAAAAAGGCCACGCAATGCGTGGCCTTTTTTATTGCTGCCGCTATCATATCGGCGAGCACGGCAACACGAACATATTCATCACATGAAAAAATGGTATCTGGCCTACTGCAAGCCAAAAGAAGAGGCCCGCGCCCGCGCCCATCTCGAAGCCCAGGGGATCGAGTCCTACTATCCCATGGTGGAAATTGAAAAACTGCGGCGGGGCAAGCGAGTCCCGGTGCGGGAGCCCATGTTCCCCAACTACCTGTTCATCTACGTGGATCTGGAAGAGGTCACCCCGGTCACCCTGAAGTCCACCCGCGGCATCAGCCGCATCATCCACTTCGGGCGGGAGTGGACCGCCATCAACAGCCAGCTGGTCTATCAGCTGATGAGCCGGGACGACAGCGACGAGGCACGCGCCAGCTACGCCAACCTGCCGACCCAGGGCGACAAGGTATTGATAGAATCCGGTCCGCTGGCCGGCTTCGAGGCCATCTATCTGGAGCCGGATGGCGACAAACGCGCGATCCTGCTGGTGAGCCTGCTCAATCAGGAGACCAGCAGCAGCTTCGACAACCAGTCCTTCCGCCGGCTGGAGTGACCCGCCAGGCCAGAGCAACCACCTGGCTGAAAAGAAACGGGGCAGGCCAAGCGGCCTGCCCCGTTTTCATGGCCCTTGTCCGCCTCAGGCATCCAGTTCGAAGCGGCTGATCACCGCCGTCAAGCGGCCGGTATCCTGCGCCAGCCTGGCCACTATCACCTCCCCCTGCTGGCTGCGCTGGCTCGACTGCCGGCTGAGCCCGGCGATCTCCTCCACCGTGCCCGCCACCTCCTGCGCCACCCGCGACTGCTGCTCGGTCGCGGTGGCGATCGCCCCCAGCTGACCCGACAAGTCCTGCACCAGTTGCAGCATGGCGTCCAGGGTAGCGGTCACCGAATCGACGGCGCCGCGCCCCTCCTCCACCAGCCGGGTACCGCTGCCAACCGTGTTGACGGTCTGGCGGGTCTGCTGCTGGATGCTGGCGATGGTCTGGCTGATCTCCTCGGTGGACTGGCTGGTGCGGCTCGCCAGCAGGCGCACCTCGTCGGCCACCACCGCAAAACCGCGCCCCTGCTCGCCAGCCCGCGCCGCCTCGATGGCGGCGTTGAGCGCCAGCAGATTGGTCTGCTCGGCGATGGTGGCGATCACCTCGGTGACGCGTCCCACCTGCTCGCTCTGGCTGCTGAGCTGGCCCATCGCCTCGTTCGCCTGGGCAATCATGGCGGCAATCTGCTGCATGGTGGCCGTCATGCGGGCCAGCTCGTGGCCTCCCTGGCGGGTCTGTTGTTCGGCCTGCTGGGCGGCCCGCGCCGCTTCGGCGATATTGCCCGCCACATCCCGGGTGCTGACCGACATCTGCTCGATGGCCGCCGCCACCGTATCGACCCGCTGATTCTGGCTCGCCAGATCGGTGACGATGGAGCGGGTGGTGCTGCTCACCTCACCGCAGGCCCCGTCTACCTGCCCCACCGCCCCCTGGATCTCCCCCACCAGCTGGCGCAGCTGGCCGGACATCTGGTTGATGGAGCCCGTCAGCCCGCCCAGCTCATCCTGGCTCTGCACCGGCAGGGGACGAGCCGGCAGCCGGCCATTGGCCACCTGATCGGCTCGCAGCACCAGACTGGCGATGTCCCGGGTCAGGCGGCGACTGAACAGCAGCGCCACTAGGGTACCCAGCACGATCACGGTCAGGGTGGCCAGCAGCAGGGTGCGATTGATGGCCTGACCGGCGCTGGTCATCTTCTGGCCCATGCTCTGTACCTCGGCACGGGTCTCGGTCACCTGGCCGGCCAGCTGGGTCGCCAGTTGGCCGAGGGCGGGCTCAATCTCGGTCGCCATCAGGTAATTGGCCTGATCCCAGTCCGGGGACTGACGCTTCTCGATCACCTGGCCCACCAGCTCGGCAAAGGGGGCCGACATCTCCTCGAACAGCGACCAGATCCCCTTCTGCGCCTCGGTAAAGTTGGCCTCTTGCTGTTTCAGCTCGGCCACTCGCTGCTGGTGGAACTGGTAATAGTCCTGGTATTTGGTGCGATAGTCCGGATCCCCCGAGATGAGGAAGTCACGCAGGGCGGAGAGGGCATTGGAGAGGCCGTTGTAGGCATCCCCCACCTGCTTGAGCAGCAGGCGACGATCGCCGGGCAGCTGATCCTGCGGGGTCGCCACCTCTTCGTTGGCAAAGGACTGCAGTTGATCGAGGGCAGACTCTGCCAACGGCCCCGCCTCCTGCAGCATCAGGGTGTGGGCGGGCAGATTTTCGTCGGTCTGGGCGATATCCCACACCTTCTGTTGGCTGGTCTTGAAGGCCTTGAGCGAGCGGGCAAGCTCGGCGGTGAACTGCTGATGCTCGATCACCTGCCAGGCCCCCTCCCACTCCTGTTTGAGGCGGTCGGCCTGCGCCGGATCCTTGCCCAGGATGAGATAGGCCCGCAGGGAGGATATGGTCGCCACCAGCGCCTTCTGGCTGGCCTCATCCCGTTGCAGGGCGGGCAGGGCCTGCTCCATCAGAGCGCTGCCGGCCTGTCCGATGCGGCCGAGCTGGTGGTAGACCAGGCTGGAAGAGAGGATCACCAGCAGATTGATAAAACAGAAGCTGAGCAGCAGCTTGCTTGAAATTTTCATGAACGTCCTTGTTTCTTTGCGGGCATCCTGCCCGATATTCACTCCCCGAGCAGCTCCGGTAGCCGTTCACGCCAGGAGTCGTGCCATCCCATCAACTCCTCACGCGGCATGGGCCGGGCAGAGAAGAAGCCCTGGCACACGTCACACCCCAGCCGCGCCAGCAGCCGCCAGGTGAGTTCATCCTCCACCCCTTCGGCGACGGACTTGAGCCCCAGTTTGCGGGCCAGCTCGATGCTTGACTCTATTATGGCCAAGCGAGAGGGGTCCTCAAAGCAGTGATCCACGAAAGAGCGATCCAGCTTGAGTTCGGTGAAGGGCAGCAGGGCCAGCTGCTGCATGGAGGAGTAGCCGGTACCGAAGTCATCGATGGAGAGGCCGAAACCGTGCATGCGCAGGCGCGTCAGCACCTCCAGCGACTTGCCCAGATCCTGCACGAACGCGCTCTCGGTCACCTCCAGGGTGATGAGCTCGGGATTGATGCTCCAGCGCTGGCACTGGTTGATCAGGGTGTTGCACAGATCCCCCTCGATCAGCGAGGTGGTGGAGAGGTTCATCGAGAGGTTGAGGGATAGCCCGGTCTGCTCCCACAGGTGGCCGTCTCGCAGCGATTTGCTGATGATCACCTCGGTCAGCCGATCGATGAGACCGTTGTGCTCCGCCAGCGGAATGAAGCGGGCCGGCGAGATGAGGCCGTACTCCGGATGCTGCCAGCGGGCCAGCGCCTCCATGCCAACCCACTGGCCGGAGCCGAAGCTCACCTTGGGCTGATACCAGGGCAGCAGCTGGTCCTGCTCCAGCGCCAGGCTCAGCTCATCCAGGGTCAGACGGTGGCCATCTTCCTCCTGGGCTCGCTCCTGCTGCGGGCGCCAGGCCCCGATCAGCTGGCTGATCTGCTGCTGGCTGGAGGGCTTCTCGATGCGCCCCAGCACCTGCAAGCCATAGGCGGCGCTCATGCGCAGCACGGCCTCGACCACGTCATCCTCCAGCGCGCTGGAGAGAATGATGCCGCCGCGAAAGCCGCCGAGGGAGAGGCGGCGCAGCAGCGCCATGCCATCCATGCCCGGCATGCGCAGATCGCAAAACAGGATGTCGACCTGATGACGCTGGCACATGGCCAACGCCTCCACCCCGTCCTGCGCCTCCAGCAGGGAAGCGTAACCGAGCCCGCGGATCTGGTGCATCAACGCCTTGCGCTGGAAGGCGTGATCTTCCACCACCATGATCACCAACTCATGCTGTGTCTTGTTCATCGAGCCATAATCCAATTTCACCTGTAATAGCCTTCATCAGCGCCAGCACCGTCTGGCTCAGTTCGCTGAGCTCGTCCAGCTGCTTGAGGCGGGCCGCCGCTTCGAGCCGGGCCGCCTCCTCCGCCAATGCCTGCTGCCCCACCATGCGGGCAGCCCCCTTGATCCGATGCGCCGCCTCCACCAGGACATAGGTATCCTGCCTGGCCAGTGCCTGCATCATGTCATCTCCGTCCTGGCGATTGGAATCCAGGTATTCCCGCGCCATGCTGCGCGCCACCGCCTCATCGCCAAACAGCGAGAGCCAGCGCTCCCCCTGCACGCTGGCAGGGGCAGGGACCTGGCTGGGTTCCTGCCCCTGGCTGTTCACCGGCAGCCAGCGCATCAGCACCTGCCGCAGCGTATCCAGGGTATAGGGTTTGAACAACATGTCGTTCATGCCCGCCTCCTGCATCTGCAGGCCGGCCTCTTCGGAGGTGTCGGCCGTCACCCCGATGACAGGGGCCGATACCCCCTGCTCTCGCAGCACCCGGGTCAGGCTGTAACCATCCATCGCCGGCATGTGGCAGTCGGTCAGCAGCAGGGCGAATCCCTGCCCCTGCCAGGTGCGCAAGGCCTTGTCGCCGTCATCCACCACCTCGGCATCCACACCGAGAATGGCCAGCTGGCGGGCCAGCAGGGCGCGGTTGATGGGGTGATCGTCGGCCACCAGCACCCGCCCCTGCAACTTGGGCGCATTGGCTTCCACCGGGCTGATCGCCGCCTCCCCCAGCAACTGATGACAGGTCTCCAGCAGCAGGTCGGGATAGAGCGGCGATTGTCCCAGCCGCCACCAGGCACTCGACCCCATGCGACCGCGCAGGGCCTCCTGCGGGGAGAGCACTATGCCCTTGAGGGTCGATCGCTGCAAATGGCCCAGCCAGTCGCTGCCGAGCGCCTGCTCGAGCCAGCTCTCCTCCGCCAGCAACAGGCCGTTGAGGGGCTGCTGCCACTGCTGTGGATCCAGACGATGCAGCCTGGCCCCCAGCCGCTGCATGGCGCTCTGCAAGGCAACATCTTCGCCAAACAGCCACCAATCCTGGCCGGCCAGCGGCGGGGCATCCCACTGACATTCGCTCAGCGGGAACTCGAAGGTGAGCCGGGTGCCGTGCCCCGGTTTGCTCTCGAGCGTCAGCGTGCCCCCCATCTTCTGGGCCAGCTGGTGGCAGATGGCCAGCCCCAGCCCGGTGCCGCCGAAGCGTCGGGTTATGTCGGACTCTACCTGCTCGAACGGGGTGAACAGGCGATCCTGCTTCTCTTCGGCGATACCGATGCCGGTGTCGCTGACCGTGATGGCCAGTCGATCGGCCTGCAGGCCCACCTGGATGCGGATCTCGCCCCGCTCGGTGAACTTGACCGCATTGTTGAGCAGGTTGGAGAGCACCTGACCCACCCGCACCGCATCGATACGGGCCTGATCCGGCACCTCGGTGCCCCAGTCCAGCGTCACTCTGAGCCCCTTGCCATGGGCCAGGGTGGCATGGCCGCGGATCACGTCACAGATGACGGAGGCAAGCCGGCACTCCTGATAATGGAGCTGCAGCTGGCCCGCCTCTATCTTGGAGAAGTCGAGCACATCGTTGACCAGATAGAGCAGGTTGTTGGTTGAGGTCACCACGTTGCGCAGCAGGTAACGCTGATCCTCGTTCAGCTCGCTCATCTGCAGCAGCTCCAGCATGCCATGCATGCCGGAGATGGGGGTTCTGAGCTCGTGGCTCATGGTGGCGAGGAAGCGGCTGCGCACCTGCATCGCCTGCTCGGCATAGGCCCGCGCCTCCCTCAGCTCGTGCTCCTGGCGCTTGAGGGCCGTGATGTCCTGGATCACCCCGTTGAGGATCAGGTGCCCCTCCTCCTGCGGCACGAAACTGCCGCGCACCTGCAGATAGCGCGCCCCCTCAGGCCGCTCCACCTTTACCTCGAGATCGAGAGGGGCCAGGGTCTGAGCATGGTTGGCCACCTTGCTGACGAAGTCCTGCAGCGCCTCCTCGGTAAAGCCGAACACCTCCCCCCCCGACTCGGCCGACAGCATCTCCTGCCGGCTGGCCCCCAGGATCTCGCTCGCCCCCTGCGAGGCATAGAGGAAGCGCCCCTTGCCGGGTCCGATCCAGAGGTACTGATAGACGATGCCTGGCATGCTGTCGGTGATCTGGGTGAGGCGGGTCTCCGCCTTGCGGGCCCGAGCCTCGGCCTCCTTGATACGGGTCACGTCGGTCAGCACGGTCAAGACACCGAGCATGTCTCCATCCGGGGAGGTGTAGGGGCGCTTGGTATAGATGACGTGGAACATGGCGCCATCCTGGCGGCGGCTGTTGCCCGCACCCTCCAACTGTGCGCCGCTCTGCCACACCTCCTGCTCCTCTTTCAGTACCCGCGCCCGCTCTCTGGCCGGCATGCGGTCCAGATCGTCGCCCCCCTCCTTCATCGGGTCGCCGATGAAGGCATCCCGATAGGCCCGGTTGCAGAGGGTGATGCGCTGCTCGCTATCCCGCAGCACCACCATGTTGGGCAGGGAGTTGAGCAGGGTCTGCACAAACGTCAGCTGCTCGTTCAATTTGTGCTCGGCCAGCTGGCGCTGCACTATCTGGCGACGCAGGGTCCGGTTCCAGCCCATGAACAGCAGCACGCAGAGCAGGAAGGCCCCCAGCCCTAAGGCGGACCAGAGCGCCACCGTGGTCGGATTGATGCCGGTCTGGATGGTCAGAGTCAGCCACTTGTGCTCCAGCTTGGTCATCTCTTCCGGCCGGATGGAGAGCAGCACCTTGGTCAGGATCTGCTGCAACATGGGATCCTGTTGATGCACCGCCATGGCGACCGGCACCCTCAGCTCGTTGCCGGAAAACACCACCTGGTAGCGGTTGTTAAACCCTTTCTGCAGTGCCTGCTCCAGGGTGGTCATGCTCATCAGCACATAGTCGACCTGGTGTCCGTCCAGCAGGGGCAGCAGCTTGGTATCGCTGCTCACCGCCACAGGGCTGGCGCCTACCTCCTTGAGCACCAGCTCCTCCACCGAGCCGCCGACGATCCCCACCCGGCGCCCCTTGAGTTCGTTGAGACTGGCCAGCTCTTCACTCCCCTGCCTGGCGGCAATCACCCGGTGGATGAAGGCGTAGTCGGGGGTAAACAGGGCGTACTGGCGCCGCTCGGCAGTCGGGGTGATGGCCGGAATGAAATCCAGCTTGCGCGCCTGCAGCAGGTTCTGGGTTTCGGCCCAGCTGCTGGTGGGTACCAGGCTGAAGTGCAGGCCGGATCGCAGGCTCACCAGCTTGAGCAGGTCGGCGATGAAGCCCTTGAGCTGGCCATTGCCATCGATCTCGCTCACCGACGGCCAGTCCGGTGCCACCCCGAAACGCAGGGTCGGGTGCCGGGCTAGCCAGTCCAGTTCGCTCTGGTTGAACACTATCTGGCGAGGGCCGTTGGCCAGCTCATAGTCGACGATACCGCCGGTCTCCAGAATGCGGCGGCGCTCATCCAGCGACATATCGTTGAGGGCCAGCTCCAGCAGATCGCGCAGCCCCTGATTGTCCAGCCTCACCGCCATGGCCAGCGAGGTATCCGTCACCCACTCCGGGGTAATCACCCTGAGCCCTGTCTGCGGCTGCAGGCGCTGCAGTCGCATCAGCGAGGGCAGATCGGAGAGATAGGCATCCGCCAGCCCCTTCTTGACCATGAAGACGGCTTCGTCGCTGCTGTCCGCCTCGATCAGCTGGGTCATTCCAAGCTGGGTCAACTCCTCGCAGGAGCTGAAGCCGTGCTCGCACACCCAGCGCAACTGGCGTGCCGCGGCCAGGGTCGGCTCCCCCTCCTCCCGCGTCAGCAGGACGGCGCGCGGCAGGGTCATCAGATCCGAGGTAAAGCGCATCTTCTCCTGACGCGACTGGCTGGGCGTCACGCCGATCAGCATGTCCACCTCCCCATCGAGCAGCGCCTGCTGAGCATCGGCATAGTAGGGATAGGTCTTGTAGCGCACGGTCAGCCCCAGCCGGCCGGCAATCTGGTTGGCAAAGTCGTCGAGCGGACCGTTGAAGCCGCCCCGGCCATTGGTATAGATGTAAGGGGGCCAGGCCATTGAGGGCATGCCCACCACCAGGTCATTGCGCGAGGCGAGCCACAACCGTTCAGTCAGTCCCAGCTGATCCTTGTCCAGAGAGGTTTCTGCCGCAGCCACATGGCTCCAGCAAGCAAACCAGCACAACAGAATGGTGCGATAACAGAGGCGCAGCATGGATGACTCCTGAACAGATCGGAGAGCGATCATAGGGATTTTGGCAAAATGTGTGAATAAAAATTCGTAACAGAACTCGTGCGGATACGAAAAACGGCAGGCTCACGCCTGCCGTTCTCTAGCAAGAAGGGGGCCAGGCCCCACCTTATCAGGTTATTCGGTTCCCAAGCCGGAAGCCGGTTTGATACTCCTGCTCACGGATGTGGGCGATCTTCACATTTTGCCCTTCCAGACCTATGTCTTTGAGCAGGGCGGGCGACAGGTGCAGATAACGGGTGCGGCGTTCCAGCCGGGTGATCCGTTTCTGGACCAAGGTTTCGACGGTGCGCAGCAGGGTCAGTTCGATAGACATAATATTCTCCAGTTGAACGTGCGGTTCCCCCGGAGAGAAGAGATCACCCTGCGGGACAACCGCGGGTGATAAAAAAGCAGGTGTTACCTGTTTCCTCCACGCGGCAGAAAAAGAGCACGAGTCTTCGCGCTGCTGATGCAGCGGTCGAACGCAACGTTTAGCATTGAATGTTGCATATCCGTCTCCTTACCGTGTGAAAGTTGAACAAGTTGCCACAGTTTAAAAAAAGACCGAATTTTATACAAGAACCTCACCCCCATATGGGGAGGTGAGCCATCTATCAATACTCATCCGGAACAGAGAGCCTGACGCCGTCCCGCTCAGATCCCGGACAGCAGCCGAAACTCCTCCAGCGCATAGGTGTCCGTCATGCCGCTCACGTAATCCAGCAGCAGGCGCACCCGGTAATACCACTCCTGCTCCGCCTCCTCGGCAAAACGAGGATCCCGGCTGGCCACCGCCAGCCGGTAGGCCTTGAGATGGCGGGCCGACAGACGATGGTAAAGCCGGCGGGCAAAGAACAGCTCGCTGCCCCCCTGTCCCGCCAGCAGGCGTTCGAACTGGGTGGCTGGCAGGGCCAGCAGGCAGGCATAGGTGGAGAGCACGCCGCGCAAGGCGGCATAACCCTCCAGCTCCAGCGCCTCCACCTCGGGCCGCATGAACACCAGCTCGCGAGCGACTTGTTTGAGGATGTCGAGCACCCGCGCCGCTGGCGCCTGGCCGTGCAGCAGGGCCTGAGGATAGGCTCCGCTCAGGATCTGGGCGTGCTCGCTCACATAGGTGCTGGCGGCCAGCGCCACCAGATCCCGGGTCAGCTGTTGGCGGAAATGGGGAAAGAAGCCGCGATCCGAGTCGACGGCCGCACTCAGCAACGCCGCCATGTAGTCACCGCCATCCGCCTCCCGCAGCGCCTGCAACAGCTCGCCGAGGCCGAGGATGCGTCGATCCACCGCATCTTCCAGATCCGCGATGCAGTAGGAGATGTCGTCCGCCGCCTCCATGATGTAGACCAGCGGGTGACGACAGCCGGCGGCCAACCCCAGGCTCTGGCCGAGGGCGCTGTAGAGGGGTTGTTCGCTGAAGAAGATGCCGCGCTTGCTGCTCCAGCCATGATGCTGGCCATAGTAGGGGGTTGCCTGCCGGCCCGCCGGCGGTTGCTGCGGATATTTGCACAGTGCCGCCAGCTGCCCCAGGGTCAGATTCAACTCGTGCAGGCTGTGTACCAGCCGCAGGCTCTGGGCATTGCCGTCAAACACCAGCAGATCCTGACGAAGCTCGGCCCACTGCGGGCTGGGCGCCTTGCCCAGCGCAGCGGCAAACAGGCCGTCCAGCTCCTGCGCCAGCCACTGGCTCATCACCTGCTCGCCAAAGTGGCCGAACGGCGGGTTGCCCACGTCGTGCAGCAGGCAGGACATCTCCACCAGATTGACAAAGGCCCCCTCGCACACAGCGCCTGCCGGCAGGGCCGCCAGAACGCGGCGGCTGATCTGGCGACCGGTCTCCTGTACTTCCAGGGAGTGGGTCAGTCGGCTGCGCACCGAGGCCTTCACGTCGAGCGGGAAGACCTGGGTCTTCTGCTGCAGCCGGCGCACCGGCGCCGCCTGCACGATACGGGCGCGATCCTGCTCGGTCGCCTCCAGCAATTCTGCGTCACCCCAGGGGTGGATCCGCTCGGGGGTAATCAAACGGCTATACATGTTCCAGCTCCTTGCCAGCGCAGCGCGTTTATGAGAGCAACCAGCGCCGCAAGCGGGCGATGTCGCCCGGGTACTCCCGGCGCAGCGTCTCAATCCAGTCTTCCACGTTCTCCCACCAGGCCGGATGATCCGGGCTCTGGATCAGCTGGGCCGTCTGCTGCAGCCGGCGCAGACCGATGGAGCCCGCCGCCCCCTTGATCTTGTGCGCCTCCTCCACCACGCCGGCCTGATCCCGGGCAATCATGTTGGAGTCGAGCACCGCCATGTAGTCGGGCATCATCTTCTCGAACAGATCGACGCTGGAGAGCAGCACCGGCTTGCCCACGGTATCGGCATAATCGGTGAGGAAGGGCAGGTCCAGCAGCGCATCCTGGCTGACGGTGTCGGCCTGCTCGTCCGCCTCGTCCCCGGCCAGATCGGCAAACAAGTGACCAATCACCTCCCGCACCGCCTTCGAGCCGAGCGGCTTGTTGATCACATCCTGCATGCCGTGATCCCGGTAGTACTGGCGATCGCCGGTGGCGTTGGCGGTGAGTGCCACCATGGGCGGCAAACTTTCGCCGTAGCGGGCGAGCAGCTGTTCCGCCACATCGAACCCCGTCATGTCCGGCAGCTGGATGTCGAGCAGGATCAAGTCGAAATCATCCGGGTTGGCCATGGCCAGCGCCTGGGCGCCATCGCGCGCCACCTTGACCTGATGGCCAAGCTTGCTCAGCAGGGCGCAGGCCACGGTCACGTTGAGCTCGACATCCTCCACCAGCAGGATGTCGAGGGACGGCATCTCGGGCTCAGGGGCGGCAATCTCTCCTTCGATACACTCCACCTCCAGCTCAGCGGTGAAGCAGGAACCCTCGCCCGGATCGCTGTCCACGTAGAGCTGGCCACCCATCGCCTGCACCAGCTGGCGGGAGACCGCGAGGCCGATGCCAGTGCCGGTGGCGTGCTTCTTGCCCTGTACCTGATAGTACATGGCGAAGATCTTCTCCTGCTGGGCCCGTGGAATGCCGATGCCGGTATCCTCCACCTCGAAGTGCAGCGCCAGCTTGCCCGGCGCGTCGGCGGCATGGGCGAGGCAGCGTACCGTCACCCCGCCTTCGTCGGTGAACTTCACCGCATTGCCCACCAGGTTCCACAGCACCTGGCGCAGCCGGGTGCCGTCCGCCATCACAAACTGCGGCACCTCGCCATCCCGATCGAAGTGCAGATAGAGCCCCTTCTGCTCCGCCTGGATGCGTGACAGCGTCTCCAGCTCGTCGAGGAAGGCGGGCAGATCGATACGGGTCGGCGCAATCTCCAGCCGGCGCCGATCCAGTTTGTCCAGATCGATGATGTCGTTGAAGATGTTGCCGAGCGTCACCGCGCTCAGGTGAATGGTCTTGAGCTGCTGATGCCGTTTGGGATCGAGCGGCGTATCCATCAGCATCCGGCTCAGGCCGACGATGCCGTTGAGCGGAGTGCGCAACTCGTGGCTGATGGTGGAGATGAAGGTGGTCTTGTCGCGGCTCGCCTTCTCCAGCTTGTCCTGGTATTGCTTGCGCTCGGTGATGTCGCGGCCAAAGCCAAGCAGGCCGAGTCGCTTGCCGAAGCGGTCGAAGAAGGGCACCTTGCGCAGCTCGAAGTAGGCCTTGCGGCCATCTGGGTACTCCAGCCACTGCTCATAGGTGAGCGGCTCATTGCTGGCGAAGACCTGCTTGTCGGTCTCCACCACCTTGCTGGCGATGTCGTGTTTGTAGACGTCGAACGGAGTCAGCCCGATGAGCTCGGCCTCCACCTTGCCGGTCAGCTCCTCCATGGCGCGGTTGCAGCCGGAGAACTGCTCGTCTTCGTTGCGGTAGTAGACCAGATCGGGGGAGCAGTCGATGAAGGAGCGCAGCAGGGCGGTGCGCTCGCCCAGATGCAGCTGGGCCTTCTCGCGCTGGAATACCTCGTTCTCCAGATCCTCGATGGCCTGCTGGCGCAGGGTCTCGGCCCGGTTGGTCTCGGCGATCTGGGCGTTGAGACGGCTGATGTTCTCCTGCAACTGGCTGTTGAGCTCGAGATCCCGCTCGCGCATGTCCTGCAGCTTGCGCACCATGCGGGTCAGCCGCTGGCGGGAATCCTCCAGCTGATCCACCACGATGGAGAGAAAATAGACGGCCCAGGGGGTGACCAGCAGGCCAAAGAAGACCGAACGCACCAGGTCGACGATGTCCACGGTGCCGCGCAGAAACAGGGTGACTCCCATCTGGATGGAGACGGCCAGCACTATGATGCCGGTGGCCAGGAACATGCTGAATCGCACCAGCCCCAGCTTGGTCATCAGGTCGACGTAATATTGCGCCCAGGATTTTATTTGTTTCATCTTATTGTTTTCTCCCCGATATTCGCCGAACAGAATACCAGCACGACGCGCCGAACTCTTCTGCCGTCACACGATAAATTATCGATTAACCTCCTCCGCCCGCTGGGGTAGCATGCCGGAGTCAATTCGGTCAGCCCGGATTAAGCCTGGCTCGCTATAATGCCAGGCCGTTCAATTCAACCAACTGATAATTCAGGAGTCTCATCGATGCGCAATCTCACCCTGCTGAGTCTTGGCCTGCTGGCAGCCAATGCCGCCCACGCCGACCTGGGCGAGATCCCCAAGCAGTCAGGCTGGTCCGGCTTTCTGCTGGGCGGGGTCAACGCCGTCAGCTACCAGTCCAACTTCTACGCGGGCGATGACAACCACAGCCGTATCAATGATCTCGGCTCGCCCGACAGCGAGAGCGGCCTGACGCCGCTGCTCAACGCCGACATCCGCTATACCTTCGCCGATACCCGTACCCAGATCTTCCTCGGCAACCTAATCCAGGATGCGGTGCGTTTCGACTTCACCCAGCAGCTCGGCCTGCGCCAGGAGATGGGCGACAAGGGTATCGTTGCCACCTCGCTGGTGTTCAACGTCATGCCGGTCGAGCTGTGGAGCGATCCCTTCGCCACCGGCGTGGACCGCAGCTCGACCGACCTGAAGTCAAAAGGGGCCCGCTTCGCCTGGGACAAGATCTGGGGCAGCAACTTCTACGGCAACCTGACCACCCGAGAGGTGGACATGGATGAGGAGCGCAGCGGCCAGCAGTATGATCAGAGCCACGGCACCCACTACGCCGGCATGCTGGATCGCAACGGCAAGGTGCACGACATGGAGCTCTCCTACCAGTTCCATTTCAACGGCAACCAGCTGCTGGAGCCGGCCATCCTCTACAAGGAGGCTCGCCTGGACGGCAGCGCCGAGAGCTTCAAGAACACCGGCCTGAAGCTGACCTACGCCAAGCGCGGCCCCCAGTGGTCCTTCGTCAGCAACATCTACACCGGCAAGCGCAAGTACGACGAGGCGAACCCCATCTTCGGCCAGCATGCCGACGCGGACGAATTCGCCGTCAACGGTACCTTCTTCTGGCACAACCTGTTCGGCGTCAAGGCCCTGGCCGCCACCTTCACCGCAGCCTACTCCAATGCCGACTCGGACATCGACTTCTACGACAGCCAGTCCACCCGTTTCAGCACGGGTCTGCTCTACAACTTCTAACGGCGATCAGCACCAACAAACGAGGCCACCCCATGGGTGGCCTCGTTTGTTGGCGGACAGCGGGAAAATCAGATCCCGAGGGAGTCCAGTAGATCGTCGTGATCGTTGGCCACCGGGGCGGCGGCCGGCGCTGGCTGGGCAGCCTCGCGCTTGGTCTGGGCGATCAGGGCATCCGGATCCAGCTCTTCCTGATCCATGCCGTCGTTGTGGATGCGGATGAACTCGGTCTTGTCCATCGCCAGCTCCAGATAGAAGATGTTGTTGCGGGCGGTGAAGAAGGTGACCCGGCGCGACTCCGGGCTGTCGAGGTTGGTATCGACGCTCAGCATCACCTGCTTGTTGAGAGCCAGCATCTTGGGCTGGTTCTGGGTGATGTGGGTCTGCAGATCCCGGCCCACCTTGACGGTGAAGCTGCCGACGATCTGGTTCATCAGCTCGCCCATGACGTTGCTCACCTCGTCCGAGGTGTGGGAAATGGCGAGATCTTCCTTGGAGAGCCCCATGCTGAGCATGTAGCTCTCGTACAGCTCCATGGCGGCGGAGGCGGAGAAGTTGATCACCACCAGGCCGGAGAAGCCGCCGTCAAACAGCACGAAGCAGCCGATATCCGGCTTGAGGCAGGTCTTGCTGATCCGCTGCACCATGCCGGAGAAACGCACCTGGCTCTGGGTTGCCGCACTCAATACATCCGTCACCGAATGGCACAGGCTCAACAGCACGTCCTCTGTGGTCAATACGGTATCATCGTCGGCTCTTGTCACTATCATGGGACCTTCCTGAACATCGAAAATGGGCTTATCTATACCATAACTCTAACAGATAGCGCGGCCCGGGCTTCGAAATAGCGAGCCGCCTCTCACTTGATTCAACTGTCAGTTTCAAGGGGAGTGAATCCGGCCAGATTGGCCAGCTTGCGTCGCCAGCCGGCGGCTTCCCGCAGCAGGGTCGATTCATCATAGGGCAAGGAGGGATGAGCCCCCCAGATGGGGCCAGGCCAGGCCTTGTCGGTACTGAAGCGGGCCACGTGGTGCAAATGCAGCTGGGACACCAGGTTGCCGAGCGCCGCCACGTTGATCTTGTCCGGGCGCAGCGCCTGCTCCATCAGGCTCGCCACCGCGCAGGACTCCAGCATCAGCTGCTGTTGCTGGGCAGGCGCCAGGTGGTGGATTTCCCGTAGATTGGCCACTCTCGGCACCAGGATGAGCCAGGGATACTGGCTGTCCTTGGCCAGCAGGACGCGGCATAGAGGCAGATCGCCGAGCAGGCGGGTATCCGCCTGCAGGCGACAGTGCAATTCAAACATGAAGACCTCGTTGCAATAAGATGGGCGCTAGACACGATGAGAACCCCCACGTTACTGCAACGGACGGCAAACTTAAAGCCGCGGCACGGCCCAGCTGACAAAGCGCTTGCGAAGGGCCGGATCCGCCTTGAGGAAGAGTTGCTGCAACTGCCCCTCCAGCTCGCTGGCCGCTACCGGCGCAATCTCGCTGGCGACCACGGCCGCAGGAAGTGCAGAACCAGAAGCCGCCGTCAGCGCCGCCTTGCCACCGCGCTGGTTGTATTCGGCCAGCTTGGCGCGCCAGTCCATGCCGATCAGCATGCCGTTGGTCACCAGCGCATCCTGCTCGCTCGCCATCACCTTGCCATCGGCCTGCAGCCCCATCACGGGAGACTTGGCATACTGCGCCATGCTCCGCTCATCCTTCGGCAAGTCGGCGACCAGCTGTAGTTGTTGCTGGCTGGCCTGATAGCGCAGCACCTGAGGCGCGGAGCACAGCTGGCGGTCATTCTCGCTGCTGCTGCGACTCGGGATCACCCCTTCATAACGCACCAGCAGCTGCTGTTCCCCATCCGGCAGGGTGGCGTGCTGTTCGTCGTGCAGGGTGCCGGCGCTCACCGCCAGGATCTGGAAATCCGCCGGCACCGTCACCTCAACCGCAGCGTGCGCCGAGCCTGTGCCCAACATCATGTTCATGCCCAGTGCGGCGCACAGCAGCGACACACCATTTCGATATCGACAACCCTTCATCTTCGTTCATCTTCCTGATCGCGTTGATGGGCGCAGGCTAGCAGCCGAAGATGACAGAAAAATAACGGCAGTTCAGAGCAGGTAGTGGGGCCGCTCGGCAAACCACTGGGCCAGCACCTGCTTGAACAGCCGGATCTTGCGCGGCACCCGCCGCTGCTGGGCATGCAGGATATGAAGCGGGTGCAGACCGCTGTGCCAGCCGTCGAGCACGGTCACCAGCTCCCCCGCCGCCAGCAGGGCATCCACCGCAACCAGCGGACACTTGGCATAGCCCAACCCCGCCCGGGCCAGCTGCAGCGCCGTGCTGTAGTGATTGGCCCGCACCTTGCCCTGCACCAGGATATGCGCCTCCTCCCCCTCCCGGCTGAAGTGCCACTGCTCCCAGGCCGGGTTGCTCCCCATGAGCAGGCAGGCACGCCCGCTGAGCTCATAAGGGGTGGCCGGCTTGCCCTCCCGTGCCACCAGTGTGGGGCTCGCCACCACCACATCCCTGAGCCGGCCCAGCGGCATGGCCACCAGGTTGTCGGGCACCTCGCTCATGGCGCGCAGGGCGATGTCATGCTCACCCTGACTCATGTCGACCATCTGATTGGTGAAGTTGAGCTCGACCGCAACCCCGGGGCAGAGCTCGGCGAAGCGAGCCAGCAGCTCGCTCACCATGCGATCGCCGGCGCTGATCGGGCAGGTGAAGCGCAGCCGGCCGCCATCCTCTTCGGTCAGGGCCTGGATATCCTGCTCCGCCTGACGGGCCAGCGCGAAGATCTCCCCCGCCTGCAGATAGAGGGTCGAGCCCGCCTCGGTCAGGCTGAGCCGGCGGGTAGTGCGTTGCAGCAACTGGGCATTGAGGGAGGACTCCAGCGCACTGACATGACGGCTCAGCATCCCCTTGCTCACCCCCAGCGCGTCGGCGGCGGCGGAGAAACTGCCCCTTTGTACCACTTCGTAAAAACTGGCCAGATGGGCGATGTCCATCATTAGCTCCAATTTGGAAACAATGGGTTTATTTTACGCGCTTTTTCCCCTTTTTTAGCGCGCTAGAATCAACACATCCCAACCAGGAGTGACTGAGATGAAGATTGTGATTGTGGGTGCCTCCGGCACCATAGGCTCTGCCGTCAGCGACTTGCTTGCCAAGGATCACCAGGTGATCCGGGTCGGCCACAGCCAGGGGGATGCCAGGGTCGACATGCGCGATCCCGCCTCCATCAAGGGGCTGTTTGCCAAACTGGGGCAGTTCGATGCGCTGGTGGTGGCCAGCGGCAGTGCCGCGTTCAACGCCCTGACCGAGATGACCGATGAAGAGTGGCAGCTGGGGATCCAGAGCAAACTGATGGGCCAGATCAACCTGACCCGCGCCGCCATCCCCCATCTCAACGACAAGGGCTCCATCACCCTGATTAGCGGTATTCTGAGCGAGGAGCCCATCAACTGGGGCGCCAGCGTCACCACCATCAACGGCGCCGTCGAGCACTTCGTCAAGGCGGCCGCCTGCGAGCTGCCTCGGGGCCTGCGCATCAACGTGGTGAGCCCGACCGTGCTGGCGGAGTCGATGGATAAATACGCCGCCTTCTTCCCGGGCTTCGTCCCCGTGCCCGCCGCCAGGGTGGCGCAGGCCTACCAGAGATCGGTACTGGGGGTGCAGACCGGCCAGGTGTTCAAGGTCAACGGCTGATCGCCGCCCTTCTGCCGCCCAGTCGGCACGGCAACAAAAACGGGCCCCGTGATGGGGCCCGTTCCGTGACCGCTGCCGTACCGGCAGGTGGCAAACGTTTGTTTTTACGACAGTAAAAAAGGCGGTACGCCTCAGTCGATCAGCCCGTACTGCTCGCGCAGCACCTCGATGATCTCCTGCTTCGGATTGGCACTGCGAACCAGCGGCTGACCGATGATCTTCTCGGCAATCCCCACGTAGGTGTTGGAGATGTCCATCATCACCTCGGTCGGCAACTTGTTGTCGCGGGCCAGGGCGAAGCGCTCCTGCATGCGGTGCTTGTTGAGCAGGATGTCCGGATCCGGGAAGTGATTGAGCAGCCACTGGCGGAAGCCCTCTTTCGACTTCTCGACGATCTGGCCGTCGCGCAGGGCGGCGCCGTCCCAGATGCGGGAGCTGTCAGGGGTGCCCACTTCATCCATGTAGATCAGCTTTTCGTTGCCGGCGGCATCCTGGACGTAGCCAAACTCGAACTTGGTGTCGACGAAGACCTGATCCAGCTCGGCCAGCGCGTCACTGATGACGTTGAAGCCCTCTTTGAGCAGCACTTCGTAGCGGTCGATGTCGGCCGGCTTGCTGAAGTTGAAGCCCTGGTAGTGGCGCTCGATGTCGGCACGGGAGACGTTGACGTCATCCGCTTCCGGCACGCCGTCAAGCCCTTTCAGCACGCCCTTGGTGGAGGGGGTGATGAGGATCTCCGGCAGCTTCTGATCCTTTTTCAGTCCTTCCGGCAGGGTGATGCCGCAGAACTCGCGCTCGCCATCCTTGTAGGCACGCCACATGGAGCCGGTGATGTATTGACGGGCAATCGCCTCGATCATCACGGGACGGGCTTTTTGCACGATCCAGACGAAGGGATGGGGGATGTCCAGGATATGGCTGTCGGCCAGTCCCTTCTCCTTGAACAGCTTGAACCAGTGGCTGGAGATGGCGTTGAGCGCAGCCCCTTTGCCTGGCACACCGTTGAGCCCGTCCACGCCCTGCCAGATGCAGTCGAAGGCCGAGATCCGGTCGCTGATCACCATGATGGCAAGCGGCGCATCCGCCGGCACGTCGTAACCCTTCTCGCGGATGAGGCGGGCACTGTCTGCGGCGGTCAGCCAGTAGACGCTGCGCACTTTACCGGAATGGACGGGTTTATCGGTACGGATCGGCAAATCATCGTTCACCGCCAATACTTGGTCTGCAAGACTCATGGCTAATAACACTTCCTGTTTGTGGGGGGGTTAACATAACAAAACAGGGGCACAAGGCCCCTGTTTCTATTCTGTTTTTGCAGCTTGGTCAGCCAGGCCCTTGGCGAACGCCTCGGACAGGCTGATGTACATCTGGGAGATGACACCGGACGACACGGGCTTCTTGTCCTTGTCGAACAGGGTGATGGAGGTCTTGCCCCCCGCCATCTCGCCAAGCTGGAAGCGATACTTGTCTTCGTCCAGCTTGAACGGCTCGCTGCCCTTGGCCTTCCAGAACTCGCTGCCCGGCTCGTCGTACTCCACGTCGATCCAGCCCAGCGACTGCTGGGTATCCTTGATGGTGAAGCCGTAGGCCGGCAGCACCTGATTGAGACGACGCCACACCTGGTCAAACGAGCCATCGACGATCCAGGCGCTCAGCTCGTTGTTGTCCAGACCCAGCTCCAGCCCCATGCCATCGTTGGCCTTGTGCTGCTCGCGGGACTTGAGCTGCTTGTCGTAGTAGAGCGAGAACTGGTTGAGGGCCCGGGTCGCGTAGCGCTGGGCATCGGCCGGGGTCAGCTCCTTGCTGGTCTCGCCATCGATGGTCTCCTCGTGATCCAGCACCCGGACCGACATGTTGACGGCGTGGCGCTGGGGATCGTTGCGCAGGGTGAACTGGTAGCGCTGGCGAATGACGAAGTCGTCGTCCTCTTCGCTCCAGCCGTCGAGCGCCTTGGTGTTGTCAAACCAGCCGGTCTGCAGTACGCCGGCCTGCTGGTCCAGCTTCTCGGTGGTGACCTTGTACTGGGCGAGGAAGTTCATCAGGAAGGCCCAGGTATCGCGCTCCACGCTCTGGGAGGTGCTGAGAGCGTAGAAGGCCATGGTAGGTTCACCGGCATTGGTTACCACCTGGCTGCCCGGTACCACGGTCAGCAGCTGGGCGGGCGGACGCACATCCACCTTGGCCCCCAGAGCGCCGTCACGGCTGCTCTCTGGCAGGGGCGGAATGTCGAAACTGCTGTTAAAGGCGGGGGTACTCAACCCGGCCGGCACCAGGAAAGCACGGCCTTCAAGGCGGGCATCCTCGTACTCGAAACCACGGTTGGCCATCTTGCGTTCCTGGGGTGAGCTACAGGCTGCCAGCACGGCAACGGTCGCCACGCTCAGCACCAGGCGCACTGCATTTCCCTTTCCATTTGCTTTAAACACTCGCCATCAACTCCGCAGTCGTCAGTGCTCGCGCCATCGCCCGCTCGCCCTCGGCAGTGAGGTCGGTGAGCGGCAGACGCAAGGTGGCCGTCGCAATCAATCCCAGCTGGGCGCAGGCCCATTTCACCGGGATGGGGCTCGGTTCGCAGAACAGAGTCTGATGCAACGGCATCAATCGATTGTTGATGTCATGCGCCCGCCCGGCATCGCCGGCCAGCGCAGCACGACACATGTCGGCCATCTGGGCCGCTGCAATATTGGTGGTGACCGAAATGACACCGTCACCGCCTTGCAGCATAAAATCACATCCACTGGCATCATCGCCACTATAAAGTGCGAATTGCGCACCACACAGCTCACGCAGCAGCGGCGTACGGCTCAGATCCCCGGTGGCCTCTTTCAGGCCTATGATGCCGGGCACCCTGGCCAGTCTGGCTACCGTTTCCGGTTTGAGATCGCAACCGGTACGACCGGGCACATTATAAAGAATTTGGGGCAGACCACTAGCCTCGGCGATCGCACAATAGTGACGATAGAGACCTTCCTGGGTGGGTTTGTTGTAATAGGGTGTGACCGAGAGACCCGCTACCACGCCGGTTTCAGCGAAGCGCTTGGCCAGGGCGACGGCATGGGCGGTATTGTTGGAGCCGCAGCCGGCGATGACCGGGATGCGTCCGGCGGCCAGTGCCACGGTTTTCTCCACGACGGCAATGTGCTCCTGCTCGCTCAGGGTCACCGACTCCCCCGTGGTCCCCACCGCGACGATGGCGCTGGTTCCGGCGCTGACATGATACTCGACCAGATTGGCAAGACTGGCCCAATCGACTTCACCTGAAGCCAGCATGGGGGTAACGAGGGCAACAATACTACCGCGCAACATGGATATTTCTCCCGATTTTCAGGGGCGTTATGGTAAAGCTGCCCCCTTGGAAAAACAAGGGAGGCCACGGCCAAGCCGTGTTACCATCCGGCACAAACAGCCGTGCGCAAGCGCCGGAAACTGGCGCCTGAACCGGGCCGCCCCCCCCCCGGCAGGACGCTTGCCACAACGAGATTCTCAGCAGGGTCGCCACGCGGCCGCGCGGGCCAGATCCCTTCGGTCGACGTGCCCGCCGCCCGCATTCGCCACCCGCTAATGGACGAGAGAAGATTTATGACTCATTACCTGGTCGTAACGGCCATCGGCACGGACAGGCCTGGCATCGTCAATGAGGTCACCCGCCACGTCAGTGGTTGTGGCTGCAACATTGTCGACAGCCGTCTTGGCATCTTCGGCAATGAATTCACCTTCATCATGCTGCTGTCCGGTGACTGGAACAGCCTGATGCAGCTCGAGATAAGCCTGCCCCTGCGCAGTCAGGAGTGGGACCTCATCACCATGATGAAACGCACCGAGCGCCACCAGTCGCTGCAATACGACATCAGCGCCAACGCCGAGATCCTGATCCGGGACCAGCCGGGCATCGTAAGCCAGTGCACCCAGTTCTTCAGCGATCACGGCTGGGACATCCAGGCCATGCAGACCATCACCCTGGAGCAGCAGCCGTTCAACCTGCTCAAGGCCAGCTTTCAGCTCAATCTGGCCAAGCAGGGAGAGGCGGCCGGCTCGCAGGCGGCCTTCGCCGGATTCTGTCGTGAACTGGGCGCAGAATCGTTCGAATTCATCGTCAACAACAAACACGCCTGACGGCTCATCAAGGAGATCCCATGCAACCTTTATCCGCTGGCAGCCTGGCCCCCGACTTTTCCCTCTCCGACCAGGACGGCAACCAGGTGCGCCTGGCCGACCTGCGCGGCAAGAAAGTGCTCGTCTATTTCTACCCCAAGGCGATGACCCCGGGCTGCACCACCCAGGCCTGCGGCCTGCGCGACGTCAACGCCGAACTGGCCGCCCTCAATGTGGTGGTGCTCGGCATCAGCCCGGATAGCGCCAAGCGGCTGAAAAAATTCGAGGAGCGCGACAGCCTGAACTTCCGCCTGCTGGCCGATGAAGATCACGCGGTGGCCGATGCGTTTGGCGTCTGGGGCCCGAAGAAGTTCATGGGCAAGGAGTATGACGGTATCCACCGGCTCAGCTTCCTCATCGACGAAGAGGGCAAGATTGCCCACCGCTTCGACAAGTTCAAGACCAGCGATCACCATCAGGTGGTGCTCGATCTGCTCAAGGGCTGAACCACAGATACCGGTACTGCTGATATGAAAAGGGCCTGCAAGCGCAGGCCCTTTTTTATTCGCATGTCGCAGCCCTTCCGCATTGCAGACGAGGGACACGCGATCTCCCCCATTCGGTCACCTGCCCGGATGAGGGGCGGCAGCCTTGTTGTTTTCCATGGCAGGGGAGTGTGCATCCATAACGGGATGCCTTGGTGACGGGTCTTTCGGTACATGCCAAATGACGCCCTTATTGTTGCGCCAACGGGCCAGAAAGCAAGGTGCCGGCCGTTACATTTAATTAACCAACCCGCGCCTGCGCTGATTTAGCGCCCCGCAATCTCGCCAACCTCCCCTGCCAGATCAAAAAATTCATCCTATATATGGGTTAACGTGACCCCAGTTTCATTTTCCAGTGAGAAAAGCCCATGAACATGAGCCACACCGAACGTCTGATCCTGAGCAACCAGTACGAGATCCTGGCCAAACTCAATCCGGAAAAGGCGGCGTTTTACCAACGGGCCAGCACTATCATCGAGCGCGGCTACTGCCTGCAGATCCTCGAACTGGAGAAGAGCTTCGGTCATCTGGATCTCGCCACCTGCCAGGAGGTGATCGACACCCTAGAGCTGCACCATGCGCTGGCCATCTCCTGGGGCAACCTGGACGCAGCCGATCAGGGCGAAATCAATGCCAGCCGACTGGAGTTCAACGGCTACAGCCGCAGCCAGGAGCGGGAGCTGGCCGACTACGTCTGCTTCCTGCTGGAGGTGGACAAGCGCTTCCCCGAGCTCAAGTGCCCATGCGATGAACTCTCCAGCGACATCGCCATGCGTGACAAGTACCAGCGCATGCTGGCGGTCTGGCGCCAGTGCCCGCGCCAGTACAAGCTCTCCATCCAGGAGATCCGCAAGGTATTGGCGGCCTGAGCCGGCAGCCATTAAAAAGGCGCCGCGAGGCGCCTTTGTCCGGTTGGCAGGCCCGTGGGGCCTCACTCGTAGAGGAAGGATTTGTCCAGCTGCTTGAAGGCGGCATTGAGGGTATCGGCCAGCTCTTCGTATCTGGGCTGGGCCACCAGTTGGCGACGACCGCCCTGTTCGTTCATCTTGCCGTTGATCTCGCGATACCAGCTGGCAAGGGAAGGCGGCAACCGGGTATCGGCACGCTGGCCAAGCCAGTAGTAGCCCTGCAGCGGCAGGCTGAGCAGAAACAGCACCGAGGTCATGACGGAAGGCCAGTAGTGCTGCTCACCAAACTGGAACTGCAGCATGACGCTGAGCACTGCCAGCGCAGGAATCACCTTGAGGGCGAACTCGGTGGCCTTGATCACCCGATTCTCCGGGAACATGGAATTAAGCTCGGGACGGCGGGGCCAAAGGGTCATATAATGACGGCCTTGCTGTAACTTAGTTCCAAAAATGTTCATGCTCATGCTACCTCCGAGCTCTTTTTGAACGTATTAACGGCAAAACCACGACAATATTTGATGCGCAATAACAAAGGTTGAGGATGACTTTGTTATTTTTCAACAATCGGGTTATCCTTTGTACGCCCAATTTTTGCGCCAACGGCCTGCCGTTGAGCCGTCAGGGACGTCTGGATTTCGGGTCTTGTATCACTATACAAGGGGCAAGCAACAGATTGCCAACCCTCATAAGGATAAGTTGAAAGTTTTTGGACACAGCGCGTCCAACGCATCCTCCTACACAACCCAATCTGCGATAGGATTTATTCATGAGTAAGCTGGTTCTTGTTCTTAACTGTGGCAGCTCTTCCCTGAAGTTTGCTGTCATTGACGCAACCACCGGTGATGACCTGCTGTCCGGCCTGGCCGAGTGCTTCAACCTCGACGACGCCCGCATCAAGTGGAAACTGAACGGCGAGAAAGGCAGTGCCGATCTGGGCGCCGGTGCCGCTCACCAGGAAGCGCTGGACTACATCGTCAACAAGATCCTGCCGCTCAACCCGGAGCTGTCCAAGAACCTGATCGCCATCGGCCACCGTGTCGTACACGGCGGCGAGCGCTTCACCTCCTCCGTGCGCATCTGCGACGACGTGATCGCCGGCATCGAAGCCGCCGTACCGTACGCCCCGCTGCACAACCCGGCTCACCTGATCGGTATTCGTGAAGCCCGTCGCGTGTTCCCGGCGCTGGCCGACAAGAACGTGGCCGTGTTCGACACCGCTTTCCACCAGACCATGCCGGAAGAAGCCTTCCTGTACGCCCTGCCGTACAAGCTCTACAAAGAGAACGGCATCCGTCGCTACGGCGCCCACGGCACCAGCCACTACTACATCAGCCTGGAAGCTGCCAAGCAGCTGAACAAGCCGGTGGAAGAGCTGAACATCATCAACTGCCACCTGGGCAATGGCGGCTCCGTCTGCGCCATCAAGAACGGCCAGTCCGTCGACACCTCCATGGGTCTGACCCCGCTGGAAGGCTTGGTGATGGGTACCCGTTCCGGCGACATCGATCCGGCCATCATCTTCTTCCTGCACGACAAGCTGGGCATGAGCGTTGATCAGATCAACACCATGCTGACCAAAGAGTCCGGCCTGCAGGGTCTGACCGAAGTAACTTCCGACTGCCGTTTCGTTGAAGACAACTACGACAGCAAAGAAGAAGCCAAGCGTGCCATGGACGTTTACTGCTATCGCCTGGCCAAGTACATCGGCGCCTACGCCGCCGCCATGGACGGTCGTCTGGACGCCGTGGTCTTCACCGGTGGTATCGGTGAAAACTCCGCCCCGATCCGTGAAATCACCCTGAACAAACTGGGTCTGCTGGGCTTCGACGTCGATCACGACGCCAACCTGAAGGCTCGCTTCGGCAAGGGTGGCGAGATCACCAAGGCTGGCTCCACCAAGGCCCTGGTTATCCCGACCAACGAAGAGTGGGTCATCGCCCACGACGCGCTGGAACTGGTCGGCGCATAATTTCGCTGTAGAGCAAGGCCGCCCAAGGGCGGCCTTTTCCTGATCCCAAAAATGAACAAGGGGTATAAAGTGGCACGCACTATTATGCTTATCCCGGTCGGCACTGGTGTCGGCGTAACTTCCGTGAGCCTTGGCGTCGTTCGCGCCATGGAGCGTCACGGTGTCAATGTCAGCTTCTTCAAACCGGTCGCTCAGCCGCGTCCGGGTGAAACCGGTACCGAGCGTTCCACCGCCGTGATCCGCGCGGCAGCCAACATCAACCCGCCCGAGCCGTTCGCCCTCTCCTACGCCGAGAACATGATCACCTCCAGCAACACCGACATCCTGCTGGAAGAGATCGTGGCCCGCTTTGAAGAGCACGTGAAGGCCAGCGGTGCCGAAGTGCTGGTCATCGAAGGCATGGTGCCGACCGACAAGCAGCCGTTTGCCAACAAGCTGAACTACGACGTCGCCAAGGCGCTGGACGCCGACATGGTGTTCGTGACCCACCCGGGCAACGACTCCAGCCAGAAGCTGAAAGAGCGCATCGAGCTTGCTTGCTCCAACTTCGGTGGCGTCAGCAACCCCCGCATCGTGGGCTGCGTCATCAACAAGGTGGGTGCACCGGTTGACGAGCACGGCGTGACCCGCCCCGACCTGACCGAGATGTTCGAAGCCCATCACCACGGCGCCGACACCGCTCACAACCTGGAAGTACTGCAGGTATTCGGCAAGAGCCCGCTGCGCATCCTCGGCTGCATCCCCTGGAACACCCAGCTGATCGCCCCGCGCGCCAAGGATCTCGCCAAGCACCTGGCTGCCAAGATCCTGCACAAGGGTGAGCTGGACAGCCGCCGTCTGCAGACCGTGACCTTCTGCGCCCGCTCCATCCACAACATGATCGAGCACTTCCGTCCGGGCAGCCTGCTGGTAACCTCCGGCGACCGTTCCGACGTCATCGTCTCCGCCTGCCTCTCCGCCATGAACGGTGTCAAGCTGGGCGCCCTGCTGCTGACCGGCAACTATCACCCGGAACCCCAGGTGATGGCGCTGTGCCAACAGGCCATGGCTACCGGCCTGCCGATCATGATCACCGGCACCAACACCTGGCAGACTGCCGTCAGCCTGCAGAACTTCAACGTCGACATTCCGGAAGATGACCGCGAGCGGATCGAGCTGGTGCAGGACTATGTGGCTGGCCACATCGACAAGCACTGGATCGAGTCTCTCTCCGCCAAGTCCACCCGCTCCCGTCGCCTGAGCCCGCCGGCCTTCCGTTACCAGCTGACCGAGCTGGCCCGTCAGGCCAACAAGCGCGTCGTGCTGCCGGAAGGGGAAGAGCCGCGGACCATCAAGGCTGCCGCCATCTGTGCCGAGCGTGGCATCGCCCGTCCGGTGCTGCTGGGCAACCCGGAAGAGATCCGTCGCGTCGCCGAACAGCAGGGCGTGGTACTGACCGACCGCGTCGAGATCATCGATCCGGTTGCCGTGCGCGAGCGCTATGTGGCCCGTCTGGTCGAGCTGCGCAAGAACAAGGGCATGACCGAAGTGGTTGCCCGCGAACAGCTGGAAGACAACGTGGTACTGGGTACCATGATGCTGGAGCGCAACGAGGTCGACGGTCTGGTATCCGGCGCGGTGCACACCACTGCCAACACCATCCGTCCGCCGATGCAGATCATCAAGACTGCCCCGGGCTCTTCCCTGATCTCCTCCATCTTCTTCATGCTGCTGCCGGATCAGGTACTGGTCTACGGTGACTGCGCGATCAACCCGGATCCCACTGCCGAGCAGCTGGCCGAGATCGCCATCCAGTCCGCCGACTCCGCTGCCGCCTTCGGCATCGAGCCGCGTGTCGCCATGATCTCCTACTCCACCGGCACCTCCGGCGCCGGCGCAGACGTAGAGAAGGTGCGTGAAGCGACCGAACTGGCCAAGGCCAAGCGCCCCGACCTCATCATCGACGGTCCGCTGCAGTACGATGCCGCCATCATGGAGAACGTGGCCAAGTCCAAGGCCCCGAACTCTCCGGTAGCAGGCAAGGCCACCGTGTTCGTGTTCCCGGATCTGAACACTGGCAACACCACCTACAAGGCGGTACAGCGCTCCGCTGACCTGGTCTCCATCGGCCCCATGCTGCAAGGCATGCGCAAGCCGGTCAACGACCTGTCCCGTGGCGCCCTGGTGGACGACATCGTCTACACCATCGCCCTGACCGGTATTCAGGCAGCCCAGGCCGAGTAATCGTCCGAGGCTCTGCCTGCTGAAAAACCCGCCGCAAGGCGGGTTTTTTTATGGCTGATTTGGGGAAATGTTGATCCGCAAGATCAAATCTGGATCCTGGCAGGATCACCTGCTCGGCGACAGGCGCCAGTCCCACAAGGGCGGCGGGATAAGCAAACACTCACACCCGCCAGAGTCGATTGCACAATTGCGCCCCAGCGCAGATCAGATCCAAATATCCTTTTAAGATCAGCACACTAACGCCAGACACACCGCTAATCTACAGAGTTTTCCACAGCTTTTGTGGATAGTTTACCGATCATTTGAAAGAAAATGACAGACTCGTGCCAGCCCTCCATTCCACCAAGCGCCCACAAGAAAGGGGCTCCGAGGAGCCCCTTTAATCTGCCTGCTGCCAAGCGATGGCTCAGGGACGCAGCGCCTTGTCGGCGCGGGAGATGCCACACACTCCGGAGCGCACCACTTCGACAATCTCGTTGGTCTGGGCGGCGGTCTTGATGAAGGCATCCAGCTTCTCACTGGTCCCCACCAGCTGCACCGTGTAGAGCTCGGGGGTGACGTCGACGATCTGGCCGCGGAAGATATCCGCCAGCCGTTTCAGCTCGTCGCGACCACCACCAGCGGCGCGCGCCTTGACCAGGGCGATCTCCCGCTCGATGTGCTCCCCTTCGCTGAGATCACACACCTTGAGCACGTCCACCAGCTTGTGCAGCTGCTTCTGGATCTGCTCCAGCACTCGCTCGTCACCCATGGTGACGATGGTCATGCGCGACAGGGTGGGATCCTCGGTGGGGGCCACCGTTAGGGTCTCGATGTTGTAGCCGCGCTGGGAGAAGAGGCCCACCACACGGCTCAGGGCGCCAGATTCATTCTCCAGCAGTACTGAAATGATGTGTCTCATCAGGTTCTCTCCGTCTTGCTCAGCCACATCTCGTCCATGGCGCCAAATTTGATTTGCATGGGATAGACGTGCTCATCCGGGTCGACCGAAATGTCCATGAACACCAGCCGATCCTTCATGGCGAAGGCCTTCTCCATGGCGCTCTCCAGCTCCGCCGGATCGCTCACCGCGATGCCGACGTGGCCGTAGGCTTCCGCCAGCTTGACGAAGTCAGGCAGGGATTCCATGTAGGAGTGGCTGTGGCGACCGCCGTAGAACATCTTCTGCCACTGCTTGACCATGCCAAGGGCGCGGTTGTTGATGGAGATGATCTTGATGGGCACCCCGTACTGCATGCAGGTAGAGAGTTCCTGAATGTTCATCTGCACCGAGCCGTCACCGGTGACGCAGCAGACCACCGCATCCGGGTTGGCAAACTGGGCTCCCATGGCGGCCGGAATGCCGAACCCCATGGTGCCGAGGCCGCCGGAGTTGATCCACTGGCGCGGCTTGGCGAACGGATAGTAGAGGGCGGCAAACATCTGGTGCTGGCCCACGTCTGAGGCCACGAACGCCTCCCCCTTGGTCACTTTGTAGAGGGTCTCGATCACCTGCTGCGGCTTGATCAGGGTGGGGTGGGTCTCGTAGGCCAGGCAGTTGCGCGAACGCCACTGGCCGATCAGGCTCCACCAGTCCGCCAGCGCCTGCTTGTCGTTGTCGAAGCCACACTCGCGGATCACTTCCAGCATCTGCTCCAGCACGGTTTCCACCGAGCCGACGATGGGCACATGGGCCTGCACCGTCTTGGAGATGGAGGTGGGATCGATGTCGATGTGGACTATGGTGGCGTTGGGACAGAACTTGGCCACATTGTTGGTGACGCGGTCATCGAAACGGGCACCCACGGCGAAGATGAGATCCGCGTTGTGCATGCTCTTGTTCGCTTCGAAGGTACCGTGCATGCCGAGCATGCCGATGAACTGCGGATGGGTGCCAGAGAAGGCCCCCAGCCCCATCAGGGTGGTGGTCACCGGCAGATTCAGCAGCTCGGCCAGCTTGGTCACCAGGTGATCCGCATTGGCATTGATGGCACCGCCACCGACATACATCACCGGCCGGCTCGCCTCCACCAGCAGCTTGGCGGCACGCTTGATCTGGCCCTTGTGACCCGACTTGGTCGGGTTGTAGGAGCGCAGGGAGACCGTCTCCGGGTACTCGTAGGGGAATTTTTCTTTCGGGTTCTGCACGTCTTTGGGCAGATCCACCACCACCGGCCCCGGGCGGCCGCTGGCGGCAATGTAGTAGGCCTTCTTGATGGCGGCCGGAATGTCGCTGGCTTTCTTGCACAGGAAGCTGTGCTTCACCACCGGGCGGGAGATGCCGATCATGTCGGTCTCCTGGAACGCATCCTCCCCGATCATGCTGGTCGGCACCTGGCCGGACAGGATCACCAGGGGGATGGAGTCCATGTAGGCGGTCGCGATCCCCGTGATGCAGTTGGTGGCGCCGGGACCCGAGGTCACCAGCACTGTGCCCACCTTGCCGGTGGAGCGGGCGTAACCGTCCGCCATGTGCACCGCGGCCTGCTCGTGCCGCACCAGGACATGCTCCATCTTGCCGTTTTCAAAGAGAGCGTCATAGATGTCGAGCACTGAGCCACCAGGGTAGCCGAAAACGTGCTCAACTCCCTGATCTTCCAGCGCTCTAACCACCATCTGGGCGCCTGATAACATCTCCATGATAAAGCCCTCCAGGCTTTGCTCCGTTAAGCGAAAGCTATCGGCAGTCCGCTGCTTCCCGGCACCGCCGGCCCGTGCGTTGTTGTTGTCTGAATACGGACCCGGCGAGTTCGGCGCTGTCGATAGTAGAAAAATAGGTTTTTTCCATCATTCACCCGCAAAGCGGGTGAAAAACCAACTTAACCCGCTTGTGAACGGTTGTCCACGGCTTTGTCTGACCACAACAGTCATAAATTTCAAACAGCTATTAACATTCAGTGACTTGCTGGAAAGGGTGGGAACAATGCGGGGAAGATGGGTGGCAAGCCAGCGGATCATGCTGCAACAGCCGCCAAAAGCGGAAAAAATGGCCCACCGCCAGGGTGGGCCTTGGTGGCAGGCTGCGGATCAGTGATCCTGTTCCGGCTCCGCCAGCCAGATCTGCTGATCCGGATCCGTCTCTTCGCAGACCGAGATGCTGACCCCCATGTCCAGCAGCTCGTGCAGGGTGAGATTGTCCGCCAGGTTCATGGTGTCGCCGTTTTCATTGGTAAAGCGCATGGTGTCCGTCCTCTCCTTGGTGGGATCCCTCTCAGTCTAGTCAAAGGCGCTGACTTGCGATAACCAGCAACTGCTGAGGGCACTTCCCTCCTCCAGCTCGCTCAGCCGATCGCACACCTCTTCCGGAAACAGGGTTCGGGCCCACAGCCGGCGGGAGAGATCCGCCACGCTCTCCTGGGCGCCGGCGGCGAGCCAGCCGGCCAGCTCCCCCGCCACATCGGGGTAGCAGATCTGGCCCGGGGCCGTCGCATCCAGCCAGGCCCGCACAGCGTTGGCATCGAGCGCATCCATCAGCCGCGCCAGCCCCATCAGTTCCAGGGTCTTGCTGTTGGTCAGCTGCTCGAACTGGCCTCCCAGCGGCTTGACCAGCAGCTTTTTGCCAAGGGAGAGCGCCTCCGAGGCGAGCTCGAAACCACCGTTGGTGATGACCCCGCGACAGCCGGCCAGCACCTGCTTGAACGCCTCACGGGCCTGCGGCTCGAAGCGGATGTTGCGCCACTGGCTGGCACTGCGAATGGCCGGATGAAAGCAGACGAAGCGTTGCTGGTTGAAGCGCGACAACAGGGCCGCGATCGCCTCGGTCTGCTCGAACGGCAGATAGACCAGGATCTGCTGGTTGTCGGGCCCATGGCTGATGGGGTCTATGATGGGCGGCAACAGGGGCTGGCCGAAGTGAAACCAGTGCAGCCCGAGCGACTGGCGCACCGGCGCGAAGTGGCGCATCAGCTGGCGGTTGAAGCCGCTCTCCCCCCAGCGTGGAATGGGCCAGTCGAAACTCGCCTGATGGCTGATGGTGAGGCTCGGCTTGTCCCAGCGGCGAGCGGCATGGGCGCTGATAGGCTCGAAATCGCTGATGACGAGGTCGTAGTCGCGACAATCGAGCGCTCGCATGTCGCGCCAGAAGCGCAGGGGCGAGAGCCCCTTGAGGGTTCGCCAGTTCGAGATGGCCCCCTCATGGCTGACGAAGGTGATGCCGGGAAAGGTGCGGTAGTCGCCGAATTCGGCCATCTCGAAGTAGCCGTCCGCAGGGCGGCCGCTGAACAGATAGTCCACCGCGAGACCACGGGCCCGCAAGGCCCGCGCCAGGGTACGGCTGCGACTGATGTGGCCGTTGCCGGTTCCCTGCACACCGAACAGTATCTTCATCCCTGCCCCCACATGAGCGCCAGCAGGGCACAGCCACCGCCGAGCAGGGCGCCGGCCACCAGATCGCTTAGATAGTGCACCCCCAGCAGCAGACGGGATGCCCCCACCAGCGCGGCCCAGACGAACAGCAGCGGCGCCCAGAGCGGGAAGCTGGCCGCCAGCACGGTTGCCATCAGGAAGGCGGCGGCGGTGTGGCCCGAGGGCAGGCTGTAGCGGTCGGAGGGGGTGATGAAGACCGGCAGCCCCACCGGGCGCTGGCGTTTGAGGGCATTCTTGAGCAGCAGGTAAAGCGGCAGCTCGAGGGCGAAGGCGAGCAGTGCCAGCTTCACCAGCTCGCGCTCGGCTTCCCCCTGCCACCAGAGCAGGGCCGCCAGCACGGCGTAGAGCGGGCCGTCACCGGTACGGGAGATGAGCCGGCTGATCCTGGCCTGTGGCCGGTTGTAGGCGTGGAGCAGGCAGATGCGGCACACCTGCAGGTCCCATTGCTGGATCTTGTTCATAACCCCTCCTTCCCTAGCGTCTCAGAGCAGACTAGGGCGGTGGGGTGACACTTGGTTGACGTTCAAATAACAGATTTATGAAAAAAGGGCCGAATGGCCCTTTTTGCTACCAGCGTGGCAAATGATCAGTTCAGGGTGCCGCGCAGGCCGTTTTCCATCAGGCGGCAGTTGTGATCCGCCAGGCGAGCCATGAAGTGCTCGTCCACGGTCAGGCCGAACACCTGCTCGTAGAGATCCTTCATCACGAAGGGCTGCCACATCATGCTGAGGAAGGAGATCTTCAGCATCTCGGGATCCAGGTTGTCACCCAGCTCGCCGTTGCTCTTCATGGACTCCAGCAAGGCATCGAACTGGGGCAGCTGGCGTTCCAGCAGACGGTTCAGCACAAAATCCCGACCCGGACTCTTCTCGGTCGATAATGCGCTGGAGATGGCGGAGGTCAGCTCGCTGTTGGGCGCCATCACCTGGTAGTAGGTGTTGAGCAGATCGTTGAGGCTGCGGTTGCCGGTCTCGTCGTGCCAGGCCTGGTCGAGCGGCTCGGCCACATCCCCCAGCACCGCCTTGTAGAGGCCCTCTTTGCTGCCGAAATAGTAGTGGATCATGGCCAGATTGGAGCCAGCCAGCTCGGCGATCTCGCGGGTCGTCACCTTGCTGTAGGGGGTGTTCAGAAAACGCTCGCGAGCGGCACAGAGCAACTTGTCACGAATGTCAGAACGTCCGACCGGACGACCAGGTCTACGTTTTTCCATTTAATACCTCGGATAATTCAGCAGAAACTGACAAGTCGATCTGATTGTACAGATGATCGAGTACAGCAGGAATGACCAGATAATCGGGCAAGGGCCGAATATGGGACAAGTAAATTTGCACTCCTTTACAATCCGATTAAATAAACCAGCGAAATGAACCGGGTGCGTACGGTTGACACAGCATAAAAATCTCGATATTGGTAAAAGCGTTATCGACTGCAAGGATTGATTCATCATGCGTATTGCCGCTCCGCTACTACTAATCTCCCTAATCGCGACCTCTCGCGCGGGATCCTTGTAGCCGGGCTCAGACATAGCCGGAATTTACAAAAACCCGTGCACCCTGCACGGGTTTTTTTATGCCAACGCAGGATGCACGTCACCGAACTTAGGAAGAGGGAAGTCACATGTCAGATCGGGTCATCATATTCGACACCACCCTGCGCGATGGTGAGCAGGCCCTGGCGGCCAGCTTGACGGTCAAGGAGAAGCTGCAGATCGCCCAGGCACTGGAGCGGCTCGGTGTCGACGTCATGGAGGTGGGGTTCCCGGTCTCCTCCCCCGGCGACTTTCAATCGGTGCAGACCATTGCACGTCACATCAAGCAGAGCCGGGTCTGTGCCCTCGCCCGCGCCCTGCCCAAGGACATAGACGCCGCCGGCGAGGCCCTGCGGGTCGCCGACGCCTTTCGAATCCACACCTTTATCTCCACCTCCTCCATCCACGTCGAGAGCAAGCTGAAGAAGAGCTTCGGGGACGTGCTGGAGATGGGGGTCAGCGCCATCAAGCACGCCCGCCGCTATACCGACGACGTGGAGTTCTCCTGCGAGGATGCAGGCCGCACCCCAATAGACAACCTGTGCCGCATGGTGGAGGCCGCCATCAAGGCCGGCGCTCGTACCATCAATATTCCCGATACCGTGGGCTACACGGTGCCGACCGAGTTCTCCGGCATAATCCAGACCCTGTTCAACCGGGTGCCCAACATCGATCAGGCCATCATCTCGGTGCACTGCCACGACGATCTGGGGCTCTCGGTGGCCAACTCCATCGGCGCCGTGCAGATGGGGGCCCGCCAGATCGAGTGCACCATCAACGGCATCGGCGAGCGGGCCGGCAACTGCTCGCTGGAAGAGGTGGCGATGATCCTCAAAACCCGCGCCGACCTGCTCGGGGTGCACACCAATATCCGCCACAGCGAGATCCACCGCACCAGCGCCCTGGTCAGCCAGCTCTGCAACATGCCGGTGCAGCCCAACAAGGCGATCGTCGGTGCCAACGCCTTCTCCCACAGCTCCGGCATCCACCAGGATGGAGTACTCAAGGCGAAAAATACCTACGAAATCATCACCCCGGAGAGCATTGGCCTCACCCAGAACAACCTCAACATGACCTCCCGCTCCGGCCGCCACGTCATCAAGCACCGGATGGAGTCCATGGGCTACGCCGAGAGCAGTTACGACCTCGACGATCTCTACGGCAAGTTCCTCACCCTGGCCGACAAGAAGGGGCAGGTGTTCGATTACGATCTGGAGGCGCTCGCCTTCTTCAGCCAGATCCACGAAGAGCCGGAGCACTTCAAGCTGGAGTACCTGGGCGTGCAGAGCGGCAGCTCGGTGATGGCCACCGCCTCGGTGAAATTGAAGGTGGGCCAGGAGATCGTCAGCGAAGCCGCCACCGGCAACGGCCCGGTGGACGCGGTCTACCAGTGCATCAACCGCATCACCGGCTACGAGATCAGCATCGACAAGTACGAACTCAAGGGCAAGGGGGAAGGCAAGAACGCCCTCGGCCAGGTCGACATAGTCGCACAGTACAAGGGCCGCAAATTCCATGGCATGGGCCTGGCCACCGATATCATAGAGTCTTCCGCCCAGGCGTTGATCCACGTGATCAACAGCATCTGGCGCGCCGATCAGGTGGCCGAACAGATGGAACGCAACGTTGCAAAAACAGACAAGATCAATACGGAGAGCGTGTGAGTATGAGCAGTTATCGGATCGCAGTATTGCCGGGTGACGGCATTGGCCCGGAAGTGATGGCCGAGGCCGTCAAGGTGCTGGAAAAGGTGCAGGCCAGATTCGGCTTCGCCCTCGACTACGAGCGCCATGACGTGGGAGGTATCGCCATCGACAACCACGGCACCCCGCTGCCCCAGAGCACCATTGCAGGCTGTGAAGCGGCCGACGCCGTGCTGTTCGGCTCGGTGGGCGGCCCCAAGTGGGAGCACCTGCCCCCCAACGATCAGCCGGAACGCGGCGCCCTGCTGCCTCTGCGCGCCCACTTCAAGCTGTTCTGCAACCTGCGTCCGGCCCGTATCTACACCGGCCTCGAGCAGTTCTCACCGCTGCGGGCCGACATCTCGGATCGCGGTTTTGACATCGCCTGCGTGCGCGAGCTGACCGGCGGCATCTACTTCGGTCAGCCCAAGGGGCGTGAAGGGGAAGGCCCCACCGAGAAGGCATTCGACACCGAGGTGTACCACCGCTTCGAGATAGAGCGCATCGCCAAGATAGCGTTTGAATCGGCCCGGGTGCGCAAGGCCAAGGTCACCTCCATCGACAAGGCCAACGTGCTCGCCTCCTCCATCCTGTGGCGCGAAGTGGTGACGCAAGTCGCCAAGTCCTATCCGGACGTGGCGCTGAATCACATGTACATCGACAACGCCACCATGCAGCTCATCAAGGATCCGTCCCAGTTCGACGTGCTGCTCTGCTCCAACCTGTTCGGCGACATCCTCTCCGACGAGTGCGCCATGATCACCGGCTCCATGGGGCTGCTCCCCTCCGCCAGCCTGAACGAATCCGGTTTCGGGCTGTTCGAGCCGGCCGGTGGCTCGGCGCCGGATATCGCCGGCAAGGGGATCGCGAACCCCATCGCCCAGATCCTCTCCGCCGCCCTGATGCTGCGCTATAGCCTCGGCCAGGAAGCCGCCGCCCAGGCCATCGAGCAGGCCGTGGCCCAGACCCTGGCCGAAGGCTACTTCACCGCCGACCTGCATCAGGCGAGCGCCAAGCACCCGGTGCAGAGCACGGCCGAGATGGGCAGCCAGATCGCCGCGCGCATCTGACCCCACGGCATCGATAACAAGGAAACCGAGCAATGGCCAAGACCCTCTATCAGAAAGTATTCGACGCCCACGTGGTGCGGGAAGTGGAAGGGGAAACCCCCCTCATCTACATCGACCGCCACCTGGTGCATGAAGTGACCAGTCCGCAGGCATTCGACGGCCTGCGCGCCATGAACCGCCAGCTGCGTCGCCCGGATCTGACCTGGGCCACCATGGATCACAATGTCTCCACCACCACCAAGGACATCGCCGCCTCCGGCGAGATGGCCCGCATCCAGATGGAAACGCTGGCTCATAACTGCAAGGAGTTCGGGGTTCGCCTCTATGACCTGAACCACAAGTATCAGGGTATCGTCCACGTGATGGGTCCCGAGCTCGGCATTACCCTGCCCGGCACCACCATCGTCTGCGGTGACTCCCACACCGCCACCCACGGTGCCTTCGGCTCGCTCGCATTCGGCATCGGTACCTCCGAGGTGGAGCATGTGATGGCCACCCAGACCCTGAAACAGGGCCGTGCCAAGACAATGCGCATTTCGGTCAACGGCAAACTGGCTGAAGGTATCAGCGCCAAAGACGTGGTGCTGGCCATCATTGGCAAGGTCGGCCACGCCGGCGGTACCGGCTATGTGGTGGAGTTCGCCGGCGAGGCCATCGAAGGGCTCACCATGGAAGGGCGCATGACGGTGTGCAACATGGCCATCGAGCTTGGTGCCAAGGCGGGCATGATCGCCCCCGACCAGACCACCATCGACTACATCCGCGGCAAGGAGTTCGCCCCCAAGGGCGAGGTGCTGGAGCAGGCCATCACCTACTGGCAGAGCCTCAAGAGCGATGCCGATGCCAAATTCGATGCCGAAGTGGTGCTGGACGCAGCCGACATCGCCCCTCAGGTCACCTGGGGCACGAACCCGGGTCAGGTGATCGCCGTCAATGAACCCATTCCGGCGCCGGAATCCTTCAGCGATCTGATGGAGCAGCAATCCGCCCGCAAGGCCCTCGCCTACATGGATCTGCAACCGGGTCAGAAGCTCTCCGACGTCGCCATCGACAAGGTGTTTATCGGTTCCTGCACCAACAGCCGCATCGAGGACCTGCGCGCTGCCGCCGCCATCGCCCGCGGTCGCAAGGTCGCCGCTGGCGTGCAGGCGCTGGTGGTGCCGGGCTCCGAGCAGGTGAAGGCCCAGGCCGAGGCCGAGGGGCTCGACAAGATCTTCATAGAGGCTGGCTTTGAGTGGCGTCTGCCCGGCTGCTCCATGTGTCTCGCCATGAACAACGACCGGCTGCAACCGGGGGAGCGCTGCGCCTCCACCAGCAACCGCAACTTCGAAGGGCGTCAGGGCCGCGCCGGCCGCACCCACCTGGTGAGCCCGGCCATGGCCGCCGCCGCCGCCGTCACCGGCCGCTTCGCCGACATTCGCGCGCTGTAAGAGGGGTTGAGGATGAAAGCATTCAAACAACACGGATGGCCCTTCGCCGTCACCGACATCATCTTCGCCGACATTCGTGCACTGTAAGAGGGAACGTACATGACAGGTTTCAAACAGCATAAAGGGATCGTTGTCCCCCTCGACAGTGCCAACGTCGACACCGACGCCATCATTCCCAAGCAGTTTCTGCAGAAGGTCAATCGCATCGGTTTTGGCAAGCACCTGTTCCACGACTGGCGCTTCCTGGACGATGCGGGGGAGCAGCCCAACCCCGAGTTCGTGCTCAACCAGCCGCAGTTCGCCGGCGCCAGCATCCTGCTGGCCCGCGAGAACTTCGGCTGCGGTTCGAGCCGCGAGCACGCCCCCTGGGCGCTGGCGGATTACGGCTTCAAGACCATCATTGCCCCGAGCTTTGCAGACATCTTCTACGGCAACGCCATCAACAACGGCATGGTGCCGGTACGCCTGAAGGAGGAGGAGGTCGACGCCCTGTTCCAGCTGGTCGCCGCCCAGCCTGGCATCGAGATCGAAGTGGACCTGGAAGCCAATCAGGTGCGGGCAGGCAGCCTCACGTTCGGCTTCGAGATCGATGAGTTCCGTCGCTACTGCCTGCTCAACGGGCTGGATGCCATCGGCCTGACCCTGCAGCACGAGGCCGCCATCAGCGCCTTCGAGGCGAAACAGCCGAGCTGGATTTAATCAGCCAGTTGCAAAAAACGAGTAGAATCAACAGGGAGCCTTGGCTCCCTGTTTTATTGTCAGGCCTAGGTGCACACCATGGCCCGCCACTTCTGCATACCCGACGAGACACCTGGATGAAGATGACACTCGCCCTCCCCCTGCTCTGCGGCCTCTGGCTGGCGCTGCCGGTCTGCGCCGGGCAGACCTATTTCAACAGCAGTGGCGGTCAGCTCAACGTCGGCTGGCAGGACAAGGATGGCAAGGTGCAGCAACTCACCTATCGGCTGGAAGCAGGCAAGCTGCCGCCGCTCATCGCCTATCGGTCGGCCCGCATGCAGGAGGACGTGCTGCAGAGCCTGCTGCAGCAGGGAGTGGCCGAGTTCCCCGCCGTGCAGTTCTCCCTCTTCCGCCCCGAGATGGAGCTCAGGCTCAAGGGCCGTCAGCCCGAACAGGTCGCCAAGGCCATGAGCTGGCTCACCCGGGAGCGCGACAAGCAGGAGGCTGCGTGGCTCAAGCTGCACTATTTTCAGCCGTTCACCGCCCCCGACGGTGCCGCCGCCATCAAGCAGGATCACGTGCGCATCGCGCTGGAGAGCCGCAGCGAACTGGCACCGCTGGCCGAACAACTCAAGCAGCAGGGCAGCACGGAAACCGAGGCGCGCCAGAAGACCACGGCCCAGATGCTCGGCTTCATTCAGGCCATCCCCTATCAACTGCTCGACAGCCAGTCGGGCCGCCAGGGCAAGGGCTTTCTCAGCCCGCGCCAGGTACTGGAGCAAAATCAGGGCGACTGTGACAGCAAGGTGACCCTGATGGCCGCCATGCTGGCCCAGCTCTTTCCCGAATTGAAACAGGCCATGGTGTTCGTACCGGGTCACGCCCTGCTCGGAGTGGCGCTGCCGGCCAAGCCGGGCGAGACTACCTTGAGCTGGGAAGGGGAAACCTACCTGCTGATGGAGCCCACCGGCCCGGCCCAGCTGGCGATGGGTCAGCTGGCGCCGACCAGCAAGACCTTCATCGACAGCAAGCAGCTCAGCGTGCAGCCGGTTCGCGCCGACAAATAGGTGGTGGACGTCATGAAAACGAGGGGGGACAGGCCAAAATGAAAGCGACCAGCGCAGGGCTGGTCGATGGAGGCAAGGAGGTGGATGGCTCAGGCGAGGGACTGGAACTCGATGGCCAACAAGAGCCCGTCCTCCTCTTCCAGCACCCTGATGATGCGGGCCTGCGCCTCGAAGGGGGGCAACAGGTTGTTGTTGGTGGCCAGGCTCACCCGGATGGGCTGGGTCGTATCGAGCTGGTGCTCCGGCACCGAGATGCCCATGCCGTTGGCGCTGAGATCCCGACAGACCCCCTCCAGCACCTGCTGCTGCTGGAAGATGGTGACGGGAGCATTGATTATCATGCGCTGGAAGGCGCGTCTTTCCTTGGTGCTGGTGATCACGCAAACATCCTCTGTTGAGCTGATCCGTCTCGCTGGCCCGCAGAAACAATTGTGCTGGCCTCCCCCCAAGAACGTTAATACAATGCGGTGCGTTTCTCAAACGGGGTGCGGTCTACCGCTGAGATTATACCCGTGAACCTGATCCAGATAATGCTGGCGGAGGAATTTGAGGCATGGCGCTCATTTTATGCGCCCTCATCCGCTGGCACCTCATTGCTAAAGGGAGTGCCACCCATGAAAACCCTGCTGCTGGTCGCCACCGGCCTGCTCTCCGCTCAGGCCTTCGCGGCGGATACCCTCACCGTCTACACCTACAGCTCCTTCACTGCCGAGTGGGGCCCGGGTCCCAAGATCAAACAGGCCTTCGAGAAGGAGTGCGGCTGCACCCTCAATCTGGTACCGCTCGAAGATGGCGTGGCCATCCTCAACCGGTTGCGACTGGAGGGCAAACACAGCAAGGCCGACCTGGTGCTGGGGCTGGACGATGCCCTCGTCAGTGAAGCCAAGCAGAGCGGCCTGTTCGCCGCTCACGCCACCAAGCTGGATGGCCTCAAGGTGCCCGGCGGCTGGCAGGATGACACCTTCGTCCCCTACGACTACGGCTACTTCGCCTTCGTCTACGACAAGGAGAAGCTCAAGCAGCCCCCCAAGAGCCTGAAAGAGCTGGTAGCGCGGCCCGACCTCAAGATCATCTATCAGGATCCCCGCACCTCCACCCCGGGCCAGGGGCTGATGCTGTGGATGAAGTCGGTCTACGGTGACCAGGCTCCCGCCGCCTGGGCGCAACTGGCCAAAAAGACGGTCACCGTCACCAAGGGGTGGTCAGAGGCCTACGGCATGTTCCTCGATGGCGAGGCGGACATGGTGCTCTCCTACACCAGCTCACCCGCCTATCACCTGATTGCCGAGCACAAGTCCCAGTATCAGGCCGCGGCGTTTGAAGAGGGGCACTACCGTCAGGTGGAAGTGGCCGCCAAGATCAAAAATGCCAAGCAGGGCAAGCTGGCGGATCAGTTCCTGCAGTTCATGATAAGCCCCGCCTTCCAGAACGAGATGGCGACCGGCAACTGGATGTATCCGGTGATCGACACGCCGCTGCCCAAGGGCTTCGAGCAGATGATCACCGTAGCTAAGCCGCTCGCCTTCAGCTCTGACGAGGTGGCAGCCAATCGCAAGGGCTGGATCCGCGAGTGGCTGCAAGCCGTTACCCAGTGAGTCGTCTCTTCGTGAAACCAGAGACGCGTCTGCTCTGGTGGCTGCCGGGCAGTGCCGCCACCGTCCTGATCCTGCTGTTGTCGCTGGGGCCGCTAGCGGCCCTGTTGTGGCAGGCCGGGGGGCTAGCACCTCGCACCCTGCTGGCCGATCCCTACCTGCGCCACGTGCTGGGCTTCAGCCTCTGGCAGGCGCTGCTCTCCACCCTGCTGAGCCTGGGACTGGCCATTCCGGTGGCCCGCGCCCTGGCGCGGCGCCGCTTTCCGGGGCGCACCCTGCTCATCAAGCTGTTCGGCCTCTCACTGGTACTGCCGGTCATCATCGCCGTCTTCGGCATCGTCGCGGTGCATGGCAAGCAGGGCTGGTTGCCGCAACTGCTGCACGGGTTCGGGCTCGCTCCCGGCAACTACCTCTACGGCCTGTTCGGCATCCTGCTGGCCCACGTCTTCTTCAACATGCCGCTGGCCGCGCGTCTCTTGCTGCAGAGCCTGGAGAGAATCCCCGAATCCTCCTGGCGCCTCGCCAGCCAGCTCGGCATGCGCTCCTCCCATATCTTCCAGCTGCTGGAGTGGCCGCTGATCCGGGCCCAGCTGCCAGGGCTGGCCAGCCTCATCTTCATGCTCTGCTTCACCAGCTTCGCCACCGTGCTGGCGCTGGGGGGCGGCCCCAAGTCCACCACCCTGGAGGTGGCCGTCTATCAGGCGCTGCGCTTTGACTTCGATCTCGCCACCGCCGGCGGACTGGCGCTGGTCCAGCTCATCCTGACCGCCGCCCTGCTGATGCTGCAGCACAAGCTGCAGAGTAGCCCGGCCAGCCGGATCACCTCTCATCGCCCCTGTCTGCGACCGGATCGTCATCAGCCGGGCAGCGGCCTGGTGGACGCCCTCGCCCTTGCCATCGGGCTGGCGGTATTCCTGCCCCCCTTGCTGGCCATCGTGGTGGCCGGCCTCAATCCCGGCCTGCCGGATGCCCTGACCTCAGGCAAGTTGTGGCTGGCCAGCGGCCAGTCGCTGCTGATTGCGCTGGCGGCGGGCAGCCTGGCCACCCTGCTCGGCAGCGCCCTGCTGCTCACCAGCCGCCATCTGCGGGTTCGGGAGCACAAGCGGCGGGCCGCCGCCCTGTGGGAGACCAGTGGCTCGGTGATCCTGATGATCCCGGCGGTGGTGCTCTCCACCGGCCTCTTCATCCTGTGCATGCCGTTTGCCGATGTCTTTGCCCTCGGCCCCTGGCTGGTGGTGCTGGTCAACGCCCTGATGGCGCTGCCCTATGTGCTGCGTACCCTCTCCGCCCCCATGCAGCTGGTGGTGCGCCAGTACGACCGGCTGGCCGACAGCCTGGGGGTACACGGCCTGCATCGCCTGCGACTGGTGGAGTGGCCCCTGCTGCGCCGTCCGTTGGGCCAGGCAGCAGCGCTGGCCATGATCTTGTCGCTCGGGGATCTCGGCGCCATCGCCATGTTCGGCAGCCAGGAGCTCACCACCCTGCCCTGGCTGCTCTATCAGCAGCTCGGCAGCTACCGGCTGACCGAGGCGGCCGCCACCGCCCTGCTGCTGCTCACCCTCTGCTTCTCCTTGTTCTGGCTGGTAGAGCGGGGGCTTGGAGGAAAGCATGCCGACCATTGAGAGACAAAAGACCCGGCGCTACCGTCTCGGCGGCTGTGCTGGCCGCTCAAACGCCCCCCTTGAGAGGAAAACATGCTGAACATTGATACGCTGGTGACCAGCTACCCGGACTGGCGCGTCAGCTTCAGCGCCATCCTGCCCAAGGGGGAGATCACCGCGCTGATCGGTCCGAGCGGGGCAGGCAAGTCGACCCTGCTCGGCATGATCGCCGGTTTCGTGCCGATAGAATCCGGCACCCTCAGCTTCGATGGTGAAGATCTGCTGCCGCAGGGCCCAGCCGCACGGCCGGTCACTACCCTGTTTCAGGATCACAACCTGTTCCTGCACCTGTCGGTATTCGACAATATCGCCATCGGCTTGCACCCCGGCCTGCGCCTGAACGCCGCTCAGCGGGCTCAGGTGAAGGATGCCGCGAACCGGGTCGGCCTCGGCGAGATGCTCACGCGCCTGCCGGAACAGCTCTCCGGTGGCCAGCAGCAACGGGTCGGGCTGGCCCGCGCCCTGGTACGCGGCAAGCCGCTGCTGCTGCTGGATGAGCCCTTCTCGGCGCTCGATCCGGCCCTGCGCCGGGAGATGCTGGCGGAGGTGGCCAGGCTCGCCTGCGAGCAAGGTATTACCGTGCTGATGGTCTCTCACAACCCGGAAGATGCCCAGCTCATCGCCGACCAGGTATTGTTCATCGACGAGGGGCGCATCGCCCTGCAAGGTAAACCCGACATACTGCAAAACAGCGATCACCCCGGGCTGCTGCGCTACCTTGGCCGCGCTCTAGTGCCATAGTGAATGGCTAACAAACTGATGGTCTCCCACTATCAGGCCGGAGGATGCCCTGCTGATTTCGCCGACCAGGTGTTGTTCGTCGACGAGGGGCGCATCGCCCTGCAAGGCAAACCCGACATACTGCAAAACAGCGATCACCCCGGACTGCTGCGCTACCTTGGCCGCACAAAGGAGCAGTGACCGGCAACGGGATCAAAAAAGGGAAGCCGGTCGGCTTCCCTTTTCCATATGAGGATGGATAGTCAGATCAGAGATTTTCCTCGGCGAAGGAGGCGAGCTTGCTGCGCACCACCCCGTTCAGGAAAATGTTGGCACTGCCGTCGAAGTCCTTGAAACGCTCGACTATGTAGGTCAGACCCGAGGTCACCGGGCTCAGGTAGTTCGAGTCGATCTGGGCCAGGTTGCCGGAGCAGACAATCTTGGTGCCCTCGCCGCAGCGGGTGATGATGGTCTTGATCTGGGACGCGGTCAGGTTCTGGCACTCATCCAGCAGCACGAAGGTGTTCTGGATGCTGCGCCCGCGCATGAAGTTGACCGATTTGAACTGGATGTTGGCCTTCTCCATGATGTAGCTCAGCGACCCGCTCATGTTCTCGTCCTGCTTGTGCAGCACCTCCAGGGTGTCGGTGACCGCAGCCAGCCAAGGCATCATCTTCTCTTCTTCGGTGCCGGGCAGGAAGCCGATGCTCTCGGCAATTTCCGGAGTATTACGGGTTACGATGACTTTCTCGTAGATCCCCTTCTCGATCACCAGCTCCAGGGCGGCGGCCATGGCCAGCAGTGTCTTGCCGCAGCCCGCCGGGCCGGTCAGGATCACCAGATCGATGTGCGGGTCGAGCAGCGCATCGAGCGCCATGCCCTGATAGACGTTCTTCGGATGAACCCCCCACGCCTTGCGGGACATCAGTCGCTCGCGCCCCAGATCCTTGATGCGGATCTTCTGGTTGTCGTGGCTGAGCACCCGGGCGGCGAAGAAGTTCTCTTCATCGATCAGGTACTGGTTGACGTGAACCCCCTCCAGCAGCTTGGCATCGATGACGTGGACGGTATCGCGGCCATGGGTCTCGCTGTCACACTCGCCGACCCGCTCCCAGAAGCTGCCTGGCACCGTCTGGAAGCCCTTGGCGAGCAGCCGGATGTCATCGATCAGCTGGTCGCTGCGATAATCCTCGACGTGGGCAAGCCCGGCCCCCTTGGCCTTGAGCCGCATGTTGATGTCTTTGGTGACCAGCACCACCTGCCGCTTCAGCTCATGCTTTTGCAGGTAGAGGGCCGCGTTGATGATGCGGTTGTCGGCCTCCTTGTCGGTGAACACCTCGGCATCCTGGGGCAGATGGTGGTCACTGAAGATGGAGATGTGGCCGCTCGCCTCGCCGGCCAGCGCCACCCCCTGCACTATCTGCTCGGGTGTCGCGTCGCGGAACACGTCCTCCAGCGCCCGGATGGCGATGCGCGCATCACGGCTGACATCCTTGTGGCGATCCTTGATGTTGTCTAGCTCTTCCAGCACCGTCATGGGGATGAGCACGTCGTGCTCTTTGAAGGAGTAGATGGCGAGGGGTTCGTGAAGCAGAACGTTGGTATCCAGGATAAACAGCTTTCGGTCCGTATTGTCCATAAGCATCCTCCTTGGCACTGAAGGTGCCACGTGTGTGAATCTCAGATGTCATTGAAACCACACGGCCGTGACAGTTTTATTACCTCCAACGCTACGCCCGATTTTACCATCACGCAACAAATCACTTGGGCACCCCGCTTGTTTGCGCAGAAAAACAGCAGTAGCCCTTTGCCGACACTCCAGGGCTCAGCCGCACTTGGAGTCGCCGCAGTTGAGGCAGGTCATGCAACCATCTTTCTGCACCAGCGCCTTGCTGTGGCACTTGTAGCAGAGCGCCGTACCGGGGGGAAAACCACTCCCAGCCTGCTGCCCGTCGGCTTCTTGCGCGGCTTGGATCTCCGCCTGCTTGCCGGCCAGAAACGCCTGCTGGTGCTCATCCAGCCCGGCCACCTTGAGCATGCCGATCTCGGTGAGGTGGGTCTCGATCACGTTGCCAATTTCGGCGATAAGGGACGGTACGTACTTGCCCTTGTTCCAGTAGCCGCCCTTGGGATCGAACACGGAGCGCAACTCCTCCACCAGAAAGGTGACATCACCCCCCTTGCGAAACACCGCCGAGATGATGCGGGTCAGCGCCACGATCCACTGGTAGTGTTCCAGGCTCTTGGAGTTGATGAAGATCTCGAATGGCCGGCGGGTCTCGTGCACCGTCCCCTCATTGAGCACTATGTCGTTGATGGTGATGAACAGAGAATGCTCGGAGACATGCTCCGGTGTCTTCAGCTTGTAGGTGGTGCCCATCAGCCGCTCCGGCCGCAGCACGGTCTCGTGCATCTGTACCACGGCTTCCTGCTGGGCCGGCTCTGCTTGCGGCTCGTCCCGGGTTTTCACCCGGTAGGCGACGATTTTCCCGTCGATCTTCTTGACCATGAACTCGTCCTCAAAATTTGCCGTAATAGCCTTCTTTCAAGGCGTCGTAGAGGTTGGCGGCGGTATGCAGCTCGCCATCGTATTCGATCTCCTCATTCCCTTTCGCCGTGATGACGGAGCCATCCTCCAGAGTGAACTCGTACAGAGTTTTCTCCAGATCCTGCTCCTTCACCAGCACGCCCTGGAAGGCTACCGGATTGAATCGGAAGGTGGTGCAGCCCTTGAGCCCCGAATCCGAGGCGTAGAGGTAGATGTCCTTGAACTGTTCGAACGGAAAGTCGGTCGGCACGTTGGCGGTCTTGGAGATGGATGAGTCAATCCAGCGCTGAGCTGCCGCCTGAATGTCCACATGCTGCGCCGGCGTGATGTCGTCGGCGGTGATGAAGTAGTCCGGCAACCGGGTCGCCTCATCCTCGGCATAGGGCATGGCCGCCGGATTGACCAGCTCGCGGTAGGCAAGCAACTCGTAGGAGTAGACATCCACGCTCTCTTTGCTCTTCTTGCCCGGCTTGATGACGTTGCGGCTGTAGTGGTGGGCAAAGCTCGGTTCGATACCGTTGCTGGCGTTGTTGGCGAGCGAGAGCGAGATAGTGCCGGTCGGCGCTATGCTGCTGTGGTGGGTGAAACGCCCCCCCACTTCGGCCAGCTCGGCAACCAGGGCAGGATCCACCTCGGCCACCTGCTGCATGTAGCGGCTGTAGCGCGCGTGCAGCACCTTGCCCTTTACCTTGTCGCCCGGCTTGATGCCATCCGCCGCCATCTCGGGGCGCAATCGCAGCAGCTTGCCGGTCACTTCGAACTCCTGCTCCATGATGGGGGCCGGGCCCTTCTCCTTCGCCAAGGCCAGGGACTCGCGCCAGCCGGTCATGGCCAGCTCCTGGGATACCTGTTCGGTAAAAGCGATTGCGGCAGCAGAGCCATATTTTATCCGCAGCATGGTGAGGGCAGAGCCGAGGCCGAGAAAGCCCATGCCATGACGGCGTTTGCTGATGATCTCCTCGCGCTGCTTGGCCAGCGGCAGCTGGTTGATCGCCACCACGTTGTCGAGCATGCGGGTGAAAATGGCCACCACTTTGCAAAATGTGGGCCAGTCGAAGGCCGCCTGTTCGGTGAAAGGATCGCGCACGAAGCGGGTCAGGTTGACGGATCCCAGCAGGCAGGCCCCATAGGGAGGCAGCGGTTGCTCGCCACAGGGGTTGGTGGCCCGGATCTCCTCGCAGAACCAGTTGTTGTTCATCTCGTTGACCTTGTCGATCAGGATGAAACCGGGCTCCGCATAGTCGTAGGTGGAAGTCATGATGACGTTCCAGAGCCTGCGGGCCGGCAGGGTCTTGTAGACCTTGCAGGCGACCTGTCCCAAGGCGTTGACGACAACCCCCTCCTTGTTGGGCCAGTCGGCCCAGACCACCTGAGCGGGATCATCCAGCGCAATACCATCCTGCCCCACCTCCCTGGCGGTGTAGGGGAAGATAAGCTGCCAGGAGGCATCCTCTTTCACCGCCTTGACGAACTCTTCGGTGATGAGCAGGGAGAGATTGAACTGGCGCAGGCGGCCATCCTCTCGTTTGGCCTGGATAAACTCGACCACATCGGGGTGACGGATATCCATGGTGCCCATCTGGGCGCCACGACGCCCTCCCGCCGACGAGATGGTGAAACACATCTTGTCGTAGATATCCATGAAGGAGAGCGGGCCAGAAGTATGGGCCCCGGCGCCGGAGACGAAGGCCCCGCGCGGGCGCAGGGTCGAGAAGTCATAGCCGATGCCGCAACCGGCCTTCAGGGTCAGCCCTGCCTCGTGCACCTTGCCGAGGATATCGTCCATCGAATCCTCGATGGTGCCGGACACGGTGCAGTTGATGGTGGAGGTAGCGGGCTTGTGCTCGAATGCGCCGGCATTGGAGGTGATGCGACCAGCAGGAATGGCACCATGGCGCAGGGCCCACAGGAAGGGCTCATACCAAGCATCAGAGTCATGCTCCTGCGCGGCGAGAGCACGGGCAACCCGCCGGTAGGTGTCATCGATGGCACCATCGATGGGAGTGCCGTCCTTGCTCTTGAGCCGGTACTTGCTGTCCCAGATCTCGAGGGAAGTCTCCTGCAGAGGGATCTGACGAAAGCCGCTTTCGCTCTCTCGCACCGGATGTGATTTAGCCATGTTCAATCAACCTCCTGGATATGCCGCGACCTCATGACAGTAACAGCCATTACTACATATAGCCAACGTGAAAGATAAAATCACAATATATAGTAATTATTTGCGCTTTCTGGTCATGCCTGCCACAAGCAAATGCCCCGGCCAGCAGGGTACTGGTCCGGGGCATTACATCGCGTCATTTAATTGCCCGGGAAGCTTGCTTCCCGTCGCAGCTCAGGGCTTCTTGACGTATACGGTCGGGGTGTCACCAGCCATATTCAGATAGAACTCATAGACACCATCCGCATCCGGTGAGAACTTCATGTCCTCATACTTGGAGCAGGGATTGACCGGTACGGCTTCGCCACCCAGCACGGCAACGCCATCGCTTGGGCTCTTGTAGCCGAAGTTGGTGCCACAGCTCCAGCCGGAGTCGGCGAATTTGAACTTGTAAGGAGCCCACTCTTTCTTGAGCGTTCCCTTGGCCATATAGAGCTTGTCGGCCACCTTGACCACCTTGCTCGCGTCGGTTGCCATCCAGTCGTTCATCTCCCCGCGCAGGTAGATGGACTTGCCACCGAAATCGCTGTTGTCCGCCGCCTGCTCTGCACCGCCATTGGATGCGCAACCGCCTAATACCAGGGTTCCCGCCGCCAGCATCATCGTTACTGTTCTTTTGAACATGTGTCCATTCCTCAGATTATTGTGATTCCTTGGCCCATCGAACGTGGGCTGACGAATTAAAGCAGAGCGGGCATCGCAAGAAAGGTAGAGGCATCACATTCCGTGCTTTTTCTGCTCAACAATTGAATTGATGGACAAATATCAACCCCGTAATGGGCAAACCGCACAAGAAGCAATGTGAGTAAGGTGGTTGCAGATCGAACAGCTGAACTGCACTTAGGGGAGAAATGACTGAATTTCAGGCAATAAAAAAGCCCGCTCAGATGAGCGGGCTTCTTCAATTGGGTGCCTGGCAGTGTCCTACTCTCGCATGGCGAATGCCACACTACCATCGGCGCTACAGCGTTTCACTTCTGAGTTCGGCATGGGGTCAGGTGGTTCCACTGCGCTATTGCCGCCAGGCAAAA